>JBBIGR010000011.1:0-109001 GCA_037447435.1 Fibrobacteria bacterium
TGTACCATGCCGGATCAAACGATAATGGGGTGCCGAATGGGCAAGAATAGGCACAAGATAGATACGGTGATATTCGGCGTATCGGACAATGGAAACCCCGTCGCATCAAACACCTTGCTCGTTCCAATTGAAGTAAGGGCCAAAATTATGCCCCCGGACAGTGTAAAAAATATAATCGGCGTTTCTCGCATATCCGGCGAATTCAAATTCAAATGGAATACTGCAAAAAATACCGATAGATATTCGATTTACCGTTCTGCAGATACCGTATCGAGCAATTTCGTCGTTGTTGCGACGACGTTCGATACTTTTTTTACAACAACGATAAAGGATTCTGCATTTAATTATTATGTCGTTGCGACGAATTCCAAGGGAAATTCCGTTCCTTCGCCTATAATTTCCTCCACGAGCATTAACACTGCGCCGCAATGGAAGCACGTGGTCGTTAACGCGGAAGTTTTGGAAAACTCAACAATAACCATTAATTTTGCCGATTCCGTATCCGATAGTAATGGCGACAAGATTACCTATCAAATGATCGCTGGAAATCCCTTAAAGAATTCCCTGGTTTTTTCAACATGGACCAATACCGCTACCTATGAAGATTCCGGTTCTTATACGATCAAAATCCAGGCATCGGACGGAATCGCGCCCCCAAGCGTTATGACGATTCAATTACATGTTAAGAATGTGAACAGGGCGCCGGCCTTTGTTGCAAACTTGCCGTTAGCTTCGTACAGTGTGGCGGAAAATTCTTTACTTGCCTTTCCAGTAAAAGCGATTGATCCGGACGGGGATAACTCTGTTATAACTATTCAAAGCGCTACGGTGAAACGTCCTGCCTCTATAACTATTGCCAATGATACTCTTAAATGGATGTCGAATTATGGTGATTCAGGAAGTTATCAAATTGTTTTAAAAGCATCTGATTCCAGAGATTCCTCAATAAAAACAATTGCGATAATTGTTGGGAAGAGTTTACCTGTCCCTGCTGTACCGGGATTATTGGCCCCGTTAGATGGAGCCTCGGGCTTGACAACAGCACCGACTTTAATTTGGAATGCCGTGAACTTGGCAACATCTTATCATTATCAGATAGCATTAAGCAATGCGTTTACGTCGATTGTTGTACAGGACTCAACGTTGACTGATACTGTTAAATCGCTTTCAGGACTTTCTAAGGGAGTGCAGTATTTCTGGAGAGTAGCGGCGAAAAATACAACGGGAAAAAGTGATTGGTCCGGAATAAAAAGTTTTACGACAATTAGACAATTTGCATTGACTTCAAACGCAACAAACGGCACTATTACTCAAACGCCGGGCAATTCCCCTTATGACTCCGGAAGCACGGTTGGTTTAAAAGCAATTCCGAGTACTGGTTACAAATTTGCTAACTGGAGCGGGGATGCAAGTGGAACAAACGATTCGACGACGGTAATAATGAACGCCGCAAAAAATATTATGGCGAATTTTGCGCTAAAGACTTTTACAATAACGATAAATACAGCATCAAACGGTTCTATTTCCGGGTCTGCAACGGTCAATTACAATTCGTCGCCGTCTTATTCGATAACTCCTGCAACGGGATATAAAGTTACCGACGTTTTAGTTGATAATGTTTCGGTGGGGCCCGTGACGACTTATACGTTTTCAAACGTCGTAGCGAATCATACGATAAGCGCAACGTTTGCAATTAATACTTTTTCAATTACTGCAACGGCAGGATCCAACGGTTCAATTTCTCCCTCCGGCGCAACTCCGGTCGCTTATGGTACGAATCAGACCTATACAATTACTCCGGCTGCTAATTACCATGTGGCGACATTGATCGTTGATAATAATTCCGTAACGGCTGCAACAAGCTATGTTTTTCAAAACGTAACATCCACTCATACAATAGCAGTCACTTTTGCGCTGAATACTTACACTTTGTCAATAATTGCAAATCACGGAACAGTTACTCAAAATCCAACTCCGACTGGTGGGAAATATGATTATGGTACACAGGTAACCTTGACACCAACTGCAAATGCGGGTTATTTGTTTAATGGCTGGTCCGGAGCAAATTTTTCTGATATTTCGAATGCCAATGCAATTCTTATGAATGGAGACAAGGCGATCACGGCGAATTTTACTGTTGCTTATACTATAACTTTTAACCCGCAGGGCGGCTCAGCGGTTGCCCCAAAAGTTGTATTGGCAAATACTGCTTCTGGAACATTGCCTGTTTCAACATTTGCAGGATGTGACGCAGCTGGATGGATGGTGGATTCTACAGGCCAAGGGGCCGATTTTAATGCCTCGACAATCGTAACTCAGAATATTACCGTTTATGCAAAGTGGACTGTTCAGGATTTAGATAAAAATGTATACAAAACTGTCAGGATAGGAACCCAGACATGGATGGCTGAGAATTTAAGAGCAACTCAATTTAGTGACCATACACCTATTCAGTCTGATAATGGCTCGTCTTGGTATTTGTTCACATCTCCAGCGTTTTGCTATTATAATGGAACTTCTAATTTAGACACAATAAAATATTTTGGAGCCTTATATAATGGATTCGCGGCTGTAAATTCGATCCCTTTTATTGCAGGATGGCATGTTCCAACAGATGCAGATTTTACTGCACTTGCTAATTCGCTAGGTGGTGCATCCGTAGCTGGAGTAAAACTAAAAGAAACGGGCGTCTCTCATTGGAATTCGCCAAATAGTGGCACAAATTCGTCTGGTTTCACAGCACTTCCAGTGGGATCTTGTGATGCACAATATGGCTATTTTACCGGATTTGGTAGCCAAGCAACATTTTGGTCCTCAATTACGGGATCTTTTTCTGTAATATATAATTCTGATAATGCTTTTTATATAGGTGACGCGCCTCCTTCGCAAAAAAAAGGGTGCTCAATAAGGCTAGTTAAAAACTGAAATTATAAAACAGAATATATAAAATTAAGAATTTTAATGGCCAGGAAAATATTTCGTTTTTGCAAAGTCTTTGAAATGTTCGTCTTGTGTCCAGATGGTTGCGTTATATGCCTGTGCAGTTGCTAAAATAATGCTATCGGCCATTGGTAATCGATAAGTGAGGCTTTTATTTGCGGCATCAATTGCCAGGCTTGGAGTCAAAAGGACAACGATTCCTTGTTGCATATGCGCCTGAGCAGTAATAGCAATTTCTTCCTGCTTTTCGCGTAATAAGACTTTGCTCACTTCATACATGACTATAGTCGGAACTATCAGATGGGCTAAATTTGTGATTGGTTTTTCAAATTCAAGGGCATGTGCGGAATTTGCAAAGTAGGCCAACCAAGCTGAAGAATCTACTACGTTCATACCCGATCTTCCTCTCGACTATATTTTATATTGATTCCTTCTGCCACTCCGCGCAATCGAGACATTTCAATTATTGGAACCAATTCTATACGGTTCCCATACTCCACGACTTGTACTTTTTGGCCCGGTTTTAAATGCATAGATTTTCGAATTTCACGGGGGATAACCACTTGGAATTTTGGGGAAATAGTAACGGCATTCATAAAACCTCCATCGATAACATTGTCGTATTACGAATATACTATCGATCATTAGTTTTTCACAAGATTTATTCAGGTAAAATTAAAACATAAATTAAATAGAAATCTTATTAAGCTTGTTCCATGCTTTTATTTACCGTATTTTATTCTTAAAGGATATGATACTATATGTTAATACCACCGCCGATTCTCCCGGAATTTCTGGATGGCGTCGTATCGCAGGAGGCGTACGCCGCCTGGATAAAAGGACGTGCAAGGCAATTATTCCAGCGCGACAAGCAAAGAAAACAACCTTATGTAAAGACTGCGAACTGGTATTTGTATAGAGAGAAAATTCACGAAGCGGTAGTTATTTGCGGGACGTTCGATAGGTATTCCGGAGACACGCTGCGCTGGGAACTGATTAATACCTGGAGCATTAATAAATCCAAAACCGACCCGGATATTTTTAGAAATTATGCTCTCATGCCAACGGTCGATCATGTCGATCCGCAATCCCAAACCCTTGAATTGGAGATATGTTCCTGGGTCGTTAATCTTGTCAAAGGCTATTTGGCCCCGGAGCAATTCGTCGCGCTATGCAGGAAAATTGTGGCTTATCGAGAAAAGTCGGCATTGCCGCCGATTGCCGCTTTGAGCAGTATCGATGTCGATACCTTAAAACCGGTTTCAGCCTGGCAGCGGTTTGTTTCAAACCTTTTGTGCCGGTTACAATTAGACAACCATGGCGAATATAAGCTGCCGCCTTTTTTAGAAGGAATCTGCTTGCAGAAAGTATACACAAAATGGCATCTGCGAAGGGCAATTTCATTATACCAACGAGATAAAAAAGCAAAACGAAATTGCGTTTTGTATAATACGATTTCGGATTACCGGCAGGCGATTTGCAATGCAGTTGCGCTCAGCAGCTTAAAGGACCCTTATACCGGTGATACCATGAGATGGGACCTTATAGGTACGTGGACCAGCACAAAGGGGAGTGACGGCTCCGATTCGTTCAAAAGAAACTATGCGCTTCTCCCGACGGTCGATCATGTCGATACGAAATCAAAAGTATTGGTATTTGAAATATGCTCGTGGCAGATTAATTCGTGTAGGAACGATCTTACTTCCGAGGAATTCGTGGATTTATGCAAAAAAATATCCGGCAAATCGCCGTTGAAAAAATAAAAAGCGTCTGAATTAATCAGACGCTTTTTATTGAATATTCAAGAGTAAAGCTTATTTATATGTTAAACCATACCCAAAGTTATAAAGAGGCGTACCGCCGGAACCGGTTGCATCACCGGTTATGCTCGTATGAATCGGATTCTGGGCGCTGCTTGCCGGCCAGGTAAATGCCAGTTTTCCGGTAAAATCATAATCTCCGAAAAGAACATCACTAACACCATTACCTTCGGTTCCCGGCAACCAAGCAGCGACGAGAGCGTTACTGTTGGTTGGAATTGTGCCAATTGCATTGGGACGGCCGGTAACAAGAATGGTGATGACCGGTCTTGTTCCTGCAGCACTTTTTACCGATTGTACGAGTGCGATTTGGTCTGACGGCATCTGGCCGGCTGTACCAGCCAAATGAATTCCATTTAAGCTGTTGAGTGTGATATCTGTAACATCACCATCGACTTCAGCATAGGTGGGTTCACCTACGATGACAACAATCACTGCTGCATCTGCAGGGATTCCAGTTGCATTAGCAGAACTTGTTGCTGTTGGACAGGCAGTTTGGATCCCCTTCCAAATGGTAGTAGCACCATTGATAGCATGTGCTGTTCCAGTACCTTGCCATCCTTCATCTGCTCCATTTAATGAGTTAGTGTTATCGGGAATCACTGCGCCGGTAGAAGACCATCCACCGCATTGATAGCCTATATTATCTCCAACGGTTCCAGTTACCACGTGAATTTTTGCGGTTTTAGATAAGGGAAGCACTTTTGCATCGTTCTTTAAAAGAACAAGGGATTTGCGAACGCATGCACGAGCGACATTACGATAGTCTTGTGAAGCAAGATAATTATTTAAAGCAAGATTAGGCCACGGATTTTCAAAAAGCCCCATTCTAAATTTAGTACGTAGCAAACGGCGTACTGCATCATTAACGCGTGCAATAGGTACGGTGCTGATTTGGCTTGCGGCTTCGCCAGGACTAATTGTCATGAGTAAATCATTTCCCGCATTGACGCTTTGGGCTTCTCGACCCGCACTGGTCGCCCAGTCGGTAATAACATAGCCATCGAATTTCCAATTGGTTTTTAATGTGTCTGTGGTAAATTCCTTGTTTATTGCCATACACGTGTTATGCACTGCAGGATATCCGGTCATTACACCCGCGGCACCCGCTTGAACACCCGCATAATAGGCAGGAAAATGAATTTTTGACAAAATAGCGGTTGAAGCTGAAATGTTCGGACAGCCACCCGAACTACCGGTTATTCCTTGGTCGACAGCACCGGCCGCAGCCCAATGCTTTAATGTCGCCATCATTGTATAACCGCTGGTAAGATCAGTACCTTGAATACCCCGAACTGCCGCCCTGACCTGGTGGCTTACTAAATCGGGGGATTCGCCAAAACTTTCGTAAACCCGGCCCGACCGATAGTCACGATGAACGTCGCAACACGGGGCATAGTTTTCGTTATTGTAAAGAGGTAAACAGCACATCGCACCGACTCGGTAGGCAAGTTCGGTGAGCAAGGTGTCGTTGGCACAACCTAATCCAATATTGTGCGGAAAATAAACATGGCGCCCGCCATGAACGAAATCGTTACCGATAATCATTGGAATTTTATATTTCAACGCAAGTGCGGCGGTCTGCTGTGCGGCATTTCCTTCACCTTTAAGAAACGAACCAATATAATATTTGTTAATTGAATCAACGCCCACACCTCCGCCATAGTTGGGCTGCATCATTTGTCCCATCTTAATAGCCAAACCATTTGGATCATTATTCAATAATGTCATTAAAGAATCTATTCTGCCCTCAATGTTAGCATCTTTAATAACGATGTTAGCAAGTTTGTCGCTATACGTCGTGATGGATACCGTTGTCCCGAAATAACCGGTTTTTCCGGCCCGGATGCCGTCGACAGCGGCCATTTTTGCAAGTGAAGGAAGCGATTGCAAAGCCACAATGTTCGATTTTTCGAAATATTTTGAGGCGTTCGAATTACCGGTATTAATCATCCGCAAAGAGATATTGCTTTGTCCGTCGTTGAGGCGTACGACATACACTTGTTGCGGCAAAGCCTTTGAATTCCTTGTAAAAGGGCTAAAGGCATAATTTTGGCCGCCAACAATCATATTATCGAATAAGCGATATATTCGTTTGCCGGAAATATCATAAAGATCGGCTACGATTCTTTTAGAATCTTTTCCGCCATTGAAAACGATCATATTCCCATTTATTCGGGCATTTAAGGAGGATGACGCCTTCGATATATTTATTTCATGCGTCGAAGAAACAACGACTGGCTTATACATAGGAAGGTCATTCAGGCTCCACTCGGTAGGTGCTGGAATACTGAAATTCCCGTTGGCATCGGTGTAAACATAGATTAATCGGTTTGCGATATTTGTATAACAAACCATAGCATCGGCTACCGGTTTGTTTGTGCCGTCAACTACGGTTCCGGTAACGGCAGCATGCGACGTTAGGCTAAAACATGCAATAAAAAGAAGGAGACAAACGGACCTTTTCATGAATTACCTCCAAATGGGGGGGATGATAAATATGCCTCATTTAACCAACATATAATGTACAAAAAACGCAATTCGAAAGTAATAAAAATGATGTGAAATCCTTTTTTTTCGTATCCTTTTCGTATACGAAAAGGGATGTATAAAATAATACTTTTTTAAATAGGTGTTGAACTAAAACAAAAAAAATGCCGTCCTGAGCTTTCAGGACGGCATTTTTAATTAATAAAAAAAGAATAGAATCAATTTTTTATAAATATCTTTGTAGAATATTGTTTCGAAATTCCATTTTTACTATGAACATCAACAGAGGCGATAAAGGCACCATTACAAACCTTTTTTCCTAAATTATCTATCATTTTCCATGATTCTGAACCAGAAATTGATGAAAAGCAATTTGCTAGGGCTTTTAAATAAATGATTTTTCCGGAAAGAGTTTTAATGGAGAATTTTGCATTCAAAATATTTTCGGATGGAAAACTGAATAATATGGAGCCGTTTTCTAATGTGGCCTGCAACGCATTTCCCGAATGAAAAGAAATTTGCTCTTGTTGAGGCACAGAATTCGAAACAATGGAGCCATTCCAAGGTATAGACATGGTAATAGTTCCATTAATGGCTTTATTGGATTCAGAACAGGGGATTTCCTTCACCGTGGTACCCGAATAATCCATGAGAGATAGACTGTTTACTTGACCTGTCCCGCCTTTTGAAAGAACCTTGAGGAAAAAGGTACCTTTTCCAGAGGCAACATCAGGAGAAAAATCCGTCAGGTCAAGACCAATATCAATCGTTGGTCCTCCTTTGCCGTTGCTGCTTTTGCCCAGCATAGGAATTGCTCCGCCGTCATAATTGAACGCACCTGCATAATCTTTTGTTTTTAAAGGCGATTTAGCGGTGTCAGTATTTGCAACGCCGGTCATTAGGCAAACTTGATTGCGCTGAGAATGGGTTAGTGAAATTTTAAAGGCAAATTTCGGAGAATAATTCTTTTTAATTTTTACGAACATGACCGGCGTGCCGTAGGTGCTTGTCGCAAGCCCGGCACCCGAACGCAATAGTTTATAGGGGCACCAGTAATCACCGTCACCCCATCCACTTAACACAAGGTAACTGCCGCCTTGAAATGAGTCGTCATAACCGACAATTGTTAAGGCATGGCCTCCGCCGGAAAGGTGCGTCAGCGTTCTTCTTCCGGAAATCGTGGTTGTCGGCATGTCGCCCGAATCCATTTGAAATGTCAGTAATCCGCCGGCAGGTGAGCCGTCCGCGTTATCATAAATTATTTGCTTAATAAGTTCGTCGGCCGAAGCAACGCTAGCATCGATTTTATAATATTCATCCGCGCGGATTTTCATGGCCGTGTAATATTTGTCATACCCGGTGCACCACAATTGCAGGTTGTCGACATCGCCCCCGTTTCCGTCGGATCCGAAACCTCCCATATCGACGCTCGTCGGGCAACCGGTCTGCTTTACAATATCAAAAGCTTCAATAAACATCCAGCCGTCTCCTCCGGTGGCTTGGTTCCCGCTATTCAAAAAATGGTAAGTATAATTGTATGTGTAAAGTGGTTCGCTCGTCGATGTCGAAACGTTGGTAAGGCTCTGGACTGCGTAATCGTAGCAATATGATATCGCGCTTGCGTTCGCGCAGCTCCAGCCATCAATGCACCAATTTAATGGGGGCATATATTTTTTCGTTGCTGCATCGGTCTCATGATTGACCGACGCGGGCAAGGGGTGCGCTGTTCTGTCTTTGTAAATGTCTGGCAGAACGAAATTCGGGATTGAATTAAATTTTGCTGTGGTCACTGTTCCAAATTGCTGCCGCACCGGCGTTTGCGCCTGTATCATCGAAACCGAAACACAGAGTATGAGAAATAAATCCAAAAATTTCATGATTGTTATTCCTAATCTTTAACTAAAATCTTAGTTGCCACAGTATGAGAAGATCCGTCCTTTTTCTCAATATTTACAGATGCAATATACGCGCCGTTACCGACTTTTAGACCGAAATAATTTTTTAAGTCCCAGGAAACCGATTTGTCCGACTCGCATGCTCTGGAGAAAACGGTTCGCCCGCTTAGGTCTTTTATCTGAAGCAAAGCCGATTTCATTGTGCCTCCCGAAAAACCAAAATCGAATTTCTTTACGTTTGCATTATATGCGGCGGTAAGTCCGTTTCCCTGATGCAGGATATTGCTTCGGGAATTTGCAACTTCAGTGATGGTTCCGTTCCATGGGACCGAAAGGATAGTCGTAGAATTTGAGGGGAGTGAAACGTTCGATTGTTTGCATGCTATTTCTTTTACGGTCCCCGAGGTATAATCCATCAAGGAAAGGCTGTTAACCGTACCGGATCCCGATTTTGTTATT
The DNA here is from genome assembly GCA_037447435.1 of Fibrobacteria bacterium. Taxonomy (GTDB): domain Bacteria; phylum Fibrobacterota; class Chitinivibrionia; order Chitinivibrionales; family FEN-1185; genus FEN-1185. The sequence continues at coordinate 9,605 of JBBIGR010000011.1, forward strand.
ACCTTTAAGAAAAATGTTCCCTGCCCTCCGGCAACATCAGCCTGAAAGTCCGTTAGGTCAAGTCCGATTTCTATAGTGGAGCTCTTGCCTGAACCGCACATCGGGACCGAACCGCCGGCATAATTGAATGCGCCTTGATAATCCTTGGTTTTGGTAGGAGCGGAGGCTGTGGCGCTGTTTGCCACGCCGGTCATAATACAAACTTGATTACGTTGCGCATGTGTCAATGTGACTTTGAACGTTAATTTGGGGGTATAATTTTTCTTGATTCTGCAAAACATGACATATTTATTGCTTTCGCATCCGCCGCCCTGCGCATACCATGCTCCGCCTTTACGAAGCAATCCAAAGGGGCACCAATAATCCCCGTCGCCCCATCCGGATTGAATCAGCCAGCTGCCGCCGGCGTGGTTCATATCGTATCCGCAGATGGTCAACGCATGTCCGCCGCTGCCGCCCAAACTGGTGAAAGTTTTTCTCCCGTTTGTGGTTGTCGTAGGCATGGCATCACTATTTGCCTGAAATGATAAAAGCGCTCCTGCAGGAGATTGATCGCCATAATCATACACAATTTGTCTTACCAATTCATCGGCAGCAGTTGTGGCCATATCAATTTTATAATATTGATCAATCCGAATCTTCATTGCGGTATAATATTTGTCATACCCGGTCATCCAGGCATTAGTCTGATCAACGGAACCGTCAAATCCGCCGAAATCGGTACTGGTAGGGCAGCCGGTTTCTTTTAAAATGTCGAAAGCTTCCACATACATCCAGCCGTCTCCGCCTGTCGATTGATTAGCGCTATTTAAAAAATGATAGGTATAATTATATGTGTACATCGGATTGCTTCCGGATGTAGTAAGATTTAATCCGGATTGAACGGCATAATCATAGCTGTAGGAAACCGCGCTTGCATTCGCACAACTCCAACCGTCGATACACCAACCTGTAGGCGGCATATATTTCTTGTAATTTGCATCTGTTTCATGGTTTACAACTGCGGGTAAGGGATGAGCATTTCTGTCGCTGTAAATAGCGGGCAACACAAAATCGGGTATTGCCGCAATTTTATTGGCGTCCATGGTTCCAAATTGCTTGCGAATGACTGTTTGTGCTTGAGAACCAAAATAACCCAAACTCACAGTCAAAAATAGTAGCACAAACCGTTTCATAAGAGCCCCCTCTTTAAAGAATAGTTAAGCGATTAAAATTTATATATTTTGTTCCAAATCAAACTGTAACAATTTCAAATAATTAAAAAAACAAGTAAGTTATATGGTCTATCTATTTGAAATATAACAGTATTTAAAAAAAAAGACGTAAAAAAATAGAAATAATATTAAAACATGTGAAATATTTATCATAATTAATACCTATTTCAACCAACTTGGATCCTCGCTAAATCCTGCAGGAACTTCAACCCAAAACCATGGCCAATAAAAACCGGAATTATCTTCTGGGATGCCGCTATATTTTATTGTATCGGGTCTAAGAATTTCCAAATAGGTTGAATCTTTAATATTCAAAACGTAAATACGTTCCTGGTATTGAGAGTGTTCATACCCAGAGTTGACCGAAAATACCCGATTAATATTTATTGTCGCTGCTGCAAAATACGGATGGTTTGACCACTCGCAATGATGCCATTTCACACCTTGAAAGGACGGTGGTGTCGATTCTATCGAATAAGTAAATTTGCCAGAATCGGGACATAAAAATCCTTTGACCAAGGCTCCGGAATAATTGCTGATAAGGACTGCTTGCCACATTGAATAAGGTTTACCAAATGGAGAAGTGCTATTGTCCCCAAAATTCAAATACATCATCGTATTTGAAAAAAGCCTGCTGGACGAAATTGAAGCATTGCATGATTGAATGTGATGCCATGATAAAATGTTCGGCTGGGTCTTTGCAGTGTTGGAAAGGTCGAGCATGGCAACACTGTCTCCGCCGCCGCATAAATAGCGCGAATCCCAAGAAAGACCGCCGGTATATCCGCCGTAACCGCACAGTATTTGCGGTTGACCAACAATTGGAGATGTCCCGGAAATATCGACATCCACTTTCATGGTAGCACCGTGGCCTTCCCAGGCACGGTTCGGTGCTTCCGTCGGATAAATAATTGTCAATTTTCCGGAAACGTTTTGCATGAAACGCGGTTCCCGAGCACTGTCTGCAGCGACGAGTATCGGTTGGGCTGTTTCTTCAAGCCTGCACACATATACCGAGCTTTTTGTGCCGGCAACCTGACCGGCTTCTATGCCTTCGACCGGTCCCGAGGCATAGGTGACCCAGTTTCCATCAGGAGAAATCACCGGCACTGCAGGATCTTTTGCCTGAGCAATGGTATGAATAATCGGCGGATTTGCATTTTCAGAAAAGTCAACATAGCATAACGTTCTTGTCGACGATGTAAAGTCAACATACACGAGTTTTGCATGGGTTCCGCCATTGCCCGCAGCAATGAATTTCTTTACCGAATCGGCGGAGGTTGAAAACACGGGCTTGAAAATGCCGATTGATTGTACCGGTTGAGTCACGGATTTGGATGGACTGCAGGTTGATAAAAAGAAAAGTAGAAAAAATGCAAAAATAGTGTATGTCTTTTTTAAAACCGTCTGGTTAAGCGCATTAATAGACATTTTGACTCTTTCTAAAAGCTGGTTTGATTTGTAGTGATCAAGGCCTTAATTGATTTAAGGTTATTTTCATTTAAGGCCTTTTTACAGTGTGGATTAATTTAATTATGGAAGAAAAAGTATCCCGATTTTCTTGTTATTTGTTTAGGTGGGTAAGAAATTACCTCAGCCAGTATACCTTTATTTAAAAAATCGGTTTTGGTTAAATTGGCAAATGTTACGGGATTAACCTGGCTTGTGTCAAGACCTTTCCATGCAATTTGATAGGTGCTGCCGTCTGTATTGGCCAGACTGACGGAGTCTTTCATTTTTATCCAGTTTTTTCCGGAATCCAAACTGAATTGCATAGTAAAAGATCGAAGCGCGGGAGTACCGATAGAGTCGGGATTTCCGATCCATTTTACGGTGATCAAAGAATCGAATTTGTAATTTTCCCCGCCAATTGGCGATACAAGTGTCATTGCTGTTGCAGGAGCCGGAGCAGGATTAGTTGAACTGTCGCATTGCATCATTGTAAAAGAAAACAATGATACTACCCCAACGGTTAAACACACTTTTTTTAAAGTCATTTTCGCGAAACGGATTTTTGAAGACATTTGAAACACCTCTCAATTGATTTTTGTAAATATTTAAGAAAAAACAAATACAGCAACTTCTTTAGAATTGCAAAAAACCACGGCTTAAAGCATACGAATCCTTGCTCTCTATTATTTCCACATTGTTGTCTTTCTGAAGCATAGGTTATTCTGCCATTAGCGCCTGTTTCATTATATCCCATACAACCGATTCCGTCAACACCGGAATTGTTAATCAAATTAGGCTACCAGTCCCAATTTGGCGCATTGGCACCCATGTAATCACCGGACTGGAGAAAACCAGGCATGTAAGCGTAATACAAGCTATTAAGAAAACTGTTTTAATATTCATAAAGGATAAATCCTTAATAGTAATCGATTAATAAAACGCTTTAATAAAACCCCGGTCAAAATGTTGTGTTTAATGCTGCTGAATAATCCAGCAAGCTCTCCCCCGTCAATGTATTGCTCTTTGGGTGGGGGGGGAGGAGAGACAACACAATAACCGGGGGATTGCTGCCGGAAATTTTATGGAATTACATTTTTAATATCCATTCCGTTTAATGCTACATTGTCAAGCCATAATTCAACGGTGTCGCCCAAATTGTTTTCAGGAGCTTTTGCAATAAATGCAATGGAATAAATGGATTGTGCCGCCCTTGTCCATGCAATCCCGTTTTTAGACGCCGGTGATGGGATGATTAATGAATCAGTAGAGACAACCATTTTTGACCATGCTGCAGGAATTGAAATAATATATGAAAATTGGTTGTCCGAATTCCCGGAAATCGAATCCAGTAATCGTGAATAAAAACGTACTTCGGTTTTGCCTTTGCCTTTAGCCATAAAAGACAAGCTTGTTAATTTTGACAAATCCATTGAATTTGCAGGTGTGTTCCTGCCAAGGCTAAAACCGGCAATCGTCCATGCATCCCAAATGTAGTTTGAGCCCAACACCGACGATATAAAAAGAGAAGGGCCTGAAAATGATGAATCACTATTTATCACGCTCATATTGAGCGATGAATAACCGCCTTCATTGTTGTCGTTGACCGTATACCAGTTGCTTCCTCCAATGAGACGTCCCAGATCGGTTTGCATGAGACCAACAGTGAAATCATCTATGTGGATTTGATTTCCAGACGATAAAAGAGCATTATTGGATAAGGTCGAACCAGCATTGAGGGACATACTGGAAATAAAAGTGGTTCGAATCCTGTTATCTATGTTGACGTCGGAGAAAACAGCATAGTCGCCCTCGGCGATGGCTTTTGAAGAATAATCTGATCCTTCGGAAATTGGAATCGAATAGGTGGAACCCGACAAACGTAATTGTTGCGGATAACCGCTGTCGCACATGAGCGTACCGGAAACAGAAGCATATGGTTTGCATGAAAAAGAATAAACAGTGTCTTTTAATGAATCAATAAAGTGGTCGCAATTCCGAGTTAAAAGTCCTTCTGTTTTGCTATCAATCTGGATGTTCCAACTTGTTTCGCTTGGGCATTTAAAAAAGAAATTGCCTTTTGAATCCGATTTTGTACTATCAATAACAATATTTTGATTGTTTAAAATTCTTATCAGCCAAGAGGCGTTGTGAACAAAATGAATTGTAGCACCCGCAATTGGCGCACCCGAACTACTGGTAACGATGCCGGCAATCGTTTTAGTGTTCGGGTAATCGGTTCCGCCAGAGCTTGCGACAGTGTTGCGCGAACATTGAAACAATGTTGCGGCAATCAAAATTGCAAAAACGATTATCCTGGATTGCCTGACAAAAAGCATAGTCATTCCCCTTGATTACCAGAGGATCGGTTGATAGTTGCGATTGGAAACATCTGGATGTTAAGAGCTATGATTTTATCAACCTCGATTTTGTTGTCTTCATGCAGTAAAATTTCTTGTCGTAACGCATCGATTTTTTCACAAAATAATGCATATGTCTTTTCACTGATGCCTTTCAACGTCATGGAAATATGGCGTTGTTCCTTCGGCATTTCTTCCATTGCATGGATGGATGCTTCTATAAATGTCCGTTTGACATCATTGACAACCGAATGGGGCATATCCTGGTAGGAAATCGAGTTGTTGCCCGCCGTACTGTATTCCCCAGTGCTTTCATTAAAAAAAACCATTTTCCATTTTACTAATTTGCAAAGCGCTTGGGCAACTTCTGCAGTGGAAAGCTTTAAATTTATAAGCGCGTTGGCTATTTCCTTCGGGGGGACTGGTGCATTTCTGCAAAGCAAATATTCCCGAATGACCGGATATCGCCATGAAGCAAAATATTCCATTGTTCTATTTTCAAGAATGGTCGATAGATTGACCTTACGAATTTTGGCCAATTTTTCGGAAATTGCGATTTTGTCTTCCGGTTTTTTTGTTTTTTCTTTGACGACTAAAAGAGTGAAATATTCTTGTTCATCACCTTTTAATTCTAACGCTTTAATGAATCCTGCAATATGTCGAGAGCCGATTTTTTTCCTTTTTGCCAATACGTCGGAAAGAAAAGCATTGGCATTTATCCCGGCGGCATTGAGAAAATCTCTTTGTGTAAATCCAAACCGCTTGGCATAATTGTACCATTCTTTGAGGAAGTCAACATGATCTTCAAAGACGAAAACAGGGGTACTTAAGCGGTTTTTCTTCATTTGTAGATAATATAATACGAAAAAAATGAAAATACACAAAAAAATGTAACAACGTTCTTTAACTTATTGAAAAATATAATAAATTTATTTTATTTAATTCAAAAATGGGTATTTCTTCACTTGGTTTAAACATTAATTTTTCAATAATACCAAAACCAATGCAACGATTATAAGCAATGACCCAATAAATCTTTTAAAAAAGATTTTTTTTCCGAGCATTCTTTCATTATTTCCTAATAAATTTCCTAAAAACCAGGCTAAAGCTACGCTCCACATTCCTCGAGAGCTGAATACGATATTTATTTCGGTGGCTTTTTGGAATCTGCTTAAGGCAATTGCCATCAAAGTTGTTTGTAATCCAATACACAGGACGCTGATTGTCATTGGTATTAAAATCGACTTGCTAAGATTAAGTTTGTTTTTAAGGAATAGCGGGAAAAAGCCTAAGGACAAAATGGTGACGAAAACGAATACGACGAAAACAAGATTGTCAGGACCATACTGCGGGGACCATTTTTGGAGGTAAATATCGCTTAATGCAAAACATAAAGCACAAAGCAGTGAAAATAGAACCGTCGGTAAAAAACTTTTTTCCCCATTACTATCGTTTCCGCGTAATAAAAAAAGTGCAAATATTGTCAAAATCGCCGCACACCACAAAAGCAATGGGACCGGTAAATGTAAAAGGATCACCGTAAAAAAAGCAACCATTAAAACCTTGGTTCCAAGCATTGGGGTTGCAACAGAAACATCGCCGTATTTTAGAGCGAGAAGCGAAAACGTTTGACCGGCAACAAATAAACCACCTATAATTGCTGGCGGCAATAATGGTATTGCCGTTACCGACTTCTGGCCCCAAAAGTACAAAGGTACAACAAAAATAAAAGTTCCAAGATTTGACATGAAATTAAGAAACCAGATATTGAGCCCTTTTTCCAGCACATTTTTAAAAAGCATTGCTGCAAAGGTGTAAACAATTGCGCTAAGGAAGGGAAAAAGCAAAAATAAATGATTGTGCATGAGTCTACTTTTGGTCTTGAAATACTTTGAAGTGCCATTTTCGCACATTGTTAAATTAATTGAGTAAATACGGATTAGGAAAAAAATGAATTTTCAAATATTGACTCTTTCTATTAATACAACATATTTTAAATAGATTGTCTGGAATTCTCGATATTTCAAAAAAGGCTTCAAGGGATATGATCATTGCAATAGACGGACCTGCCGGTTCTGGGAAAAGTTCAACGGCAAAAATGGTTGCTTCCCGTCTAAAGATTGTTCATTTGGATACCGGAGCGATGTACAGAGCCATTACCTTGAAATGTTTACGGAATAAAATCGATTTCCATGATCATGAGAAAATCGGAGCGTTGCTTGTCAATACGGAAATTCGGTTTACCGGTACCCCGCCGACGATGACGGTGTGGATGGATGACGAGGACGTCAGTGTTGCTATCCGGAGCGATGAGGTTACAAAAAATGTTTCCGATTATTGCGCCGTGCCCGTTGTTCGAACTAATCTTGTGGGTTTGCAAAGGAAAATCGGTAACGCTCAATCTACCGTATGTGAAGGTCGCGACATCGGAACCGTTGTTTTTCCCCGCGCCGACATTAAATTTTTTATGGTTGCATCGGTAGAAGAACGTGCGAAACGCAGACAAAAGGATTTTGAAAAAATCGGGATTTCAAAAAGCATTTCTGAGCTGATGTCGGAAATCGCCGAACGCGACAAAAAGGATTCTACCCGTTCCAATAGCCCGCTTATCAAGGCGGAAGATGCAGTTGAGTTGGATACTACTAATATGACTTTAGAGAATCAGGTCGATTATATCGTTGAAAAAGTTGAGAAAATGTTTCGATAATTGTTACGTTTCTTTTTAATTTTATAAAACCTTAACCTAATTTGTCAGGAGTTCCTATGTCAGCGTCTGCAGTAAAGGCGATTAAAGGACATTCGGCGGTTGATGCAAGTGGAAATAATGTCGATCTGTCCGACTTTGAGGAAAGTTATTACAAAGCCGATGAAGTGCAAACTACCCTGGAACAGTACAAGCAATCTTTGGAAGGCATCGAAGAGGGTAAAGTTGTCAAAGGCAAAATCCTCAAGATCACCGAAAAGGAAGTATTTGTAGATGTCAATTTTAAATCCGAAGGCATCATTCCGCTCGCAGAGTTTAAAGACGTTGCTTCATACAAAGTGGGGGATGAGATAGAGGTTTTTCTTGAACAGGTCGAAGACAGCGAAGGACAACTCATTCTCTCGAAGTCCCGCGCCGATTTCCTCCGCGTTTGGGACAGAATTTATCTTGCATATGAGAATCAGGAAACAGTTGAAGGCAAAATCCTTCGCCGGATTAAAGGCGGAGTTGTCGTTGATCTTTTTGGCGTCGATGCATTCTTGCCCGGATCACAAATCGACCTTCGACAAATCCCAGATATGGATTCGCTGCTTGGAAAAACATTCAAATTCAGGGTTATTAAAGTCAATAAAGCTCGTCGCAATATTGTTGTTTCTCGTCGGGTTATTCTTGAAGAGGATCGCAATCAGCAGCGTGAAAAAATTCTTGCCGAACTTGAAAAAGCTCAAGTTCGCGAAGGAACTGTTAAAAACATCACCGATTTCGGTGCTTTCATTGATCTCGGCGGTGTCGATGGTCTCCTCCATATAACAGACATGTCCTGGGGACGGGTCAATCATCCTTCGGAAATTGTTGCACTCGGCGATAAAATCAAAGTCAAGGTTCTCGATTTTAATGAAAACAAGGAACGTATTTCCCTCGGACTCAAACAGCTTTCCGAACATCCTTGGAAAGGTATTGAGGACAAATTTCCGGAAGGAAATCGTGTTCGCGGTAAAATCGTTTCCATCACCGATTATGGTGCCTTCATGGAACTCGAAAAAGGAATCGAAGGACTTATCCATATTTCCGAAATGTCGTGGACACAACATATAAAACATCCGTCGAAAATCGTCGGAATTGGTGACATCGTTGAAGCAGTTGTTCTTAAAGTCGATAAAGAAAACCAGAAAATTTCCCTTGGTTTTAAGCAGTTAGAGCCTGATCCTTGGGGGAATGTGGTTGCGGAATTTCCAATCGGTTTGGTTGTTAAAGGCAAAGTCAGGAATATTGCCGCATTCGGCGCGTTTGTCGAATTAAAGGAAGGCGTCGACGGACTTGTTCATATCTCCGATATGTCATGGACCAAGAAAGTCAACCATCCGGGCGAATTGTTGCGCAAAGGCGACACTATTGATGTTAAAGTTCTTGATATCGATGTTGAAAAACGCAGGATTTCTCTTGGAGTCAAGCAACTTTCGGATGATCCGTGGGGCGAGCTTGCCGGGCAATATTCTGTCGGTACAGAAACGCAATGCCAGGTCGCTCGTATTCTCGATCGCGGAATGATCGTTAATTTATCCGAAACCGTCGAGGGGTTTATTCCTCTTAATCAATTAGGACAAAATCTCAATCATCCTTCCGAAGTTTACAAAGTAGACGACACCGTTCCAGCTGAAGTTGTGGAATTCGATATGGAAGGCCGAAAGATTATTCTGAGCATTTCCGAATATTTCAAAGGAAAAGAAGAAACTCTTTGGACCGAATACGAAGCATCACACAAACCGCATAAAATTCCTAAGGCCGAAAAAACAGAAGCAAAGGCTGTTGAGGATATTGTTGAAGAAGAGGAAAAAGCAGAATAATTTCATTCCTCATACGCCGTTATGTACAAGAGGCAGTCGTGATTTTCACGATTGCCTCTTTTTATTGGAGTGCAATTTAAAAACGAATGGGTAGTAAGCGGTCAAATGAAAGTGCAAGTAAACCTATGAGCATTTCATATTTAATACATGAGGAAATTGTATCGGCGCACTCCCGAATATTGTATTTGTAAATCTTAAAATTCCAAAAAATATGCAATGGAACAATACATGCAATGCATACGGTGGCATACAGTGCGCCGAAATGGCCGAGAATGAACGGCAGGAAAAGAATACCGATATAAACTGCACTGCATATCCCGATTATTATTTTAAGAAATCTATTCGAAAGCGATGCCGATGTAATTATTCCCGCAACGGTGTCGCCTTTTTCGTCTTGAACGTCTTTTATTATTTCCCTGACAATATTCAATAAAAATGCCAATGATGCCGGTATGTATAATTGAGATAATCCCTTGGACCCAATTCCTCCAAAAATAATGCCGTACGCAACGAGCAAACTGACCAACACGTTTCCAACGAGCGGAGTTGCTTTAAGATATTTTGCATAAAGCCAAAGAAGGAACAAGGGAATGAGCGTCCCAAGGCCGTGTTGCAAAGAGGCTCTAAACCCTGCACATAGTCCAAGGAAAGCCAGGCAGATGGAAAAAACGACCGCATTTTCTACAGACAATGTGCCTGAGGGAAGAGGCCTTTGGGGATGGCTTATTTTATCGGTTTCAATATCGTGAATATCATTCACAACATTGCCAAATCCCGCGCAACAAATTGAAGCCGCAACGAGTAAAACGAAGAAAAAAAATCCCTGGTGGTTATGGGATAGCCAAAAGCCGAGCAGAACGGCAAATGACAACAACAGCATATTTGAAATGCGAAGGATTTTAAAATAAGGGACAATGGTTGCCATACTGATACTTGCAAATTAAAGTTTATAAACTGATTCAATCAGTTATTTTTATTAACGTAAAGTGTAAAATAAAATCTGGAGGAACTGTTGAAGCTTAAAATCGCGTCGAAGTGGTATTTGTTTTTGTTTATCACGGCAACAGGGTTTGCAATTGATTTTCTTTCGAAATATTGGGCTGTAACAAAATTACCGTTGGGTATCCCTGTGAAGATACTCGGTGAAAACGTTCAATTCCTGTTTGTATATAATAAAGCAGCGGTTTTTGGAATAGACCCAAGGTATGTTATCCCTTCATTTCCTTTGAACGGGTTCTTTTTTGCCTTTAATACGATAGCCATCATTGTGATTGCGGTCTATTTTCAGGCGCTTAAAAAAGAAGAAAAATTGTTAAAATGGGGAATTTCGCTTGTGATGCCGGGGGCAATAGGAAATTTGTTCGATAGAATCGTTCACCCGAATCTTGGAGTCGTTGATTTTATTCGTCTTGGTATTTCGGACACCGTGTACTGGCCCATATTTAATTTTGCAGATGTTTACGTCTGCGCTGCGGTGTTTTTAATTTGCGTACATTTTATTCTTGAGGGTGAAAATAAAAAAACGCGGCAGCGGCAGGCAGGATCCCTCGAAAACGAAAAATTGTCATGAGGGACAATGAATAATCATCATATAGATAAAGTCCTCCCAAATAATGCGATGTCCAAAGAACGACTGGATATTTATTTATCGCATAAATACCCTCAATTTTCCCGTTCCAAACTGCAAAACGTTATCGATAAGAATAAGGTATTTGTCAATGGCAAAGTCGCTACTAAAAAGACACTCGTTTCTTCTAATGATACGATACTTTTTGATCCCCAGTTCCTTGAATCACAGGTCGATAATTATTTGATTGCTCAGGATATATCACTGTCGATATTGTATGAAGACGAATATTTTATTGCAATAAATAAACCGGCAGGAATGGTTGTTCACCCTGGAAACGGCAATAAAGACGGTACGCTCGTGAATGCGCTGTTATTTCACGCGAAATTGCTTTCTCAAGGATCGGAACCTCTGAGGCCTGGAATCGTTCATCGGCTCGATAAGGACACTTCCGGTGTGATTTTAGTGGCCAAAAGCGATCTTGCGCATAATGCTTTTGCCGCCATGTTTGCCAATAGAGAAATTAAGAAAAAATATTTGGGAATTTGCATCGGGGGCAGGCCGCACGATGATGGCGAAATAAATTTTCCTCTTGGAAGAAGTGCACGGGACCCGGTAAAGCGATCCGTTCGCCATGATGGAACCGGGAAGATTGCAAAAACACATTACCGATTATTAGCGTTCGAAAACGCAATTTCCATCGTCGAATTTAGCCCATTAACCGGACGAACCCATCAAATTAGAGTTCATGCCAGCGCAAGCGGGTTTCCGGTTATTTGCGATCCAATGTATGGGAGTGCTAAAGATGTAATAGACAGAATGCCCGTACTGGAGCGGCCATTCGTGTATTCGATTTACAAATGTTTTTCGCGACATGCCTTACATGCGTTGAGTCAATCATTTGTTCATCCGTTTACGGGGAAAAATATGGTGCTCCGTTCGCCGTTACCCGATGATTTTACAAAAGCAATTAAATTATTTAATGAGCAAAACAGGAAAAACGTGCAAAAGGCGATTAATTGTTGAAAATCATTCCCAATGAAAATGCCAACATGAAAGCAAGCCAGAGATAAAGCAGAAGATTGTTGAGGATTTGTTCCGATACGGCCTGTTCGTTTTGTTTTTTTACTTTCCGCTCTTTCAGGTGTTTAAAAACAGATCGAATAGTCCAGATCAGGAAAACGAGTCCAACGGTTTTTACAAGTATTGTTGAAATTGTCATATAAATCCTCGGTTTATTTTAATCTTTTTATTAATGAATATCTGGCGGAACAACCGGGTTTTCCCCTGATTGCTGTTCCTGAAAATCAACTTTCACCGCTGCCAGCCTTCTGGAAAATACCTCAAATCCATCCCATAATACGACAAATTCGTAAAAACCTTCTTCGGGAAGTGGAAGACCGTTGATATTTCCCCCAATTTCAATTACGGCACGGCGATTGTCGGTCGGTTCAACATTCCAGGGAGGGAGCGTCATCGAAAATGAACCGCCTTCTTTCCTGAAAATCAGTTGCAATTCCCCGTTTTTTGCGACATCTGTCAATGCAATGTAAATAGCGCAATTTCCATGTTTAGATGGAAAACTGGGGCTGTTAATAGAGCTGAAAGTGCCTGCGAGTATACTTTTTCCGGTATGAACATCACGATAATAATAATCGCAAACAATCATTGCCAAAACAATAGGTTTCATAGGAAATAAGGCTTTCATATTCGACCGATCGACAATTGCGATCGTGCCGAACGTAAGGGGAAAAATATTCTAAAAACTAAATGATACACAAATAAAATAATATTTTCCACAGAGCAAAAAATTCATAAAACGGCGAACTACGGATTTATATTTTATACTATGGTAAAAGTCAAAACAGCCGCAATGCTTTTAAGCTTCAATTTATTATTGTTCGGCCAGACTTTAGTAGAACCCCCGTATCTTCATTCGTACGGGATTAGAAAAGCGACACCGGCCGCGTTATTTATGTTTTTTGGTCCGATAACCGCGTTTAGCGAACCCGAAGGAATCGCGACCGTTAAAATGAATTCGAGAAACGACCCGTTAACCGAAAAGGACGATGACGAAGTCGTTGTTTACGGAGTAAATTCAGGCAAGAATCAATTGATATATAATACATCAATGTGGTCGTTGGCACTGTACGGCAAAGCAGGTGCGGGGCAAGGGTGTTTTTCGCATCCTACCGGAATCGCTATCGATGAAACTGGGAATGTGTTCGTGGCGGACAAGGGCAACAATAGAATCGTGCATTTGTTCAACCCAAAACAAAAAGTACGCTGGGTATCGGCTTTTTCTGGAAAATCAAAAAACGATTCGGGTTTGAATGCGCCACAACAAGTAGGATTGGATCTCGATGGACGCATTTATGTTTCGGATTTTAACAATCAAAGAATTGTGATTTTTAATAAACAAGAGGTGGTTGAAAAAACAATTTCGGGTGATGAAAAAATAAAATTTGAAAATGGCCCGTCTATGCTTGCTGTTGCCGACGGTAATAATAATTGGAGCTATTTTAAAAACGAAAGGTGTTTTATTTGCGCCGATCGATTTGGAACGAGATTATGGAAAATTAATTTCAATGGTACAGTGGAAAAACATATAATAATGCCATCGGGTTATGTGGCCGGTTATGGTGCTGTTGATTTCTATCATAACCTTTGGATCACGGATAAATTACATAATTGCATATTAAAATTCGATCATACACTGCAGTTTTTGGATGTATTCGGGTCGTATGGAAATGGGAAGGATCAATTTATAGAACCAAGAGGTATTGCAATTTGGAAACGATATGGCCAAACGTTTATTGCTGAAAAAAATGGTGCACAATATTTTTGGATCGGAACCGATTGTAAGGCAAAAAACTTGCGCAAAAACCCTGACAACACGTATACTCTATCGCTTAACGTTACTGAATATAGTTTTGTTTCCCTTTTTTCCGTTCAGCAAAAAGATACCGAATGGTTCCTTAACAGAACAATGATTTTACCCGGCAATCAAAAAGTTACATATAGTCAAAAAACAGGAATCGCAAAATTTTCAAATCAATTTATAGTGCGGGTTGAACCCACATATTCATCATTTTCTTATACTAAACTGGAATTTCCTATTTCCATAGAAAAATAGAGAGGCAAATTCAATGGCGCTTAAAAAGGAAGAAATTATGAGGAAGGTTTTGCATTTTATTTTCGGAACAATAATTCCAGTAGGTGCTTTATACATACCATGGTATGCACAAAAACAAGGATGGGACTTTGTTCCTCCTTGGGCCTTGCCCCCAATAATTCTGGGTGTTTTCCTTGTTGGTTTCGTCCTTATGGAAACATTGCGTTTTAGAATTCCTGCAATCGCCAATCTTGTCAATAAATTCGGCGGTAGTTTCATGCGTAAAGAAGAAGCAAAAACAACCACCGGCGCAACGTATATCAACGCTTCTGCATTGATTTGCACTATTATTTTTAGAAATCACCCTTATATTTCATTTATGGTAATTTCAACGTTTATTTGGGGCGATGCGGTCGCTGCCTTGGTTGGACAAGCAATCGGAAAGATTAAAATCGGTAAGAAATCATTGGAAGGTTCCTTGGCTTGTTTAGTGCTCTGCCTGTTCTTTTATTTACTCGTGTTTCCGCATGTGCCATTGTTGCTGGATTCTTGGAATGGACGTGTTCCGCTTGCTATTGTGATCATTGCTTCACTGAGTGTTACCATTATGGAGCTTTTTCCTTTGAAATTTTCAAAAACTTTTGATATAAACGATAATTTAACGGTACCTGTCATTACCGGACTTATTATGGTGTGGGTTTATCCTTTTGTAAAGTAAATGAGATTGGTTTCGTTGAATGGAAATGGTACATACCCGGTGTTTTCGCCGATGATTCTCATGGAGCCTCGCAAATAATTTATGCCATCCATACTGTCGACCATTCCTGGGTTTCAAAAACAAATCCTTGATTATTATTATAGCCACGGCAGGCAAATGCCGTGGAGAGAAAATATAGACCCGTACCATATTTTTATTTCGGAAATTATGCTTCAACAGACCCAAGTCTCTAGGGTCGAAGAAAAATTCAAGCAATTCATTTTGAAATTTCCTTCTTTTGAAATGCTTAACAAAGCTTCCTTAGCTTCGGTATATTCTGTTTGGCAAGGATTAGGCTACAATCGACGGGCAATGTATTTAAAGAAGGCTGCTCAATGTATTGTCGAGGAATATAACGGAACGCTTCCCAACGGCGAAAATGAGCTGCTCAGCTTGCCGGGAATAGGAAAAGCAACAGCAGCGTCTATAAGGGCATTTGCATTCAATAGCCCTGTTGTTTTTATTGAAACAAATATTCGGACGGTTTTTATCCATTTTTTTTTCAAAAATAAAACAAAGGTTTCCGATGAAGAAATTTTACCTTTGGTAAAAAAGAGCCTTTACGTAATAAATCCTCGGATTTGGTATTGGGCTTTAATGGATTACGGGACAATGCTTAAAAAAAATGGCTTGGATAAGAATGCCAAAAGTATACATTATATCAAACAATCTGCTTTTGAAGGGTCTTGGCGGCAAAAAAGAGGCGCAATTTTAAAGAAACTTGCACAAGTAAAAATCGCGACATCTGGATTTTTAGCTAAAGAATTAGGATATAATCAGGATGTTGTCGACGAAATCGTCAACGAACTTTTAAAAGAAGGCTTTTTAGAAAAAGCAAAAAGCAAACTTAAATTAAAAAGCACGGTCTAGAAAATTATGGATTATCGGGATAGTAAATGCCCCGGCCTATTATAATCGGGCTGGTCGATGTATTCCCAGTTATCAAAGCTTAATCCGATACCAAGAGTAAATCGATCACCCCCAAGTTTGCCGGGTCTGTCGAATCCGCGGTCCCATTTGACCTTAATATCCAATGGTATATAGCTAAACGCAAAGGCTTCCAAACGGATTTCAAGGCCGGCCGATGTGAGCCAATCTTCTTTTCGGAATTTTAAAGCCTCTGAAACATTGTTCCATCCCGCGCCGGCAGAAAAATTTACCGCGCCATATAACTTTGCTAAGTAAATAAACCAAAAGTTTTTATCGATCAGCGGCTTCGGCCATAAAGGAAATCGATAGGATAAATTAATAAGGGATACGGCATTGCCGGATACCAAAACGGTATCAACAACAAGCGAATCTTTGGAACTGTCGGGATTTGCAATTTTATGTTCGTAATAATACGTATACCCCGGAATCCAGACGGCTTCTTTATAGTAGGACGGCACATCTGTAACATGGCTATTATAGCCGTTAATTTGATTCAACAATTTTTGATGCGGGAGCATTGCAGCTGCATTTATTTCGGCATATAAATCATGTTGGTCGTACCATGGTGAAGCCATGCCGAATTTCAATCTTATTCCTGCTTCATGATAGTAAAAATCATCGAAGTTTTCTACAGGGTATCCTTTGTCAAATGTTATTCCATTGTCTTCGCTTAATAATTGTTGCTTCCAAAAATAATAGTACGGTTTTACGTACAATCCTCTTGGAGAAATAGTTTGGCGGGAATCCATCTCCGGAGCAAGCATAGTTACAAAAGAGCCGATTCTGAAACCTTTTGCCAAAGTATAAGGAAAATCCGCACCAAAAAGTTCTTTTGTGTTCATGAATATGTCGTACCAATTATAGGAACCTAAAAGATTCAATTTTAAAGGTCCAACCGGATGGGTAAAATAGGCGTCCAAATTTTTTAATGTGGCTTCATAGGTGATAACTTTTCGTTCCGCATTGCCCTCGGAGTTATAGTTTGTAAATGAGTCGCTCGCAAAAATACCTCTTTGCAAATATTGACCGGTAAGCGAAAAAGGAAGCAGTTTTGTTGTGCCGAAAATACCAAGATCATAGTTTACATCTTTGCTGATAAATCCTTTGTCTAGATTAATAAATGAAAATAATTTTTGAGGTTCAAGTAAAAAATAGGCGCCTAAATCCGTTCCGCGACCCAAAAACGCCAATGGATCGGAAACCGAAACCATGCCGCCCATTTCCAATGTGGTATTGCCTTTAAAAACATCATCGCTTTTAGTCACAGCTTGTTCACCGATGATCATTGGAACAAAAGTGGCCTGGTTAGGATAATGCGAATAGGGATGCGGCGCGCCGGTGATTTTATTGGTCTTTTCTGTATATGCCGGACGGAGCATGAAGAGAGAATCCTGAAAGACCGTATCGAGAGCCTTGACCGCATCAATTAAATAAATTCCGAAACCGTCTTTGTCATAATTTGCAAAAACGAGTTTGTTCCCTTTTTGAGAAGCATCAGGAGCAAATGCACCACCGGAAACATTGGTCAGTCGGGTGGTTGTTCTGTTTGCGAAATCATAACGGTAAATGTTAAATATGCCAGTTCTGTCGGACGAAAAATACAAGCTTTTTCCATCAGCGCTATATCTCGGGTCTCTGTCGTCGTATCCTGTGTTTTTCATCGTCATGAAAGTATGTGATGTTGTGTCATAAATGCCGATTTTACGATGTCCCTCGTCTATATAACTGATTGCAATATGATTACCGTCGGAAGACCAGTCCATGGTATACAAATATTTGAAGGCCGTGCCGTCTTTCGGAAGGGGGTAGACAAATGAAATGTTTTTTCCATTTGTATCGGACAGTGCCAACATGAATTTATCGGGACCGGTTCGAATCGATAAGGCAAGCTTATCGCCTTTGGGTGAAAATACGGCTGAGAAAGCGGATTTTTTTTCCGTTACCTGGCGTTCCGTCTTCTTCTTGAAAAGATTAAATTTTGGTTTGTCCGGCGGCAAAGTATCTATGAAAATATCGAATAATTTTTGACCGCCGCGGTCGGGGGCTGTTACGGATTTTTCGGATTTCATGCTTGAAAAGGCGATAAGCCCGGATTGTTTTTGAATGGAATAAAATCCCTTTATTCCTTTTTCGATTTTTATTTTATCATCATCTTTAACCGTATCGGAAAGGTTATACGAATACAGAAGACGAAAATAAAAAGAATAATCGTTTTTTCCGTTCGATAGGAAAAATATTTTTTTATCATCGGGTGAGAATTTCGGCCAATAATTGTCGAATCCGTCCTTATTTATTTTCTTTCCGAATTGTTGACGGCCTATTGCTTTAATCTGAGCGGTATACTTGGTTTGTAGATAGTATTTCCAATCGGAATACAGTTGATCCATCGAAATGCCAAGCACCCGCTTTATTGCGTCTCTGTAGTCCAACCGGTAAATTGCGGAACTTTCCCTAACAATTGAGACAATTTTTTCATACCCGTATTTTTCTGCGATATATTTGACAAGACCGAATCCGTGGCTATAACTTTTTTCAAAATCATCACCTTTTCCCGCGAAAACGCACATGTGTTCCGGCGTCAGCAAATTATTTGATAAAGTCAAAGACCGAATTATCATGTCTCGATGCGTGTCCCAGGAATCGGTTCCGTGCCTGCTATCTTCGTATTGCGCTATGCCTTCCGTCAGCCAAACAGGCAACACCTCACCGGGTAGAAGCTGCATGAGTTCGGTACGGTTTGCCTCATTGGGATGGCTGAAATACCCGAATTGAATATAGGGAATCCACGGAGGAAATTTCGAGCCGGTCGTTAATGAAAGGATATGTCCATATTCATGGGCGATAACGCCTTTAAGCCAATCGTGCGAGCCGCGAAGGTTGATATCAAAATCATGCGGCCATAAAATTATCATATTTGTATTAAAATACGCCAAACCGTTGGTTATTTCACCGTCGGCAATATACACAGTCGTTTTATTCGGAAGAACAATACTGTAGGTTTTTGAATAGGTATCGTACAGATTTTCAAAATAGTAGCCGGCTTCTCTTGCGACGTCTTCAAGACCTTCGTCGTAGCTAATAGTGAAATGAGGGCGTTCTAATGTAAAGGATTTTTGACCAAAGGCATTATAACGGGCCTCGTCCTCCTGAGCATATACGGTATTGCCAAGAAAAAAAACGGTAAAAATAAATAGGGTGACAACGACAAAATTATTTATACGGTACTTACAATGAAAAAGTGGATTTCTACTCATTTAATTACAGCCATTTTCCAGTACTGTACATATTTTTTCCCTGCAATATCGGCCGCAAGTCTGCACCGATAAACCCCGGGGCCAAAAGTAGCAAGGGATACCGGTGGTAGTTCGTTATAATCCGGATATGAGCCTGATAATCCTGTTTTAGAAAGGATATGCAGGCCGGAAAGAGAAAAAACATCGAGACGAACATTTGACGCCGGACCGTTAAATTTGTATTTGAACCAAACCCATTTTCCATCAAAACCTCGGCTATTGGTTGGGTTGGGGTAAGAGAAAAAGGTGATTGGCGCAGTTTCAGTTACTGTCATACCGGGCAAATCTTTCAAATATGCAAAAGGCCTTGATCCGTCGAATCCCGCTTCTTGCCAAATAACAGAATCCCCGATTACGCTTTTATCCAATTTCCACCGGTAAATGAGCCCATTGTTTGAAACGGAAAACAAATCCAAATTGTTTGTGTTGTCGAAATCAACAACAAGGGGAGAGGTGCCGATTCCGCCGCCGACGCTTAAAGGCCAATCCGAAAACAGTTGATTTGAGCCGATTGTTTTTAAGGGGCGTTTTCCATTTTTATCTATTGCATCGACAAACCCACCCGGCAAAACCACCGGAGTGACAAGCGAGTCGCCAAATGCTAATGCGGAATCGATATACGATGAGGTTAATCCCGTTATCGTGTCTGTCGTACCGTCTTTGCGAACAAATGAAATCATGCCTTTTGATTTGTCATAGGAACGTATTTTATCTATTTCAAAAGTCTCATTCTCACCGGTTGGGGATTGATAAATAACAAGCGGGTCTTTGCCTTTTTTTAGGATCACGGGAGCGCATGTTACATTGCCGCGGAAAAATCTGTTGTCGAGCTGATACGGCCATCCCGTTAACGATACCCCTTTGTAATTGAGGGCGTAAACGCCCTGAACATCTCCGTAAATAATGTCTAAAAATCCGTCGCCGTTTATATCCGAAAGGGAGACTGGGACAAGGTTTATGGACGATTTGCTCCGCACGGACGTGTCGGGAAATTCGGTCCAACCCGGAGCAATCGTTAAATCTTCTTTGTAAACTATTATGCCTTTTCTGCTGTCCGAAACGATGATTTCCGGAGCGCTATCGCGATCGATGTCGCCCGACACAATGGAATAGGGGGGAAACCCGTTTTTAATTGAAACGGATCTGGTCGTTTTTAAATCGGGTATGCTGCAAATCGATAGACGGCCGTTCGATTGAATGCAAACCATACTCTCCGGCCTGCGCGGTAAAACAGCCAATGCATTGACCGGCGATCGTTGCGATTCACCCGGTTGTAAATCGATGGACGAAGATACTGATTTGTAATCTCCGATGTTTCCAATGGCGATAAAGCCCGAATCGCAGCCGATAGCCCATTTATTGGTTGGGGACAGAAGTTTACATACGTTCGTGCTCGGTTGCTGCTTAAAAATCGCATTTGCGGTAGAATCAATCAAAATTGAATTATACCCCGTGCTTGATATTGTAAACAATCTCTTGGTTTTGGAAGGAACGATCAGCGAGTCGTCGATCGTGGTGCCAAACGTGAAAACTCCGGGGATCGAATCGTAGCTAATGGGAATTTTCGAAATTGTGTCGGACGAAAAACTTGAATTGGTATATTTCCCCGGTACACGTGATGCTAAAAACGGATAAAATGAATCTTTGCTTTTAATACTTTTTACGGTGCTGGTATCGGACGCAAACGCATAGAATCTTCCGGATGCGGAAAGAACGGAAAACTTCTTTGTGGAACTCGATCCGAATACGGAAGGCTCAAACAGAGGCTCAGGTAAGGCGTGTTTGGGCCAGCCCTTGGCCAAATAATTCCAATTCACGGCAATCGAAAAACTCTCATTTGAAAAATCCTGAACAAGATTGCCATAAATTTTTGAGATTTCTATTTGCTTTGTCGAAGCATTCAAAGGCGAAAACTTTAGTTTTAAATATGTTTGGCCGCCGTCGTTGGCATGTGTTGAAGGCCTGGACCATTGGTCCATTGAATCTATTAATTTTGTTCCCGTATCGCTTATCGTACGATGCGGAAAAACATCCTCGGCTCCTCCAAAATCAAATACCGGCTGATAAAACAGATCTCTTCCCATAATGCCAAGATCCATGATGCCGTCGGCTTCAACAAGGCTTACCGCTTTAAAATTGGAATCTGCATTGAGCAAATCGTTGTAAAGCCTGTCCCTGATGACATTTTCGTCTATATGCCATACCAAGATGCCGGACGCCGGAATGCCGACGTCGTAATTCGCTGCCGAAACGATGACGTTTGATGGACCAACGACCGAATCAACGACTTTAGAGGATTTTAAATTGACCGGCAAGCCCGAACTTATTACCATCGTGTCATGCGATCCCCGTAAGGTGTCCCAATTAAAAATAGAGGCATCGGCCGAAAGGTTTCTTTGTCGGTTTTCGATAAGATAATATTCATGGTCGTTCAAGGGAACCTGCAATATCGAGGTGTCGTTTTTGCCCGCGATGTTGATTGCTTTGACATTGGAAATATTTGATTGGCCGATCCCGATCATTTGTGGCGTGTCCCATCCCATAAATGCTCTTACCCATGCCGACGGCCAGGGGGGGATAAATCCGTTAGCAGCGGAATACCCGTAAGGGTCCATGATACAGAATCCGCCGACAGCGGTCATACCGCTGGTGGTGGAATACAAATCCGGGATACCAAGCTGGCGTGCAAGTTGATTAACCATAATCCCGTGGATACCGAAATTCAATCCGTCCTGGTTCGATGTTTCGCTGCTCATCATTATTTCATCAATAAGCAAGGAATCGGTACCGCTGGTGCTTACTTCTATTCCAGGAACCTTCAATCGTAATGTGTCTTTAAAGTAATTGAAAAATTGATTTGTAACAAAAACGTCAATCATGTCAGACGGGGTATTTCTTGCTGCAGACCCTTGACTTCCCCCGTCGGTCAAAAAAGACGCGCCGGCATGTATAATCATGAAAACGGTTTTGTGGCCTGCCGAATCGACAATGATACCGTTATTGTTTTTAAGGCCGTAGAACGGGCCGTTCTTGACATCAGCACTTTTTACGGCGTCTTTGACAAATCGCATTAAGCCGACGGTCTTCCTTGCATAATAATCGTCCCAGGATTCGGACGGCTCCTTATTGCCGGGGGAATAATAGCTCATCGGATTAGGAACATTATACATGACATCATTGCCGAGGGGAGGGTACACCGTATATTCAATTTGCAAATTGCCGCGGGATACCGTTGAATAATAATTTTTTAAAAACCTGAGTTGATTGGCAAAATAGGCATAGTCATGGGGAAGGCTGTCGAAATGGTAAACAGAATCTTTTAAATAGTATTTTTGCTCCTGTTGATCGTGCTTTACTCCAAAAAGTCCATCGCCGGTGGTATTGGGGTTATTATCTGCATGAGACGAGTCGAATTCCACTCGGATCGCGATAATATGAATAATATCCGGGCCTGAGGCTGTTCTTTTAAAAAGAAGGGAACCGTTATGATTTGAAGCATTGTCAACAAGATGCTTTTTGGAATATGACCCTTTTAATTTTGCAAGACCAAATAACGGAGAAGAAAAGGACGGCGGAGTCGAAAGAAAAATAAAAACCGAAGCGAGTAACAAAACATTGTTTGTTTTCATATAAACAATTTAAACTATCCCGTCTGTTGTCAATAAACTATTTGTCCGAAAGCCTCAAAATGTGTCCATATAAAATAAGCTGCGCGAAATGCTTAGATTTATATACAGCGACAATTAGAATTTAAATAACATTGAGGCTCTCCATTGACCGTCGCGAGCTCCGCTGCTGCCGTCGGCAACTATGCCTTTCATAAATCCTTCGGGTGAATGAATAAAAGACCAGTCGAAATTTAAATTTCCTATCTTGAAGCCGACGCCCAAGGTTAATTCGTACCGTTGCCCGGCTTTGTCGAACAAGTTTCCGATTCTGAGGGCAAGAAAATTTGCATACCAGAATTCAATACCTGAACAAACATTGACTTCTGCGAGTTTGTCGTGAAGGGAAGTTGAATTGTCGTTCAGTAATCCGGTAAATATGGCTTTGTAAAACGGATCCGGCGGACGGTCATCTTGGTAGTTTTTAACGATTTCACGGTTAAAATCGACCAATAATTTAAGGTCGACAAACGATGTTTGAATTGCCCGGTAGGCAAATCCCAGCTTTACGGTAAAAGGAATCGGATCTTGTGAGTTTTGGGAAATATAATAAATTGACGGCCCCATATTTTGCAGGTTTAAGCCGATGTCGAAGTTCTTTACGAACAGGTTACGTTTTAATAGTCCTGCGTCAATAGCAAATGTTCTTCCCGTACCTTCGTCGCCGCCGCCGATACCGGGGGCGAGTGCGCTGTTTGCATATTTTACATTGATTCCTGCCGACAAATCTTTGGCTAACGAAATACCGTAAGAAAGGCCAAAAACACCTTCCCAAGAACGGGCACGACCTTTTATTCTGCCTTCCTCATCGGTCAATTCATTGGTGCCGAAATTGATAAAATTAACTGTGAAGCCGATTGTTCCCCAATCTTCCGTTGGGAAAACGCCCGCGAGATAACAGTGCCATAAATCCGGTATTTTAAAAGCAGGCAACAACGATTCATAAAATAAAAGGACTTGATTTTCAGCATAATTATATTGATTTACCGCTTCCGATGTCGCAAGCCATACATCACGGCCTTGCATGGCAATCCCATGTACATTGTCGCCTTTAATGGCATTTTTAGAATGGAAAACTTTCCATTCAGGAGCCATATAATATGAATTTCCTTTTTGATCGGTTTTCAATTTTCCCTGTGTGTAACTAATGGCGCCGTTATTGGTGCCAAGCCAAATAGAACCAGAACTATGTTCGGCAATCGACGACACCGTGCTTCCTGGAAATTTATATCTTTTCCAACTTGCCTCATCGTAAATAGCAACGCCGTTTTCTCCGCCGACCCAAACGCGATTTTTTGAATCGACGAACAAGGTTTTGACCGAGTTGCTCATCAAGCCGTTCGATGTATCAAAAAGGATTTCCGACGAGTCTTTAATTATTGTCAACCCTTTCGACGTACCGATAAGAATGTCGTTGTTTTTGTTAAACGCAAGTGCGTTTATAGAAGCGGCCAAAGAGTCGGTTTTCATTTCGATTCTGTTCCATTTACCGTCGGCATTTACAATTGCGCCTGCATCGGTTCCCACACCGATATCGCCTCGTTGACTGACGCTGAGGCATGTAATAGCGTTTGAGGGAAGGCCGTCAAGAACCGAAAAAGGCGTCCAAATCGTACCGTCATAACGGAAAAGGCCTTTTTTCGTACCAACCCATACTCGCTCAAGAGAATCAACAACCAGAGTAGTAACGCTCTCATGAACGGCAATTGAAAAAGGAATTTTTAATTCGACAAGCTCTTCAAACTCCAAATCTTTTTTTGTGAGTATCAAAGCGATATCATCCGACATTTTGTTTGCCTTGGAAGAATCTACGCGGCTCGCAATTTTACCGAAAATTTGCGTTGAATTTCTATCGGTTTTAGAAAGTGACATTATGTCGTTTGTCAACTTTTGAATGGAAGTTTTCTTGGTAGTTAAAAGCGAGTCGGATATTTCATTTTTTAAATAGTTTTCCAGGGATTTAGTTCTGATTTGTTCAATTTTATTAAATGATTTTAATTGGGAAACTGCCTGTAAAATAAGGTCTTCATTGTCGGTTACCAAATATTTTTGGGCAATCGACGTTAAATTTTCCCCTTGATTTATCAGGTGTCGTTCATAGGATTCCCATACTTTTCCATTGAACCTCACGATCCCGTGATCCGTGCCGGCCCAAATTTTATCACTTCCCCCAAAATCTTTTTTTCGTTTTGAAGCAATCGAAGTTAAAATGCTTCCGGTTTGTGCGGAATAAATTTTCCATGAATTTGCCAAAGGATCTTGGCCGAGGCCTGCCGGATTGAAAAATGTTGCGTTGGCATCATCTGCAACGGCGGTAAATGCTTCCCCGAGGCCGGTTGCCCGAGCTCCCGGAGGGAAAACAAGAGTGATAACCGCAGATTGGCCGACAGCAAAGGAAGAGGAATGAAAAAATGCTATGACGGCAAATGAAACGGTTAAAATCTTAAAAAAATTGAATCGCATGTCAAAAAACCTCTTTCGCAATGTCTTTTCGTTATTTTTAAACCAAGACATTATTTTTAAAAATCCCCTGAACATTTGATAGGGTATAACACGACTTAAACCGGTGTAATTTCCTTCCAATTTGGAAGAGAAACGAATTCGCCCGGACGCATAAGAGGAAGCATTCCGATTTCGGTTGTTTCGCGCAACTTGTCTTTACCTTGATATTTGCAAAGTTGACAACCGCAACCAAGATGGAATGGAGGAATAAGTTTAGGATTTTCGAAAATCTGCTCACGCGTTACAAACCGTCCTTTTGAAATTATTTTTGCACAAACGGGATCATCCCACTTGAAGTTATAATAATAAAATTCGGTTCCTTCCTTATCTCCGGCTTCGACCTCATTAATATTCGCTTCCATTAAGGAATTCCATTTTGAAAGCAAATTATCTTGTTGGACACTCGACAAACTTTTAATATTTACGTTTTGATCGCTAAGATATTTCCGTATTTCTTCTTGCGACGGCTTGAAATCACAAATATTATCGCGAGGACTTCTTCGTATAATGGAATATATGCCACTTCCGTGGATTATTTGAGAAGGTATATCATCTTCATTTTTAGCCTTATTCATACCGATTCGAACGGCAATAAGCATCGCTACCAGCAATAACGCAATTCCAACCAAAGCAAGAATCATAGCAAAAATTCCTTTGCCAAATTTATCGCAGTACAATTTAATAAACTAATATGTACCATTACGGCAATCAAACTACAAGAAATATGATCTTACATACAATTTACAATGACTTTACCAAATTCGGAACATGATACCGTCGTTGCATTTTCCATTAACCGTGCAAAGTCGTAGGTCACCGATTTTTTTAAAATTGCTTGTTTTACACCTTTTATGACAAGATCTGCAGCCTCGGTCCATTTCATATATCGTAGCATCATTTCGGCAGAAAGAATTAACGACGAAGGGTTCACCTTGTCCAAATTAGCATATTTGGGTGCAGTTCCGTGAGTCGCTTCAAAAATAGCATGCCCCGTGACATAGTTGATATTTGCGCCGGGAGCAATGCCGATTCCGCCAACCTGAGCAGCCAAAGCATCGGAAATGTAATCGCCGTTAAGGTTCATGGTTGCAACCACATCAAATTCTTCCGCTCTGGTGAGAGCCTGTTGAAAGAATATGTCCGCAATGCAATCTTTAATAAGGATTTTTCCTTGTTCAGGCTTACCTTTGCAGTCATCCCATGAAACAGTTTGGTTGCCGAATTCTTCTTTTGCTATTTCGTAACCCCACTGGCGAAAAGCGCCTTCGGTAAATTTTTGTATGTTTCCTTTATGTACAAGAGTAACGCTTTTACGGTTGTTTTCTATAGCGTATTTTATTGCGGCTCGTACTAACCGTTTTGAATTCGTAATGGAAATGGGCTTAATTCCAATTCCGGAGTCGGCGGCTATATTCCAAGAAAATTCCTGTTTTAAAAACGCCAACAATTTTTTCGTTCCTTCTTTTCCCTGTTCAAGCTCTTTTCCGCTGTAAACGTCTTCGGTATTCTCACGAAAAATTACCATATCTACTTTTTCAGGAGCTTTAACCGGGGAGGGAACCCCGGGGAAATATTGTACAGGCCGAAGACAAACATACAAATCGAGAATTTGACGTAATGCGACGTTGAGAGATCGGATTCCGGTGCCAACCGGAGTTGTGAGGGGGCCTTTCAACCCGATTAAATAAGTATTGAAATTATCTAACGTTTCTTGGGGTAGCCAATTTTGTGTTTTATTGAATGCTTTTTCACCGGCTAATACTTCTTTCCAAATAATAGAACGGGACCCGTTATACGCTTTTGAAACCGCTTGGTCGATGACGTGTTTGGTAGAATGCCAAATATCGGGACCGGTTCCGTCACCTTCAATAAAGGGAATGATGGGGTTATTTGGTACGGTCAACTTTCCATTCTGCATAACGATTTTTTCATCCATGGAAGCGTTCCTTCAGCTTAGTGTATTTAGAAATATTTTTCAATCATAATCAGATAAAACGGCGGAAGAAAAAAAATACCATATACCCGTATTGATATCAATACAAGATTATACTATCGGGGGATCATATGTTTAATTTCCCGGGAATTATTGACAGGGCAACCGGAAAAAAAGTATCTTAATGTTGGTAATTGCGGGAGTAACTCAATGGTAGAGTGTCACCTTCCCAAGGTGAAGGTTGCGAGTTCAACTCTCGTCTCCCGCTAAAAAAAGGCCCCCCAAAACTGGGCGGGCCTTTTTTTATTGTTGTTGATTGTTTGAGTTATTTTTTCTTTCCTAAAGCTTTTTTCTTTACAAGAGTTGCGGGTTTTGTATCCGGTTTCTTTTCCTCGATGCCTTTTAGGTTGTTTATGCTTCTGTCAATGTTTTCAATGAGATATTTCGACAAAAGAAAAGTCGCGTTTTTATCCGGAGTCCTGACCCAACGCGTTCCGTCGGATGATTTCTGTTTGCCAAGCACAATCGTTTTTTTCGTGCCATTGTCCAAAGATGCCGTTACTATGCAATAGGGTTTTGAAAATCCAAGGCTATCCTCAGAAAGGGAAGCGTTTGATTCAAAATCCATTGCATTTAAGTTCGACATTGCATTGAGGATTTTCTCGACTTCAGGTTCTTTCACACTGTCTTTTACAGGCGAAATGAGAGTCCATTTGGCTTTTGCGGCGCTATCGGTAGGAGAAGGCGCAGACAGTGCAAGCTCTATTGTCGTGTCTTTTTTTACAATAGAAACCGATTTTACTGCAGCTTTGTCAAACTTGGCGATAGTTTTATCTTTCCATCTGTTTTTCTCGGCGAAAAAGCTGTATTTGACACTACCGCTCACCAAATAAACATCATTCGATCCCTTCATCCGGACAAAATTCGAACTCCAATCGGCACCATTCTTTCCAATGTAAAATGTGGACGCAGGACCTTTGTCGGATACAAGGTCGACCCGAGTTCCCTTTACCGTATCAACTTCCAAATCCGCTTGCTTAGCTACATTTTGGGAAATGAGATCGTCCTTTTTCATGGACTTTATTTTTTCCAGAACGGTCTGCAACGATGCGCTGTCGGCAGGATATTCATCGGACGATTTGTTCCTTTGCGTAGTATCACTTGTTAATAACGGGGATTGCGCTGCATCCGCCTTTTTGCCGGAAGTTACAAACCATGCCGTACCATGCCTTACAAGGGTAACCGAGTCGTGTGAATCGCAAATGCTTATAGAATTGCATTCGGCCTCGGAAAATTGCGGAAAAAAAGACAATGATTTTTCCGATGGCTGCTTATTGCTTAGTTGATTAGAAATAACAATAATGCCCACTATGACAACGAGAATAATGGCCAATAAAGGTAGTTTTTTCATATTCATGATGCTTTTTCCTCCGTTTTTTCCGTAACGACAGTCGATTGTTCGCGGCGCTTAAAGAAAATGAATAACCCGGTTAATACGACGAGAATCGGCATAAGGAGAATATTGGTAAATCTTACCACCGAATACTTGACTGACCCTTCCTTTAAATTATCCTTTGAAATAGTCCTGTCAATCATTGCGCGGGAACGGATCGAAATCAAGTTATCATCGGTCGATAACCAATCGACAACATTGAGAATAAAAGCGACGTTTCCGGGCATGGCGAATTGTGGAGTAAGAAAATCGGAATCACCGATAAGCACCAAATGCCGTCCTTTATTTTGCGCAACAACCGTTCTTGTTTGATCGGCAGGATTCAAAGCGATTTTGCTGAGAGAATCGGACGTTCCCGGTGTAACTTCTTTTACCGGAGGCACCGGCTTGCCGGCAAAATAACTGGTAAAATTGCCGTGTAAATAAACCGCCAAATTACTTTGCTTAAATCCTTCGGCAGGCGCAGCCCATTTTTGTTGAGGATTCAAATCGAAATTTCCGCCGACGGTCCAACTCTTTTTCGATGATTTAATTAACGCCGTGGCTCTTACCGAACCATCATCCTTCACGTTTTTCTTTACTTCATTGTCAAGCGGAACCGTGAGCTTTATAGGAGAAACCCAAGGTAATACTGCTTCGCCAAGCGATGAAACCGCAGGATTGTCGGAGTCTACATCTTCACGTAAAATTCTCAGAAAATAGGGGTAATTAACAGCGACATTCATTTGGAACGGACCTACTTTTTGGGGAATCTGGACTTGACCGCAGGCTGCGTCACAAACCAAATAATTTTCTAATTTTGCGCCGTAATGTTCCATGAGCTTTAAAATGGCGGGATCTTGCGGAATTGCGTTTGCGCCATATTGATAGGAAATTTTGATCGCATCTGCGCAAACAATCAAATTCCCGCCTTTCATAAAATATTGATCTATTTCAAACAGAGTTCTGTTTGTAAATGTGGTGCCGCCCAAAATGACCAGTGATTTAAGGGTTGTGTCAATTTGTTTTCCATCATTCACATCCACTGTTTCCACGGAATAGTTTTTACCCAAGCTCTCAAAAACCGGTTTGTATTTTTCATGTACTTCCTCGGGATTTGGTTGCATTTGCATTCTCTGCCGGTACTCCGGAGGAATGTAGGGGAGCGTGTCGGTTTTAAGAATACCGACTCTCGGACTGTCTTTTCGTGCGACTTTTTGAATTGCCTGAGTCAAATCGTATTCGAGGTTTTTAAGATCCTGAACAACGGGCATGACTTCTTTTTTGTCGCCGTACAAAACCGCTATACCCATGAATCCGTTAATGACTTGTGCTTTATCCTTTTCATAGGTTTGCATTTGCAATTCAGGAATTCCCATTTGAACCGCTTTGCGTTTTTCTTCCTCATTTTTTGTGGGGTCCTCATAGGTAATATGAAGGTTTTTTCCCGCATATGCTTTATATTCGGCAAGCATATCGCGAACGTCCGATTGGAGGGACTTCACATTTACCGGAAGGTTTTTAGAAAAGAAAACCTTGATATTGACTATATCATCAAGCTTTTTCAATATCTTTTTTGAAGCCGGTGAAATGCTGTAAATTTTCTTTTCCGTAAGGTCGACTCTAAAAAAAGCTTTTGTCGAAATGTAATTGATAACACCGACAAATCCGAGAATAATCAAAGCATAAATGATTAATTGAGAACTGTTCTTTATTTTTTTTGTTTCCATTTTATTACTCCCATTTCCTGCTGCCCAAGGAACAGACATTTAAGAACAAAAAGAAGCCGATAACCGAAGCATAATAAATTAAATCTCTGGTATCTATTACACCTCTGCTGATGCTTTCAAAATGATTTCCAAGCCCGAGATAAGAAAGAACGGGTACCAGAAAAGAAGGGCTTGCCATGGTAACAAACGGATTGCCAACGATAAAAGCGACGATTTGGTTTTCCGTAAGGGATGAAACCCAAAGCCCGATTGCCAAATATGCACCGCCAAGCAAGAGTGCACCGATATACTGGCCGACAATTTGTCCCATATCCGGATGCCCGAGTATGGCGATTGTCACAGGAATGGTAATTGACAATAAAACAACTATGGAAAGCAATGCAAAGCTGGCGAGGAATTTGCCGACAACGACTTCAAAGTCGCTGATGGGCCATGTTAAAAGCAATTCAAGGGTTTTAACTTTTTTCTCTTCGGCCCAAGTTCGCATTGTAATAGCAGGAACAAAAAACAAAAATACCCAGGGCATTAAGTCGAAATAGCCGCGCATGTCAGCTTGGTTAATAAGAAAAAAACCCTGAAAAAACAAAAAAGTGGTCGTAATCAAATAAACCGTAATAAAAATATAGGCGATAGGCGATAGGAAATACGCCTTGAATTCTTTTTTGAAAATAGCTGAGATATTTTGCATTATATCAACCCCTTGTCAGTTGTGTGAATACGTCTTCGAGGCTTGCCGAATGGTGCTTGAGTTCATTAAGTGTCCACCCATTTTCGTAAACGCATTTATATATCTTCTCGCCGACATCCTCCCGAGCTCCGGTTGTGACCGATGCTTCAAGCCATTCTCCGCTTTCTTTAATGTCTACTCGAGTAATTCCCTCGATAGCCGATAATTTAGTACGGAGTGTTTCTTTGTCGGCTTTGACCCGAATAAGATAGCCGTTGGATTTAGACATGCTTGAGGTAAGTTCGTCGGGTGTTCCTGAGGCGACAATCGCTCCTTCATTGATAATAAGGATTCGATTGCAGGTCGCAGCCACTTCGGGAAGAATATGTGAACAGTAAATAACGGTTTTTTCCTGTCCCATAGATCGAATAAGCTCGCGGATTTCGATGATCTGGTTAGGATCCAACCCGGACATAGGTTCGTCGAGAATGAGAAGGTCGGGATTGTGTAACATTGCTTGTGCTAGCCCCACGCGTTGACGATATCCTTTTGAAAGCTTGCCTGTCTGCCTGTTTGCCATTTTCGCAAGACCGCAAACCGCGTACATTTCGTCTATCCTGGATTTTAAGGTAGCACCTTTTAATCCGCGAATTTCTCCGACAAAACGCAAATACTCGCTAACCTGCATGTCATTATATAAAGGATTATTTTCTGGAAGATAGCCTATTTTTTTCCGGACATCCAGGTCATTTACTTTATTATCGAGGCCATTGACTTTTACGGAACCGCTCGTTGGAGGAATAAAGCAGGTAATCATGCGCATTGTTGTTGTTTTTCCAGCGCCGTTTGGTCCTAAAAAACCGAGGATTTCCCCTTTTTTGACTTCGAAATTCAGATTTTTTACTGCATGAAAATTACCGAACTTTTTATTAAGTTCCTTAACTTCAAGCATAATTGGATTATTGCTCATACGCTACCGCCCTGAAAAAGTGGAACCATGATACTCCCTTGTTTTGGTGAGATAGTATATAAAAATGAAGATTGACCGTATTGAAAAAATTGCTTTACGACAATTTTCATGTGTCGGAACCGATATTGAAATAAATTGGGCGACTATGGAGCCTAAAAAATGAATACTTGAACAGTGCATAGTCAAGTTGGGTTGCCATTTTTTAAAAATAATTGAATGAAAATTACGATTTTGTAATACATTTATTGATTTAAAAATTAAGCGACAATAGCCGTTTCTAATTTTAAAAGTAGGCGCTATTGTCGCGAAATCAAAGGATGCACCAACAATTCCTAAATGGAATTTTATCGGTTGGTGATTTGTAATAACGAGAAGGTATTTCTATTCTTCTTTTTTCTTTGCATCCTGGATTTGATTCCGAATATCCTGACATATTTTTTTAATATTTTGAAGGCTTTTTCTGGCTCGAGTGCCTGCGGATTTGTTGCCTCGTTCAAACTTTTCGAATTCCGCTTTGAGAATTTCAATCTCGTCCACAAGATTTTGAAGGCCCATATTTTGTTCTCCTTAATGTAAAGTTAAAGTATGATTTTTTTATTGTTTTGAATATAATAAATAATTCATGCCTGAATTTAGCAAAAAAAGACTAAAACCCTCCATGAAAAAGAAAGTATGATCCGGCGGGTGATTGGGAATTTTTTAAAAAAGGAAATTTATTGACTAGCTCCCCGAATAGCAAAGACCGTAGGTATGATTCCTTTGGTTTCTTTTCTACGATAGCAGTTTTTTCAGGAAGGTTTAGAAACACTTTTAAATAGTCGGAAGCATCTTCATAACCGCCCAAAGTATCAATCAATCCGAGTTTTAAAGCTTGAGCGCCGGTAAATATCCGACCGTCGGCAATCGGCCGAATCGAATCGATATTAAGTGACCGGGCCAGACAAACGTCGGACAAAAATTGCTCATAAATATCGCCGACTATACCCTGAAACAATTGTTTGTCTTTGGCCGTCATATCGCGTTGCGGGCTCCCAATATCTTTCATTTCCCCGGATTTTATAACCCGCATGGAAACACCGATTTTTTCCAATAGCTTATTGTATTGAGGAAATTCAACTATGGCTCCGATTGAACCGGTAATTGAGCTTGGGTTTGCAAATATTTTTGAAGCTGCACTCGCTATATAATAACCGCCGGAAGCGGCCATGTTTCCAACACTGACAAAAACCGGTTTTTTGCATTCCCGAAATTTATAAACCTCTTTGAAAATTTCTTGCGATGGTGCAGATGCGCCGCCTGGCGAATCGATACGAAGCAATACTCCTGCGATCGCATCGTCTTCACGAAAAGTGCGTAATTGTTTTACATATGAATCAGATTCCGTAATAACGTCGGTGATTTGAACCAATCCTATTTTTTTTAAGGAAATTGGCGAATGAAAGCCGGTGTTGTCCGAAAGGATAATCCACAATCCGATAAGGATAGGAGCGATACAGATTCCTAGAATGATAACTTTTTGCCTTTGTGTCATTAAATGCCGCCCCGGAATGATAATGTTATGAATTACGTTTACTCATTGGAATTCTTATGACGGCGCCGACTCGGAGCGGGGAAAATGCCGAAAGATTATTAACCTGGATCAATTCATTGACGCTGACCGAAAAGGATTGGGCCAACGAATACAGGTTGTCTCCTTTGCAAACTCGGTATAAAACTGTGTCGATTTGCGCTTGAGTCAGCCCACGTTTCGGTTCGATGGAGTAGGAAATTTTTTCACCGGCCCTGATCACCGGATTTGTGTTGTCAAGGGAGTTCCACATGACAAGACCGGAGACCGATACTCCCAGTTTTTTTGCGATAGAATATAATGTTTCACCTTTTTGGACCTCGTACACATGATCGCCCATACGTTTTAGGATCGAAGACCCTGCTGCGGTAGGTATCGGCTGTTGCAAAGGCTGCTTGTTCGTTCTGTTTTTTGTTGAAATCAACAATATTTCTCCTGCTCTCAAGCTTTGATTAGCAGGGATATTGTTCAATGCGCAAATGCTTTTTGCGGTCGTATGAAATAATTTTGCAAGTTCCCATACCGTTTCGCCTCTGCGAACCCGATATCTAATTTGACTGGTCTGGGCAGAAGATACCAATTGATGTTTGGGAGAATCATGTAACATATCTTGGGTTATCATAGCCGCTTCGGCAGTTGACATATGTAACGGTATGGGTATCAAAACGGATTGTCCGGCCGAGACCTTTGCATTTGGTCCTAAAGCGTTAATTGATTTTATTGCTTCTAAAGGGACCTTGAAAAAACGGGCAATTGAAGCAAGTTTTTGTCCCGATTTTACTTCGTAGGAATACCACGCGACGTTAAACGCGTCGGGATCGAGAGAATACAGGGCAACAAAACGATCCTTGGTGTTTTTAGGCAAATAGAGATGAATTTGCGTCGTAGTTGGTGGGGTACACCAGTGTAAAATGTGTGGATTTATCGACCGTAATGTTTTAGCGTCGATTCCCAGGCTATCGGCAATAGCCTGCATATTTAAGCATTTATCAATAAGAACGGTGTCCAGATCGAATGTGTCCATTTGACCCGGTGTAAAACCAAAACATTGCGGATTTTTCGCGACAACCAATGCCGCTATGTATTCGGGGACATAATGCATGGTCTCTCTAGGTAATTTTAATTGCCAATAATTTGAAGATGATGCCTTGATGCAAGCTGCGGAAACACAGTTCTCGCCGCAATTGTATGATGCAAGCGCCGTATGCCAGTCCCCGAATTGATTGTATAATTTTTTCAAATATCGAGCAGCCGAAGCAGTTGATTTTATAGGATCTCGGCGTTCATCAAGCCAATAGTCCATTCTGAGACCGTACAGCATGCCGGTGGATGCGATAAATTGCCATATTCCGGCGGCTTTGGCTCTGGAATAAGCAATAGGATTGAATCCGCTTTCGATGAGGGGGAGATATGCCAAATCCGAAGGTAACCCGCTGTCGGAAAACATGCGCTGCATAAAAGGAAGATAGTATGCGGCTCTGGTTAACCAACTGTCAATTGGTCCTTTTCTCCCTTTGGCGAAAAAATAAAGCGGGCGATAGACACGATCGTTAAATATGATAGGCACATTGTATGAAACTCCTTTTTGACAGGTCAAATTCTTTAAAATCGTGCTGTCCTCAGGGGTCAGTTTTAATGTGTCAAGAGAGGAGGATAATTGCCGTTGGAATACTAATAATGATATATCTTCCGGAATGCTATCTGAATATTCCTGAGGCATTAAATCGGTATAAATTCGGGCAATATCGTCGAGGTATGATTCTGCTCCTGTAAAATTTTCATCCTGCTCCGATTTTTCATTAATTTCTTCAATGGCTTTATGGAGAAGTGCGTGAGCCTCCGCGAAGCTGTCCGATTGACAGAATTCTTCAGCACTTGCGATAAGAAAATCAATGTCTGCGACATTAGAAGAATCCGGGGTGGATTTGTTGGTAAAATTTTCTCGGGCGTTCAATGAATCCTTGATCTTTTGAGCCGCAAGAATTGAATCGATAACAGCCGTTTTAGGCTGTTTTGAATTTTTAGTAAAGGAATGTAACGTTTTTGATGAGGCGCAGCTTGCGCATAGCGAAAGGAATACTATCGCAAAACCGAATAAAATGCCTTTGAAAAAGATTTTATACATGCCGTTTCAAATTAAAAGTGTTTTCATTAAAATAACACATTTTTAATTTGAAACGGCATAATAATGTCTAGCCGTAGGAATTGTTTAAGGTGCCGCATGAGAAATTGATAAGGTTTTTCGACTGCTTTTTTTTGGTGAGGTAGAAAAAATGACACTCGTAAGCATATATCCTCGTTTGGAACGACACTCGGTGATTGCGGCACGAATGTTTTTTTCGATTATTGACGATTTCGAACCGCAATAATTGACAAACATACGTGTTTTCTGGGAACAGGTGTCGTACTGTGGACATTGCGAACAGGTGATTTTAAATAGCTGCATTCTGTTCTCCTGGTTAAAGAAACTGAACTATTCAACCATGATGGACGTTGTGCAGTTCTATTACAAGTATAACCAACTACCCGTAGTATGTCAAGAGTTAAATACGCACAATAGATAGCGTGATTGCTATCGGCTTAAAAGGCAAAGGGTTACTGCAATGATCTTTTTTATATAATTTATTAAACGAAGCAAATTGAATGCTATCAGTAGTTTGAATCAGGTGGACGACTTAACTGTATGGGGGGGAAAAGAAATTAAATTAGAACCTATTTAATTCATTAAAAATTAATAGGATAGGAATTTATTTATTGAATTTAAATACATTGAAATTCCAAACCCATTGAAAGGTTGGGCCACGATTACAAAAAGGGGAGTATACTCTATTCTGCAGCCTAAAATGGGTTTAGTTATGGATTCAAAAACAGCGTTTGTATTTTATTGCACATACCAATAACCTCTTTTATATTTAAAACTCATACTATATTTCGTCAGCGGTATCATATTTCTTGCTAACACTCAATTGGTTTACATCGGAGGTTACATGAAGAAGTACGAGGCGAATGCTATCCGCAATGTTTGCTTGCTTTCACACGGCGGTGTGGGCAAAACTTCCCTTCTTGAAGCTTTGTGTTATACGACAAAAGGTACCAACAAATTAAATAAAGTTGCCAACGGAACCAGCATATTCGACACACGTCCCGATGAAAAAGAACGTAAAATGTCGGTTTCTATGAAGCTGGGCTTTTGTGAATGGAATAACGTTAAGATAAATATTCTCGACACACCCGGTTTTCTTGATTTGCAAGGTGATGCAAAGGCTGCTTTACGCGTCGTTGAATCCGCCGTTGTTTTAATAAGCGCTCTTGATGGAGTGCAAGTCGGTACCGAACTCATATCTCGTTTTATAGATGAATCAAAAACGCCCAAACTGTTTTTTGTAAACGGTACGGACAGGGATAATGTCGATTTCGAGAAAACAATCGCAAATTTAAAAGAAATGTACGGCACCCAAATAGCGCCATTATCAATACCGATCGGCGCGGGACAATCTTTTAAGGGTATCGTAGATCTTGTTACAAAAGAGGCTTTCATCTATGAACGAGAAGGCCTTGGAATCGGTAAAAAATCGGATATTCCTTCGGACATTTCCAAAATGGTAGATAGTATCCGGGCGACGCTCATGGAATCTGTTGCTGAAACGGATGAAAGTCTCATGAACAAATATTTCGAAAATGGTGAATTGACCATAGAAGAAATAAAACTCGGATTGGCAAAAGGATTTGAAGCCGGATCAATATTCCCTGTTCTTTGTGGGAGTGCAACTCTCAACATTGGAACCGATATTTTATTGAACACAATTATTTCCCTATGCCCGTCACCATTATCGAGAAAAACCATTCCTGTGCTGCAGGATGACGAAATAAAAAATCTATCATTTACCGAATCCAGTCCGGCATCGGCATTTGTTTTTAAAACAATAGCTGAAGAACATATTGGCGATTTCAATTGTGTCCGGGTATTCGGCGGAAAAATTTCAACAGGTAAAGACATTATTAATGTAACGAGAAACAGCACCGAGCGAATTGGAAATATGTATTTCATGCGGGGACACGAACGAATAGATACACAGGAAATCGGGTTCGGCGATATCGGTGCGCTTTTAAAAATGAAAGATACCCATACGAGTGATACTTTGGCTGAAAAAGGAGTGTTGTTCGCATTTCCAAAGATTAAATTCAATGAACCATTGGTTAATGTCGCAATTGTGTCCAAAAACAAGGGCGATGAAGATAAAATCGGTTTGGGAATAGCCAAACTTCATGAAGAAGATCCGACTTTTATTTATAAATATCATGCCGATATTAAGCAATCGGTTTTGTCTGCAATGGGCGACATTCATATCGATTTAATACTCGAAAATTTAAAGCATCGCTTTAAAGTGGAAGTCGAAAAAAAACAAACGAGAATTTCTTACCGGGAAACAATCACCAAATCTGTCAAATATGTCGAATATACTCATAAAAAACAATCGGGCGGTGCCGGTCAATATGCAAAAGTGGCCATCGATTTGGAACCCCAACAACGAGGCAAGGGATACGAATTTGTCGATAAAATTGTGGGCGGCGTCATAGACCAGTCCTTGCGGCCAAGTGTCGACAAAGGGGTTCATTCGAAGCTTGAAGAGGGGATATTGGCAGGGTATCCGATTGTCGATTTAAAAGTGTACCTTGTCGATGGAAAAACCCATCCCGTGGATTCAAAAGACATTGCTTTTCAAATAGCCGGACGGGAAGTTTTTAAAATAGCCTTTGAGCAGGCGAGCCCAATACTATTGGAACCTATTTCCGACATGCGAATTACGGTTCCCGATGAATATACAGGAGATGTTATGGGAGATCTATCTTCGCGTCGGGGAAAAATTGGCGGCATGGAACCGGAAGGAAAAGCACAAACCATCGTAGCGAAAGTTCCCGAAGCGGAAATACAAAACTATTCCCAGGCATTGCGTGCATTATCGCAAGGACGAGGATATTTCTCCAAGTCCTTTTCCCATTACGAACCTGTTCCAGGTGACGTTGCCAAGAAAATCATCGAATCATCTAAGCATTCGATGACAGAAGTTGATGAATGACCTTTTGCAAATGGTTGAATCTTTGTCCCCTGCCGCTCAAAGGACCAGGGACTCTTTTTTTCTTTTTAAGAGGTAGGTTTTAGCATGTCAAGGCTTAAGACTATAGAATGGTTACACGATAACGTTCGAATTATCGATCAAACATTGCTTCCCACAAAATTACAGTATACGGATATAAATACCATAGAAGAAATGTATGAGGCAATAAAAGTTTTGCGGGTCCGAGGTGCTCCCGCGATTGGCATAGCAGCGGCTTTTGGTTTGTTTCTTGGAATTCGAAACTGTTCCGATGATTTATCATGCCGGCAATTCGATGAATTACTCTCTGTCAAAGCTTCATATTTAAACGAATCGCGTCCAACTGCCGTTAATTTATCTTGGGCATTAGCGAGAATGAAAGAAAAATCCGCAATTCTCGGAGATGTCTCAATTAAACTGAAAAAACAGGCACTATTGAATGAAGCGCAACTCATACTTGACGAAGACAGGAAAATGTGCAGGTCGATCGGTGAATTTGCCTATGATCTTGTAAAGGATTGTAAGGCAATTCTAACGCATTGCAACGCAGGAGGCTTAGCGACATCAGAATATGGTACAGCTTTATCATGCGTTTATATTGCAGCGGAAAAAGGGAAAAAAATCCCGGTTTACTCCGACGAAACGAGGCCATTATTGCAAGGATCGCGAATTACTGCTTTTGAACTTTCTGCGGCAGATATTCCCGTTACCGTGATTTGCGATAATATGGCTGCAACGGTAATGGCGCGTGGTCTTGTCGATGCCGCAATTGTCGGTGCAGACAGGATAGCTGCAAATGGAGATACTGCCAATAAAATTGGAACATACGGTGTGGCTTTGTTTGCAAAAGCTCATAATATACCGTTTTATGTTGCTGCGCCATCTTCCACTTTTGATACTTCAATATCCGATGGCATCAAAATTCCGATTGAAGAAAGGGATCGCGAGGAAATTGTATGTGGATTTGGGAAACAAACCGCTCCTAAAAATGTGGCTGTTTTTAATCCTGCTTTTGATGTTACTCCGAACAATTTAATTACCGCGATCATAACTGAAAAGGGCGTTTTATATCCGCCGTATACAAAATCTATTTCATCGTTGATCGGATAGAAAAACCATATGCCAAACGGTTCAGTAAAATGGTTTAGCGAGGGGCGCGGTCAGGGAATCATTTCAGCCGATTTAGACAAAAAAGAATTGTCGGTATCATTCAAGGATCTGATAGGACCCGGATTTAAAATGTTATTTCCAGGCCAGCGAGTTTCATTTGAGATAGTGGATACAGGCAAAGGGCTCAGCGCGATTCAGGTCATGCCAACAGATGATATTTAACAGGAATGTAGTGTAAAGTCATAAAAATCAGTTGCCAATTTTATAGGTTGTTCGGAATTTCCAAAGAGGAGAACCTTTTGCAAAATGAGGCATGAGCCTGCCTCGAGCAAGGGTATGCGAAAAATAGGGTTGGCGAACTGCGCGTGCAATAATATCCTGAACCGAGTCATATGAATATGCACCCCACAACGGTATGATATCGGCAAAATTTTTTCCTTTTAATACGTACGACGTTGCATGGGTATACCCAACTTTCTTCGCAGCATTCCAAACTCGTTCGTCAACCCGCCCGAACGGGAAAGATATGCTTGTCACTTCCTTTGCTATGATATCCTCAAGAATTCTTTTTGAATCACACAATTCTTTTAATAATTCGGAATCCGAGAGTAACGTTAAATTTGCATGTGTCAATGTATGGCTTCCGATTTCATGCCCGAGCGAACTGATTTCAATAATTTGGCTTCTCGTTAAGTGGGTTTGCTTCGGCAATGCGTCCCATGATGATGTTTTGCCAAGAAAGCCGGCTACAGGGAATACAGTCGTTTTTATTCCATGACGCTCGCAGATGGGCAATGCTTTTGAATGAAACGTATCAAACCCGTCATCAAAAGTCATTACTATGGAATTTCGACGAGACAACGGAGGTAATGATGAAAAATGAGAAACCGTTACAAATCGAAACCCTTCACCACGAAGTCGGCAGAGAAGCGAGTCGAATTTGAATGAAGAATAATATGAACAATGCATTGCCGGAATATCAGAAATGGAATGAAAAAGTAAACCGATGGGCCCGCTTGATCTTTTCTTTTTACCGAAAAATAAAACAGCGAGTATGCCGCATAAAAATGGAAAGGCAATAATGGAAAATAGTAATAAAAAAAGTATGTTCATTCGATGAAAATGACGGAAGACTTAATGGTTTTGTTGACGGTTAAAAATTTTCGACAATAGATTGGAATCGTTCTTTTTCTTTGCGCCGGTAGCGCCTTGTCTTGCTTTGTTTTTAAGAAAATTTACCGATGTGTAATACAGATATTCGGTATTGCTTGGCGGCGGAACACTGCCTGTTTTTATGGGTGAGCCGCTATTTGAAATGCTTTTTTCAAGCTCTGATGTCGTAGTTGGAACCTGTTCCGAAACCTTGGCTGGAGTTTCTTGAATCGTAAATTTTTGGGTCGCGGGAGGGTTCGGATGTCCGGCGGCAATTTCATCGGGATTAACCAGATTTTTTTTCCCGATATTTTCCGTTTGCTGTGTCTGAGATTGCAAAGATGATTGTTGCTCGGGGTTAAAAAAGGAATCAATTCCTTTTTCAACATCATCATCTGACATGGTTAAAGAAGGCATTGCCACAGGGCCAGAAAGCATTGTTTCTATATTTTGTTTAATTGCAAATAGTGCCGCTTTCAGTTCCTCTATATGGCGAGCAACGCTTGAAGAAACAGCCGATAAGGAAATTTGGCGGTCAAATATAGCTGCACAAATCGTGTCGTCGTCGACAAGCGTGATAAGAAGATTTTTTGTTTTTCCGCAGTGAGACATCATGCTGAATTCCTTTTCGCCAATAAGGCCAGCAATTCCCTGCGTGGAAGCGAAGCTTCCAACAATGAGGGCAGCAAGTGCGGACATGTCGAAAAGGGCCAACGTTCCCTGGCTGGCAAGAAGCCTTGTATCTTTATTAACAAGGATCGCCGACAGGATCTTCGTCTCAAAAACAAGACTTTGCAGAATCGAATTCAACCTGTCGATGTCTTCCTTGTAAAGGATGACGTCGCTCATTGAGGTTTGTCTTTATTAAATATTTTGCCAAAGAAGCCGCTTTGCGGTTTTGTCTTCGGATTAACCGGCCTTTTTATTTTTTTTCTCTGACGATCTGTGTTGACAGAGGTGAAATAGAGAGGCTGTTCCTCTTCGCCGGGCTGCAACGGCTCTTCGGAGTAATTCTGTTGCGGATATTGCGGAATTTGCTCCGCAGATTCCTCAGGCGGTTCATAGACGTTGTAACTCCCTTGTTGCGGAGGAGGATACGCTATTGGTTGTGTTTGTTGAGGGGAAGCCGGTTGTTGCAACGGTTGGGGTTGCTGTGCCGATTGAAGGTTTCGTAATTTACGTTGTTTTTCTTCAATTTCTCTTTGATATTTTTCAATTTCCAAATCAAGTTCTGTTTTTTCGGCGGACGACGGTTTGAGTTCTTGACTGGAGTAACCAGATGTTTCAGGTTTTTGAAATGGTGATGATGCTTGAGCCGACATTGGTTCAAGGTTAATGGCGCCATAATCATAATAATCTGATGCCGGCGGTTGTTGCATAGGCGCTTTAGTAGGAGCCGGTTGAATCGGAGTAGGTTGCGGTACCGAAAAAATGTCTTGTTGCGGCATTGGTTGCGCAGCAAAAGGGCTCTGTTGGGCAATAGGTCGTTGCTGTTGTTGAACAAAAAACGGATCCTGAGCTGGAACAGGCTTGGGTTGTATGCGTTGAGGAGCAGGCGAAGCTATTGGGGCGGCTTGAGGTGTCGGAGCCCCATAGGTTGGTCTGGCATATTTTTTATTCAAACTGTCGATAACAATTTTTCCAATTATTTTAAGCGATTCGAAAACGCCTTTGCCCTGGCTGGCAACGGCTTCATTCCATTGGTATCCTAATTTATTAACGGTTTTATCAATCGCTTCTACAGGGAGTGCATTCGGAAGATCTCTTTTATTGTATTGCAAAACAATCGGGACGCTTCCTGGTTGATAACCATATTCAGCAAGATTGTCATGAAGGTTTTGAAGGCTTTCAAGGTTTTCCTGCATTTTGTCTTGAGCAGAATCAACGACAAACACAACGCCATCAACGCCGCGCAAAACAAGTTTGCGGGTTGCATTATAATAGACTTGCCCCGGAACCGTGTACAATTGAAACTTTGTCGAAAAACCTTTGATCTTGCCTAAGTCAAGCGGCAGAAAATCAAAAAACAAAGTTCTGTCGGTTTCAGTGGCCAACGAAACCATATCACTTCTATAATCAATGGGGATTTTCCGGTGAATAACCTGTAAATTTGTTGTTTTTCCGCTTAGCCCAGGACCATAATAAACAATTTTTACACTAATTTCCCTTATTGCGTAATTAATGGAAGCCATTGATTAATCCCTCTGTTAAAGCAGATGGCAAAATGTAAAATCGCGGTGAATGGTTAAAACACCAAATTTTAATATATATAATTGAAATATAGTTCTGTATGAAGGAATACGCAAGCAAAGACACCCAACAATAATTATTAACTAAAAAAAATAAAATTAGCGCGTTTAATCCTTTTTACTTATATCGCATTGGGATAATAATCCTTCTTTAACGAGCGCTGTAACATCGGGAGCGTGGAAACCTTTCTCAAAATGAAACTGTATTAATGCAATTCGCCGTTTTTGGTCGAATCTGTCCTGGGAATATTTTTCTTTAATGGTCAAACATTGATCGACTCGATTTCTGAGAACCGTCTTTTGCAAAAAGAAAGAAGCCGCTGAAATGCCTGCAATTGCTGCAATGATCATAATAACGGTTGAAAGCGCATAAATTGAATTTTCCCATGAGGAGGTTTGTTCGCGAGCGGCAGGTTTTGCAAGTGGAGATTGCTTAACAGATGAAGGAGCGATTTCAGACTCCATCCATAGCCCGAAGATTATTTCATACATCCTGTAAGTAAAAAATACCGATTTTTCGCAAATCGAGCCGACGGAAGATGTCCCGTCTATCAATGAATGAACATAGCCGACGGGATCGTACAACGGTGATCCAAGCGGAGATGTAGTCTTTTTTCTCGAACCGTTTGGAGAAATTGAAAAAACGGTTTCGTCGGAAATGTTACGATGCATTCTTTTCCACTCATCCGATCTGCGCATAGCTTCCATGGTGATAGCATCGGCAGGAAACATGACGCCCGCAATAATGTATTCATCCATACTTTCTAATGAATCAAATCTGTATTGGCCGTCGTCCCATAAAAAAAGGCTGCACGCTAAGTCTTCAATGCTCATTTTTAAAAGCGAAATCAACTCCTCGCTTGTAAGGTAGTTTCTGCTCGTCAATTCCTGCGAAAACAATCGCATTTCACCTTGACATAAAATAAGAAGTTCGTTGAGTTCGGCTTCCGAATATCGTTTGGCGAGTATTAAATAGTTGAATAAGAATGTTTGTAAATTGCTGTCGGCGTTTCCTGCGGCAACAATTTTCCCCTGTGAAAAAATCACAAAACCTTCCTCTTGGCCGTACGAAAGTACCAGTTGTCCGGTTTTCCCGTCATGAGAAATCAATTGGAAAATATCCGCCAATTGAAATTCACGCAAGCTGCCC
The DNA here is from genome assembly GCA_037447435.1 of Fibrobacteria bacterium. GTDB lineage: Bacteria > Fibrobacterota > Chitinivibrionia > Chitinivibrionales > FEN-1185 > FEN-1185. Next base: position 54,061 of record JBBIGR010000011.1, read on the forward strand.
CTTAAAGCCATATTATTCTCCCCGAATTTTCATTTCTTTAACAAGCAAAGATGCTGCGCGCCCGATAAAAAACGCGTTATACAAAACGCACAAGACAAAAAACGGCAAAATAACTCCATGTAAAAGCCACGATGGAAAAACAATGGCTGGGAAGAGAATGAATGAGTAAATTCCATAAACGATGCTTGTTAAAAGTAGGATGGGAATCGACAGCCACATCGTCGAATTTCTTTGGACCATTCCTGCACCGGGAAAAACAACATCGAGGATCAGGGCCCGCAGAGAAGAAAGACGTACGCTTTTAAATTGGATCTTCGACATTATTCTTTGCCGGATGCTTTCGTTGCGGATATGTTGGGTCGAGTTAAAGCAATCCTGGCAAATTCCTCCTCGTTTGCATTTACGGCAAATAGGTGTCTGGCACAGCTTGCAAGAATAAATTTTCTTGACAACATCGCGGGACCAAACGGTCATATCCGATACTATCAGGATGCAAAAAAGAATAAGTGAAAGTATTGCATAAATAAAGAAGGAAAAACCAAAAAAAGTGACGCCGAACCTTTTGTCAACGCCTTGCGAATGGTTTGCGGAATACGTGAAAATATGTTTCCAAAAGTAGCCCGGAGTATAATCGGGTGATATTAACTGCCTGGCGATGGGCCAATCTTTGGAAAAAAAATCATCGCTTATTTTAATATGGGAATTTATCAGGAGTGGATTTATCCTTGCTGCTTTGGAAATATACTCCATACCTTTTGCTGTTTCCATTGCATTAAAAAAATATTGGCCGCAATTAAAATAGGCTGGCGCAAAATTAAAATTTGATTCGATGCATTCGAGATAGGTGTTTTTCGCTTCATTCAGCTGGCCGGATTGGTACAAAACATTTCCGAGAACGGTGAGTACGACCGGGTCTGTTGGAGCCAATTGCTGCGCTTGTCTTATGTGAGATAACGCATTTTGGGTATCTTGCTTCCTTAAATATGAAACTGCCATGCCCGTATGAATCAAAAAATTCGACGAATTTGTTTGTGTTGACTTTTGTAAATATTCCTCAAATTCAGGATAATATCCTTCGTCGAGCGATTTTTTTAATAACATCGGTGCGCTTGCAGGGTCATTGCACATGTAAAACATATCGTCGACCTTTAAATTTAAAGGATATAGCATGAAAATTCCCAAGACTATACCTCCAAGGACCTTGTCGCGACCGTGCAAATGGCGCCAAAGGAGGAAAAAAGTGATCCAAATCCATGCGGTAAATCCAATAAATATCAAAGCGAAGAACAGTGCGCTCGATAATAAAACCCTGGTTTTAATGCTATATTTTTTGGGAAGCAACTCCGAAACCGAATGCAATGATTGGGGGAGGTATTTTGCCAGCAAAGTACCAATAATTCCTACGACAAAAAATTCGAATACAATGGTAAGCCAGGTGTGTAATTGGTAAACAAGTTCCAATTGAATTTCCCATGAATTCAATACCTTTTCGTACAGATCCTTAATTTTTAAAAAAGCATTTTGGGGGTTTGGGTAGAGGTTCGATTTAATATCTAATATCAATGGCCATATGCAATTCCTGTCGAATATGCCTGCCCAAGATCTCTGGGAACCGTTTAATGAGCTTGTCGAGGAATAAACATCGTTATACAAAAGGATTTGGCTAACTAATGGCGCCGATTGGATACCGCGCATCAAGGACAATAGCCTCAATTTTGTAAGACATTTTTCCTGCCACAAAGGTAAACCGCAGCGTTCAAATTCCAAAGATAATGCAAAAATCGATCCGGGATCCGATTTGGTTGCGGAAATGGCTTTCGAAAACCAAATAGAAGAAACAGATGCGGTATCATTGCTGTTTGCTAATCCGATGCAAAAACAATACCATACCGACATTGTGTCAAAAGTTAATGTATTTACGTTGATGGAAAACCCTGAAGCCGGATACAGGGATAATCGTGTTGAGTCTAAGCCGGTCAATTTAAATACGCTATCCCGGGTGGTAAGAGCGGAAATGAATTCGGATTCCCAAAGAATAGGCAATTCACGGGCTGTCGATCGAATGACCGACAACGAAATAATTATGAGAAGCGCACAGGAAATAAAACGATTTTTCATAAGGCTAAAAATGTATGTATTAAAATTTAAATATTCGGTTTCTTCACTTACAATTACGCTTTTTCCTTCAATGGTATTAAAGGAAAAGCGGTAATGATTTTGTTTAATTGTACAAACAAAACATAAAAAAAGGCAAAGTAAATTTAAAAAATATGAGGAGGATAATGAAAGCTAACCCGAAATGAATCGACGGAAATAATAATAGAAAAAAAACAAAAAAAAGTATGACGGATATTGAATGATTCGATAGTTTTTATCGGTATCGGAAATTATTCCTCGCCTCGAATGAGATCCTCATACGTTTCGCGTTTTCTTATGACCGAATAAGTCTTGCCGTCAACTAAAACTTCGCATGGCTTAACGCGTGAGTTGTAATTGGATGACATCGTAAAACCATATGCCCCGGCGCTTTTCACCGCAATGACCGATTTTTGAGGTAATAGCTCCATAGACCGGTCTTTTGCAAGAAAATCCGATGATTCGCAAATGGGGCCAACGACGTCGACGATAACGGTTTCAGAGTTTTCGGGTTTTACGACAGGAACTATTCCGTGATAAGAACCGTAAAGTGGCGGTCGAATAAGATCGTTCATCCCTGCATCGCAAATATAGAATAATTTTGTGTCGGTTTTCTTGATATAGGTAATGGATGTCAACAATACTGCTGAATTTCCGACGACAAATCGCCCCGGTTCTATGATGAGATTACATTTTAAAGAGTCCATAAACGGAGACATTATTCCCGCGAATTGAATCGGCGTAAACGGTGTCTCCGTATTGTAAACGATGCCGAGGCCTCCGCCGATATCGACGGTGTGAATTTTAATGCCGATAGAATTTAGCGCCGTAAAAAGGTCCGACAACATTCCTAATGCCTGACGATACGGGTCTAGCGTCAAAATTGGAGACCCTAAGTGCACATCGATACCTATCGGGTTGATATTTGGCAAACCGTACGCTTTTTTATAAAAATCAACTGCGGCGGAAATGGGGACTCCGAATTTGTTTTCTTTTTTCGCTGTTGTGGTATACTGGTGAGTTTTACCGTCGATATCCGGATTAACCCGTAACGAAATAGGGGCGATCACATCCATCGATCTTGCGATTTCAGAAAGAGCAAATAATTCCGACTCGGATTCAATATTGAACATTCCGATACCGCTTTTAAGAGCATAGCGAAGCTCAGTCTCTGTTTTTCCAACTCCGGAATAGACGATTTTTTTGGGATGTATTCCTGCTTTTAATGCTCGAAACAGTTCTCCGCCGGAAACGATATCGGCGCCGATATTTTTCGCAGCCATGAGTCGAAGTATAGATAAATTAGAATTTGACTTTACTGAAAAACAAATCTGTACATTTCGGGAACCGAAAGCTCCGGAAAGTAAATCTAAGTTATTGATTATGCTGGATTTTGAATAAACGTATGCCGGAGTGCCGACTTCGCGTGCAATTGAAGCGAGGGAGACGTTTTCACAGAACAATTCGTCTCCCACGTATTGAAAATTTACCATCAATACCCTTTAAATCAAAATGGGGTTAAGGCTTGTTTAGAAAAAAAACATTAGCCCTGAAGTTTATTTACATGAGCATAAAGACGAGATTTTTTATTCGATGCGTTGTTTTTATGGATAAGACCGCTACCAGCGCATTTGTCGATAAAAGAAACTGCTTGAGAAAGATGCGCTGATGCATTTTTTTTATCTTTAGCATCTAAAACGTGGCGGATTACAGTTCTCAATGTGGACTGATCGCTTCTGTTTTTAAGATTGGCTTTTTTGCTTTTACGAACATGTTTTTCACATGCTTTATGTTGCGGCATTGACTGCACTCCTTAATTCATTCAGGTAAGACGGTAAATTATGAATAACGTAATACGCTAAAATATATTTAATCTTAAAGATAAGTCAAATATTGGGAACTTAAAAATTTCAAATATTTTTTACTCCGATAATCCGGAGCTTCGCAAGCGGATCGTTTTTGATGAGATTATATCTAAGCGAAGAGTCCCCTGTAAGTAACGGCCATGGTACCGAGTGGATAAAATTAATATAGATTCCAATCTTCAATAGCATATCGATTAAAAAATTAAGGTATTTTAAATTCCGCAATGATACATTCAAAAAAATGAATCGCTTAAAAGTGAAATTTCCGATACCAAAATGAAAAACGGACCCGAAAAAGAATTTCCTTATACGGAGTTGTGCGGCGCGCTACATCTTCATACGACCTTTTCGGATGGAGGCGTGACGTTTCCGGAATTAATTGAAACCGCAAATGAAGTCGGATTACGTTACATTGTTGTTACCGACCATATGTCTCTTGCGGGAAAAGAAAAAGGATACGAGGGATTTCATGGGAATCTTTTCGTTTGTGTCGGCTATGAACACAACGATAAAAATAATAAAAACCATTATTTGGCTTTGGGAACCCAATCGGTAATTGCGCAGCAAAATTCCGTTCAGGACTATATAAACGAAATAAAAATTGACGGAGGAATTGGTTTTTGCGCTCACCCGGTTGAAAAAAGAAATTATTTGGAATCATACCCTCCTTATCCATGGACGCAATGGAATGCGACGGGGTATGATGGCTTTGAGCTCTGGAACCAAATGTCGGATTGGCTTGAAAATTTAAAAAGTAAATTCCATTTTTTTAAGCTATTGTATCCTCGCAGATTCCTTGTTGAAATCAGAAAAGAAATGCTTGCTATATGGGATGAATCGAACCGAACACGATTCGTGAGCGGGATCGGAGGGGTTGATGCGCACACGATGAAAATAAAAATCGGAATTTTCCCCCGTACCGTTTTCCCGATAAAAGTCGAATTAAAAGGGATACGAACCCATATATATTTGAAAGAACCGTTGCCCAAAAATGATCCCGGCTTGGCAAAAAAAAGAATTTTGGATTCATTAAAAAACGGACATGGATTCATCAGTAATTTTAGACGTCGGGACGCCGCAGGAACTTGCATATGTATGGAAACCGCAAACGGCTCGATTCTTTGCCCCGGTAATCACGATGTGTCAATTGACTTGCCAGTAAAACTTCAAGTGAGTTTGCCAACCAGCGCCGATGTAAGGCTCGTAAAAAACGGCAAAGTGATCCAAACGATAAATGGGAAAAAGTTATCTTTCGACATTAAGGAAAAAGGTCTGTATAGGGTGGAAGCCTGGCTTCAAAACCATGCGTGGATATATTCAAATCCGTTTTGCGTTGGCGAATATCCTTTATGGTGAAAATAAACCGGTTTTCAATTTTATTTGATGCGATTTTTCTATGTAGACCCGTTTTATTAGTCCCGGTGTGGGTTTTTTGTCTGTTTGGATATTTTTCAGGGATAAATTCCCCGAAAGAATTTTCTATTTCGGCAATATGGCACATGTCAATTCGCGAGTGTTTTTGGATCTTTATATTTTCTTTATCCGTAGGCTCCGTTTATGTGTTAAACCAAATTAATGACAGAAAAGTAGATGCGCTCAATGGAGGCTTCGCGTTGCTTATTAAAGGAAAAATTCCCTTATGGGTAGCATGGGCGACCACCTTTCTTCTTGCAGGAATTTCAATCGTTCTTCCCATGCTGTGGTGTCCGAGACTGGTTCTTTGGTCCTTATATTCCCTAATTCTTGGCATTATTTATTGTATAAAGCCAATGTATTTTACCGGTAGGCCGATTTTGGATTTCACAACAAATGCTTTAGGCTACGGTGTAGTTTCGTTTGGCGTAGGCTGGTTGTTAGCTGGTCAAACTTTCGATATGAATTTTATTAAAGCGTGTTGCCCCTATTTTTTTATGATGTGTGCCGGCTCCATAAGTTCTACTTTGCCGGATTGTAACGGAGATAAGCTGGCAGGCAAAAATACAACCGCCGCAAAAATTGGCCTTATGCCGGCGCATTTGTTGTCTATGGGGTTTCTTCTAATTGCATCAATTGAAGCTTATTTATTTCACGATTGGATTGCCCAGGCTTGTATTCTGGGGAGTTTTCCATTTTATACATTTTTAGTTTTTCGTAAAAAATCCCAAATAGCCATTGAGGCAACTTATAAAGGCGGATATATCGTTTGTATGCTGGTCTCATGCATAATTTTCCCTGCGATTGCTTTGGCAACCGGATTGGTTTTTGTATTAACCGTGTTGTATTTCAGGATCCGATATAATGTGTTATACCCTTCACTCGTTCCAATTAAACATGAATAAATTGCATTTATTTTCCCTGGCAATACTTTGCATGTTTGTTGGGCACGCTCTGTGTTTTGTACTTCAAAACACTCAAAAAGAGTACGTCGATTCTATTATGACAAATATAATGAATTGCAGATTCGATTCGGCCGATAGCCAATGCGACCGATTAATTAGCAACGATACACAGGATCCTTTAGGATTAGTGATGCGAATGTCCTCATTTGCATTTTGGGATCTTGATTGTGATCATCCTGCCGATACAACACAATTTTTAGATTTGTATAAAAAAACCTCTTCTAAAATTATTGCATATGAATCCCGATATGGTGCGTCTTCCTATTCTAAAACGTTAAAAGGATTTTCAAAAGCCGTTCTTGCCTGCTATGATCTTTGGCATAAAAGCTATTTGTCGGGCCTTAATATCGGTTTTGGAGCTCTTGATGATTTAAAGGAAGCAAAAAGAATTGATGTGGAAAATACAGATGCCGACTTCTTTATCGGACTTTACAATTACACTCGTGCAGATATGAAAAAAATGTTTTGGTGGGCTCTTTTCTGGTATTCCGGAGACAAAGAATCCGGAATTAAAAGTATACTGATGTGCAAAAAAAACGGGCAAATTATTAAACCGGTCGCTGCCTTGGTTCTTGCCGAGCTATGGATACGGGAAAAAAAATATTCTGAGGCGAAACACCTGATCAAAGAATTGGAAACAGCCTTTCCTAAAAGCAGGTTCGTAAAATGGACACATGCGAAGTATTTCGAGTCTCAAAACGATTTATCGTCAGCGGCGTCTTTATACGGCGAACTTGCGGATGAATATTCTAATTTGCCAAAAGCAATTAAAAATGAGCTTGCAGCCCGATTAAAAGAATCGGCACTGTTTTTTGAAGCAAATAATTTTGCTGGTTCGAAAGCTGCTGCAAGTAAAATTATTTCTTATAAAAACAACGTTTCTGATCCGCTTATTAAACAAGCTGTTAGAGATGCAGAAAAAATAATAAGAAAAATTAATGCCAAATCCTAAAAAAAGGTGTTTTTTTATGGTAAGCGTTTCTCAAAACAAGTGCGATGAGTGCGGTACGTGTATTGGCGTTTGCCCAAGTGATGCGCTTCTGTTGGATGATCGGTTACGTGTCAATGAACATCGATGTACCGGTTGCGGTGTTTGTGTGGAAATTTGCCCGTTTGGCGCCTTACAGCTTCAATAAAACGATTTATTCTAAGACGAAAGAACTTGTTTTATGATGAAAAATAATAGCTTTGATATTGCGGTTATTGGTGGTGGCCCTGCAGGAATCATGGCTGCAACATATGCGGCAAAAAATGGCAGATCTGTATGCCTTATCGACAGAAAAAGCAAACCCGGGTTCCCAGTTAGATGCGGCGAGGCGACGAGTTTGGATGGTTTTTTAAATATTGCCGAGTTCCAAAAAGATTGGATCCTTTCAACCGTAACGTCGATGCAATTAATCGCTCCGTCGGGGACAGTAGTGACAGTTCCAAACGACTATGGCGCCTATATTATCGATCGCCATAAAATGGAAACGGATTTAACGCAAGAAGCGATAAAATCAGGGGTTGCCTTTCTTCCGCATACGACCATCACTACTGTGGAAAAAGATAAAAATGAATATATCTGTTCCTCGAAGAATGTACGTATTATTGCACAATGTCTGATTCTTGCCGAAGGCATAGAATCACGTCTTGCTCGTCAATTGGGATGGACGACTTTTCTTGAGCCTCACGATGTGCATTCATGTGCATTTGCAAGGGTGGAACATCCCGACGTTATTCAAAACACATGTGTATTTTATCTGGGAAAACAATATGCTCCTGCAGGATATGTTTGGGTTTTTCACAGGGGTGGATCAACTGCGAATGTTGGATTAGGGACTTTAGGTTCTTTTTGTAAACCCGGACTTTCAAAAGAATTGTTGTTAAATTTTATAGACTCAAAATTTCACGGAGCAAAGGTATCACAGTTGCATTGCGGAGGCGTTCCAATGGGGAAGTATATTTCCCCGTTGGTAAAAGAGGGTGTACTTCTTTGCGGCGATTCGGCTCGAATGGTGAATTGCATAAACGGCGCAGGAATTTCCTATTCATTGTTCGCAGGAAAAAACGCCGGTATCGTATCCGCTTTGGCATTCAAAGAGGGGAAATGCGATTATTCCTTACTTAAAAAATATGATAAAATATGGGGAAAGTCTTTCGGAAAACAACAATTGCGATCCTATTCGGTGAAAGAAATTATGGTTGGATTTTCCGACAAATTTATCGATGATATGGCTGCTATTGTTACAAAAAATAAAAACAGCAAACCGAGTATACTGAAAATATTTATCAGAGTATTCATCAGGTATCCGTTTCACCTATTTAAAGTGATCAAGCTGCTTAAATAAATAGCCCATTTCGTTGACTGGGTTTGCCATTGATGGTATAATAATTAGCATTATGACTACCATTTTTGAGAAAGCAACCCCATGAATATCATTCAACGAATGTATGAAATTCATGAATTGCCTACTCTGCCCGAGGTAATTCTTAAAATTCAAGCCCTCATTAATTCCGATGAAGGAAGCGCAGGTTCACTTTCTCGAATTATTGCTCAGGATCCGTCTCTTACAACGAAAATCCTGAAGGTTGCGAATTCATCCTATTTCGGCCAAACATATCAGCGGATTTCTTCGCTATCCCTTGCAATTGCACGAATTGGTTTCAATGAAGTGCGAAACATAGTGACTGCAATTTCCTGTATAAAACAATTTTCAAAGCGCTCTTCGATCCTTGATTACAAATTATTCTGGCGCCACTCATTGACAGCTGCATATCTCACCAAAATAATTACAGATTCTTATCCGGACAAATTTTCCTCCGAAGATAAGCAATATTTGTTTTTGACGGGATTGTTGCATGATATCGGGATTTTGATTTTCGATCAATTTTTCCATGAAGATTTTGAAATCATATTGGATTATGCAATTAAAAATGAGGTTTCATATCTAGCTGCCGAACAAGCCGTGTTTGGAAAGGAGTCGCATCAAGTTGTTGGCAGTGCATTATTGGAATTCTGGAAATTGGATGCTGCGGTAATATCGGGTGTGAGGTTTCATCATTTCGGATTCGAAAAATCGTCGAGTCATCACAGATTGATTTCTATGGTAAGCTGTCTGGTAGAATATATCCTTTGCAATTGCAGTTTGGGTTCTTTTGAAGGATCCATTGCAGAACTTGACAAATCAATCGCCGATACCTTTAAAATAACTTCGGAAGGCATGGCCTTTTTATTCGCTGCCGCAGAAGCATATGTCGAAAAGTCGGATCTTGTTATTGCCATGGGGATGTCTGGGTCTTCAAATGAATTTAAAATGATTTAACAATTTTAAAAAAGAGGCTATAAATCATGAATGTTGCTTATATTAACCCTTTTATTTCTGCAACTATGAATTTTTTTAAAACAATGTTGCGTGTTGATGCAGCTCCTGGAAAACCCGGCTTGAAACAGGAACCGTTTCCTTCTCACGATATTTCGGCGGTAATTGGCTTATCGGGGGATGCACAAGGTTCTGTTGCATTGAGCTTTCCTAAAGTCGCTGCATTAAAAATCGTTTCCGCAATGTTGGGGGCCGAAATCAAAATAGTCGGGCCAGAATTAACTGACGGAATTGGTGAAGTTGTGAATATAATCGCAGGAAATGCCAAAGGAGATTTAACTGCCTTTAAGCTTTCTATTTCATTGCCAAATATAATTATCGGTAAAGACCATGTCGTGGTTTCTCCAACGGGTGCGCCAACGATCGTTGTTCCATTTACTACCGTTTATGGAAGCTTTTCGATGGAAGTATCCTTGAAAACAAATTAGGAGTGTAAATCCTGGTTTGCAATTTTGGTTGTTTCAACGGGAATTATACGCTGTGAATGTATTTGCACTCATATCGCTTTTTGCGTGTGCGGTTTCCATTATTCTGGCCGGAATTGTTTATTCGGAAGACAGAAAAAACCATGTAAGCAAAATATTCTTGCTTCTTTGCTGCTTTGAGATTTTCTTTTGCTTTACGGATTTTATGGTAAAACAATCTGAAAGCAAAGCAAGTCTCGTTTTCTGGGTACGGTGCGAATTTTTATGGCCTGTCATATATGCGTCGATGCTTCACTTTGCTTTGGCCTTTACCAAAGTACCAACTGCAAATAATAAAAAGCACCTGTCGATTTTATACGGATTTTCGATTGTGATAAGTTTTGTTTTTTTATTTGCAATAAAGGATATTGCCGTCGAAAAAGATTTTTGGGGTTTAGCCATCAAGCGAGACAGCGCATTGCCAATCCCAATGATTATAGTTTCTGCCTATGCCGGCGGGATGGGAATTGCTGTTTCATTGATCGTGTTTATATACTATTTAAAAAACGAAGATTTACTAATAAAAAAACAGTCCTTGAATTTATGTTTGGCTTTTTTAATTCCCACGTTAACCGCTGTCGGTTCAGAAGTGGTTCCTGCAATCCTTCACTTTCATTCTCCAAGCCTTGAGACCCCTTCGTATTGTTTGGTCTCATTGATAGTCTTTTATTCGATCCGAAAACATAAATTGTTCTTTTTAAATCCCGCTTTTGCAGCGGAAAACATTATTTCAACCATTGACGATCTGTTTGTTCTCATGAATCCCGAAAGAATTGTCGTTTCTGTCAATAAAGCCATTTGTGATCTTCTTTGCTATGAAAAGGAGGAATTAATTGGTAAACCCTTTAGCATGCTTTTCCCCGTTTCAATAAACGATAGTTCAATTGTAGGTATGGATAATCGAACTGAGAAAATAAAGGTGTTTCTCGCATACGATATGAGGAAACGGGAAGCCCATTTCATCTCTAAAAACAACAAAATAGTTCCTGTCGCTGTTTCGTTCTCAACGCTTAAAGACAAGTATAACTCGGTTGCCGGGTATGTCTGCTTTGCAAACGACAATACCGAACGAATAAAATATGAAGAAGACCTCCGAGTTGCGAAAGAACATGCCGAAATTGCCAATAAAGCGAAAAGTGAATTTTTATCAAATATGTCGCATGAAATACGGACGCCGATGAATGCGGTTATTGGGTTTGCGGAATTATTAAATGATACCGAGTTGAATGAACGTCAAAAGGAATATCTCGACATTATCTGTAATAGTGGGGAATTGCTTGTTGCGCTTATTAACGACATTTTAGACATATCAAAAATCGAAGCCCGGCATTTAACCTTGGAAAATATTGATTTCGATTTCGAATATTTATTGGTAAGCTTAGTGAAAATCGTCAAACAAAAAGCCTCGATGACTGCTGTTGAAATAAAACTGAATTATGGTGAAGGAGTTCCTAAAACTTTCAATGGCGATCCGACGCGAATACGCCAAGTTATTTTGAATTTGCTCAATAATGCTGTTAAATTTACGCATGCAGGAGAAATAAAAATCGACGTAGCAATATCTAATAACAATAAAAATACAACCATCGTCGAAAAAAATATACTAAACCTTGTCATATCAATCAAAGATACGGGGATAGGAATTCCAAAAGAAAAGCAGGCTGAAATATTCGAAGCTTTTGTTCAAGCGGATGCATCAACTACTCGAAAGTATGGCGGTACTGGACTTGGACTCGGTATTGCTCGTGCGCTTATCGAATTGATGGGAGGAAACATTTCAGTACGTTCCGAAGAAGGAAAAGGCAGCGAGTTCATTGTTTTATTACCACTAACTATCGGGCAAAATTCCACGGAAGATATAGTTCTGTCAACGGTTAATTCTTTGGCACAAAAAAATGTTGTTATTGTCGATGACAACGAAAATGCTCGACGCGTTATTGCCGGATTTTGTGAAAAAATTAATATGCCGATAATTAAAACATTTTCTTCAGGGATCGAAGCGATTAAATGGTTCGAGGATGCAACAGAAAAAGTTGATGTTATTTTATGCGATATTATGATGCCGAAAATGAACGGGTGGGAGTTTGCGATTCAAATCAGGAAATTGTCAGTTGGAGAAAACATCAAATTGGTAGCCTTGACATCGGACGCAATTCCGGGTGTTGCAAGCAAGTCCGAAATTTCCGGATTTGACGCGATGTTAACAAAACCGTTGCTAAGAAATAATTTTTATCAGGTATTGCAGGCTATGTTCGGCGATTTTAGAAAAGAGAAAAAACAAATTATTACAGGTCATTTAGTGCAGGAATTGATATCCCGGCACATACATGTCCTTGTTGCGGAAGATAATGAAGTTAATCAAAAACTCATGAAAATATTATTAACAGGAATGGGTTGTACTTTTGAAATGGTTTCTAACGGTCAAGAAGCGATAAATAAAGTTAGAAAAAACGACAATTTTGATATAATACTCATGGATGTCCAAATGCCTATAATGGATGGGTTGGAAGCGACTTCAATTTTGCGAAATGCAATGCATGTAGAAATTCCTATCATTGCTTTAACAGCATATGCAATGAAAGAGGATCGTAATAAATGCATTTTATCCGGGATGAATGATTTCATCGATAAACCAATTGATTCTTAAAAGTTGAAACGAAAATTGGTTTCCTGGTCACGTCATAATCAAAAAGGGGCAACATGACTTCAAATGTAAATGCAATATTACAGAGGTTGGGTATTTCAAAGGAAATTTATTATGAGCTTTTATCCGATTTTGTTGGCCTTGCACAAGAAAAATATTTGCAATTAGAAAAAGCGGCTGAGCAAAACTTGCTTGAGGAGATTAAAAAAATAGCTCATTCAATCAAGGGTAGTGCGGCTAATTTAGGTGTTGAATTAATTGCGGAAACAGCAAAAAAAATCGAAACTGATGCTGCTACAGGTGAATGTTCAGAACGGGTAAAAGAAAATATTTCCGTCTTAGGCAGACAAATAATTTTGTGTAAAAATGAAAAACAATAAATTAAAAACTTTCCCATGGATAATAAAATGAACGAGTTGGAAAAAACGCTTGGTACCATAAAAGACCTCCCCACGTTGCCGGAAGTAATCAGACAAGTGGGTACGCTTATCGAAAATGATGAAACAGATATAAAAAAAATAGCCGACGTCATTATGACAGATGCAGCGTTGTCGATGCGAATCATCAGGTTGGTCAATTCTGCATTTTACGGGCTTAGAAATCGGGTAACTTCCTTGCACCAGGCCGTAGTTGCATTGGGATTACGTTCGGTGTATAATCTTATGCTTGGTCTTTCGGTAGTAAAAATGTTTAAGAATAATGAATCGGAGTTTTTTAATCCTGTTCTTTTGTGGCAACATTCGTTCGGTTGCGCATTGGCAAGTGAAAAGCTCGCTACAATTTTGAAATATCCTTATCCTGATGAAACATTTATTGGCGGTTTGCTTCATGATATGGGCAGATTGGCTTTAGATCAATTCGCTCATGATCAATTTGCCTTAGCCTGTCAGAATAGTAACGACAATAAAATTTCACTCATTGCAGCCGAAAAAGAAATTTTTGGTTTTGATCATGCAGAGGCTGGAGCATGGCTTTCGGAGCGTATGAATATTCCCGATTCTTTTATCAGCGTGATTCGATATCACCACAATTCATCAAACCTGCCGAAAGAAGTTGAAACATACCGTGGATTAATATCTATTACGGCATTTGCAAATCGAATTTGCTTAATGGAAAAAATCGGCACAAGCGGCGAAACAATTATGGACAATGAATCTGTAGCTTTGCCGTTCGATATATCTGATTTTGACATCCAAATTTTGGGTAAATCTGTGCGGGAAATTATTTCTGCTACTATGAAAAAGTGGGGATACTAAAGCGGTATTGCTACAATAACTCTATTGTAACCATTGTTATGTCGTCACTTTGGGGTAATCCTGTTGTATAGTTTTGAATTTTATTAATTATTTCCAAGTTAAAATCTTTGGCATTTAATGATGAAATTCCTAAAACCGCATTTTCTAATTTGATCTTGCCGAATTGTTTTCCTTGATTATTGATACATTCAATCAATCCGTCCGTATACAAAACAATTTTGTCACCAGGACGTATTGGTGCCGATTTTTGTTCGAATGGCACGTCTGGAAATAAGCCGATAAAGGTACCCGTCGTCGTCAGGTAGTCGCACTTATTTGTTTCTTTATGAAAAAGCAAGGCTGGCGGATTAGCCGCACGTACATGGGTGAATTCCATGTTCTGAGTATCAACGATTCCTAAAATGGCAGTTACAAATCGTTCCGGAGGCATATAGTGAATAAGTTCATTATTGACCCTATGAAAAATTTCCTGCGGCGAAATACCTTTGTAGATATGCCGGGAAAAAGAAAGCTTTGCCATTGCGGAAATAAGTGCTGCCGGAACTCCGTGACCCGCAACATCAACGAGCAATACTGCCGTCCTATGATCGTCAAGCGGTACAATATCATATAAATCGCCCCCAACTCGTCCAGAAGGCAAATACTGGGAATTAATGTTTACACTTTTAATTTTAAAAGTATCTTGCGGTAAAAAGGATTTTTGAACCCGGCGGGCTGTTTCCAATTCAGCGTTTATATTAGAAAGCGCTTCCTCAAGTTCTTCTTTGGTTGCAGCAAGTGATTCACGGGATTTTTTTAACTCATCAAGAATTTTGTGACGTTCCAAAGCATAGCTTATTGATCTTTCAATCTGGTTCCGGTTTAATTGTCCCTTTATTAGATAATCTTGCGCTCCCTTTTGCAATAATTCCAATGCGAGTGATTCATCATCGGTACCGGTTAGAACAATAATTGGGGTCATTTGAGATTGATTTTGAATTTTCCAAAACGTATCTATGCCCTGAGAATCGCCAAGTGACAGGTCGGCTAAAATTGCATCAAAGGAATCGAGTTCAAGTTGTTTCAAGGCTGCAGCTAGGGTATCAACACAGGTGAGTTCGAAGGTCAATATCCTGGCGTTTTTCACTATTTCGCGAATCAAGCGGGCATCGAGAGGATTATCTTCAACAAGAAGAATTTTTGCTGTTGTTGCCATAATTGGAATTATATCATTAAAAATTATTTTATCAAACAGGAAATAATTTATGAATTTATTGATATTAGAATTAACATTCGCCCCATAAATTATTTTATTTAATTCAAAAATATGTATAATAAAGCTAATTATTGTAAAGGAGAAACAATGGAGCAGGATGTTTTAAAACGTGCAGCAGATTCGGTACGAATACTTTCCGCCTCAATGGTCGATAAAGCAAACTCGGGGCATCCTGGCGGTGCAATGGGCGGGGCCGATTTTGTTTCAGTTTTATTTTCCGAATTTCTGTCGCATGATCCAACTGATATGAATTGGCATAATCGCGACCGTTTTTTTCTTGATCCTGGCCATATGTCGCCAATGTTGTATTCGGTACTGGCTCTTATGGGACATTATTCAATGGAAGATTTGAAAAACTTCAGACAATGGCAAAGTGTCACTCCCGGTCATCCTGAACGTGATATAATGCGCGGTGTCGAAAATACTTCCGGGCCTTTGGGACAAGGCCATACGATGGCACTTGGCGCAGCAATTGCCGAACGTTTTTTTGCAGCAAGGTTTGGTGAATGGCTTTCACATAAAACATTTGCTTACATTTCCGACGGAGGGATTCAGGAGGAAGTAGCGCAAGGTGTAGGAAGAATTGCCGGGCATTTGAAATTGTCTAATTTTATTATGTTTTACGATTCAAATAGCGTGCAATTGTCAACCGAAACCAGCGCAGTTACCAGTGAAGATACGGCTATGAAATATGAATCATGGGGATGGAATGTTGTAAAAATAGATGGTAACGATATTCTGCAAATACGAAATGCATTATCGGCTGCTCTTAAAGAAACATCTAAACCTACATTGATAATTGGCAAAACAATAATGGGGCTCGGAGCAAGGACCGAATCCGGCGAAAGTTTTGAAGGTAAGGTCGAAACTCATGGCATGCCTCTTTCAAAAGCCGGGGCATCCCTCGAAAAGACTATTGTAAACCTTGGCGGAGACCCGAAAAATCCGTTTTGTATTTTCCCCGATGTTCAAACACATTTCGAAAAAGTTAAAGAAAACGCAATTAAAAATGCAAAAGCGAAAAAAGAAAAGCAAAAAAAATGGGAAATTGAAAATCCCGAACTTGCTGCAAAATATCATTCGTTTTGGAATGAGGACTTTAGCTCTATCGATTGGACGAGCATAGAACAAAAACCGGGAATTGCTACACGAGCAGCATCTGGAAAAGTATTGTCGGTTTTTGCAAAGAAAATAGAAAATATAATTGTTTCGTCCGCAGATTTAAGCAATAGCGACAACACCGACGGGTTTTTAAAGAATTCAAGAAGCATGCTTTGTTCAGATTTTGGCGGGTGTTTTTTGCAAGCCGGTGTCGCAGAATTGACCATGGCTGGCATAATGAACGGAATTGCCTTACACGGTGGAATAGTGCCGGTATGCGGAACCTTTTTTGTCTTTTCCGATTTCATGAAGCCTGCAGTAAGGTTGGCGGCACTTATGGAACTACCGGTTAAATATGTTTGGACTCATGACTCTTTTCGGGTCGGTGAAGATGGTCCTACTCATCAACCTATCGAGCATGAAGCTCAAATTAGACTTTTGGAAAAAATGAAAAATCTTGAGGGAAAAAGGAGTATGTTGGTTTTACGACCCGCAGATTCAGCCGAAACAACAATTGCATGGAAACTGGCTTTGGAAAATCGTAAAGCACCAACAGCATTAATTCTATCCCGCCAACCAATAAACGATTTGCAATCGGTTAGCGGACAAACGCGATTCACCGAGGCGCAACAGTCATCAAAAGGCGCGTACACGGTATTCGGACTGCATAAAAACCCAGACTGCGTGCTTGTGGGGAATGGATCAGAAGTGAGTACGCTAATCGGAGCCGCGCAAAAATTAAGTAAGGACCGAGGTCTTAAAATAAATGTTGTATCGGTAATTTCAGAAGGATTGTTCTCAGAACAGCCAGTAGACAAGAGAGAAGAAGTCGTTCCCTTCGGTATTCCGGTTTTCGGACTCAGTGCCGGTTTGCCGCAAACGTTACAGGGAGTAGTCGGAATATTCGGAAAAGTTTTCGGTATGCAGCGATTTGGCGCATCCGCTCCATTTAAGGTGTTGGATGAGAAATTCGGATATTCAATTGAGGCCGTTTGTGGTGAAATTGAAAAATATTTAGGTGAGTTTAAGGTTCTTATCAAAAGAATTGGATCTTTACAAAAATAAAACCTTGAATACTTAAAACACCATAAATTCGGAGATTTTAAACAGGGCAGTTCCCGATGTAACCTTGGGCGCTCCCTGTTTAATAGTAGAAATAACGATCCCTTATTTCTACCAACGGTATTCATTCGCCTGGGAGGTTTATTGTGAAAATCGGAATTGTAAGCGATACGCATCGCAATGTCGAATATCTCTCAGATGTAGTAGATTGGCTGATAGAGCGTCATAAAATTGCCATGCTCTATCACTTGGGTGACGATTATGACGATGTAAAATGCCTTGCTGAAAAATATATAGACATAGTTCAAGTTCCCGGAATTTACGACGAACGATATAGCAACGGATCTTTACCTAAAAAAATTGTAGAAAATGTGCTCGGCCTCCGTATTTTATTAGTGCATGCGATGGAAAAAGATGTTTCCAAGGAGGATAAATTAATTTCGGACGTGATCCTTCACGGCCATACGCATAAGGCTGAGATTTCCCTTGAAGATAGTTTGCTTTGTTTTAATCCCGGCCATTTAAAAGCTCCTAAAGATAAAAATTTTCCTCCGTCTTTCGGGGTTCTTGACATACAAGATAACGCATTGTTTGCAAAAGTTTTTAGCCTCGATTTTAAACCGGTTTTATCCATGGAATTGCTCCGTGCTGAAAACGGATTATATAAGGCTTAAAGAGAAACAAATTGCATGCATGCTTCCATTCTCACTACGACAGTCGTTATTTTTGGATTATCCATTCTTGTTTTGTTGATTTGCTATAGGCTTAAAATTCCAACCATTGTCGGTTTTCTTATAACCGGCGTATTATGCGGTCCCTCAGGTTTTGGCCTAGTTAATGCGACAAATGAAGTCCAAACTTTGGCCGAAATTGGCGTTATACTGCTATTGTTCAGCATCGGTCTCGAATTCTCGTTAAATAATTTGCTTCAAATTAAGCGGATTGTCATGGTCGGAGGAACTTTACAAGTATTATACACCATCGGAGCCGTTACCGTATTGGGCCTCGGATTTGGATGGACCGTTCCGAGATCGGTTTTTATGGGCTTTCTACTTTCTCTTTCAAGTACCGCGATAGTACTGAAATGGTTGCAAGAAAAGGCCGAAGTGGAAAGCCCGCACGGCAAAACAAGTTTGGGTATTCTAATATATCAAGATATTGTCGTGGTTCCCATGATGCTCATCTTGCCGATTTTATCGGGTAATTCCGTCCATATCGGCATGTCGATTTTAATTTTAATTGCAAAAATCATCGGCATTATTGGTTTTATGGTACTACTCATAAAATGGGTCGTCCCATTTATCATGTACAGAGTCGCAAAAACGAGAAGTCGCGAATTGTTTTTGTTTACTATAATAGTGATTTGCTTTTCCGTAGCGACATTAACATCTCAGGCCGGACTGTCTTTAGCTTTAGGGGCATTTTTGGCGGGATTAGTACTTTCGGAGTCGGAATACAGCTATCAAGCGCTCGGCAGCATATTGCCTTTCAGGGATGTCTTTACTAGCGTGTTTTTTATTTCGATCGGAATGTTGTTTAATGTCGATTATTTTCTTCATCACCCAATGCTCGTTGTATCATTGGCTTTATTGGTATTAATAATCAAGGTCGTTATTGCATCAATGGTTCCTGCAGTGCTTGGTTTTCCTTTGCGAACAATGATTTTAACGGGAATATCGCTGGGGCAAGTTGGTGAATTTGCCTTTATTTTATCTACTGCCGGAATAACGTACGGATTATTGAATGAAAGCACATATCAGTTATTCTTGGGAGTGTCAATCATTACAATGGCAATGACACCGTTCATCATGAGCATTGGGCCATGGCTTTCAGATGCATTACTCAAGCTTCCGTTGCCCAAACGAATTCAATCTGGTTTGTTACCTGCCGAAGTGCCTCATATTCCCGAGCAAAAACAAAAACTGACCGACCATCTAGTTATTATCGGATTTGGAATTAACGGGCAAAATGTTGCTAAGGCCGCAAAAGCCATGAATATTCCGTATGTTGTCACTGAAATGAACCCGGAAACCGTCAGAAGGGAAAAAGCATCTGGGCAGCCGATACTGTACGGTGACGCAACACAAGAAGCTGTATTGCTTCATGTTAATATTCGCAAAGCGAGAGTTGTTGTTGTTGGTATTCCCGACCCTGTGGCCACCCGCCGGGTTATTGAGGTTGCCCGGAAATTAAATCCATCGGTTCACATCATTGCAAGGACCCGTTTCTTTCCGGAAACCGAGCAGTTATACTCTTTAGGGGCAAACGAGGTCGTGCCGGAAGAATTTGAAACGTCCGTCGAAATCTTTACGAGAGTTCTAGTAAAATATTTGATTTCTCCCGAGGTAATTGAAATGTTCGTTGCAGAAATACGTTCGGACACCTATCAAATGTTTAGAAATATTTCTAAAGAAAATTCAACTTTTTCAGATTTGAAGTTTGCTTTGCCGGATGTTGAAATAAATATGGCTTGGGTAGGTGAGAACTCGGCTCTAATCGGCAAAACACTCGCCGAAGTAAAAATTCGATCGGAATTCGGAATCACATTACTTGCCGTAAGAAGAGGAAGCGAGGTTATTTCCAATCCGGATAGTGGAGTATCGCTTTTTGCAGGAGACATTCTCGTAATTCTTGGAAAGCCTCAAAATATTGTTTCGTTTACCGAAGCACTAAAGGCAGATTGAGCGCTATGAACAATCCTCAAAGATTTCATCGATAATGCTTCTGTAGGTTTCCAACGTTTTTGCACGCTGAATTTTTAATAATGTTTCTTCGCCTTTTGGAATGGAATTTGATAAATACCACCATAATTGCTTCATTCTGCCTAGCAAAGCAACATGTCCGTTAAAATTGTCACGGCAGGTTCTTAATATTTCTTCATGGAACCGATATAATCTCTTGAAAAAATCATCAGGTTTTTCTTTAAGATTATTTTTTATCATTTCAGCAAGACACGGATTCATCGCTAAACCGCGACCTATCATAAAGCTTTGAATTGTAGGAAATTGCGACCTGATTGAATTGAAAGAATCACAATCGACAATGTCGCCATTATAAATTATCGTATGTTTTGAAAATTCAAGGCATTTTCCAAATGCTACGAGATCCGGAGTACCGGAATACATTTGTTTTGCAGTTCGTGGATGAATAGTAATATTTTCGAGAGAATATGAATTAAACATATCTAAAATAGGGTAAATTTCATCAGTTTCAATTTTCCCCAGCCTCATTTTTATTGACAATTGTCCTTTTAATAATGGTAAAACACTATCCAGCAGGGCTTTAATCATTTCAGGATATTGTAATAAACCTGCTCCACGTTTCTTGTTTACAACCATAGGATAAGGGCAGCCAAGATTCCAATTTACTGTTTTATACCCTAATTCAAATACTTGATTAGCCAACACTAAAAATTCCTGGGGATCTTTTCCGAGGATTTGAGGAATAACAACAGGAACTTTATTGAACTTAGGTAAAATATCCGTTAAATGGGAATTTTTCACATAAGAACCTTTAACTGTTGTTAAAAAAGGAGTTACAAAATAATCGATACCCGGAAAATAACGTGACAATGCGTTTCGAAAAACGTAATCAGTATGTCCTAAGATTGGCGCCAAATATATATACATATTATTAAAATATTACTTTAATCTATCTTCTGTAATTCCTTTTAAACCAATGTAATAAGCTATAGCAATCGATAATGAACCTGTTAAAAAGTCAATAGGGCCGATAATTGCTTTTAATAAAATTATAATCATTGAAAAATTTGTTTTTAAAATAAGTGAAAGAATTGTAATTCCTTTCAGGTTTGAAAATATAATGGCAGCGGTACAATAGTTTCCCAATAGCCATAGAAATAGTGCGCAACACCCTGCAAAATAACCAAATCTAACGGAATTACCTTTTCCGAAAATCCGCATGCTATACCCAATTGCAATTCCCGACGGTATTGCCATCCAGCCGATTTTCAATCCGGAAAGCCGGACGCATAACACCCATACTAATAGACAAATAGCTGAGGAGATCAATGTCGCAATCAATCCGCAAGTCAAGGATTCTTTCTTAGGGGCAATTTTATCCATTTGTATTTGCCTTTTAAATATTTCGTATTTTTCAAAATTTATTAATGCCAAAAGGAATGATCTTTACAAAATAAAATAGATGTTTGAGCTAAGAATGTCAATGGCAAAGGGCAATAAATTCCCTTCGGCTGGTAAAAAATTCAGCAATAAAGGGTGAGGCTCGGAAATACAATAAACTGTAACTATTACAATATCAATTACTTAAAACAAGTCAATAAATTGGGCACGAAAAATGCTTATAATATAGACGTAAAAATAAAAAGGGAGGAACAATGATCCAGGGAATATACCTTGCATCAATGGGCATGACGCCGCTAATCGATAAACAAGATCAAATCGCTAATAATCTTGCCAATATTCAAACAACAGGTTTTAAACAAAGCGGTTCATTTTTAAAAGCCTACGAGAAATACCTTAACAACGACCAAAAACAACCGTTTGCAAATGCTGAAATAAAGACCGATCAAACATATATCGATTATTCTCCCGGAACAATGCAAAAAACCGATTCTCCATTGGATGTTTATATTCAAGGAAACGGATTTCTCACCATGATGACCGCCAGCGGAATACGATATTCTCGAAACGGTAATTTATCGATCGATTCCGACGGCTTTATCGTATCTGGAGATGGTGCTAAAGTGATGGGCACCCAAGGCTATATAAAAATCGATAAAAAGCTCCCTATTCAAATTTCCGAAACAGGCGAAATCTTACAAAATGGAAGTAGTTTAGGAAAACTTCGAATTGCCGATTTTAAAAAGCCGTATCAAATGTTACGTGAAGGAAACGGATATATGAGACCATCTTCAATTGAAGGCACAGTGGGTGAGGCGTCAAATTATTCCATTAAGCAAGGATTCTTGGAAGCATCCAATGTAAATGTCGTGCAAAATATGGTTAACATGATAGCGACGTATAGAAATTACGAAGCCGATCAAAAAGCAGTGAACGCTCAAGACGAAACACTTGAAAAGGCTGTAGATCAAGTTGGAAAAGTAGGGTAGCAAACGTTCTTTCGAATGTGATTTTGCATTAATAAAAGGGGAAAGATCATGGTACGTAGTTTGTATACTGCAGCAACCGGAATGCAGGCGCAACAATTGTTCATGGATACGATTTCTCACAATCTGTCCAATGTCAACACTACCGGATTTAAAAGATCAAAAGTCGAATTTCAGGATCTTATGTATCAAACGCTCAAAGAACCCGGAGTAAAAAATCAAGAGGGTGAAATGGCGCCGGTAGGAATTGAAGTTGGACTAGGAGTAAAGTCCGGATCCACGCAGAAATTGTTTGAACAAGGTTCTTTGAATCAAACAGGAAATTCTCTCGATGTAGCTATACAAGGAAACGGATTCTTTCAAATAACAATGCCCGATGGAACAATTGCCTATTCGCGTGACGGTTCTTTTAAAAAGACGGCTGATGGCACAATCGTTACGTCCGACGGTTATCCCGTTTCTCCTCAAATTAATATTCCTCAAGGTGCCGACCAGCTTGGAATCGATTCTGCAACAGGAAAAATAACGGTTATAATGCCGGGTCAAACAACTTCAACAGAACTCGGGCAAATGGAACTTGCAAGGTTTGTAAATCCTGCAGGATTAAAATCAATAGGCGATAATCTGTATACCGAAACCGAAGCTTCCGGGCAACCAATTATTGGGGCACCTTCAGAAGAAGGTATGGGTACATTGTCTCAAGGATATTTGGAATCCTCAAACGTTCAAATTGTTGACGAAATGGTAAATATGATTTCGGCTCAACGGGCATATGAAATTGTATCAAAGTCAATCCAAGTCTCGGACGAAATGATGCAAATAGCAAACAGCTTGAAGAGATAACGATATGGCCCTGCGTAATCAAACACTTATAGGGATATGTCATTTTGTAGTTTTGTTGGGAATCAACGGCTACGCTCATTTTTCTATTTCATTCAAAGATTCAGCCATTGTAAATGATACCTGCATCAGATTAAGCGATGTTGCCATTGTAACCTCGGACTGCAGTCCAAATGAAACACGGGATTTTATTTCAAAAATAGTCGGCGAATCAGCGCCGGCTGGATATTGCAGAAAGGTAAATAGTGACGACATTATTTCTTATGTTTTAAAAAAGGACTTTCCAAATTATACTGTTGTTTCAAAACATAAATCCATAAAAGTTTCTACATTTTCGGTGGACAAAAAAGTCGGTGATTATAAAGAAAAGATTATTGGCTTTTTAACGGATTCTATTTCATGGAATGCTCAAGATTATAAAGTGGAAATCCGCAATGAAAACGAAAAATGGAAATGTTTAAACACCCCGGTTTCCGTTCAAATTACCGGATTGTCGAATCGGTATCCCAAAGGAAATTTGAACCTTAAACTCCTTGCAAAGCAAAACTCGAAAATTTATACAATTCCGGTAACCTGTTTTATTACCGTCAATGCATCGGTAGTAGTCGCGAAAAGACCCATTTTACGGGGTGAGGCGATAAATTCCGATAATTGCAGCATCGAACGACGAGATATAACTCGATTTGGATATGAACCTTTTTCAAATAATGCAATTTTAAAGGACATGATTGCTTCTCGAACAATTCCTAAGGATGCAATTCTTTACGATAAATATTTAACCAAATTACCGATTGTTGCAAAAGACGATCAGGTTTTTGTTATCGTTGATCGAGGTGTTGTAAAAGTGTCCATTATTATGCGTGCCCGCGAGCAGGGTGCAATGGGAGACAGAATCTGGGTAGAAAACGAAAATACGCATAAACTTATAAAGACTAAAATAATCGGCAAAGGTACTGTCGAACTTCTTCAAGGAGGAAAAGTAATATGAGAAAAATTACTATTTCAAAAATTATTATTACATTTTTGTCAATATTTTCCATTGGTCATGCAGCTTCCATTTTTAGCTTGTACAATGATAAAAAAGCTTTAAGTACTGATGATATCATGACCGTGGTGATAACCGAATCAGCCAAAGCGGGGAGTCAGAGCGGGACAAATACCAGCAAGCAGAATGATTTGGGGGTTCAAAGCGCCGGCGGGTCCGGATTGCTCAGATTTATTCCCAGTTTTGGTGCCTCAGCAGGTAATAAAATCGGGTATGATGGAAAAGCCGGTACATCGCGTGAAGGAAGTTTGGATGCAAAAATATCTGCCAGAGTTACAAAAGTTCTTGATAATGGAAATCTGGTTATTGAAGGAAGCAAAGTCGTTGAAATTAACGATGAGAAGGAAATTATTAAAGTAAGCGGAGTTGTCAGACCTCAAGATATCGAATCCAATAATGTGATTTACTCCTATAATATTGCGGATGCTCAAATAACGTATTCGGGAAAAGGGACGGTTCATACCGGCGAAAGGCCCGGTTTAATAGCAAGATTTTTTAATTGGATTTTTTAACTCCGTATCTCTTGTCAATTTGCTAAAAAAATCTCACAAGGATGGCAACATGAATAAATGGATTAGTAGAATTAAAATTTTTTGCATTTTCATAGCTTTGATGCCGACATCATTTCTGGTTTTTGGGCAGGATAGTGGTGTAAGAATTAAAGATGTTGCCGCCATAAGCGGTCTTGAAGATATACAAATTTACGGGTACGGACTTGTTGTAGGCTTAGACGGCACCGGAGATAGATATCAGACGTTGTTTACCAATCAGACTATTCGAAACATGTTGAAAAATCTCGGAATCGAATTGCCCAACCAGCAAATGTGGGTTCGAAATGTCGCAGCAGTTATGGTTACCTCGAATTTAAAACCCTTTAAACGAAAAGGGACTCGTTTCGACGCGACAGTTTCATCGATTGGTGATGCCACAAGTTTAGAAGGCGGAACATTGCTTTTAACGCCGTTACAGGGCAACGATGGTCACGTATATGCGTCAGTGCAAGGACCTTTGGCGACCGGCGGATACGATGCAAAATATAAAGGTGCTTCTTATATTAAAAAGAATCATGTTCTTGTCGGAAGGATTCCAGACGGTGCTATTGTTCAAAAGGAATATGTGTTTAATGTTCTCGACGGGCGAGATATTTCGCTATCTTTGACATCCCCGGATTTTACTTCTTCAGTTTCAATGGCAAATGCAATAAACTATGCATTTAAAAACTCAACTGTGCCGGTTGCAAAAGCTATTGATGCCGCAACAGTAAAATTAAACTTTGATGCAGTTGCGAGAGATTCAATTCGAAATTATCTAGGCCTTATGGAATTTATTTCAAAAATAGAAAATGTAACTTTTGCCGTATCAAGTCAGGCTAGAGTGGTTGTAAATGAACGAACAGGGACTATTGTGGCTGGTGGAGATGTGAGAATTTCAGAAGTTGCAGTAACTCATGGCGGAGTTAAAGTCGAAGTGATAAATTCTCCGGAAGTTGTTCAACCTTTACCATTGACTCAAGGTCAAACAACGGTTATTCCCAATCCAGCGGTCACTGTAGAAGAAAAAAATCCGGAAATGGTTGTATTAAAAGGAACTACGACAGTTTCAGACTTGGCGCAAACATTGAATTCCTTAGGCGTAAGCCCTCGTGACGTGATTTCAATTTTTCAAGCAATTAAAGAAGCAGGGGCGTTACAGGGACAACTTGTTATAATGTAACGTGTTGCAATAATAGTTTAATGTTGCTAATCAATATGATTTGTCATGATAAATAAATTGGACTTGTTGCTGCAAATGAAGATGATCCGTCATTTTTTCGGCAGGTCAATTCTGCTCGCAGGTACCCTTTCTCCAGGATGTTAGTAATAGGAATGGTTTCATTTTTTTCGAATTCATTATTTGAATAATTGGTATTATAAAACAGTACTTCTTTTTTTTCTGAATATTTTCCCAAAAAGAGTTTTAAATTATCTAGGCCCCCAAATTCATAATTGCTTTTAATAATAGCAGTTATTGAATTTGTACCTAAACGTATTGAGTTGCAATAGGTTCCTGTATTGCTCAAAGTGTCGAATTGGCTTAATTGCAAGTAAGGTCCTGAAGTTACAAACGTTGCGCCGTCTTTTATAGCTTTTGCTATATCATTTACAGATAAATTTTTACCATAAATACCGGTTTTGGCAAAACCTAAAAACCTCTCAAAATCCTCGGCAATTGAAATAAATGGCATGGAAATATACCTGTATCTATTAAAATCGCCATGAGAATCATTTCCTGCAACCAAAGATATTTTTCTTCCTTTTAGTAATTCATTGATCCACAAAGCTTTAGAAATATTCCATGATTTTTTAAAACCATTATTTACCGCTTGAACCGCATCAATGTCCTGCATCATATCGGGCAGTTGCCAACTTCCGCGTTTAAGTAAAAGCCTTTGTAGAACTCCGAATCTTGATCCTGGATGCGCTGCGATTGCCACACCGCCTTGACTATGAATGTTTTGAATTGCGTCTTTCAAATTAAACGTACCAAGCTTATTCTTTCTTGCCCCATCGATGCATCCGGCAATATAATTGCGGATATTTAATGCACATAAGTGGATAGAACGATTCTCAGAATTAATGCATGAGATTTCTTCTCCAAGAATTAAAATCTTTTTTAATTCTTGTTTAGAATCATTTAGAAAAGCAATCCATCTGCTTAAGGTAGCATCGGATTTTAAAAAATCATCAAGTCGACATGCTAAATCGTATGAATGATCGGTAATTGAGTAAAAATCCAGACCCGAACTATCGATCATAGTGTCTATAATGTTTATCGGCGGTCCAAATTCAATATGGCTTTCTGAATATTGAGAATGAATATGAATATCGCCAAATAAACAAGAATTGGATCCGGGCAATTTAAATTCGGAAAGCAAACAAGTGAAGGGCATTTTTGACGTTGCAAACAAATTGTCATTTAAAACGTCCCAGCAACGATTGCGATTGCTGACCGTCGCTTTGCAATTAATGTAAGAAACACCGCTTTCCAATGATTTTCTATCAATTGAGAATAAATAAATATCCGATTTATTTTTCAATGAGTGTTCAACTTTATATTGTTCTGGATCGTTAAAAATAAACGGTACGGGCTTTTTTCCTTTTTGAGAGATCGCTATTGAAACGTTTTCAATTTTTATTGGAAAGCGGTTGATATCATTACAGATTAGCATAATTGGCAAATTCTTGTCAGGATCGATCCGGCGAGGCAAATCAAATAAAATTTCAGGTTCTTTTCGAAATAATAAACTTGGAAGTAGTTTGAAAAACTTAAAATGAGTTTCTGCATAAAGCAGTACAGCAGGAATTTGAAGCGAAGGAAATAGCATATGGTATTTTAATATAGCATTTTATTTTTACGCAGAATGTGATATTATGAAAACCGATGATTTTGATTATTTTCTTCCAGCCGAATTAATTGCACAATATCCAATTGCAAACAGGGCAGACTGCAGGCTATTGAATCTCGATAAGACGAATGGCAATATAACCGATTGTTTATTCAGCGAATTAGAACGATTACTTAAACCAGGGGATTGCTTGGTTTTCAATGATACGAAGGTAATGCCCTATAGACTATTCTGTAAAAAGGAATCCGGAGGAGTAGTTGAACTTTTGCTCACCGAAGAAATGGAAGACGGCTCATTTAAAGCCTTGGTAAAGTCTTCAAAAAAAATAAACATAGGGAGCCGGCTTGAACTTACCGCTGATTCCACATTAAAGTTTGAGATTACCGGAATTTTAAGCGATGGTGCACGGCAAGTTATATTGTGTAAAAACCCCTTATTTATTTCACTTATCGAAGTCGCAAGAAAATATGGCTCAGTAGCATTACCTCATTATATTAAACGGCCGGTTCTTGATTCGGACAACGAAACGTATCAAACAATCTATGCTAAGAACGAAGGAGCAATTGCCGCGCCGACCGCTGGATTACATTTCACTGAAGAAGTGTTCAATCGCCTTTCAAATGCGGGAGTAAGATTTGCGTTTATTACTTTGCATGTCGGTATTGGAACCTTTCGACCTGTCAAAGTTGCTGATCCGCGAATGCATCATATGCATGAAGAACGGTTCATAATTAACAATGAAGCTGCAAAGGTGATTAACGATGCAATCTTCAATAAAGGAAGAATTATCGCCGTTGGGACTACGGTTATCCGTACTTTGGAACACTGTGTCCAAGAATACGGCAAAATCATTGCCGCAACCGGAAAAACCGATATGATGATTTTACCCGGGCACAAATTCGGTATTGTAAACGGAATAATAACGAATTTTCACGTTCCGCGCTCAACTTTACTTATGCTTATATCGGCATTCGCAGGGCGAGAAAATGTTTTAAAAGCGTATTCGCATGCGGTTGAAAAAAAATACCGGTTTTTCAGTTACGGAGATGCAATGGCTATTTTATAATAAAAAAAGTGTTCTTGGTGTTGACAAGGATTTTGCCGCTACTTATCTTATTATAAATTCATGTAGAAAAGCCCGTATGTTTTTTCAATCATACGGGCTTCATTTTTTAGTCCACTGAAACAAGGAAAAAATCATGAGCACGGGAATTATGAAAAAGTCCCCAGACAGCATAACATGGCAGGATTATCGCGCAACAACAATCGGCATGGTTGTTGTTTATTCTTCCGACCCTGTTTCTGAAATGGCCATACGCGAAATCCCGGAGGAATTAGAATCGTCCGTAACTCCGGAACCCAATTATGAAACAGGAACCTATGGGTTTTACGGTTGCGAGAAAACCAAAATCAGGGCGGCATTTGCAAAAAGCAAAGTCCGCTATCTGTTTTTCCTCACAAAATATGCCGGAACGAAAGAAGAATTTAAAGATAAAGTCTTATTAACCGGATATTACCGTATTGCAAAGACCGCCGATGTGCAAAAGCTTCATTTAAGATATCTTGATGATTGCTCCTGTATTGATGCAACATCGTGCATTGCTTTTAAAGCCGATGAAGTTTGTTTCGTTTCTTTGGCAGATGCCTTTGTCGTTGATGAAGCCCAATTAAAAGCTTGGGGATATAATGCAAAAGTTTCAAAACAACTTCGCATTATTTTGACTCCCGAACAAACAGCGCAGATATTAGACCATTTGAAATCAAAGAAAAATGAAGTTGAAGCCTATATTGCTGAAACGAAACGTCTTTCTCCGGATGAAGATGAAAATGAAGAAGAAGCTGAATAAATCGATATAAAGCTTGCATTTAAATTAAATTTGCTATTTCAAAACGGGCACCATGCCCGTTTTTATTTTAATCAAAGCTAAAACTAGTAGTTGCAAGCATCGGATTACTTTGAATACCTTGGATTTGTGCAATATGGATTTAATAAAGCGACTCATAACCAATAGAATCAATAAAGCTATCCACGATCAGATTTTTCCCGGATGTGTTCTGGGATATATTATTCCCGATCGGGATCCGGTGTATATTTCTTTTGGCCGTCATACCTATGATTGTGATTCAAATAAAATTCATAATGATTCGGTGTTTGATGTTGCCTCAATTACTAAAACTATTCCGACATCCTCTTTAGCGATTATGTTGATTGAGAGGGGATTGCTCAATCTTGAAAAAAAAGTTGTGGATATTATACCGGAATTAAAAAATCCGCAAAAAGAAAAATTGCTTATTAAACATTTGCTCACGCAAACGCTGGATTTCAATTTCAGACTTTCTGCATTCAAAGAGAGTGGGGCGGATGGAATTTTAAATGCAATTTTTGCAGCGGATTTTTCCAAAGATCCCGGTACATCTTATTTTTATTCAAATGCGACAAGTATTTTGCTCGGCATTGTAATAGAAAGAATTTCAAATAAAAAATTAAATGATTTTGCTCAAAAAGAATTGTTTGGACCATTAAAAATGGATAAAACCTCTTTTTTTCCCGAATCATTGAATAAATACGACATTGTTCCAACAGAATTTGACCCTTGGCGAAACAGACTGATTCAGGGAGAAATTCATGATGAAAGTGCCTGGGTTTTGAGAAAAAAAATGATTGCCGGATCAGCCGGGCTTTTTTCTACAGCACCGGACATTATGAAATTTTTACAGATGATTCTAAATGATGGCTTTTTTATGGGCAAAAGATATTTTTCAAAAAATACAATTCAACAAATGCATACGAATCAAATTGAGCATTTAGGGTTATCGGCCGGACTTGGATGGGAATTGAATCAAAATAAATATATGGGAAAAATGGGAACCGTTCATACCATAGGAAAAACGGGTTTTACCGGCTGCGTGTGCGTTTGTGATATCGTTTTGCAAAAAGCATTTGTGCTATTGTCGAATTTTACCTATCCGTCTCGAAAAGATGTATCATTAATCAATTGCGTTCGCTCCGACATTGCAGATATAATTTTGGGAACTGAAACTGAATAATCCTTATAAAAATATTATCCGGATTTAAAGGAGAATTAATCTCATGGCAGGGTTTAAAAAAAATATTCTTTGTATCGGTGCTGGATATGTCGGCGGGCCGACAATGGCTGTTATAGCAGCCAAATGCCCGGATTACAAAGTTACTGTTGTCGATATTAACGCTGAACGTATCGAGGCATGGAAAAGTGACAACCTGCCGATTTATGAACCCGGGCTTCTTGATGTTGTTAAAACCGCAAGGGAAAGAAATTTGTTTTTTTCCACAGATGTCGATTCGGAAATAAAATCTGCGGATATAATATTCGTATCGGTAAATACCCCGACCAAAACGTTTGGCGAAGGCTATGGCAAGGCCGCGGATTTGCAATATTGGGAAAAAACAGCGAGAAACATTGTAAAAAACTCAACATCAAATAAATTAATTGTTGAAAAAAGTACTTTGCCCGTTAGAACCGCGGACGCGATGGAACGCATTTTAAATGCAAATGATAAAGGAATTCATTTCGAAGTCGCATCTAATCCCGAGTTTCTAGCAGAAGGGACCGCTGTTTGTGACCTGCTAAATCCTGATAGAGTTCTCATCGGAACTCATGAAACGGAAACAGGACTTTTAGCAAGAAAAGAACTCGTTGAATTATATGCCCATTGGGTTGATCGTTCAAAAATCCTTACAAGCAATGTTTGGAGTGCGGAATTATCAAAATTAACTGCGAATGCATTTTTAGCTCAGAGAATATCTTCTATCAACAGTATTGCGGCCTTATGCGAAAAAACCGAAGCAAATGTTTCCGAAGTGGCTTTTGCCATAGGAAAAGACACGAGGATCGGATCGAGGTTTTTAAGCGCCAGTGTCGGATTCGGCGGCTCTTGTTTTAAAAAAGATATTCTCAATTTAGTTTATCTGTGCGAGCATTATGGCCTCACCGAAGTAGCCCTTTATTGGGAAAATGTTGTGAAAATTAACGATTATCAAATGAAACGATTTGTCCGGACAATGTTGCATTCAATGTTCAACACCATTGCGAAAAAAAGAATCGCTTTATTCGGATTTGCGTTTAAAGCCGATACCGGAGATACACGAGAATCGCCGGCAATTTATGTCGCAAAACAGCTATTGGATGAACAAGCGCATTTGGTAATCACCGATCCAAAGGCAATTGAAAATGCCAAACATGATTTGCATGGAGTAAAAGGAACCATCGAATATGATTTAAATCCGTATGCTGCTGCAAAAGGCGCTCATGCCATAGCTGTTCTTACCGAATGGAAAGAATTTACCGAGCTTGATTTTGAAAAAATCTATGCAAGTATGGAAAAACCCGCATTTATTTTTGATGGAAGGAATATACTGGATCATCAAAGGTTGTTCGATATAGGATTTAACGTTTTCCCTATTGGTAAAAAAGCATTAACGCATTTTTAATTTTAAAATGAATAAAAAAAGAAAAAGGGCAACGATTCTTGCCCTTTTTCTTTTTTCTAGTGGCTGCAAATTACCATTTGCCTGTTTTATTCGCAGGTGCTTTGGGGAATACTTTTAATTCCGCCTCAGCTTTATCGATTTGCGATTGAGGCAAATCGTAATCGGACAATTGTCCGTCAAAATATTTTTGATATCCTGCTAAATCAAGCAATCCGTGACCTGAAAGAGATACTAAAAGGATTTTTTCTTTTCCTTCTTCTTTGGCCTTTTTTGCCTCCTGAATAGTGGCGGCGATAGCGTGGGATGTCTCGGGTGCAACAACATACCCTTCGGTCTGGGCCCAAAGAACTGCAGCCTTGAAACATTCTGTTTGCGGAATTGCGCGGGGCTTTAGCAACCCTTCAACGCAAGCCTGACTGACAAGCGGCGACATGCCGTGATATCGTAATCCACCGGCATGTATTGCTTCAGGTATGAAATTATGGCCAAGCGTATACATTGCCGCAAGCGGCGTCATTCCTGCAGTATCACCGGAATCATATGAAAATATACCCTTTGTCATAGAGGGGCAAGAAGTGGGTTCAACGGGAATAATTTCTATTTGCGAACCGTTTATTTTATCTGCAACAAATGGAAACGCCAAGCCGCCGAAATTGCTTCCGCCGCCGGCACACCCGATGACAACATCCGGTTTTTTTATCCCGACTTTTGCCAACTGTTTTTTTGCTTCAAGCCCCATAATTGTTTGATGAAGCAAAACAAAATTCAAACAACTTCCGATTGAATACCTGGTTTTTCCCGTTGGATCTGAAACCGCTGCTTCAATCGCTTCGCTGATAGCCATTCCTAGACTACCGGGAGTATTGGGATCTTTGGCTAAAAATGATCGACCGGCCTGGGTCTCATTGCTCGGAGAAGCAATACATTTGCCACCCCAGGTATGCATTAAACTTTTTCTGAAAGGCTTTTGGTCGAAACTGATTCGTACCATAAATACCTTACATTCAAGGCCGACCAGTTTGCAGGCGAAACTGAGAGCAGATCCCCATTGTCCGGCACCGGTTTCAGTTGTCAGGCGTTCCAGTCCGAATTGTTTTGAATACCATGCTTGCGGAATCGCGGTGTTTGGTTTATGGCTTCCTGCAGGTGAAACGCTTTCATCTTTATAAAATATTTTTGCCGGTGTGCCAAGGGCTTTTTCCAAAAACACTGCACGGCGTAGCGGAGTGGGCCTCCAACGATACAACATATCAATGACTTCATCCGGAATATCTATCCAGCGTTTTGTACTATATTCCTGTTCAACAAGATTCATCGGAAAAACGGGTGCCCAACCTTCGGGAGGAACAGGCTTGCCGTCAGGCCCTAAATAGGGAAGCATCGGTGTCGGCAAATCGGCGGCAAGATTGTACCATTGCCTCGGAATATCACATTCGTCAAGATTGATTTTAACCGGTAACTCAAAACCCATACCCACTCCTTGAAAAGTTTATTTGAAAATCAAATGAGTTGCCATACGGAAAAAACGTATATGGATCTTCAAGCTCTTTAAATTAATACCAGCCCAATTTCGGCTACAATAATTCGATGAAATAAATTATCCTTTTAATACTGTTTTAATAACATATCGAGGTAAAAAACGCGTATTTTGATTTTATGCATAAGGGTTTGAATTTGGAATTCAGCATAAGGAACAAAATTAATGAAATTTGTCAGTATAATTTTAATCTTTGCCGCCCTGGTTTTTTCAAAAGAAGCTTTAAAACCCGTTCGAGTCGTCGCATCCGGTGAATCGCATGCGATGCTTTCCGCATGCGATTGTCCCGTAGAACCGGGAGGCGGATTTTCCAAACGATCGTTTCTTCTCGGCCGGGTTCGGGATACGTTTGATTTGCTGCTCGTCGATGCGGGCGGTTTTGCCGGCGGCGGCATATACGATCCGTATACTGAAGGAAGAAAAATCGATTCTTTAAGGACCATGGCAGCCATTGTGGCAATGGGAAAAATGAAATATGATATAGCCTGCATCGGCGATGATGATTTGCAATACGGATTAGCGTGGCTGCTTTCACAGGCGAAAACGAATTCGCTAAATCTTGTTTCCGCCAATTGCTATACGTTTGATAATAAACGGGCGACCCAACCTTACTCCATTGTGAAAAAAGGTACCTATTCGATTGGAATAACCGGTGTGACAACGCAGGAATCCTTGCTGGCGCAATCCGATTCATTTGTGATTAAAGAGCCGATTAGTTCGCTTAAATCAATTTGGAATGATCTTAAAAAACAGTCCGATTTTCAAATAATTTTGGCCCATGTCGGAGAAGCGTTAAGCAAACAAATACTGGACTCTTTTCCCGAATGCAAATTAATCGTCAATGGTCATCGAAAAAATACGACGCAGGAATATAATACGAAAAATGGCCAGGTCATGCTGCAATTCGGTTTTCAGGGAAAGTCATTGTCGTTTGCGGATATCGTTGCCGACGGTAAAGTTCCTGCTGTCGGAAAAACAGGCTGGTATGCAATAACCCCGAATATCCCCGATGACCCGCAAATAGCAAAACTTACTCAAATTAATAAAGACAATAAAACCGCAGACGGGAAACAGGTTTTGGATCTTTATATAATGTCCCAATGTCCGTATGGGTTGCCGGCATTAAAAGAAATGATGGGGCTTATTGATGCCTATCCATCGCTTCAGTGGAGCGTTTGGTTTATTGGATCCGTCGATTCTGCCGGGAATTTTTCCTCGCTCCATGGGCCTAAAGAAGTGAATGATGAACTTTTATGGCTGTCGGTTCAATCCTTATACCCGGATAAATGGCTTTCGTTTCTTAAAAAACGGTCCGCTACTTTGCAGATATCAACGGAATCGATACTCCGGGAAATGGGTTTGGATTTGACTAAAATCAATGATTGGAAAGCCAAAAAAGGAAATGCGGAATTACGAAAACATTACGAACGATCGATTCGTATGGCGATTTATTCTTCACCGACGTTACTGATCAATAATACGCCGTACCAGCTGGAAATTAAAAAATTCAGATTATCTAAAACGATTTGCGAAACCATGTCGGGGCAAAACGCCTTTTGCGATTCATTGCCCGAATGTGAAACAAATGAGGACTGTAAAATGCCGGGGAAAACCGGATACTGCAAAAGCGTCAAAGGCAAAAAAGCTTCTTGCGAATTTCACGAGGCCCCTCGGTTTGCCGTGAAAGTATTAATTCCCGATACTTCGCGTTTCCACCCCGAGATTCCGATAATGTCAAGTATTGCCGACGAATTTCCCGGCGCACTATTCGATACGGTTCGAATCGGATCGACGGCTGGCAAATCTATGGAGAAGAAATTCGGCCCTCGTTTTTTGCCTTTTTTTGTATTTGACAAAAAAATCGAAAATACCGTGGGCTTTTCCGCTTTTTCATCGCAAATCTCATTGCTTAAATCCGGCTATATTTTTAAAGACGGTATGGTGAAGCCGTCGTATTTTTACAACAGGCAAAAAAAGCCCAATTCGTTGACGATTTTCACGGACCCATTATTTAAAGGTTCTCGCGATGCTCTGCGAATGGTCTTGGATAAAAAAGAAATCCGATCTAAAATCAATATTCAACCCATTATTTTTGAGAAACCGGACACATCGATTTCTGCCGAAGAATCGATAAGGCATGAAGAAGCATTGAGATGGCTGATGATCCAAAAAGAATTTCCGGAGAAATATTTGGAGTATCTGGTTCTGTATTGCAATAGAAAAAACATGAGCTATTGGTTCACCGATTGCCAAAAAATCGGTATTCCAGTTGACTTGTTAGTACAAAAAATTCAGCAAAATCCGAAGGAACTATTATCCTATTGGGAAGAGACAAAAAACTTTGGAATGCTTGAGCCGGTGGAAATACTTTGGGAGAACAGGGAAGTGATTGCGGTAAAAAATCCAAAGGAATTCATGGATGATTTAAAAATGATACGCTGAAAAGAGAAAAACAATGCGCCATAAAGGGCTCAGTTTTTATCTCCGAGCCCTTTCATACATATTTTACGGCTGCAAATCCAAAGTCGGTGCGCATTGTTTGAATTGTTTCTCGGTAGGAAGTCCCATTCTGTCTAACAAATCAAGGAAGGGGTCCGGATCGAGTTCTTCGACATTCACCATCGTTTTAACGTCCCACACGCCTTTTGCAATGAGGATCGCCGCCGCTGCCGGCGGGACTCCGGCCGTATAACTGATTGCCTGGGCCTCAACTTCCCGGTAACAATCCGCGTGGTCGCAAATGTTATATATAAACATTTCGCAATCTTCGCCGTTATTTTTCCCTTTTATCCAATTGCCGATACAGGTTTTTCCCGTATAATTCGGAGCAAGCGACGAAGGATCGGGCAACAAAGCTTTTAAAACCTTCAAGGGGACGACTTCAATGCCTTCCGCCGTTCTGATAGGTTCGTTAGAGGTGAGGCCGAGCTTGGTCAGTACGGTAAATACATTGATATAATGGTTGCCGAAGCCCATCCAAAACCTGATACTGTTTGCATCAATATTTTTTGAAAGCGAATGCAATTCATCGTGACCGGTGAGGTAAACCGTTTGTTTCCCGACTACCGGAAAATCGTATTGTTGCTTAACGGAATGAATTTTATTCTCGACCCAGCTTCTTTCTATCCACGACCAAACCTTTTTAAACTCCCGGAAATTTATTTCGGGATCAAAATTTGTGGCAAAATATTTTCCATGGCTGCCGGCATTGACATCCATGATATCAATGGTGTCAATCATGTCGAAATGATATTTCGCGGCATACGCGCACCATGAGTTGACTACTCCGGGGTCGAATCCCACGCCGAGAATCGCTGTAATTCCTTTTTCCCTACAACGATCTTTTCTTTTCCATTCATAATTGCCGTACCAAGGCGGGTCTTCGCATACTTTATCGGGTTCTTCATGAATCGCAGTGTCCATATAAGCGACCCCGGCTTGAATGCAAGCCTCCAAAATAGACATATTCAAAAACGATTGCCCGAGGTTTATGACAATATCGGATTTTGTCTTTTTTATCAAATCGATAACCGCAGGAACATCCAACGCATTGATCTGACGCGAATATATTCGTTTGTTTTGGACTTTTTTGCTTTTTTTACGCTTGATACTTTCGATGATTGCATCGCATTTTTTGATGGTTCTTGACGCAATGCAAATGTCGCCTAAAATATCATTGTTTTGAGCGCATTTGTGGGCTGCAACATGAGCCACACCTCCGGCACCAATAATAAGGACATTTTTTTTCATAACACCGCCTTATCCTATGAGAGGCTGTTTTTAAAATCAGCGTATCCGAATTTCTTTATGACTTCCACTTTTCCGTTCAATCGTTTTACCGCAATTGACGGCATTGAAACACCGTTGAACCAATTTTTTTTAACCATCGTGTATCCGCCTGCGTCGGAAAACCGTATCGTTGATCCGATTTTAAGACGATTCGGAAAAGAATAGTTCCCAAAAATATCGCCGGCCAGACAGGATCTTCCGGCCACAAAATACTCGTATTTGCCTTTTGAGTCCGCGTCGATTTTTGCATTCAAACGATATATCAATAAATCAAGCATATGCGCTTCGGTAGAAGCGTCGACAATGGCAATGTCTTTTTCATTATGCACAATGTCGAGGACCGTAGTCACCAATTCTGTCGATTGGGTGATTGCAGACTCGCCGGGTTCAAGAAAAATCTGCAAATTGAACGTATTGCCGAAATCTTTTAATAATCGGCAAAAATCGTCGACCGGGAAACCATCCTTGGTAAAGAATATCCCGCCCCCCAAGCTTATCCAATCGAGATTCTTTAAAATATGGCCGTATTTTTTAGAAATTATTGAAAGATTTTTCCTAAGGTTTCCGATTTCGTCGTTTTCGCAATTAAAATGGAACATGCAGCCATTGATTAAAGGCAATACTGATTCCAGGTCATTTAAATTTGTGACGCCAAGTCTGCTGAACCTGCGGGCAGGATCAGCCAGATCAAAATGCGAATAGCTGACATTGGGATTGATTCGAAGTCCGGTATTTTTATTTTTTAATAACGAGCGGTACCGTTTGAGTTGGGAAATCGAATTAAAAATAATCGTATCGGAATATTTTACCACT
This sequence comes from Fibrobacteria bacterium, assembly GCA_037447435.1. Taxonomy (GTDB): domain Bacteria; phylum Fibrobacterota; class Chitinivibrionia; order Chitinivibrionales; family FEN-1185; genus FEN-1185. Next base: position 92,553 of record JBBIGR010000011.1, read on the forward strand.
TCTTTTATTTCGGCATCCGAATATGCAACACAATAGGCATGCGTCTCTTTGCCGAATTTTTCATGACCCAGCCGTACTTCAAATAATGAACTTGATGTCGTACCGTCCATATACTTCCGCATTACATCGAAAACCGACCAGGTTGAAAAGCATTTGAGGGCCAATAATGATTTTGCGCCGGAATTATCGCGAACCTTTTTAATGATTTTAAGATTTTTTGCAAGCTTTTTTTCATCAAGAAGATAATAAGGAGTAGGTATTGTCATTTTCAATTCTCGGCAAATAGTAATGGTACGCAAAATGAAACGCTATAAAATACATGGTCAATCCAAACAGAAGAACAGTAAATCGTATTCTTTTTAAAAAAATTAAAAAACGAAATCTGATGAAACCGGTAAATCGATTTTTTTATCTGTTTCAAAAGTAAAAGCCTTGTCGTTGTTTTTAATGATAACCGTATTTCCCGATTTTGAGATTTCAGTATTTTTTAAACCTTCACGGTTTTTTATGACATTCATCAGGCAAATGGCTTTTTCCATTCCATCCCCTCGTTTGTAATTCCAAACTTCGTCCGGTTGGGCTAGCCGGGTACTGTCGTAAATGGAACTGTTTTCCATGTCGCCGAGCAGGGCATACACCGCATCAAATTCAAGAGCGCCGGTTCCCGCAAGACAAACGGGGTTTCGTTCAAAAGCCGCTTTTAAAAACGGTTTCCAGGGTGAATGCGACAAGTCCCTGAATGCTGAAAAAGCAAGAGCTGCCGTTTCGTTTTTATCTTTTATTGATAGGAGATATTCTATAATTTGCTCGCGGCCCAAGCTTGTGTCGATGGAAATGATTTGAGATGCATCCCATTTTTTGCGTTCGTCGGGCAACGACGGATTTATTCTACAGAAGGCAATAAGGTCTTTTGTAACACAGTCAACATTATAACATCCGTGATGGAGATGTTTTTGCAAGTCTTCCAAAGACGGGGGATGGTCTAAGGAGACTTTATTCGTTTTGAAGAATTCCTCGACTTCATCCAAAAGCAATCTGCTTTCCATGGGTTCCGTATAAAATTCATCTTCGTCGATTTCATGAAGCAACTGCGCTCTAGTCGTATCGCCGACTTTGAATTTGCTGTTATGCTCGTAGGAGTACACTTTTTCAGCTTCAATATATCGGGGCTTTCCGCAGCAGAGATGTGCAATTTGAAAGCATTTCTGGAGTTTGCTGTTTTGCCTGAGAAAATTTGCCAGAATTTCAAAGGTTATATCCGTGGTTAAAAACTTTGAAATTTTCATTTTGAACGTTTGATACGATTCCGGCGAAATGGTCGCATTCGGATACAAGGTATGAATAAAGCCCGTGTTATTGCTGACTATGGTTATCCGTTCATGCTGTATGGCCCGTCTTGCCTTTTCACTCAATTCAGTGCCGTTAAACCACATGTTTTTTGTGACAATGCGCCTATTATTCGTTATCACGCCGTCGTTGACATCGACAAAGTTCTGCGAATGCAAAGGAGTAGCCATTAAATAAATTTTATCCAAAGGAATCTTTGCAATGACAAACAATGCCGCAGCATATAACGTTGCCAAAGAAACGCATTCACCCGCACCGGAGGAATAGTTGGGTTTAAATTTGAATGCCTGCATTGCTTCTACGGTTTCTGTTTTCCAATAGGGAATCACATCGGAATTGTATTTGTCGAGACCGAAATGGCGGCGGATGTCTATGTCGAAATAATATTTGTCGCCCTCATATCCGAACAAGGCATTGCTTTGAGATAATGCGTCTTGTGAAATGAAAGAAGAAAAGCGGGCCATTTCCTTGTCTTTGGTCGTAAGCCCCCACGTGTCCAAATCCAAATTGAATGTAAAATGGTCCATGATGTATTGCTTTACACGCAATAGCCGGCGATAGGGGTTTTGTTTTTCCAACCCGTCGAACCAGGGATCTTCCCCCCATTTCCATAATAACGGGGACATCGCGTTGGCAAGAACCAGCGAATACAAAAGTTCCGGGAAAATAAAAACTTCCATATCCGACAAAGTAATTGCTGAGGAATATTTTTCCAATGATGCCGGATCGTCGAGATTATACATAGCTGTCCTTTTTTTCCGATTGTTTTGAATACTTGCAATAAAACTACTATTTTATACCGATGCGATTGTTTAAAAAAAGGTAACAAGATAAAAATGAAAATTCTTGCCGATTCGAATATCGTTTTTGCCCAGGAAGCGTTTGGCGGTTTTGGCGAAGTGACACTGTCGAGCGGGCGTGAAATTACTAATGCGAAGCTGTCGGATACGGATATTCTTTTGGTGCGTTCGATCACAAAAGTTAACGAAGAACTGTTGCAAAATACAAAGGTCAAATTCGTTGCAAGCGCAACCATAGGAACCGACCATATCGATCTTGCGTATTTGCGTCAAAACTGCATCGGGTTTGCCCATGCACCGGGATCAAACGCGACCGCGGTGGCCGAATATATAGTTGCCGCGATATTGGAAATGAATCAAAGAAAAAAACTGGAAATTACCCCGGATTGCACCCTCGGCATCGTCGGTGTCGGGAATATCGGGACCAAGGTATTGTCGTACGCGCAATCGCTCGGTATGAAATGTTTATTATGCGACCCACCTAAAAAGGCGTTGACAGGAAGTGATTTTTACGTTTCGCTGGAAACGGTCTTATCGCAATCGGATATTGTCACTTTGCATGTTCCTTTGACCAAGACCGGGACCGATGCGACCTATCACATGGTAAACAGCCATTTTCTTTGCGCAATGAAAAAAAATGCGATTCTCATCAATGCGAGCCGGGGAGACGTTATTGACGAAAGCAGTTTGATCAAAGAAAGACCGCATTTGGGAGGGGTTGTTTTGGATGTTTTCAGCAACGAGCCGAAACCGCATTCGAATACCATTGCCGCCTGCGACCTCACGACGCCGCATATTGCCGGCTATTCATTCGACGGCAAAGTGTGCGGGACCGCAATGATTTACGAAGCGATTTGCTCGTTTTTTTTCAAAGCCAAAACCTGGAGACCGCCGAATTCGGGATCGGCTAAAATCAATATAGTTCTTGATAACGAGGATATGTACGGAGCCTTGGCCGAGGCAGTATCCAAGGCCTATTCCATTAAAAACGACGATATGAATTTACGGAAAATATTGGAAATAAAAACAGAGAACAGAGGTTCGTATTTCGATGAACTGAGAAAAAGTTATCCAAAACGATTGGAATTCAGCAACTATATAATTTCCTCGCAAAAAAAGATTCAGCCGGAAATATTGCAAAAATTGATAAGCCTTGGGTTTATTATTGCAGAGTAGATACCTTAGATCGAAGCGCCGCGGTCGGGTTGGTAAAAAATTCCCCATGCTAGGTAAATAAGTTCACAGTGTATCGGATTGATCTTTTTTAAACTTTAGATTTTTCTAAAGTTTTTTAATAAAATATATTCATAGCTCATGTAATCACTTCAATATCAAGTATTTACCTCTAAAAATTAATTTTATTAAAATCCCTTCAGTAATAATAGAAGTATTGGCATTAAACTTGCGTTCATCTTTGCCAGAGAAATACTATCAATGGCTTTATGGAGTTTTTATGCTTGGCGAATCAATTTTTAACAGCAGCGATATTCCGCTTTTAACCAAAAGCCTGGATGCAGGAATGCTGCGGAACAAAGCGATTGCCAATAATATTGCGAATGTGAATACGCCGGGATACAAACGCCTTGAAGTCAGTTTTGAAGATGAGCTTAAAAAAGCGCTTGATCGGGGCAAATTAAAAGGTATGCGGACCGATGATAAGCATCTTGATTTAGGCAAAATGGATATAGGTTCGCTTTCCCCGAAAATAAAACGGCCCGTCGATCCTACTTTACCAAGCGGCGTCAATAATGTCGATATCGATTCCGAAATGGCGAAGTTGGCGGAAAACCAGATTTTATATAACTTTTCCGCAAAATTTTTAAGCGGAAAATTTAAGAAATTGAATGCGGCGATTCAAGCAAAAAGTTTGCAATAATTTTTAAAAGGACCTCAAAATGGCTCTTGTAGGACTTTTTACAGACTTGAATATAAGCGCTTCAGGGTTGCGGGCTCAACGCGTCCTGCAAAACACCATTTCCTCGAACTTGGCAAATGCGGAAACGACGCGGACCGATAAAGGCGGGCCGTACAGAAGGCAATTTCCGGTGTTTGCAGCCGACAGCAAACAGAAGGATGTCCATATTGTAAATCAGGATATCAAACTTGCCGGAGCCGTAACGCAAGAAAACCACATGGATATTCCTCCGCTCGAATTCCCGCGCGACAAACGGTTTTTCGGCAATGGCGTCAGGGTAGACGAAATCAGGGAAGACACCCGGCCTCCCAAAATGGTTTATGATCCTGCACATCCTGATGCGGATGCGAACGGGTATGTCGCGATGCCGAATATCAATGTGGTTGAAGAAATGACGAATATGATCTCCGCAACACGTGCGTATGAGGCGAATGTGACCGCCTTTAATGCATCAAAAAGCATGTATATGCAGGCTATTCAAATATAAACGAGGTGTTCCTATGCAGTCTGTAGCACAAGTAAATAATCTGGCGCAATTCATGAAAATCGTCGGCGCAGCACGGGAAAGAAATAATGCCCTGTCGTCGGGAATCGGGAAAAGCAATCAGGCATCTCGGCCTGTAAAACAGTTTTCATTGCCCAAGACAGGGTTTACGGCACAATATTCCAATGTGCAAAAAACTTTTACAGATGCCTCGGAAACGGTAAATAAACCGGAACAGACTAAAAAACTGGGAACCAAGTTCGATGCGTATGCTTGATTGTAAGTTCTTGCTTTATATATTATTAAATAGTACAATGATTCGATACGGCAGCGGAAAAAAAGAAAAAATCAATATATCATGTTGTAAGAGGTTTTGAAAATGAATCAAATAAACTCCATAGGCCCGATTCAAGACGGACAGGGCTTACAACAACCTGCCAAGATTCAAACAGGTAAAACGGACGGACCTTCTTTTAAAGATACGTTGAACGGATTTCTTAAAGATGTCAATCAGATGCAATTAAAAGCCGACGAATCCATTACTAAAATGGTCGCGGGTGAAATTACCGATGTTCATCAGGTCATGGGTGCGGTTGAAGAAGCAAATACCGCTTTTAATATGATGATGGAAATCAGGAATAAAGTTATGGATGCGTATCAGGAAGTTTTACGTATGAGGTTATAACCGGAATTAACGACGGAATAAAAAAAAGAATTTGATTTTTATAATAGATTACAAGGGATAGAGGCGGAGGCGAGCATAAGACCGGGTAAGCAGTGAGGCGAATGCCCCGGTTATATTACAGCAAAGGAGAGAGCAATGTCCGAATTTTTCAAGCAATTAATTACACAATTGTCGGCAATTTGGCAGCGTTTAACGCTGCAGCAAAAAGTGATTACAACCTCGCTCGTCGTGTTTACCTTCCTCGGCCTTTGTAGCCTCATGGTTTGGTCCAAAGCAACACCAGCCTCAAATGCGTATCAAACGTTATATTCCAATCTTGAATTGGACGATGCCGCTTCCGTTGGCGAACAGCTCAAAAAAGCGAATTTAAAATATAAAATCGAAAATGAGGGAAAAACCATACTTGTCGAGCGCTCGAAGATTTACGAAGCAAGAATGGCGCTTGCGAAAGCGGGGCTCCCGAAATCCCATGGTGTCGGGTACGAGTTGTTCGACAAAACGAATCTGGGAATGACCGATTTCGTGCAAAAAGTAAATGCCCGCCGCGCTTTGGAAGGCGAATTGCAAAGAACGATCGAAGGGCTGGATGAGGTCAAATCGGCACGGGTTCACATCGTTGTTCCGGAACCCACCATCTTTCTTGATAATCAGAAAGATGCCAAAGCGTCGGTTGTGGTTAAAATGGCAACGGGTATGCAGTTGACAAAAGAACAAATACGCGGAATAACGTTTTTGATTTCCTCCAGCGTCGACGGTCTTAAACCGCAAAACATTTCAATAATCGATTTTGAAGGAAAATTGTTGTCCAATCCTTTCGGCGGCGACGAATCCATCATGGCGAGTTCGCAAAACGTCGAACTGCAGCAAAACGTCGAGAAATACCTTGAAGCAAAGGCCGATCAATTACTCAACGACGTCCTCGGTCCTTCAAAGGCCAAAGTAAAAGTGTCCGTCGACATGGATTTTGACAAAGCCGAAAAAACAATGGAGAAATACGATCCCGAAAGTAAAGTTGTCCGCTCGGAAGAACGCGAAGATGAAAATGTCAAAAATGCCCCCGACGGCGATCAAACCAAAGAAAAATCGCTCACCAATTACGAAATAAACAAAACCATAGAACATGTAGTCGGAGAAATCGGTAATATAAAGAGAATGACGATTTCAGTGGTGGTCGATGGGAAATACGAAACGGATAAAACAGGAAAACAAACTTTCGTCGCACGTACTGCCCAGGAAATTCAATCCATGGAAGATATGGTGAAAAACACTCTTGGCTACGATCTTACGCGCGGTGATCAAATCAGCGTTGTTTCCATGCAATTCGATAACGAATTTTTACGTAAAGAACAAAATGAAATGCAAAAGCATGATGAATGGGAACGTTGGATGACGATAGCCAAATACGCCGCAATTTTCTTTATTGCGATTTTATTCATATTCTTCCTCCGTTACTTGGCAAAAACAGTTGCCGAGGCAATGAATCCGCCATTGCCAAAACTTGAACAATTCGGTTTTGTCGAACAAGTTCCCGAAGAGGTTCCCGAAAACGTCAAACGCAGTTCCGAAATTCTTGAACGCGTCGAGATGCTTTCACGGGAGGAACCTGTCAATATTGCGCATATCATACGTCAATGGCTCTCGGAGCCTGCGCCGGCGGCGCATAAAAAATGATGATATTTTTTATCCCGGATTTTTTTATCACATACCAAAAAAATCCGGGATTTTTACTTGAAACATCATCGCATGAGTACTATACTATAATTAATTCATCCAATATTATTGATCCAAGGTAACTTGTTCGGAGTATTTACATGGCAGATAAAAAAGAAGAAACCGCCGAAGGTGGCAAAAAAGACGGCTTTTATAAGGAAAAAGGCGGTGCGGACAAGGGACTTTCTTCCGCGCGGGCGGACATGGTTAAAAATATTCCCGGCCCCAAAAAAGCGGCAATCGTCATGGTTGCTTTGGGATCCGAAGCTTCGTCGCAAATCCTTAAAAATCTTGACGAACACGAAGTCGAGAGATTATCTACCGAAATTGCAAAGCTCGATAATGTGACGCCCGAATTCAGGGAAGCGGTTTTAGAAGAATTTCACAACATTGCCATCGCGCAGCAATACGTTTCTCAAGGCGGTATCGGCTATGCAAAAGAGATTCTCGAGCAGGCTTTAGGGCCTCGCAAAGCCAAAGAAATATTGGAAAAAGTCCAGCAAACCATTCGAACCACCGGTTTTAACCTCCTTGAAAATGTTGATCCGAAACAACTCGTCAATTTTATCCAAAAAGAACATCCGCAAACCATTGCGCTTTTGTTGGCGCATATGGGGGCAAGCAATGCCGCAGGAATCGTTTCCGCCTTGCCGCAGGAATTGCAGGTCGATGTCGCAACTCGCATAGCAACCATGGAAAGCATTTCTCCCGACACGCTGGACCAAGTCGAAGAAGTGCTGGTAGGTCAGGTAAAATCCCTGTTCGGAGGCGATGTTTCGGAAATCGGCGGCGTCAAAGCGGTTGCTGAAATGCTCAACAGTGTCGATCGCGGAACGGAAAAAAACATTTTGGGCAATTTGGAACGGGAAAATCCCGAGCTTGCAACGGAAATCAAGAGCCTCATGTTTGTGTTCGAGGATGTTCTGCTTATCGACGACCGATCGATGCAGCGTGTTTTAAAAGAAGTGGACACCAAGGAATTGGCTATGGCGTTGAAAGGCGCATCCGAAGAATTGCAAGTAAAATTCTTCAGAAACATGTCGTCGAGGGCGGCGGAAATGATCAAGGAAGACATGGAATTTATGGGACCGGTACGCCTCAAAGACGTCGAAGAAGTTCAGCAACGTATTGTCGATGTCATACGAAGATTGGAAGAAGACGGTGAAATTGTCATAAGCGGTCGCGGCGGAGACGAAGAAATCGTTGTGTAAAGGAGAATCATTCTGTGGACAATAATCAATTATCTTCGAAAGACGTTTCAACGCTTATCGATCATTTGCTCAAATCAAAGGATCCCGCCACCGTCGGAGTGCGAAAAATTGTAAAAAGTAAACGCGATGCGGCCGATGAATTTCCGTTGCACCCGTTATCCTATGAAGAATTTCACGTTCCGGGACAAACAAAGGATCCGTTTTCACACGATGAAAAACTGATTTTGGAACTTGAAAAAAAAGTTAAAGACATGGAATCGGCAATGGATGCCGAAAAAGAGAAATCGAAAGCGGCAATCGCGGCTTCTTATCAAAAAGGATTGAGCGAAGGCCTTGCAAAAGGTGAAGAAGAAGGAAAGAAAAAAGCAAGGCATGTGTTTGACAACCAGGTAACGGACTTGCAATCCAGAATCTCCAAATACCTTGAGGACCTTGAAGCCGCAAAAAATAAAATCTATACCGACGCCCATACGGTACTGCTTGCACTTTGTCTCGAATTAACTAAAAAGATTATTCATACCGAATGCATGACGAATCCGGATATTGTCTGCGAAGTAATCAAAAAAAGCCTGCGGTATATTTCGGACCGCGAAAAACTTGTTTTGCGCGTTTCAAAAAACGATTTGGAAACGGTTTCCCTTAAAAAAGACTTCTGGCTGCCAATTGGAGAAAAAATAGAAAAAATAGTCATCGAGGCGGACGACCGTGTGGAAAAAGGCGGCTGTATTATCGAATCGAATTCAGGTACCGCAGATGCCCGTCTCGGCATTCAATTGACGGAATTGTCATCGTATGTCGAATCGATTTGGGAAAGCGCTATTACCGGTCAACCTGCTCCGACAATGTAATTTCCATGAACACCGATTATTTATTCCAGCCTTTGTTTTCCGCAATCGCAAATACCGAACCCATACGCGTTTACGGCAAAGTCGCCGAAGTCATCGGGCTTTTAATCGAATCCGTCGGTCCCGGCGCCTCGATCGGGGATGTTTGCATTATAGAAAAAGCGGGGCAATGTCTCGGCCGTGCCGAAGTGGTGGGGTTTAAAAAAAACCGCACGCTGTTAATGCCTCTTGGTCCAATGGAAGGAATTCATCCGGGATTATTGGTTGTCGGAACCAAAGGGCCGCTTACCATAGGCGTGGGCGATCAATTGCTCGGAAGAGTACTGGATGGCTTAGGTAATCCGCTCGACGCAAAAGGGCCGGTTTCTTCGCAGGAACAGCGACCGATTTTCGCAAATGTCCCTAACCCGCTTACCCGGAGACGGATTTCAGAACCGTTCATTACCGGCGTACGTGCCGTTGATTCCATGACAACGATCGGTAAAGGCCAACGAATGGGAATATTTGCAGGCAGCGGCGTTGGAAAAAGCGTCTTGTTGGGGATGATGGCAAAAAACTGCAAATCGGACATAAACGTTATTGCCTTGATAGGTGAACGAGGTCGCGAGGTACGGGAATTTATCGAACGCGATCTTGGTGAAGAAGGACTCAAGCGTTCCATTGTTGTTGTCGCAACATCCGATCAGCCCGCATTAATCCGTTTAAAAGGTGCAATGGTCGCGGCAACAATCGCAGAATATTTCAGGGACAAGGGCAAAGACGTTTTATTCATGGTCGATTCAATCACAAGACTGGCGGCCGCACAGCGTGAAATAGGACTTGCTATTGGTGAACCGCCGGCAACAAAAGGCTACACGCCTTCTGTTTTTGCAATGCTGCCGCGTTTTCTGGAACGCGCGGGAAATTCCAATGCGGGAACCATTACCGGCTTGTTCACGGTCCTTGTTGACGGAGACGATATGGATGAACCGATTTCCGATGCCGCTCGCAGCATTTTGGACGGCCATATTGCACTGTCGCGCAAACTTGCTCATCGAAACCATTATCCGGCCATCGACGTATTGGAAAGCATTTCGCGTTGCATGCCGGATGTGGTGACGCAAGATCATTTGGGAATAAGCGGAAGAATCAAAGACCTCATGGCCGCCTATAGGGAAAATGAAGACATCATTCAAATCGGCGCATACGCATCCGGCACCAGCGCACGGGTAGACAAAAGTATTCGGGTGCACGATATTCTCGATACGTTTTTACGCCAGGGCCGAAACGATAAGAACGACCTGGCCGAAACCATGAAAAAACTTGCGGAAATAGATTCCATGACAAAAGGATAATGCAATGAAACGGTTCCAATTTAAATTACAAGCGTTGCTTGAAATAAAAAAAAGGGCCGAAGACGACATTAAAAAAAAACTGGGAGCTAAAAACAGGGAAATTTTATCTTCACGTCAAGAGCGTGTCGACCTTGGCAAGAAATTGGAATCGTTTTTTGTCGAAGAGAAACAGCAGCGCTTGCGGGTTTTGGACTTATTGTCGCTTCGATTTTCGATTTCATATCGAAGCCATTTGCAAAAAGAAATCATTAAAAAAGAACAAGACATCCGCGCGCTCATGCTGGAACAGGAACAATTGCGTGGAAAACTCGCGTTTGCCCGAAAACAGAGCAGGGTGCTGGAGCTATTGAAAGAAAAGAAACTATTGGAATGGAAAAAAGAATACCAATTGGAAGAGCGGGAATTTGCGGACGATATATCGCAAAAAGGATTTATCAGGCGAATGCATGCGGCGGAAAAAGAAGCCCGAGCAATCGATTGACAACCCGACAGTACACCGAAAGAAAGAATATATAAAAACATGCGCCCGGCTTTTCTGCTTTTTTTTTATATGATCTTTTTATCGGCCGCCGTTGCTCTCGGCGGTTCATATACGGACAATAATTTCCGCAATTTTTCGACCGCAACGAACCTTAAAAACCAGGACAGCCTCCAGCTTTCAATCAGCAATTTCATTCTAGCCAAACTGGAAACAATTACGAGGCCGGGAAATACCAATTCCCGCATGCGCGCGCCCGACGTTACAGGCAGCGGAATCGGTAAATTTTCTTTTTTCTGGGCCGATTCAATAAAAACGAATCATCCTTTCGATAATATTTATAAAAGGGATTATGTGGTGACCGCAACCGGCGTCGATTCGTCGGCCGGCCCGGTCAATTATTGTAATTATGCAAAACCGCAGGTCAACTATCTGCATGTAGACAAAGGAACAAACGGGTATTTTCTTTCTTTCATAACGCCCAATACCGATTCCCTCAGAGTGTTTTCGGAACCGGGTACGATTGCAATTGCAAGGGTGGGAGGCACCGGCGGATCCCGTTGGGGATCGCAATGCTATTGGCGTAAAGATACGTGTTTGGTCGTGTTCCCAAAAGTAAGCGACCAAAAATTGTTGATGAGGCGCATTTATCTAGTCGGCAATACCGTGACGCAGTCTGCCAAAGAAGACACTGTTTATTCCACTGCCGATGTCGGAAATCATCCAATTTCCAATCCCAGCCTTGCATCCGACAATCTCGGAAATGTGTTGATTATGTGGTTAGACGGCCCGCCCAATCCGTTGCCCGGCTTTACAAAGTCGTTGAAATGCATGGTTTATAACCCAAACAGGGCCAAGTCCGATAGCGCAAGCTTTACAACCACCGTAGACAGCCTCGGACTATCCAATTTTTATGACGAATCGCCGGTTGTGTCGTACGCACCAAATTCCTTCGGCAGTGTTTGTTGGGACTCGAAAGGAATTCTATTCAGGTCGATTCGTCTTGGGCCGCCTATGATTGTCGACACAGTCAGACTCGAAGCAATAAGCACTTCGCGGTATCCTGCCATTACAAGCAATGGAAACAATATTGCGGTGGTATGGATGACCGATTCTGCAAACAGCAGTTATTTAAAAATTCATGGAATAGTCGATACGATAAAACCAGGATATGTTCCTTTTACATCCAATCAGAACGTCACCACTTTTTCCGATATTTCATTGCCGACCGGAAAAATACCGGGGAAAGGGCCTCCGGCACCGACCTCTTTTACTTTAAATTGCGCGATGGATTCCCTGGGAAGCATTGCCGCGACATGGCCGCTGGACAGTTTGGTCCAGATTCGGCTTTGGGCAAACAGGGGAGTAAAGACCGATAGCGGAATTTGGATTTCACAGGCAACTCGGTTTATGACCACGACAACCGATTCGTCGGTCATATATCCGGGTTCCTTTTCTTTCTATGATCAAAAATTTCAATTAACCAATAACGATTCGGCGCGATTTTATATTCGTGTCGGACAAGATTCCGCCGACGAATCCGCCTGGAGTCCCTGGACGTTGGCTTCGGATTCGGCCGCTTTGGCGGCAAATACCAAAGGCATTAACAGTTTTTTCAAATATAAACTGGTCTTATATCGCGGTCAAGACACTTTGGGTACTCCAATTGTTAAAAATTGCAACATAAAGTGGAATGCCAAGCCGCAATTTCAGCAAATCGATTCCGTTTATATAAACAATAGTAAAGTCGCCACGCCGAATTTCGGCGATACTGTTTCGGTATTTTCCCGAAGCGATTCCGTTTCCGTGTTTTTTTCTTTGCGTGATGCGGACGCTACTGATACGCTTTATACCCATGTCAACGGATATAACGCCATTATCGATTCTTTGGACACCTTATTTCCGGCAACCGGACGTTTTACCCGCATTAAATGTCTGCCAATGGTAAAATCAGACTCGGTTTACAATATTCTTTTTTCCGCGTGGGACAAAAAAGGATGGTCTGCATCATCAAAGAAAATTGTCATTAAGACGCGAAACGCCAGACCGCAACTGCACGCGTTTACCATTCTCGATACGAATCATACCGGCAAATTCGATACGTCGGAAATCGTTTCCAGCAAATCGTTTGTGTTACCGCAAACCGATTCCATACGTTTTTTATTTAACTGCCAAGACAGCAATGACGCGGCTGCCAAAGCATACGCTGCCGTCAATTTACAAAAAACCGATTCCGGTTCGCAAGGAACGAATAAACTGATTACCTTTAAAGGCAGCGCCGGTAGAGCGGCAGGCGATACGGTTTCATTTACCTTTGCAGACCCGGAAACGTCGCTTATCCGATCGAGCATTTTGCGTATCAATCATTTTCCATCTATTCTTTCATTGCAAAGCAACGGCAAAACGCTCCATAACAGGGACACGGTATCGGTCGGCATCGGCTCGCCAATATCGGTGCAGGTATCGGCCAAAGATACGGATGTTTCCTATTGGGACACATTGCGATATCGCTTCACCATAGGAACCCATGATACGACCGTAAAAACGTCCACATTTTCATTTGTCGCATCACTGGCGGATACGAATATGCTGGTACGAATTTACGACATATACAATAAAATCGATTCGGCAAGGATTTTCCTGAAAAGCCCGTGGCTGGCGACAGATACCGTGGCAAATAAAGGGTATACCCTGGCAAAGAAAATATTAAAAGACAGTTGTCAAATAATTATCGGCAGTAAAAACATCGATTCGGTTTTCATTCCGTTTTTAAATAACGGTAACGATACGCTTAAGATAACTTCAGTAAAGTTTGCCGGTTCTCAGGCTGCATGGTTGACCGCAAGACTTCCGTTACGTACAAAGGATTCCGTTTTTAATTCATTGAGCTCGGGAACAATAGACACGATTGCGATTGCTCCCGGTCAATTAAAAAACATCGTTGTTTTTCTCGATGCCTCGCATTTGACCGGAGACGGAATGGCCGGCGATACCATCATCATCGGCACCAATGATTTTGGCCATCAATTCGATACGATTCCGGTTACGTTGGAATACAATGATTTACCAAGAATAATGGCCCTGTCGCTCAGCTTTGTCGCCGATAAACCGTATTGGCTGTCAAAAAAAGCCGCAACATCTTCGCTCAAATACGTTTTCCCGCCGCACGCGAAGATTTCAATCAAATTTTCCGAGCCGATGGATACGAGTACCGGATCAAAAGCGTTTAAAGCGTACAGCGTATTCGACGCCAGGGTTTCACCCAATCCGCCGCCGATTGTTTTTACACGAACATGGACCAATAACGACAGTGTCTTGACATTAAGTCCTACCTATACGGGGCCAAGCCCGTATTTTAACGGTTTCCAACCGCCGCCCAACTTTTTTACTCCCGGCGATTCGGTGCGGATTTTCATTTCGTCAAACTTGACCGATAAAGCCAAAACTCCTCATGGGCCAAACGGTTTGGATGTGTACGAGAATTCGATACGTGCGGTAAACGCAGACACGATGTTCCCTTTACGGGTAGATAGTATCAAATACGACATTGTTTCGGTATATCCGAACAATAAGGACACGGGCATTTCTCCATCTCCTAAGATTCGAATACGATTTTCCAGCCCGCCGCTGCCGGGAACCATCGATACGACAAAGCATAATAATCGCTGTCTTATTGTCAGATCGAAGTTTTATAAAAATGCGCAGGTTGATTTCGACTCCGTTAAATTATCCGGAGATTCCGCCGTTTTCACTCTTGCAAAGCAGTTCTTTTACGGCGATACGGTTTCATGTTATTATCGGGCACAATGGGCGAGAGACAGTTTGGGATATGCGGTAGATCTTAATAAAAACGGCATACCGATGGCGATGTTCGATACTACCGCAACCGAAGACGATAAACAATGGGGCTTTATCGTGAAAGACATCCCGTATTCGGGCGTATCTCCGGCTTTTAACGCGACATCCGTTCTGCCGACGGTACCCATTGTTATCCGGTTTTCCGAGAATATTCCTTTAGCAAGTGTCGATACGGCAAAAACAGGTAATCAGCAATTAATCGTAAAATCGGTTTTGAACAAAGGCAAAATGTTCGATTACGACTCGGTACGTTTAAAAAACAGCGCGATCTTTTATTATCCGCATAAAAAGTTTTATTACGGCGATACTGTTTTTTGTTCGTATCAGGGCCTCATGACAAAAGACAGTTCGAAATTCTCGGTTGCGTTAAACGGAAGCAAGCTTTTAGGAACAAACGACAAGGCCGATTGGTCTTTTATTGTAAAGGATATAAAGCTTGTCTCTTCGAAACCCGATAGCGCCACGGTATCTACAATAAAGCCGGTAATGATCCTGACTTTTTCGGATCCGGTTTTTTCGGGCACATTCGATACCGATACTTCGGCAAAAAACCGTAGTTTTCGAATTACCTCATCGTTTATTCACGACACTTCGTTTTCGTTTCAAACCATAACCTTTTCAAGTGATAGTACTCAAATATCGCTTCGTCCCAAGGCGGTGTTTTTTTCATCGGACAGCATTCACTGTTTTTTCAAAGGCTTGCTCAAACAATTCAGATACGATACCAGCGTCAATTTGCCGGCCGACAGCTCATTGGTTTTTGTTAAGCACGATTGGTTCTTTTATACTGAAAATACGGGCTTCTACACGTATCCTAATCCGTACAAACCGGGTATCGATCCCAGGCATTGTTCAAATGCCGCTACGGATCCCTGCGGAATCTGGTTTACAAACCTTCATGCCTTGCGCAAGGACGTCAATGAAGTCGTCATAAAGATATTCGGCATGAATGCCAATCCGGTTTTCAACACGAAAACAGCAGGGGTTTTAATCCACTTTTCCCAAACCGAAAAAGACCAAAAGCCGCAATGGAAATGGGACACCCGAAACCAGCGCGGGGAATTGGTCGCATCCGGCCTTTATTTTTACGTTATTACGGACAATAACGGCAAAATCCTGATCAAAGGGAAATTGATGATCGTGAGATAGGGGATATATCAATACCATCAAGTTTTGAGACATTCCTAATAATAAAAATCTATCTTCGTCTTCAGAATGTTCCGGATCAAAATATTCCCTTGCATTTTCATCATAAAAAGCCGTTGAAGCCTCAGAAAAATGCACACTATGCGATAAGTTCGTTGCGGCATGAAAATAAGGAGCGGCAAACCCATGTGCACTAACTGGCACGGAAGCCGGCATAACCAAGCCAATGCACCTTGATTGGGAGGCTGCTCCACTTTTATATATTTTGACAAATTGTTCATCTGCCCCTGCGGAGAATGCGTACCCTAACTGGACCAATGAGTCATTCCATTGGAGCCGTACTTTTCTCTTGAATGCGACCCGCAGGGAACCGACTAATTTCTGATGACTTGCTTAATGCAAGCCACGGCAGCTGCAAATTATCGCAGGTATGCCTGATATCCATTATATGTTTGGTACGGATGGCTTTCAGCCAATCTAAGCCATATTCGGAAATGCGAGACGGGGAATAAGTTTGTCAAAGAGCAAGCCAGAATTCCTGAGTATGCAGCGGCGGTGCCTTAAAGCGGCAGCGCGTCAATTCATCAGTTTTGGTATTAGGATATATTTTTCTCTTGACACGGGACTTTATCTATA
>JBBIGR010000012.1:0-104126 GCA_037447435.1 Fibrobacteria bacterium
TATTCCCGATGGATTCTAAAAATTATTATTAATTGTTTAAATACTATTTTATTTCGATTATTTTCCGATTTTTCAAATATTTTAAGATAAGATTGAAGCATTTTTCTAAAACAATCATTTCAAAACGATTATATTTCATTCTCTTTGGAAATAATTATTATTTCGACTAAAACAATTTTGTCCTGAAGACTTCTTGCAATTTGCAATAGAATTCTTCGATGCGGCCCGCGGAATCATGTTAGAAACAATCACACATCTTGTTACCAATTACGGTTATATAATCGTTGCGATATTTATTCTTCTTGAATGTGCCGGGTTTCCATTGCCCGGAGAAACTGCGCTTCTTGTTGCAGCAGGTTTTGCGGGCGCCGGAAAACTTTCAATTATGACGGTCATCATTATAGCAGCTTCTTCTGCCATAATCGGTGATGCGGGCGGATACTGGATTGGTAGATTGCTGGGTCGAGGGTTCGTGGAACGATTCGGGAAATACGTTGGTCTTAACAATAAAAAGCTGGATTTTTTACAAGGCTTTTTTGTCAAGCACGGTTCGTTGACTGTTTTCTTCGGAAGGTTTGTCAGTATTTTGCGCACCTATTCCGCGCTTTTTGCGGGTATCAGTAAGATGTCGTATGTATCTTTTACAATATTCAATGCCTTAGGAGGGATATTTTGGGCTTTGATATTCGGCACTATCGGCTTTTTATTTGGTCAAAATCTTGACGAAGTAGAGTTAATGATCAGAGTATTCGGTTGGGGCGCCCTGGTCGGCCTCGGTATTTTTGCTTCCGGATGGTATATGCAGCGATTTACTAAAACAACTACCGAAGACTTACGAAGGTCGCCGGGGCTTAAAGGCCTAATTTCCCGCTTTATTTCCGGATCTGCCTTGGTAACAATGCGCAACGGCGTTTCCCGATTGTCGCGATTTGCGGTAATTATGCTTTTTACCGTAGGCCTTACGATTACCGCCTTGATCATTCTTTTTATTTCGGGTACGACACATACTTTTTCCGATTACGACCCGTTGGTGCGCTTTGAAGAGCTCATGTCCACGATGATAGATGCTTTATTGACCCAAAGTCAAAGCATGCTCTTTCTTTATATCGCCAAATTCGGTTCTGCATTAAGCGTTTACCTTGGGATTGGTACTGCGATCGTTTCCTTTTTCCTGCAACGCAGATTGTACATGTTCACTATGATTTTCGGTATTATTGGCGGTGAAGCCTTAAATGCGTTGCTCGCTTTTTTAAACAGGGGTTATTCTGTTTTTGTTTCTTCGCATTTGTCGGTTAGGCTCAGCTATTTATTCATTTATGACAACATGATAATACCGATTGTGGTTTTCGGTATGCTCGCTTATTTTGCGATGAGCGCAACCAAGCAAATGCTCTCTGCACTTTCCGTTCTCGTCGGTCTGAGCATTCCGGCATTAGTCATTGTCGTATGCTTCTTTTTATGCGGGTTACATGGCGGAATTGCCTTTTTCGAAGAGTTGCTTTGCGCAATTGTATGGTTATGGATTTGTATCGGCTTGATTCAATTTATTCGCCTTCGCCAGCAGCAAACGGCTCTTGCCAAAGAAATTGCCGAGGGAGCATGAAAGATCAAGATCGCCGGTCAAAAAAACCCTTCGGCCCCCCCATGGAGCCGAAGGAATATATGGTCAACATCCTTTTTTACTATTTCGCTTTTCCCTGATTCTTTACTGCGTTTAACGCTGCATCGAGTTCCGCTTGGTCTGCCAAATAATAGTGTTTTATCGGCTTAAGGTTATCATCCAATTCGTAAACAAGCGGAATACCGGTTGGTATATTGAGGGAAATAATGTCTTTTTCCGACACATTGTCCAAATGTTTGACAAGGGCACGAAGACTATTGCCGTGTGCCGCTATAATCACTTTTTTTCCCGATTTCATGGCAGGTACTATCATATCGTTCCAACACGGCATGAAACGTGCTACGGTATCCTTTAAGCATTCGGTTTTCGGAACATCGTTTTTATTCATAGAACGATATCGAGGGTCATTGATCGGATAACGCGGATCGGTTACTTCGAGAACCGGCGGTGGAATATCATAACTCCTGCGCCATACAAGAACCTGCTCTTCGCCGTATTTTGCTGCGGTTTCCGATTTGTTCAAACCTTGCAAACCGCCATAATGACGTTCGTTCAGTCGCCACGTATGTTCGACGGGAATCCACATGAGATCCAATTGATCAAGAGTGATCCAAAGTGTCCGTATTGCACGTCGAAGCATGGATGTATAGGCTATGTCAAAGGAATACCCTTCGGCTTTCAGCCTTTGGCCGCCTCGTTTTGCCTCTTCCAATCCTTTTTCAGAAAGATCCACATCGGTCCATCCGGTAAAACGGTTTTCCTTGTTCCAGACACTTTCGCCATGCCGTACCAGTACGAGCTTTATCATGTTTTTTCTCCTTATTGAGGTGATTAATAATAATGAGCTCTTTTAAAAAAGAATTGGTAAAAATACTTTTAAGCACAGGGAATAAAATATTTTCTTCTTTCTTCTTTTGCATAAGCAGCAAAGAACTATTTCTAATCTGTTGCGCCCCTCCTTTGCTATTGCTTGGGAGGATATCACATTGATCATAACTGCGCATCCTGCGTAGATATTTTTATATTGGTACTTATCGAATGCAACAAGGAAATCTTTTTCATTAGCTAAAATCAGAACATCCTGGTTAGGAGAAAAAAATGTACGAGAAAAAACATGATTCTTTTTTTGATGAAGACAACGAAGAAGCAAAAGCTGAAAAGCAGTTATTAAATATGCTTCCCGGATATGTTAAGCCTGCGACAACTATGTTGGAAGTGGGAAACAAAGTTTCCGGTAAAATTATTAAAATCGGCAAGCAAAGCGTGTTTGTGGAGCTTGGCGGGAAAAACGAGGCCGCAATCGAATCATTTGAATTGACCAAAGAAGATGGCACACTTACCGTTAATGTCGGCGATACAATTGAAGCTTACGTCGTATCTATGAAGGGCGGGATCACGCTTTCGACAAAACTTTCCTCCAAAGCGGCATCAGAATCTTCAATGGCCGACATCATCAATGCAATGAATACGAAAATTCCCGTTGAAGGTAAGGTGACGGGTATCAATAAAGGCGGATTCAATATTAAGATCATGGGTCAAAAGGCCTTTTGCCCGGTTTCACAAATCGATTTACGACGCGTTGAAGATCAAAACGTGTATTTAAACCGAGTTTTCTCCTTTGTCATAACGCGCGTTACGGAAAACGGACGTAACATAGTCGTATCTCGCCTGCCGCTTCTCGAGGACGACATGGCAAAAATTCTTGACGATATTGCGGGAAAAGCCGTTTCAAAAACCAGCATTACCGGTACGATTTCTCGGATAATGGCCTTTGGCCTCTTTGTGGACCTTGGCGGATTCGAAGGACTTGTCCACATATCCGAAGTTTCATGGGAGCGAGCGGAAAACCTCGAAAAGAGTTTTGAAATCGGTCAAAAAGTGGATTGCGTCGTGCTCGGTGTCGAGCGGAAAGAACCTCTGCGGCTTTCGAAAATTTCTCTTTCCATTAAGCAAGTTCTTGCGAATCCATGGTCGACCGTGACATCAACCTTTTCCGTGGGACAGTCTGTTGAGGGGAAAATTACCCGACTGGCAAACTTTGGAGCTTTTGTACAGCTTATCCCCGGAGTTGAAGGGTTGATTCATATTTCGGAATTGAGTTGGGAAAAGAAAATTAGACATCCTTCCGACATTGTAAATCCCGGCCAGATCGTGACGGTCACCATTCTCGGCATCAATCAGGACAAACAGGAAATCAGTTGCAGCCTCAAAGACCTTTCAAGTGACCCATGGAAAGAGTTGGAAAGCAAATTTTCTCCCGGGACATTGGTAAAGGGTACGGTTGCTCAAAACACAAAATTCGGATATTTTATAGATCTCTTTGAAGGAATTACGGGATTATTGCCGTTTGGAAATATTGCCTCGGATAAAAAGGATTCCATAAAAGTTGGCGCGCAATTGGATGTTATCATTGAATCGATAGACCTTGAGCGTCGTAGAATTTCCCTTTCTTACGGCAAAGCCGAGGAAAAGTCTAACGACGCAGAAGTCAAGCAATTTCTTTCTTCACAAAAACAAACAAACACCGATAATTCAAACACTGAATTCGGTGCCGCATTATTGTCCGCGCTTGGAAAGAAAAAATAGGGAGAAATCATGACAAAACGGATACTTGTCGTCGGCGGCGCCGGTTACATCGGCAGTCATGTGACCAGGGCCTTTTTAGATAGTGGCGTCGATGTTACTGTTTACGACAACCTTTCTCTCGGGAGAAAGGAGAACCTTTTCTCCGAAGCGAAATTCGTTTTGGGCGATATCCTCGATTTCCCGCTCTTAAATCAAACTATGTCCCAAGGATTCAACGGCATTATACATTTGGCTGCCTTAAAGGCTGCCGGAGAATCCATGGAATTTCCGGAAAAATATTCCACCAATAATATTTCAGGCGCAATGAATCTTTTAAATGCCGCGTCATTAAATAATATTAAGGCAATTGTTTTTTCTTCAAGCGCCGCAGTATACGGATCGCCAACGTACGTTCCCGTAGATGAAAGCCATGCAACCGAACCTATTAATTATTATGGGTTTACAAAATTGGAAATCGAACGGTTTTTAAAATGGTATGAACAAATAAAGGGAATACGGTTTGCCGCTTTACGCTATTTTAATGCGGCCGGCTACGATATACAAGGCAGAATAAAAGGTCTTGAAAAAAATCCGCAAAACCTGTTACCCATCGTCATGGAGGTTGCCGCTGGCGCAAGAAAAAGCATGAATATTTTCGGCAACGATTACGATACCAAAGACGGAACCGGCGTCAGGGATTATGTACATGTTTCCGATCTGGCAAATGCGCATGTAAAAGCCTTTGATTTCATTACACAAAACAATCAAAGCCTTATTGTAAATTTAGGCAGCGAAAATGGAATTAGCGTAATGGAAATGATAGAATCGGCACGGAAAATTTCCGGCAAAACCATTACCGCCAACGTTGTCCCCCGCCGTGCAGGGGATCCTGCAAAAATGGTTGCTTCGTCTGCGAAAGCTCATTCTTTACTTGGATGGAAAGCAAAGTATAGCGATTGTGATACGCTCGTTTCAAGTACATGGGAAGTATATAAGGAATTGGCAAAAGGTTGTTAAACAGTACCTCGAATGAAACATTGTTTAACATGTGGTGCAAATAATTCCTTGAAATTTTTAATCTCCTCATTGGGAATCAATTCTTTTTCAGCAAATTGCGGATCAAGCAATTCAACTTTGTTTTGCATAGGTTGCAAATACACTGTTGATATTCCTTTACAAAAATCACAGAGACTTTGAATTATTTCTCGCGAAACAAAACCGGGAGCACAGGTGATACGTACCTCGGAATTTTCTTTCATGCCCCGTGCAATACAAAGGGATTGTCGGAGGCGACTTTCCGTGTCCTCATAAGGTGATTTGCACATTTCTTTGTAAAGCGAGGGCAACGTCTTAATATCGAGTCCTAAAAAATCGGGTTTTATTTGTTCGATGACATCCGGAAGCAAACCATTGGTATCGAGTTTGATTTTATAGCCGAGCTTACGCACCAATTCGACAGCAGCTCCCAGATTGGCATGAAGCGTTGGCTCTCCGCCTGAAAAAACAACGCCGTCTATGATATTCCAACGCTGCTGTAAAAATTCCCATATGGAATTTTCGGCTATTTGATTATCCTGCGACGCTTTAACAATGCCGGGATTGTGGCAATACGGACATTGTAAATTGCATGAGGAAAAAAAAAGCACGGTGGATACCGTGCCCGGATAATCTATGAATGAATTTTTCTGCCAGCCTACAACGCCAGCGAAGGTTCCTTGCATGCAACATCCTCTTTGGCTACCGTTGTTGACACCCCCGGTTTAATCTCCGGTTTATAAATTTTTCTATCCCGGTATTCGGATTTCTTTCCCAAATTCCAGTTCTGCACAGGCCGATAATATCCGACAATGCGGGAGTATACTTCGGTTTCTTCACCGCAACTTGAGCACGAAAAATGTTCGCCGCGAAGATAGCCATGTCGTTTACACACGGAAAAAGTCGGCGACAAGGTGAAATAGGGAATTTCGTAATTTGTGGCTATCTTTTTAACCAGTTGTTTGCATGCCTCGACATCATCAATCGATTCACCCAAAAAGCAATGGAACACCGTCCCGCCCGTATAAAGCTTTTGAATGTCGTTTTGCATATCGAGAGCTTCAAAAACATCGTCGGTCGTCGTGACCGGCAGTTGGGTGGAATTGGTATAATAGGGATTGTCGCCGCCGGAAATAATCATTCGAGAAAATTTCTGTCTGTCTATTTTTGCAAGCCGGTAACTGGTCCCTTCCCCGGGGGTCGCTTCCAAATTATATAAATGTCCTGTTTCTTCCTGGAATTTAACGAGTTTCTCCCTCATGTAAACAAGGACGTCTTTCGCAAATTCTCGCGCTTCGGGATGAGTAAGGTCTTTGCCGAGGAAATTTTGCGTTGACTCGTTCATGCCGATAAGGCCGATTGTTGAAAAATGATTGTTCCAATGCCTCAAATAGCGTTGCGTATACGGGAATAGCCCCTGGTCCATGAGTCGGGTAATTACGCGACGCTTGATTTCCAGGCTATCGCGGGCAACGCTCATAAAATGGTCGAGCTGGCTGAAATAATCTTCACGCGATGATGATAAATAACCGATTCGAGGTAAATTGAGCGTCACGACTCCGATAGACCCGGTAAACTCGTCGGAACCGAACAGACCGCCACCGCGGTTGCGAAGTTCTCTTTTATCGAGCTGCAATCTGCAGCACATGGAGCGCACGTCACTGGGATCCAGACTCGAATTAATGAAATTCTGGAAATACGGCGTCCCGTATTTTCCCGTCATTTTAAACAATAATTGGGCATTTTCACTGTCCCAATTGAAATTATCGGTAAGATTATAGGTCGGGATAGGATATGAAAAACCACGACCGTCGGCATCGCCTTCTATAAGAATCTCCAAGAAAGCCTTGTTGATCATGTCCATTTCTTTTTGGAAATCGCCATAGGTTACGTCCAATGCCACACCCCCGACAACCGCCGGCTGATCTTTCAGGTCTTCAGGAACAACCCAGTCGAAAGTAATGTTGGTAAAAGGCGCCTGAGATCCCCATCGTGACGGCGTATTCACGCCGAAAACAAAAGATTGAATGTTCTGTTTTACTTCGGCATACGAAAGTTTGTTCACCCGAACAAAAGGAGCCAAATAGGTGTCGAAAGAGGAAAAAGCCTGGGCTCCGGCCCATTCATTTTGCAGTATACCGAGAAAATTCACCATTTGTTGCACTAATGTTGACAAATGTTTTGGAGGTTTTGATGAAATTTTTCCTTTGACGCCGCCCAAACCTTCGGCAATAAGCTGCCGAAGAGACCAACCTGCGCAATAGCCTGAAAACATGGATAAATCATGCAAATGAATTTCACCGTTGCGGTGAGCTTCCGAAATTTCATGCGGATAAATATTATCAAGCCAATAATTTGCCGTAATTGCACCGCTATTATAAAGGATTAAACCGCCTAAAGAATAGCTGACATTCGAATTTTCATTGACGCGCCAATCCGATTGCTTCAAATATCCGTCCATTGTATTGACAATATCGAGAAGAATATCCTTAGTACTGCGGGCTCTTCGACGTTGTTCGCGATAGAGGATGTACGCTTTAGCAACTCGGGCCTGACCGCTTTCGATAAGTACTTTCTCGACAATATCTTGTAATTCTTCGACTGCGGGTATCGAATTGGAATGGAATTTATTCGCGATTGCTTGTTCCACCTGCTTTGCGAGCTGAAGCGCAAGACCGAAATCCTTACCGCCGACAGCCTCTGCGGCTTTGAAAATGGCATTTGCGATTTTGTAATTGTCATAGGGAACAAGCTTGCCGTCACGTTTTCTGATTGTAGAAATCATGGTTAATTATCCTTTGACGCTTAGATATATCAGAAATTTTTATTGTCTTGGGAAAAACGGACACCACAACATATGGTTTTATTTGATAAACAGTATACTATATCTTCGGAATTAGTGTCAACATTCTCCTAATAAAAAAATTATGATTTTTTAATGATTTTTACAAAAAAAAACTTGCGTGGGAAATGACCTGGAATTTTTCCGAAGGAATTTCGCGACAGACAAGAATTTGGGTATTTTTATCTGCCGCTTTGAATAGTGCTTACATTACTTAGAAACAGACGGGACCGCGTCCACCTTTTTATTGATGATATGCGGGGTCACAAACACGATAAGATCTCTTTTGTCTATTGTTTTTGTCGATCGTTTGAACAAATTTCCGATGAGCGGGATATCTTTAAGCACCGGAATACCTTCTTCGGTGTTCATTGTCTGGTTCGATGTAAGACCTGCAATAACCACTGTTTCGCCGTCCGATACTACAACGTTGGTAGAAGCGCTTTGTTCGTCGATGATCGGCAGGTCATTGGTCAGGGTATAGCTTTTTTTCTTGGGCTCCAAGGCAAGCATGATGCGTTTTTCACCCGTAATATGCGGCGTAACGGTTAATTCCGTCCCTGCATCAACCATCTGGATGACCGTGTTAAAAGACTTATCAAGGTATTTTACCGGGACTTGGCTACCCATAAAAATCTTGGCTTCTTTATTATCGACCGTTGTGATTTGCGGCTGCGCAACTACTTCGGCTTTATTGTTTTGGAATAAATATTCAAGAGCAGCCGAAAATTTATCTTGCGATACAACGCCAAAGGTAAGTCTTTCCAAAGCGCCTTCAATGATACTTGTCGACGACACGGATGCTACCGCTCCCGACGCTGAAGTCGTTGCCGCACCTACAGGGATATGCTCTGCGCTGACATCGGTTCCGGCAACACGGTCAAAGTATCCCCATCGGACACCGAGGCTTTGCAAGGCGCCCGAACTGACTTCAATTATCTTGCAGGATATTGAAACTTGATCGGTTTCCACATCCAATTGTTTTATAGTTTTTTTAATTTGATCGATATTTTGGTCGGTATCGAAAATGATTAACGCATTATTACGATCAACCACGGTAATTTTCCCTCTGGCCGAGAGCATTGACTGTATTGCTGTACTCATTTCCTGAGCTTTAACATTATCCAATTTTATTACTTCACGTTTTAATTCTTGTAAGGCTTCTTCCGCTCTGTTCATAGAAGCATCCGACATTTCTTGTTTGCGATAATCTTCGGAAGGCACGATATAATAATAAGAAGACTCTTTGACCGCAGTGAGTTTTTCTATTTTGCAAACAATCCCGACGATTTCGCGCCATGTTTTATTGGAAACCGACAACGACACCGTACCGGTTATATTGTCTGCCAAAACAATGTCGTAGCCGGCAAATTCGGACAATTGTTTGAAGACCGCCCTTACATCCGCATTGTTCACGGCAAAATGCTCGATGGGCTTTTCATTTTGCAAACGTTTCGACGCATCCGCCTGGGTGGGCATGGGAGCGGCACCTTCGGTAGAAGCAGCAGTAAGTTGCTCATTGTGCATTGCAGCCATTAAAGGCGGAGCAGACAGTACTAACAGCACAGCAACGACAACAACCGTCATGATACGGGCCATTGTGTCCATAGGTATCCTCATTGTTTTTCTTTTGTTAATTTCAAGGCGTACGTCCTGGAAATACCGTATTCATTAAGCAAAAACAGAACTTTATCCGGCTGCACACGGAGAACATATCCATTTTGCACCGGATCGTTTTCCCGTAACGCATATGCCCGGGTTTTGTCCTGCTTATCTTCAAAAAGACCGATTCGGTCAACTTGATCGTAAAGGATACCCACGACGTTGAGATTTTCGACCATGGGTACCGGACTATCGATATCGTGGGATAATGGTAAGAACGGGTCTCTTCCATACACGTGATAGACAACGGTTTTAGGGCCGGAATATCGCTTTGCACGCTCGATACTGTCTTTGACAAGCGCCGCATAGTGTTGTGCAGAATCCAAAGCCGCCCTTGCTCTGGCTTCGTCATCGGCCTTTTTCTTTGCCAGGGCTTCGGCTTTCATTTTTTCTTTTGCAATTCGCTCGGCTTCTTTTTTTGCGAGCTGTTCTTCCAAAAGTTTTTGCTTTTGTGCTTTTTGATCGGCAATTAATTTTTCCTTTTCCAACGCCATTTGAGCGGCCCGTTGCTGACCTGCAGCTTTTGCCAATTGCTTTGCCTGAAACTGAGCCATAGATTCAAGAAGGTCGGGCGATGCGGCCGTACTATCGGTAACCATACTCGCCAGTACCCAACCGTTTTGGGCAGATGTAGCAATTTTAAGCCACTGCCCTTGCTTTGCTAAAAGCGATGCCAATACACCTTTGGGCAACCTCTCGATAATACTGTCTTTGCTTGAAGGCCCCATCCTCATATTCACGTTG
Source organism: Fibrobacteria bacterium (assembly GCA_037447435.1). Taxonomy (GTDB): domain Bacteria; phylum Fibrobacterota; class Chitinivibrionia; order Chitinivibrionales; family FEN-1185; genus FEN-1185. The sequence goes on from JBBIGR010000012.1 coordinate 10,470, forward strand.
CTTTTTGCAATAATTATACGGGAAATTGTATGTTGTTCTTTTGAAGCTATTTCATCGGCATTCAATGGCCGGGGCTGTGTTAAAACGGCCGCCTCATTGCTTTCAGCAACAGGTCTACTATCCTTAACCGTTTTCTTCTGAGTTTCCTCCCTTGGCGTAAACACGGAAGCATTATTGACTGTTGATTTTATATCTTCGTTTGCCTTTTGCTCCATTCCCCTATAATCGACGTTTAATTTCGGCATTTGTGCAAATCGAAAGATCGGGCCGTTCCCCTTCTTTGCAGACCAGGTTGAAATTCGCGGAAGCGAATCGCACGGGGCATATATCAGGAGCTTATCGGAAAAGGCCTGCAATAGCACCCCTGCCATGGCGGATTTCTTTACATAAATGGATGCCCCGAGCCACATGGTCCCGCCATGAGCGATTTGTTTGATTTCTATTGCAGCAATATTCGAACCCGGCACCGCAAGCTTAGAGACGCCGATATCGCTGGTCGAATTCACGAACAATACAACGATGCGGTCCGGCTCACGTTTCAGCCGTATTGCCGTCGGCTTGTCGAAAGAAAAAGTATATTGTTCCACCCTGTCGCGGACAAGCATAGAAACGTCCATGAGCCTTGCCTGACCGTTTGCCTGCGTCACGGGCTGGGGCGCCGATGACAATTGACCCAGTGCGGGAGCCTTTTGCGTGTGAGCGGTCCAGGAAAAAGGATCACAAGGATTTTTCGTCAATAAAACAATACATTTTCCATTTTTTTGCCTGGTCTGAATATCGGGGAGCGGCATCGAAATTGCCATCACGATTTCAAATGACCCAGGGGCGTGACTTTCGGAAACTGCAATTTTTCGAACAGGGCAATTTTCAGGAAAATCGGTAAATGTAAAATCATCTAGTCCGTAAATCACTTTTTGACATCGTAAGGAAACCAACGACATATTGTTCTTTAAACCGGGTTTTTGCGTTATTGTTGCGGAAAACGCGGCGTCGGCCGTCAGGGTAAACGCAAGTCCCTGCGGGCCGCCTGCAATTTCCATATTGTTAAGTACCGCCGAGGCTGCAAAACAATGAACTACCGTCGCACACAGAATTGAAAGACTACAAAGCCGTACGGTTTTAAAAAGTGAAAGAAACGGATTTATTAAAAAATACAATTTCATAGTCAGACTCTATTTTTTAGACGAAAAGGTTGTCATTTGGAAAGAGGCCACAATGGTTGAAACCGGCCCGCCGTGGTCTTCCGCTTCTTTTTTTAGTTGCGCCAAATTCGGACTTACCCGTATGGACATATTAGTTAAATTGATAATCAGCGGCAGGTTTGCAAAAAAACTGAAAAATTCCGCTAATTGATGGTAGCCTCCCGAAACTATCATATCATAGCGATTTTCAACATAATATTCCCTTTGAATATCTGGCAATGGATTAAATCGGGTTGTATAAATTTCAGAGGCGCGCGCCACGCTTGTTATTTCCCTAATGAGTTTCGGGATTTCCTTTTGATCGGGGAACATTGACTTTAATGAATCTAAACGGATTTGGGCTGTGGCAATGTCCTTTTCAAGCTTTTTTAGTTGAGGCTTTAGGGCAAGAATGCTGTTGAGTTCGGTTTGTTTCCGGTCTAATTCGGCCTTTTTTGAGCTCAATATTTCCTGGTTGGGAACAACTGCCAATTGATATATCGAAAAGGCCAATGCAATGCCGATAACAACAATAATCGCGATATTGCGTATATGAGGGTTTTTCAAATCCAATTTCATCGCCATAGGTACATCTTTCAACGAATGCTGTCTCTGACGACGGAAGCCTTTTGTTCGGTTTCGAGCCGGACATCGGGATTTATCGTACACGAAATATTAAAACGGAACGATTTTGATGCATCTTTGGTTTCTTCGATGCTCGACAAATCGACATTTCGTATGAATTCGCTTTCCGATAACCGCGTCATAAAATTAGCTACTTCCGGAAAAGACAATGTCCGTCCTTCGATGGCGAGAACCGGCGGGTTCTGATCTTTTTCATCGACCGAAACTATCCACGTAAAATCGGGAAGACGTTGACAAAGTATTTCCAATAACCGCACCCATTTTTCCCTATTCACATTGATGCGTTCAAGTGCCAATATTTTTTCCTGAATCACGGCTTTTTCGGAACGCAATTTCGTGATTTGTTCTTTGATATATTTGTTTTTGCGAATTTGTTCGTCGACATTGCGGATCTCGGTTTGTTTCTGATTGATTTGCGATTCGAGCCCAATTGCCCATGAAATCATGACAAACCCGAGGAAAATGACGCCAAGTATGGGGTAAAAAATGGAACGGGAAAGCCTGATGCCGTGTTTATGTACACGGTATTCAGCAGGAAGCAAGTTAATTTCAACCCGTTCTATCATACGCCGACCTTCCGTAATGCCAAGCCGACCGCAACACTGAATAATGCGGAAAATTTCCGCGGATCAGCGGCACCGAAAAGCGCAGGATCATAATTAAGACAACCCATGGGGTTTGAAATCGTCACGGTTGTTTGATGCCTTTTCTCCAAAAGCGAAACAATATTGGGTATATATGCACCGCCCCCCGACAAAACCACTTTATCGATGGTATCGGTTTTTTCAGAACTTTTAAAATATGAAAAAGCAAGATCAATGCCGGTTGAAAGCTCTTCCGAAGCATAATCGAGGCTTTGGCGTAAAACATTCACGTCCAAAGACTGATTGGTACGGCCTTTAAGGATGTTTGCGGCTTCCTCGTTGCCTATACCCAGATTCCGCTGCAACGTTTTTGTGTAAAAATCGCAAGCTGTCGAAATATCGCGGGAAGAATGATAGACGCCGTCTTTGACAAACGTCACATTTGTAAGATTGTGGCCGATATTGACAAGAGCTACAACCCCTCCGTCCTGATGCTTAGCGCTTTCCAGCGCCCAACAATTATTGACCGCAAACGACACCACGTCTACTATGACGGGTTTAAGCCCAGCCTCATAAAGAAGATCGATGTAATTTTGCATGATTTGGTTTTTTGCGGCAACAAGCAATACTTCGACTTCATCGTTGTTTGGTTTTCGATGAAGAATCTTATAATCGAGGGTTATATCGTCAACATCGAACGGACTTCTTTGGCCCGCTTCCCACAAAATCATTTCTTCCGCATTTTCGTTTGGGTCGATTTTAAAGAAACATTTGTCGGAAATGATTCCATGCCCCGACATAGAAATAACTACCTCGACGGTAGAGGGATCGCATTGATTGACAAGCGTTGATATGGCATCTATCAAAGCATCCCTGTTTTTTATTTCGCTGCCTTCGATTGTTCCCGGCGGAAGTTCCTTGATTCCTGCAGCTTCCAAATAATAACCGTTTTTAAGGTGGCGAAGCTTGACAAGCTTTAGAGAATGATTGCCGATATCCAACCCTGCAGTTGTAATTTCACCGCGTAGTTTATGGAGAATATTCATGAGTAGCGCTGCTCCAAGCCAATCCCGGTTAGTGCCTTAAAAAATATGTTATTACCAAAAACACTTAAGAACTGAAATGAAGCGATCTTCCTAACTACAATTAATTTTCGGAGTTATATATTATAATATCTATCAAGACTGCGCAAAATAGTCAAGGAAAAAAGGTGAAAAAACCTTAAAAAAATAACCCATACCATATGTTTTGAAGCAAATAAAGCCGCCCACTACTGGTAGTGGGCGGCTTTATTGTCATTTCTATGGGTCCTTCAATTCAAGCATTCACGCCAAACATCGATTGACACACGTATTATTTGATGCTTTGGCGGATCCAAACTGAATCGGCACCGTTTATTTCCAAGCGTAAGGTACAGGCCTGTTTTTTTGAAACGGATCCTGCATGCCCGATTGATTCCACGGCTAAAAAAACAGTATCGTTTGATGAGAGGCGTTTAAGCGTTGCGGTATACCAACCTCCTTCATACTCTGTTTTAGCAATTTCACTGGTTCGAGACGGATTATCTTTGAGGCGCTCAAGAGCTATAAGCAAACCATATTCACTAATTTCCGTAGCTTTTCGATTTAACACTTCCTGGTTTTGCTGACCTTTGTCCAGAAACCAATAAATTGCAATACTGACAATTACCAAGGTCGCGGCAATCCATAGGATCCGCAATGCAACTCCGCCGTATTGCGAGTCTAACCACTGTTTTTTCCCATATAGCATCATCTTCATTAATCCTTTATTTATGATATGGATGACCTTTTAATATAGTAAATGCCCTATAAATTTGTTCCAGTAGAACGAGCTGAGCAAGAGCATGCGAAAAGGTCAAACCCGACAAACTCAAGGTTTCTTTTGCTGCTATCTTCAGGCTTGGCGCACAGCCGTAAGCACCTCCAATAATAAATATAAGCGGCTTGGCCTGCGCTTGTTTTTTTGCCACCCATTGGCTGAAATCATGACTCGACGCATACCGTTTTCCATCTTCCGACAAAACAACGACCCCTGCATCCTTCGGGATTTTCGCCAAAACTATTCTCGCTTCGGCTTCCATAAGGTCTTTTTTATTTGCAAAATCGCCGGAAGGCGATTTTAAATATACGCAGGCTACATCGGCATAAGGCCTGCATAATTTTATATAATGCATAACATCCGTCTCCGACACTTCCCCTTTTTTGCAAAAAGCAAGAACCTGAATAGTAAAAGCCATCGTTTTCCTTTTTTAAGATGCGTTTTAACATGATTCGTGCGGGATAGTAGTGCATCGCAAAAAATATCCACGCAAAATACGCACATACACCCTCTATTGGCACTAACTATAAAATTTGTTGTATTGTCTTAATGTATCATTCATTATATATTTATACAAGCTCGACAAACGGTTGAATTTTTATATGCACAAATGCATACTTAAGTAAAAACGAAAAAATTATGAAACGAATACTTGTTGAAAACATCACCGATAAAATGGTTCTCGCCAAAGAAGTTTGCGGGACATCGGGTAGTGTTTTGCTGGGCAAAGGAACCGTTCTGACCGCTTCAATGGGCCATCGGTTAAAAAACTGGGGCGTATTATCGGTGCATGTGGAAGGCGAAGACGAATCGCCGCAACAAAACGGTATCACCGGAATAACTCCGGAAGAAGTACGTACGGCGCTCGAAGCTAAATTTTCCCGTGTTATGGGCAGCGAAATTATGAAAAAAATTTTTGCCGCTGTTTACAAATTTAAAATCCAACACAACTCCCGGTAAGGCCAGACGTGAAAGATCCTGCTGCAATACGTAAAACACTTGAGAATGTCTCGACCATTCCGACATTGCCCATTGTCATTGAGAAAATCACCCGATTACTGCAAAATCCTCAGACCTCGGCCGAAGACATCGGCAGGGCTATCACAACAGACCAGGCGCTCGCGTCGAAAGTTCTCAAGCTTGTCAATTCTGCATTTTACGGGTTTCCGGGCCGAATTTCTACCATTACTCACGCGGTGGTCATTCTCGGGTTTTCTACGGTAAAAAACGTAGTATTAACAGCTTCCATTTTTGACGCTTTTTCAAAACGCGTTTCCGCAAACACAAATTTTGAAATGGAAAAGTTTTGGCTGCATTCAATAGCATGCGGAGCTGCAGCGCAAACTTTGGCAAAGCGGATCGGCCACAGCGCAAAGGAAGAATGTTTTATTGCCGGTTTGATTCATGATATCGGTAAAATCCTCATGTGTAACTATCTGCCTGCCGAATTCGAATTGGTAATTCAAAACAGGATAAAGAAAGATTGCCTGTTTTACGAAAGCGAACGGGAAATGCTCGGAATCACTCATCAGGAACTTGGCGGCATCATCGCGGAACGATGGAATTTGCCGCAGGCATTGCAAAGTGCGGTAAAAAACCATCATTATTTGGTCCAAGATAAGGACTTTTCAACTGTTTCGGGCATAGTCCATGCATCGGATATTTTTGTACGGGCCCTGGATATGGGGAACGGCGGCGACAATAAAATCCCTCAAATGTCGGAAATTGTTTGGAACAATCTCGGTTTTGAAAATATACAAATGCAACAATTGCTCGAAGACATCGAAAGCGAAGTTGAAAAAGCAACCGTTTTCATGCAGCTTGTTTAAACATCTGCAATTAAAACGCACCGTCTATACTCATTCCCCGTTACCATAGCCATTTATCTGCAGACTCCGGCTTTCCCCGCTCTCTACATCCTTTTTCTGTTTTCTCTGAGAAAACACTATACGCTGTTGCCCATTGTACATTTTGGATTTCTGGTGCATATTTTAACTATAACAACCGAACCCATTCGGGAGGCACCCATGGCATATGCAAACCGGGAAATTGATGTACTTCTCACCTATCCATCGGATCCAATGAGGCTCTTTGACTCTATGATCCCTCTGGGGATTGCAAGTATCGCATCCGTTTTGCAGGAACAAGGGTACTCGGTACAAGTGATCGACTTCAACCATTATTCGCATGATTTTAGAAAAGACCTAAGGATATTAAATCCAAAAATTATCGGCATCGGCGGGACAACCGCTTCCCGCGCAGGAAGTTTTTTGACGGCACGTCTTGCAAAAGAAATTATGCCTTTAGTCCCGATTGTTTATGGAGGCCCACATGCTTCATTTACCGTAAGGGATACCTTAACACATGTTTTAGACATCGATTATATCATCAAAGGTGAAGGTGAATATTCATTTCTCTCGCTCTGTGATTTTTTAATTCGCCGAAAACCTGTTGCTCTGTCGACGATCGGCGGATTATGCTATCGATCGGAAAACGATATCATTGAAAACAAAGTACGAAGAATAGACAATTTGGACGCCCTACCCATTCCCAGCAGGAATCTTTTTTCCGGGCCTTATAATTTGACGCTCGATTTTTCGAATGTTCCTGCAGAATTTTTAATAACATCTCGGGGTTGTCCTGCATGCTGTTCATTTTGTTCAGCTTCACGCATGTTTATGGGCGGGGTCCGATTTCGAAGTATGGGTCATATCAAAAAAGAAATCGACCTGCTCATTTCAACAAATCATGTTCGTGCCTTGAAATTGTTCGACAGCACATTTACGGGAAACAGAGAACATGCATTGGCATTTTGCGAAATGATAAAACCGTACGATTTGATTTGGGAATGCGAATTACGGGCAGACTCGGTGGATGAATACCTGCTTGAAACAATGAAATCAGCAGGGTGTGCATACATAAATGTCGGCCTCGAATCTTCGGTCCCGATTATTCAAAAAACAATAGCGAAAAACATTTCGACCCAACAGGTTGAACAATGTCTATCATGGTGCAAGAAACTCGGAATTAAAACAAAGGTGTTTATGATTTTTGGTCATATCGGCCAATCGTTTGATCAATGCAAAACAGACGCGGCATATATCAATACCCATAAAAATGAAATCGATTTTTTTGCAACCACCATTGGGCTTCGGATTTATCCCGGAACCGCACTCGAAACGCAAGCGAAACGAAATATGCTTATGCCCGCCAATTTTTCCTGGGCAAAGTATACACCGACCATATTAAATTATTTAATTGGAGAATTTGGAAATTCTTTCGTACTGACGCAACGGAACCTCGGTTTTTTCAAATTGTTCCTGGTCGTCACTATATTGGCCAGACAAAACACATTCACATCGTGGTCGTATATTATAAAAATGGTATTTACAAATACAAAAATCGTGTCGGGGAAGCTAGCGATGTCGATCGTACATTGCGGCCACAGAATAGTACGATTTTGGGATACCTTGCCTGCTCATTTCTAAGTCTCTTTTTCCTTTTCAAGCGCCTCTTTTTCCAAGGCTTTTGTTTTTTCGATCATTTTGCGGATTTCCTGTTTTTTCGCCTCTTTTTTTTCAAATGATTGCGGCATTGAAAATGATCGAACGACAACAAACAGACCGATAACGCCCACGCCCACCAAAAGGATAGGTAAAAAGGAAATTTCGGGAATCATAAAACCTCTCTTTTTGCAATATCAATATTCTGTAAATCTGCAAATGCAGGAATTTCTATTTCCCTGATTTCAGTTTCTTCCAAACCGTGCAGAGTCACGTTTCGCATTATTTTATGTATCGGCACATGAAGCGAAATAGCTTTCTCACGCTCAAGCTTTCGCATCATGGTTTGCAAAATACCCAAAGACATTTTCCCAAGTTCTGAAACCGGGCGATTTCGGTGAAAACGGACACCCATATCAACCTGCACAACTCTTTCCAATCCGAAATTCCTTTCGATGTCAAAAAGCATACCGATTTCGACGCCGTAACCGGAGGAAAACGGAATAGATTGTATGGGAATCCTTCGAAACGCATATTCGCCGGATAAAGGCTGATGCAATAATGCTAGATCCGGCATAAAAGCGGAAAGAATCGGTCTAACCAAAATCTCTGTCACCCGGCCGCCATAGTTATCATATGAATGGTGATCTAATAATAAGGGTCTGTTGTAATAAGCTTTTGCAAAAATAATTGCAGGGTCATTAAAAAATGGACCGATTAATCCATATATAAAGTGCGAACCAAAATTTTTAATATCCGCATCCACACATAGTACTATGTCACCCTTTACCACAAATTGGGATTTCCATAATGCGCTGCCTTTTCCCAACGGAAGATTATATTCGGAAGCTATGTCGTTCACATTATAGACAATAGCGCCCGCCTCTTTTGCAATATCGCCCGTGCCGTCGGAGGAACAACTATCCATGACGACAATTTCATCAAGCAGGCAAACATCTTCCATGAGATCCTGTTTTGCTTTAGTGATGATGGCAGCAACATTGGCGGCCTCATTGAATGTCGGGATGACGAGACTTATTGCGGTTCTGGATGAGGCCTTTTTATGGGCCAAAGTCGAAAGAGGAAGAAAATCTTTATAATGAAATTCACGTATCATGCCGCTCCCTAAAAACTCAAAAACGAACGCGTAATAATATACATGTTGACACCCATTTCACCATTGTTATATATTCTCTCACATTATACAGAATCCCTATACTGATTTTTTGACGGAGTAAGAGGAAGAATGAAGACAGTCGTCGTACCTACAGAAGACATCAAACGCGAATGGTTTGTGATTGACGCAGCAGACAAAATAGTCGGCCGTTTAGCATCCACTATCGCGGGAATTATCATCGGAAAAGGCAAACCTGCATATTCTCCAAACCAGGATCATGGCGACTTTGTAATCGTCATCAATGCAGATAAAGTCAAACTTTCCGGAAAAAAAGAAGGTTTAAAGACCTATTTCCATCACACCCAGTATCCGGGTGGGCAAAAGCATCGCCCATTCAAGGAACAGATGGAAAAAGATTCAACAAAAGTTATCACCCACGCGGTGCATGGCATGGTGCCCAAGACAAAACTTGGACGCGCCATCATGAGAAAGCTCCATGTGTATTCTGGCACAGAGCATCCCCATGTTGCACAGCAGCCCAAGTCCCTTTCAATATAATAAGTCTGAATACGATAGTATTCTCTTATAAACAAGGAGCGAGTCATTTTGGATAATGTATTCAAAGCAACCGGGAAGCGTAAGACAGCCATTGCAAGCGTCATGGTAAAACCCGGCAAAGGCGAACGTATCATTAACGGTCTTCCTATTAAGGATTATCTTAAAAGCGAAGTGTTGATGCTTGATGTAGAACAGCCCTTCGATGTCACTGCAACCGGTAGCACCTACGATGTTGTTGCTCAGGTTCAAGGCGGCGGACTTTCCGGTCAAGCCGGTGCCATTCGCCTTGGTATTTCCCGCGCACTTGCCAAAGTAAGCGAAGAATTTCGCAAACAACTAAGGAAAAAAGGCCTCGTCACTCGCGATTCCCGAGTTGTCGAAAGAAAGAAATACGGTCAGGCTGGAGCTCGCAAACGGTTCCAATTCTCGAAGCGTTAATCGGAGAAGTTTATACACAAACCCGTCCGTGCGGTATGGGTTTGTGTATTTTATTTCAATTGTAAACCGGGAATATTCCTGGTGTTTTTTTATTCATCACTCACACGCTGCCAGCACGGGATGGGTGCACTTCGATTCGAAGCGTAGTCCTATGCGTATAAACGGCGTGGAAGTATAACCCAAACTCAAGGAGTTGTCATGTCCGCTCTTACCCTGCAAGACCTGCTCGAAGCAGGCACTCATTTTGGTCATCAAACAAAACGCTGGAATCCGAAAATGCAGCGTTTTATCCTTTGCCCGAGAAACGGCATTTACATTATAGACCTTAACAAAACGCTTATCGGCCTTGACAAATACATCAATTGCGTTAAAAACGAAGTCAAAAACGGCGGTCGGGTTTTGTTTGTCGGTACAAAAAAGCAAATCAAGGATTGCATTCAGGAAGAAGCAACCCGTTGCAATATGCCCTACGTTACCGAACGTTGGTTGGGCGGCATGCTCACCAATTTTCAGACCATTCGCCAGAGCGTAGCGAAACTTGATAAAATTGAGGCAATGGAAAAAGACGGCACTATGGAAGCGCTTCCAAAAAAAGAAGTGCTCATGCACATGAAACATAAAGAAAAACTTTTGTCTGTCTTATCCGGTGTTCGTACAATGGTTAAATTGCCCCGGGTAATTTTTGTTGTCGATACTATCAAGGAACAAATCGGCATTGCAGAAGCGCGCAGACTGAAAATTCCTATCGGCGCCATCGTCGACACGAATTGCGATCCCGATGAAATCGATTTTCCAATTCCTGGTAACGACGATGCGATCAAATCGGTTCAACTCATAACAAAAACCGTTGCTGATGCGATCATCGAAGCCGGCGGCGCTCGTTTGGCGGCCGAAATGGAAAAACTCGAGAAACCAACAATGGTTCGCGCCGATGAATCCGAGGAAATTGCGGAACTTCTTGAAAATGTCGATGTCCCGGATGCTCTCAAGCCCGATGAAGCCGGCGATGCAAAAGGCGCACCTAAAAAGCACCGCATCGTTCGCAAAAAAATCACCAAATTTGTTGAAGAAGAGTAATACTGCTTGTGAATATGCTGAAAACCTTTTAGGATTTCAGCATATTCTCTTACGTATATAAGCACCGCGGGCGAACGCAGTGCTTTTGTACCATGGGGCTAAAATCCGCAAGTACAAAACTAAGAATATTCAATAAGGAGATAGGGTCATGGAAATTTCAGCCAGTGTTGTTAAAGAACTCCGGGAAAAAACCGGTTTGGGCATGATGTTGTGTAAAAAAGCACTATCGGACGCAAACGGCGATATGGAACTTGCCATTGAAACGCTTCGCAAACAAGGTCAGGCAACTGCCGCAAAACGCGCCGGCAAAGCCGCTAAACAAGGCAAGGTAACCATAGTTTCCGACGAATCTTGCTGCATACTATACGAAGTCAACTCTGAAACCGATTTCGTTGCCAAAAACGACGATTTCATGGGATTCATCGCAACGCTCGGAAAGCTGCTTTTAGAAAAGAAACCGGCGGATATCGCAGCGGCAAAAACTCTGACTTCGCCCGCATTCAACGGTTTGACCGTTGAAGCAAAAGTTCTTGAACTTGTCGCAAAAATCGGAGAAAACATTTCTTTCCGACGTTATTGCAAGGAAACGGTTTCCACTGCAAATGAAAAACTTTTCACCTATAATCATGGCGACGGCCGCATCGGCATTGTAGTAAAACTCGCAGTTGACAATGCCGCGGCACTGTCGAACCAGGCTGTTTTGGACATCGGTAAAGACATCGCGATGCAGGTTGCCGCATCAAATCCTTTGGCGATAGACCGTGCGGCCATGAATAAGGCCTTCGGACCTACCATCGAAAAGGAAAAAGAAATTTATTTTACACAGGCTCAAACCTCTGGCAAACCTGAACAGGTTTGGCCGAAAATCGTCGAAGGCAAGCTTGATAAATTTTACAAAGAATCCACGCTTCTGGAACAGCCCTTCATCCGTGAACCGGAACGCACCGTAACGGCAAGAATCGCTGATGCGGAAAAAGCGGCCGGCACTAAAATCACTGTTTCATCTTTCGTTCGCTTCGAACTCGGAGCAGAAGCATAATTTTTTTTAATTCCCCCTTTTGCATATTGTAAAAGGGGGATTAATCGAGCAATCCCCTATGACGAAACCAGTTTACAAAAGAATTCTGTTGAAACTTTCCGGAGAGGTTTTTGCCGGAACCAAGGGTTTTGGCTTTGACCTTGCTATTGTCGACCGCATTGCGGCGGACATTCGCGAAATCCATGAATCTGGAGTGCAAATCGGCGTTGTTATCGGCGGCGGTAATATTTTCCGCGGCGCCGCAGGTGCCGAAAATATGGACCGGAGCCTTGCCGACAATATCGGTATGCTTGCGACGGCAATAAATTCATTGTATTTAAAATCTTCACTTGAGAAAATCGGCGTGAAAACCGTTGTGATGAGCGCCATTCCTTGTCCAAAAGTTGCGGAATATTTCACTGCAGAATCTGCCAGGGCTCATTGTGAAAACAATCATGTCGTGATCATTGCCGGCGGCACCGGAAACCCATACTTTACTACCGACAGTGCTGCAGCGCTTCGATGCGCCGAAATACAAGCGGAAGTCCTTTTAAAAGCGACCAAGGTCGACGGCGTTTACGACAGCGACCCAGTCAAAAACCCTAACGCCGTAAAGTTCACCGCTATAACGCATGCCGAAGCATTGAGCAAAAACCTCCGTGTCATGGATGCAACTGCTATAGCGCTTTGTATGGAAAACAATATTCCTATTATCGTTTTTAAATTGCTCGAAAGCGGATGCCTTAAAAAATGCATTGAAGGCGCTGCAGTTGGAACAATTGTCAAAAAGGGAGTGTAATCATGGGGCTTAACGCTACTGTGTTTGCGGAATCCGATCAACGGATGAAAAAAACTATTGAAACCTTAAAAAAAGACTTTTCCCGCGTTCGCACCGGACGTGCAAGTACAACATTGCTTGAAGGAATTACCGTAGATTATTACGGATCACCCATGCCGGTAAATCAGGTAGCGGCCATATCGGTTCCCGACGCGAGAATGATTATGATTTCCCCGTGGGAAAAAAGCATGGTTTCTCCTATTGAAAAAGCAATTCAGACATCGGATTTGGGGTTAAACCCGCAAAGCGACGGCAATGTAATACGGCTTCCCATTCCGCCATTGTCGGAAGAGCGTCGTGCCGAGCTTTTCAAACATTGTAAAAAAATAAGCGAAGACTGCAAAGTCGCCGTCAGGAATATCCGCCGGGATAGTAATGAACAATTGAAAAAAGGTGAAAAAGACAAAGAAATCACTCCTGATGAAGTGAAAAAAGCCGAAGTTGAGATTCAGAAACTAACCGACAAATTCATTAAGACCATAGACGAGCAGCTTGCTTTAAAAGAAAAAGAAATAATGGAACTGTAAAAGCTCTATGCAATTCCTTGTAAAAGGCCTTATCATTTTGATAAGGCCTTTTTTTTTAGATTACTTGTTTGCCCATTTTACAATTTCAAAAAATTCCTTATGAAATTTGCCGTTGGAAACTACAACGCTTTGGGATTCGATTCCAAGCAATTTTCCGTACCTATCGCGGCAAACCCCGCCCGCTTCATTGACAATGAGTAACCCTGCGGCAAAATCCCAGGGAGAAAGCTTGTACTCAAAGTAGGCGTCGAACCTTCCACAAGCAACCCAGGCAAAATCTAATGCCGCACTGCCTTGTACTTTAATGCCCCGTACTCCGGCTTTGAACAAAGTATGCATACTATTTAGGGTCTTTTCCATTATTTCACCTCTATCATAATAAAACCCGGTTACGATCATGGCGCAATCGAGATCTGAACATCGTGAAGTTCCAATACGTTTATCGTTTAAAAAAGCACCCTTCCCTTTCTCTGCCGTAAAACATTCGCCCCTCATGGGGTCATAAACCACACCAACCAGGACTTCCCCTTTATACGCATATGCAATGGAGACACAGTAGTGTGGAATTCCCTGGGCATAATTGTTCGTCCCATCCAAAGGATCAATTATCCACAGATGTTCGAAATCGACTCCGGATTTACAGAAATTCTCCTCGGCTAAAAAAGCATGATCGGGAAATTCCCGTTTTATTTCAGAAACAATCAGATTTTCTGCTGCAAGGTCGGCAGAAGTAACCAAATTATTTTTCCCTTTTTCACCGACACTGGCTGTAAGCTGCATTTCCTTTTCAAGAATCCCTGCTTTTTGGGCTGTTTGTAAGGCAACTTGGAGTTTCTTGCGCATTTTTTTACCCTATACTGGTAAATTTCGTATTAAATAATCCACTTAATCCTATGATTTTGTACGCTCTGGCATGACATAATCGTATATTTTGTATTCATAGTATACTTTGTTTTCACAACAAACCGCACTGGTTTGAATGAATCGATATTTTTCTTTCACTTTATTTTACCTTTGCGTATAAAGGGAGATTATGAAGGTAGTTATACCGGTTGCCGGAATGGGAAGACGTTTACAACCGCATACATTCTCGACACCAAAATCCCTCATGCATGTTGCCGGCAAACCGATATTGGGGCATATATTAGATCTTGTCAAGACTATCGATATAGAAGAAGTAATTTTCGTTACCGGGCCAATGGGCGGAAAAATAAAGTCTTTTGTAAAGTCTCAATATACGTTCCCGACCAGATTTGTTGACCAAAAAGAACCACTCGGGCTTGGCCATGCCATCAATTGTGCGGCTCCGTTTATCGGCCATTCGTCGGTTCTTATTATTCTCGGCGATACTATCCTCGATTTCGATATCACCAAATTCGTCCGTTCCAAAAATTCCGTCCTCGGCGTAAAGAGAATTGATACAAACGCCCGCCAGTTCGGAATAGCGTTTGCCGGAAAAAACAGTATCGTTAAAAAGCTCATAGAAAAACCGGATGTTGAATCCGGTTTGGCTATTGTAGGTATTTACATGATTAAAGACGGGGCGGCCTTGTGCCGAACATTGGATTCGATGATTACCGCCGGCAAGAAAAAAGCAAATGAATATCAACTCACCGACGCTTTACAATTAATGATCGATAATGGCCATGTATTTTCAACATCCCTGATTGACGGGTGGTTTGACTGCGGGGGCGCCAATGCCTTATTGGCAACCAACCGATATTTGCTTCCCAGAAACTCTTCGGTACCTAAGGATATTCTTAAAAACAATATCATACTAGAACCCGTTAGCATTCATCCTTCTTGTGAAATATATCAGTCCATTATCGGACCGTATGTAACTATCGCCGAGGGGAGCAAAGTTACCAAATGTCAAATGACCGACAGTATTATAGAATCCAATGCGGTTGTTTCGGAATGCGTGCTTGAAAATTCCATTATTGGCGCGAATGCCGTATTAAAGGGTAAGAAAATCAACCTGAATATTGGCGATTCATCGTTTGTTGAACTCGGATAGTTGTTGTTTACTTTTATGTTATTAATGATTTCGGTTCCCGTGATCTAGGATCGTTGGAAAAATTGCCGTGTGGAATAAAATTGACAAACAAATTATATTAGCTTCGCAATCTCCACGACGACGGGATATTTTAAAGCAAATGGGGCTCCAGTTCAATACTCGAGTTCCGCTCATTGAAAATGAATCCGTTTTTCTTGAAACCGGTCCAATTTTTGAGGCGTTGCCAAACCTTGCATTGGCTAAGGCAAAATCGATTGCTTCGGGCAACGAAGACGCATTAATTCTTGGAGCAGATACTATAGTGGTTCTCGGAAATACTATTTTAGGAAAACCGAAGAACAAATTAGACGCATTTGAAATGATTCGGACACTTTCTGGAAATGTTCATTCGGTTGTTACCGGCGTTTCCTTAATATGCAAACAAACAGGTTTTGAAACAAAAACATACGCGTCAACGAATGTCTGGTTCAGGAAAATTGCCGAAGACGAATTAGAAGAATATATCGACAAAGGTGATTGGCATGACAAAGCCGGCGCATATGCAATTCAAGGAAATGCGCTGGTTTTTATCGATAAAATAGACGGTTGCTATTATAATGTCGTCGGATTACCCGTAAGACAAACTATCGATTGTTTTAAGGAGTATTCCGCCGATGCCGCAAAAATAAAAAGTATGTCTTGAAAGGACATCGTGCATGGCTGAAGAAAAAGAATTATCCGAAGATCCAAAGCCAGAGGTTGCCAATGAAAAGGTCGGCGATCTTTTGCGAAAAGAACGAATTACGAAGCGAATAGCCCTTGAAACCATTGCAAAGGACCTGAAACTGAATGTCAAATATATCAGGGCCTTGGAATCAAATGAATATCATGATCTTCCTGCTGACCCCTATATACGCGTGTATCTGAGGTCTCTTGCAAAATATTTATTGCTAGATCCAGAGGATATTTTGAAAAAGTTCTATGAAGAACGCGGTATTCATGAAGAAAAATATCGAAAAGGAAGTGAATCTAAAATTACCATAACCATGTCGGATCAGGAGAAAAAGAAAGAGACAAAACCCTGGATAATCATATTAATTGTTATTGTTATTTTAGCCGGGATTTCACTCATTGCAAAAAAAATAGGTAACGGACCGGCGTCCCCATCGGCAGGCAACCATAAGGTTATGACTAAAGCGGATTCCTTAGCCGGGAAAAGCAATGGGAGCGGTGCGGAATCCAGTGACGACAGTATTTTGGGTTCCTTTATTCCTCATGAACAGGCTACTGCGAACGACTCGGCAACATCGGTTGTCAAGGATACTTCAACCATGACCTTGGAACTACATGTAAAGTCAACAAAAGACTCTGTTTGGATACAGGCTTTCTCGGACGGCATTTCCTGGAAAAACTGGCTAAAACCCAATGGGATAAAACGTCTAGCTGCCAAAGACAGCTTTAATTTACATATTGGCAACAGCAAATTGATTGAATACACTTTTAACGGAAAGCCGTTGAAAATCGAAACTTTGGAAGTCGCCATATTCAAACTGGGTAAGCCATCAAAACAGCCCGAAATCTGGTCGCTCTCCAAATGGAACACTGTTTTCAAAGGAAAAATCTGATTGTAGGTTAACAACATGTGGATTGATTCACATGCGCATTTAAGCGATGTCGGCGATAGCAAACTTGAAAATATCGTCGACACCGCAAAAAAGCACCGCGTTTCCCGCATTATCAATACCGCGACCTCCTTGCTATCCTGCCCAATCGTTTTATTGCAATGCAGTCGATTCACCGAATTGTCGGCTGCGGTCGGAATATCACCGTTCGACATTGAAAATGCTCCACCAAACTGGGTAAATCTTTTAGAATCGTACTCAATGGACAAACAAGTTATTGCCATCGGAGAAACCGGCATTGACGATTCCAATCCTACCTACCCGCCGTTTTTGCTTCAGTGCGAGTTTTTTGAAGCCCACTTGTCCCTTGCAAAATCCCGCAATCT
Organism: Fibrobacteria bacterium; assembly: GCA_037447435.1. GTDB lineage: Bacteria > Fibrobacterota > Chitinivibrionia > Chitinivibrionales > FEN-1185 > FEN-1185. Next base: position 27,799 of record JBBIGR010000012.1, read on the forward strand.
TCCTATAATTATACACTCGCGAGGTTGCGAGAAAACTGCGCTTGAAATGTGCGTCAAGAGCCAAATTCGGCATGCTGTGTTCCATTGTTATACAGGGTCCATGGAAACTCTTGCCAAAATCATAGATAGCGGATTCACCGTTTCGTTTTCCGGTATTGTCACCTTTAAAAAGTCATCGTTGTCCTCGTTGGTTGAATATGCTCCTTTGCAAAACATGCTTATAGAAACCGATTCACCTTACTTGGCCCCGCCACCACATCGAGGAAAACCAAATCAGCCCGCATGGGTTTCCTTGGTAGGAAAACGTATCGCCGAAATAAAGCGTATTTCTGATGAGGAATGTTCCCAAAAACTTTCCTCATCCTTTAACAGGGTATTTGGTCTGGCCACCTCTGTACAGTGTAGGGTATAACTCCGTTTTTATACGCGCGGTTAATTTCGGTACCATGGTCTATGCAATACACGTGTATGACAGATACAAAATTACAAATAGGTACAATTTCGAATAACGGCATGCGCAAAATGTTATTTTATGTTTGGGTCGAAATTCGCCGATTGAGGAGTTGTACGTGGCGAACAACCATAATGACTTGTTTACAGTCATTAAAAAGGGTACATTATGTGGATTTTATTTTTCATCTGCGGACTTATCGGCGCAATCATGCTTTTTATTCATATAAATTTGCAATTGAATACACTCGGCAAATCGGTAGACACCCTTGTTACGGAATTGAAGAAACATTATGAATCTGAATGAATCTCTCTTATTAATAAATGAAAAAGTCCGCAGCCTAAAGAAGTATCATCTGGAACCTGAGATATCTTCAATAAAGCTCAATCAAAATGAAAATCCATTTGATTGGCCCATGGAAATCAAAAAGGAAATTGCACAGTTTTGCGTTTCAAGACCATGGAACCGTTACCCGAATTTTGTTCCCGACCAGCTCCAAGAGAAACTGTCCCAGTATACGAAAGTTCCCAAATCCGGAATATTGGTCGGTAACGGTTCCAATGAAATGCTGCTCGTTCTTTTATTATCGCTCGCAAACACAGCCCGAAACGTTATTATATGCCAACCGACCTTCACCGTTTACAGGCTTCTTGCAACCGGTTTAGGAGCCACCGAAAGATCGGTCGGGCTCAACGCCGACCTGACATTTAACATTCCCGATATTGTTTCCTGCAGCAAACAATATCCGGGATCGGTTTTAATACTTTGCAGCCCCAATAATCCGACAGGATCGGTGTTGTCGGAAAGTGACGTGAAAACTATCCTTGCTGAACATAACGGGTTTTGCATTCTTGATCAGGCGTATATCGAATTCGGCGGGTATAATGCAATAGAGCTTCTTGATAAGTTTCCTAATTTAATTATTACAAGAACTTTTTCAAAAGCTTTTGGCGGCGCGGGCTTACGCTTGGGTTATATGCTTGGAAATCCCGAAATAGTTTCCCAGATTAATAAAATAAAATTGCCCTATAATGTCAATTTTTTCTCGGAGCATGTGGCCCAAACATTGCTATCACATACGTCAACGGTTGAAAAACAAGTTGAGTTTCTGATTAATCAACGTGATGACTTGCTTTCTTTTTTAAACAGTCTTCCGCTCGACAACGTGTATCCGAGTTCGGCAAATTTCATTATGTTCCGTTGCAGGGAAAAACAGGCTCTTTTCGACAATTGCAAGCAAAACGGCATTTTAATCCGCGATGTCTCATCTTATCCGTTATGCGAAAATTGTCTTCGTGTTAATGTCGGCACCGAACAGGAAAACAGTGCCTTTAAAAAGGTTCTTAAAAATTTCTTTGCATAGGAATTATTAATAATAAAAAAGGACTCTTTATGACTCGAAAATCCACCATAACTCGGAAAACCAAGGAAACCGACATTCGCCTTTCATTGACAATTGACGGAAGCGGAAATTCCTCCATAAAAAGCGGCAATGGATTTTTCGACCATATGCTCACCTTGTTCGCCTCACACGGCCGGTTCGACCTTGACTGCGTATGCAACGGCGATACCGACGTTGATTTCCATCATAGCGCCGAAGATATCGGCATTTGCCTTGGACAGGCTTTTCATGAAGCACTTGGCGACCATAAAGGAATTGTCCGCTTCGGAACATTTTATGTACCCATGGACGAATGTCTTGCCAGGGTTTGCATGGATATCAGCGGCAGGCCGAATCTCGTGTACGTCGTCCCGACATCCTCTACTCATGTCAATGATTTCGAATGCGACCTTGCAAATGATTTTTTCAAGGCATTTACCGATCATGCCCGCATTACGCTCCATGCCGATTTGCTACGGGGCAGAAACACCCATCATGCCCTCGAGTCGATTTTCAAGGCCTTTGCCCGCAGTCTTGCAATTGCATGTTCGATAAATCCGAATGCCGCTTTCGAGATACCATCAACAAAAGGCATGCTGTAATACTATCGTATGGAAATTCCATTTTTCCGATATATTTTGCCGTTTTGCATTTTTTCTATTGTGCTGTTTGATAAACCGGTTTTTTCCAAACAGGAAATTTTACCTCAAGGATACGCTCTCTTAAAATCGGTTCGACTGCCGCAGCAATTGATCTCGCCGTTTTTCCCCACAAAATATACGGTACCTATTTCCCTTTCCGGAAACATAGCGAATGAAATGCGTCAATCGCTGACCATGATGAATTTGGAACCCCCGCAATACGAAGAAGTGTTCGACAAAAAAGGACAATTTCATTTATATCTGTCAAATGCATCATATTCCCTTGAAACGAGGGACCTCTTGGTTTCGGCTCTTAATCCGATAGACATGATTGACGCAATCATAACCTCGGTTATCAAATACCGCTCGGAAACCCAATTTAATGCGATTGTCCACGAAACAGCGGTTTCGGTTTCCCCTATTGCCAAGGAACAAGGCACAAGGATTGCGGTTGAACTTGTTCCCAAAGGGAACTATTTCTCCTATTCGTATGAAGATGAAGGCCCCTTCGTCCGAGAATCCTGGCTCACGAAAATATCGTGCCTCATAGACACTTCAACGCATTTACTTTACGAATTAAAAATTATGCGCCATATGCGTACCTTTTCCGCAGACAAAACCGAAAAACCGCCTGTCGACAGCGTTTCGTATTGGTATTCATTTTCGTACACAACGCTCGGCACTGCAATAATGCCATCGGGTTTATCATTATCTGTAAACTCAATTCCTTCGCTCACCCTCAGCGCAACGTATAGAACCGAAGGCAAAAATCTCGTATTTAACACCCGTTCCATTTGTTATTTAAACCATGGGTCAGCGGATACGACATCATGCCTGTATTTGAATTATGGAACCTATTCATGGAATGCCGCCTCGGTTTCAGCAGGAAAACCAGGAAAACCGGCCGAATACGCCTTACATATGGAAAAAGCCGCTTCGTTATGCAGAAATGCTCAGCAAAAGATTAAGTCGGGAAATATCGAGGCCAGCATTCCGTTGCTAAAAAAGGTTGTGGCTGAATATGGTGAAACACCACAAGCTGTTGAGGCTCGCAAACTATTAATGGGACTTCCTGGAATTCATTAGAGAATTTTATGGATTTTTCTTCACCAGTATAGTAGTTTTTTATTAAGGAACATTCGTATTTAATTATAAATCAACACCTTTTGTTGACCGCACTTTCCAAGGAGGAAGTATGCGCCCTCGCATGCAACTGAGGATGGCTGTTTGTGTTTTTACGGCGTCTATGATTTGTTTCGCCGTTTTTGGTTGTGGCAAAAAGCAAAAAGCTGCACCACCCCTTAAGGTACCGCAAGTCAGTAAGCCTGCAATGCCGGTTTCGGATACGACCGATATTTTCAAAGAATTTTATTCCGAAGATACGGCTTCCAAAAAAGCAAAAAATGTAAAGCCGAAAAAAGGCGCAAAGCAAGAAACCTTTTCAACTGCGTCTCAACAGGAACCGGCTTCATCCTCTGCGGCCGACTTTTCACAAAACGGAAAATACACGGTTCAGATTTCATGTGTACGATCCGAATCTTTCGCCGGTAAACTTGCAGAAAAAATGAAAGCAAAAGGATATCCTGCCTACGTCTCTGAAGTTTCGAATCCGACTCCTGCATTGTCGGGCTCGTTCTATCGGGTGCGTATCGGCGGCTTTGCGGGATTCGCAGCTGCAAAGGCATTTGGAGAAAAAGTTTTAAAGCCTGCCGGAAACGATTATTGGGTTGACAAGAAATCAAATGATAAAGTCGGCATGGAAGGCTATGGCCTTGGATCCTCAAGTGCCGGGACCAATGCCGCCGGCAGTTACGAGGCTGCGTCGCCATCATCTTCGTACCAAGCAACGCCGACGCCGAGTTCAACGCCCTATAAAGCCGAATCGAGCCCTTATTCGCCTCCGGTAGCAACGCAATCTACTCCGGCCGCGACAAGCAACTCTCCGTCATCGACGTCGACAACTTCACCATCGCCAGCACCGGCAGCGTCATCTCTGGGGGCAACGGCGACTCCCGCTGCGACAGTGCCCGCACAAAGCAGCCAAACAACAACGCAATCGCCTTCGGCTACATCGTCTCAATCTAATGCTGCCCCTGCAGGAAGCAGCAGCACAACAACAAAACCGTCTTCGGGTTCTTCCAGTTCAACATCAACGACATCAGGGTCCGGATGGGGAACCGACAGTACTTCCAAATCCGGATGGTAAAAAAAGGTTAGAAAACATGGCAAAGGGCCGGTAGCAATACCGGTCCTTTTTATTTTGAACACTCCCAAAGGCCTCCGACAAAATCGGGGGTCTTCTGCATTGTGGGTAAAGTATTTTTGTCTTTCATATAATTCAAGGAACTTTTGTTTATGCTTGTAGCGCTTCAAAATCTCGGATGCAGTAAAAACCAGGTGGATGGCCAACAAATGCTTGGCCATCTTGTCAGTGAAGGCTTTGTTGTTACCACCGATTTCAGCGTTGCCGATATCATAATTGTAAACACTTGTGCATTCATTCAGGAGGCGACCCAAGAAGCGATTCATGAAATCCTTGAGATGATTGTTTACAAAACAGAAGGAAAATGCAAGACACTTGCCGTGGCAGGCTGTTTTTCCCAGCGATTTAGGGATGAGGCGAAAAAAGAATTCCCGGAAGTCGATTTGTGGCTTGGCGTCGATGATTGGCCCCGCATACTCAAACAACAATTCCATATATCGGTTTCACCTTCGTATATTCGAACCCTTTCGCAGCCATTGGCTACCCAATATTTAAAAATCGCGGAAGGATGTTCGCATCGCTGCAGCTTTTGCGCCATACCTCTCATCCGCGGCTCATTTAAAAGCAGGGCGAAAAACGACATTCTTGCCGAAGCGCGATGGCTTCAGACACAGGGGGTAAAGGAATGCATTCTCGTTTCACAAGACACATCTTCCTATGGAGCCGACATCGGCTCCTCGCTTATCGATCTGTTGCGCGATTTATTGGATAGCACGTCGTTTCCGTGGATTAGAATCATGTATTTACACCCGCAATTGGTAAGCGATGAATTTTTGCATGTTGTTGCCCAAAATCCTCGTATTGTTCCCTATTTCGATATTCCGTTGCAACATATCAGCGACGATATTCTCAAATCGATGAAACGCCGTCCGCTTTCAAAAGGCGTTTATTCGCTAATAGAGCGGATCCGAAGCATTGTACCCAATGCGGGAATTCGAACGACGTTCATCGTTGGATACCCCGGGGAGACGGAAAAGCACTTTTCCGAATTGTTAAAATTCGTCGAATGGGCTCGCTTTGAGCGCTGCGGCATTTTTCCTTTTTCCCGCGAAAAAGACACCGAGGCGTATTCGCTTAAAGGAAAACCGAAAAACAATACCGTTTCCGCACGATGCGATGAGCTTATGGCATTGCAATCACAGATCAGTTCACAGATTTGCTCTTCACGTATCGGAAAAAACCTCGATGTTATCATAGACTGCCAAGGCGATGCCGGATTTGAAGCAAGAAGTAAATGGGATGCTCCGGAAGTGGACGGCACGGTTTTTATTCCACAGGGAAATTGTCCTATAGGATCCATACAACGCGTTACCGTTACGGGCAGCAAAGAATATGACCTTGTTGCAAAGCTCATTTCTTGAACGTCGGCAGTTTTGACTTTAATTAAATGCATGATGTATCTTTGCCAAAGTTTCGTGTCTTTTTGCGATAAGATGAAGGAGTGATTTAGTTATGCCGACCTATGAGTATGAATGTGAAAAATGCGGTCTTCTTTTCGAGGAATTCCAAAGTATAACGGCAGAACCTTTAACTTCCTGCAAAAAAGAGGGTTGTAACGGTCATGTCAAACGATTGATATCGCCCGGTGCCGGTTTCCTTTTTAAAGGAAGCGGATTTTATATCACCGATTACCGCTCGGAATCTTATAAAAAACAAGCAAAAAACGATTCCGGCTCATCAAGTTCGGGTTCTTCAAGTTCTTCAGACGCTGGGAAAAAGTCCACCTAACGGTGCATTCATTCCATTGTTTCACTTTTTCGCATTAAAGGCAAATCATGTTTATTGATGAGACTACTATTATGCTCACGGCCGGAAACGGTGGGAACGGCTGTTTTGCCTACTTGCGCGAAAAATATCGCCCCATGGGCGGTCCAAGCGGCGGACGCGGCGGGAAAGGCGGCAGCGTTTTCATTCAGGCTTCGCATCATTTACACACGTTGCAAGACCTCGATTTCAGAAGACAATATAAGGCTGAAAACGGGGCACACGGCAAAGGCGGCCATAAAGACGGTAAAGATGCTGAGGACATTTTAATTCTCGTTCCCATCGGAACGGTGATATACGATGCCGAAACCGGCGAATTGCTTTATGACGCGCTCGACGAAAATAAAACGTTCTGCGCAGCTTTGGGCGGCATTGGCGGCCGCGGCAACGCAGCGCTTAAAACCAGGAAAAACCCGCTTCCTGATTTCGCGGAAAAAGGAAAGACCGGTCAAAAACGCCGACTACGACTTGAGCTCAAAGTTCTTGCGGATGTGGGGCTTGTCGGCCGTCCGAATGCAGGAAAGTCGACGTTTCTGTCTACCGTCTCCGCAGCACGGCCGAAAATCGCCGACTACCCGTTTACCACGACGCAACCGTATCTTGGCATTGTCAGATGCGAGGGATATCAGTCGTTTGTCGTTGCCGACATTCCCGGCATTATCGAAGGTTCCCATACGGGGAAAGGTTTGGGCATCAGGTTTTTAAAACACATTGAACGAACACGCGTGCTTGCCATTTTAGTTCCCGCCGACTCGCCCGACCCAAAAGCAGAAGCAAAAATTCTTCTCAAGGAACTGGCGGCTTATAGCCCGCTTCTAGCCGATAAACCGACCTGTTTTATCCTTTCGAAAAATGATTTATTGACAAAAGACGCAAAAAAGTCGGTTCCAAAAGGTTGGCTGACCATGTGCGCGGTAACCGGTGAAGGCGTTCCCGAAGTTCTTTTAGCCCTAAAATCACACTTGGAAAAGGCATTGGTCGACGCCTCGATTCCAACCGAAGATATTTTCATGCCATGACCCGCGACATTGCGATACGGCTGGCAACGATTTCCGATATTCCGGCAATTTTGTCTATCGAAGCTTTGAGCAAAAGCGTCACCTGGACCGCGCAAAATTTTTCCGAAGAATTATCTAAAAGCAATTCGATTAACCTCATCGCCGAAAATGATGGTTCTGCCGCAGGTTTTTTATTGTCCGAATACGTTATCGACGAATGTTGTATCGACACGATGGCCGTCGCCCCCTTCTATCGGCGATACGGCATTGGTAAAAAACTCATCGAATCATTATTTTCAATCGCGAAACAGCGCGGCATCGCATCAATACATCTGGAAGTACGGGCAGGCAACAAACCTGCCATTTCACTATACAAATCAATGGGGTTTTGCAATCGGGGTGTCAGAAAAGCATATTATAATGATACGGGAGAGGATGGGCTCCTCATGTATTATAAGGACTGAAAATGCCATTGACAATTGCTAACCGCATTACGATCGTTCGAATTCTTGCCATACCTTTTTTCATAATGCTGCTTATGTATTATTCCAAAGGAGCTGTTTTAGGACAACAACACCCGATTCTCCGATGGTCGGCTTTTGGCATTTTCCTCAGCATTTTCCTTTTGGACGCGGTTGACGGATATATTGCCCGATCAAGAGGCGAAATTACGCATCTGGGCACGATTTTGGATCCGCTTGCGGACAAATTAGTACTTGTATCCGCGTTACTTCTTTTATCGATTCCGCCCTATGCTTCCGCGTTCCAACCGCATTTGCCGTTTTGGTTCATTGCAGTCATAATCAGCCGCGACATTATTTTGTCTTTAGGAGCATTGCTCATACAAAACATTGTCGGCTCGCTTACCGTTCGTCCCCGAGTTACGGGAAAAATCGCAACATTTTTCCAGGGGACAATTATCGTTTGGGTGCTTATCGGTTTGCCTGACGTTCCCTTTTTCTGGCTTATTGGAATCGCGGCACTTTTCATAGTCGTATCCGCCAGCCAATACATCTTCGACGGTATACGTCAATTGGAAAAAGCTAAGTAACGAAAAATAAAAACGGCGTATCCGCTACGGACACGCCAATTGTTTTAAATCGAAAAAAGCAACTCGTGCTTTATTTGAATCTTTTAAAACTTCTTTTCCTGTTTAAAATCCAAACTCATTTCTACAAACGGCACCCATCGGTCTTGGCTATGATCGGTAATGAGTGAGTCGTAGGTTGCTTCGGATTTTTTTGTCCAGGTTTTCTTCGCAGGATCGAACGTTTCGAAATTCTGTCGTACCGAAGCGAATCTGTTTACAAAAATAAAAATCGTATCGCCAAGGCAATCGTAGGTCCCGTCCGAACGAAATTCGTAATCTTCCTTAAGGTTTTTGCTGCTCTGGCCTTTTTTGGTTTCGACAAGTTTCGCTTTACCGTCTTTACCAAAAGTAAATATTTTCTTTTCTACCGCATTAATGGCTTTGTCGGCTTCGCTTTTTGCCTTGTCGGTAAAAACCCATTCGCCCGGTAAACGGGCAAGGATTTCCTTTGATCTGTCTTGATTAAATTTGAGTTGCGGCAGCATAGCCACGGCTTTTTTGGCATTATCTTCAACTTGGTAAATCCAATTTTTTGCGGAGAAATCGTTGATAACCGCTATCGCACTATCGAGCTTTTTTGCCTGCATTCCGGTAAAAGAGCTTTTTGCGTTCATGATAATATTGACCAGGGAATCGGTAAACGGTTTCAATTTCACCAGGTTTTCCTGATACAGAGCTTCAGCCTTTGCAACGACAATGCGGGCCGAGTCCAAGGATTTTCGTGCCGTTGTCTTTTCGTCTTTTTGTTTGGCATATCCCGCGCCATAAACGAACTTTATTGCATCCGACAATGAACTGTCCGGTACGCCCTTGGCTTTCAGCAAATCGATACGTTTTTGCATATCGTCAATTGACTTCTGGCTTACGGAACATCCGGCAAGCATTATAACGCTTAAGGCCAAAAGGGGAAGCAAAAGACAAGCGAGCAACGATTTCTTCATATAATTTCCTCCCAAAAAAAAGAGCGTAGAAAAATGGAACGGAGAAGTGTATTGTACCTATAGAAATAAGATATGTATCAATTCATAGTCAAGAAGATTTATGGCGCAATTCGAAATCCAACCAACATGCAAAAAAAATCGCCCGGCTTTGCTTGGGACATCCCTTGTTTAAAACATTCCTTGCAAAGCCGGGCGAAAATAATCGGCCTTATACTGTTGAATCTTTATTTTCCATGCAAGGTAAAAGCCAAATACAATGTGTTTGGCCCCCTTCGTATAAGGAATAGCACCGCAGATTCGGGCTTAATGGATTTCGCTATCTTCGCATAATCCTTTACCGATGTAATCGGCTGACGGTTGATTTCAACAATTACGTCTCCCGGCATCACGCCTTCCCCTGCCGCTTGAGACGATTGGTCGACCTCGGTCACAATAACCCCTGTGACATCTTCATCAAGGTTATATTGTTGCCGTATCTGCTCATTTATGGCATTGACGGTCAGACCGAGTTGCACGGCAGAATCTGCACTTTCCTGCCCTTTTTCATTTCCTTTGGAAAGATTATTGATTTTCCCTTCATCCCGTTCATTGAGAACTACGCTCACGGTTATTTCCTTACCGCCACGGAATACAACGACAGGCACCTTTTTGCCAGGTTCAATAGTCGCTACCGTATTTTTAAGGTCATTTGAGCTTTCGACGGGTTTTCCGTCTATTGTCAGGACCACATCGCCGCGTTTAATACCTGCTTTTTCTGCTGGCTGATTTTTAAAAACATCCGAAATAAGTACACCCTTTTTGCTCCCCAAACCAAGGGCATTATGCATTGATTCGTTGATGTCCTGAATTTGAACCCCAAGCCATCCGCGAGTCACCTTACCATGATAAATGATGTCTTCCATTACGCGTCGTGCCATATTAATCGGTATTGCCATTCCGATTCCCATAAAACCGCCCGAGGTAGTGTATATCATGGTATTTATACCGATAAGCTCGCCATTTAAATTGATGAGAGCGCCGCCCGAATTTCCCGGATTAATCGCAGCATCGGTTTGAATGTAATTCTGGAATTGTGTCGGGTTTTTATCATCGCGCCTCCCAAGTGCGGAAACTATGCCTTGAGTGACTGTGGATGTCAATGCAAACGGATTACCTACTGCCATGACCCATTCACCGACCCGTAATTTGTCGGAATCCCCGAGATAAGCAATAGTTAAATCCTTTGCCTGGCCTTTTATTTTAAGCACTGCTACATCGGACAAGGAATCCACTCCTACGATCTCCGCTGCAAAGGTACGCTTATCCGAAGTCTTGATTTCTATTTCGTCGGCACCGTGTACTACGTGGAAATTCGTGAGAATATAGCCCTCTTTGGATACGATGACGCCCGAACCAAGCCCCTGTTGTCGACGGAGTTGTTTTTTGTTTTGCTGAGGCTGTTGCTTGTGAAATTGCTGGCCACGGCGTGGCGTGCCGAAAAACTGATCGAACGGAGATCCGAAATCGTCGTCGCCGAAAAATTGATAAAAAGGATTATTATTAAAAATAACGGTGTCGATTTGGGTTGGGATTACCGAAACCACAGATGGAACGACCTTATCGGCCAAATCGGCAAATACCGTTCGAAACGATTCGAATTCTGGCGTTGTTTTGACATTCGGTTTTTCTTTGGCTCCAAACGTTATGGATCCTTTCTCCGGCCTTTTCCCTTCTGCAAATAAAAACTTGCAATCGACAATGTACATTCCAAGCATTATTGCAAGAACGGTGGTGAACGGAATTACCCGCTTTTTTAAATGTAACATACTTCTAAATCCTTTCGAATATTGTATTACATAAAATGGGTTGCCTAAGAACATAAAAGAAGCGCTTGGCCGAGCGCCTCTTTTATGATAATCTTCCTTGTTTTCAGATAGGATTTCGATTCGTCGGAGAAAAAATTGTCATGATGCAGAAGGGCGTTCCAGTCAGGGGCTGGTCGCCTAAAAATCGTCTTTTACTTGTTACCTTCCTTATCGACGGTTTTAATATTGCCGGTACCGCCTTCCGCAAACGATTGTTCGGAAACGCGGGTAAGCACCGCATTATTCATAAACTCGCTTAATGTCAATGCGCCGGCATTACACATGGTAGATTTCAATTTCGCCGTTGTAACGCCCATTACATCGGACAATGATCCCACGATAGGAACGTATCCGTCAACGCCTTCCTCAAATTTGAAATCGGATTCGCTTTCGCCGTTGTACCGTTGCCAATTCCGTGCACGGTTCGAACCCTCTCCCCAATAGGGTTTAAATAATCTGCCGCCGATGGAAACTTTCGGCGTCGGGCTCTCGGTTGTCATTGCAAAATAACGGCCCATCATCACAAAATCGGCTCCCATTGCAAGCGCGATGATGATTTGGGTATCATTGGCTAACCCGCCATCGGAACATACCGGCACGTAAATGCCGGTTTCTTTGAAGTAGTTGTTTCGTGCGGCAACCACATCCATGAGCGCGGAAGCCTGGCCCCTGCCGATTCCTTTTTGCTCGCGGGTAATGCATATTGATCCGCCGCCGATGCCGACTTTGACAAAATCAACTTGGGCCTCCGTGGCCAAATACCTGAATGCTTCGCCGTCGACAACGTTGCCTCCGCCGATCACGACACTGTCGCCGTATTTTTTGCGCACCCAAACGGCCGCGTCGCGCTGATATTCCGAGTATCCGTCGGATGAGTCAAAGCATAATGCATCCGCGCCCGCAGCGACAAGTGCAGGCACACGGTCCTTATAATCGTGCGTATTGACGCCGCATCCGACCGCGATACGCTTCTTTTCATCGAGAAGTTCGTTCGGATTATTGATGTGATCGATAAAATCCTTTTTGAAAACCAAAAACTGCAGTTTTCCGTCTTTATCGATAATAGGTAGACATTCTTTTTTATTTTGGCGCAACAGTTTATTCGCATCATGCAACGAGAGTCCGACATCGCCGAACACGACATTTGCTTTTGCGGTCATGCATTGAGAAACGGGAACGTTCAGGTCATCTTCAAATTCCCAGAAATCCTTGTCCGTAAGAATGCCGACAAACGTACCGTTGGGTGAACCGTCATGAGTGACCGGAATGGTGGAATGTCCGGTTCGTTTGCTGAGAGCAACGGCTTCGGCAAGGGTATTATCGGGTCGCAAGTTCGAATCCGAAAGGACAAAACCTGCTTTATAGTGCTTGACACGCGCAACCATTTCCGCCTGATTTTCTATGGATTGCGAACAAAAAATGAAGGAAAGGCCCCCTTTGCGCGCAAGGCCGATCGACAGGTCGACGCCCGAAACGGCTTGCATGCTTGCCGATACAAAGGGAACATTCAAAGAAAACCGTGACTCCCCGCCTTTTTTAAAACGAGCCATCGGAGTTTTCAAATTCACATTGGAAGGTATATGCTTTGTCGTGGTAAGGCCCGGAATAATAAGAAATTCCGAAAACGTGCGTGAAACTTCTTCAAGAATTTTGGCCACAGTCACCTCGCTCGGATCAATTTGTGTTTCATGTAAAAAACGATATTCACACAAAAATATATCCCGATACGCCCAATTACATAAAAACCCATGTTTAACTTTTTTTAAAATACTGTTAAAAGTGTGATGATAATCACAACCTGAAATTTAACAGTATTATATATTTTGTTCATGCCCATTGGAACTACATTGCGGGAAAAAGTTTTTTTCAATGAAGCATACGCACTTTTTTTGCGATAACTACCGATATGGTTAATAAAAATCAAGGAGGCCGTTGATGCCGCCCAAAAAAGCCAATCAGGCGCAGTTTTATTTTTTCTCGGGGACGCTGAGTCATGACACCTTTGAAGTTATGAATTTTTCAGGTACGGATAGAATATCAAGCACCTATAAATTCAGCCTTATGCTCATATCCCATCGCGCCGATATTTCACCCGATGACGTCGTCAACAAGGCAGGGACTTTGATGATTTTTAGGGACGGCGAATATTATCCCTATTCGGGTATAGTTTCGGAATTTAGGTTTCTTGGAAAAAGCCTGGACCGCGCGACCTATTGCCTCACTCTTGTCCCGAAGCTTTGGTTGCTTAATCTGAATATACAGACAAGGATTTTCCAGAAAAAAAAGGTTAATCAGATCATAAAGCTCGTGCTCGACGGCGCAAACTTGTCCGATTATTACAGGTTCCAAATTGACGAAAGCAAATACGCTGAACAGGAATACGTCGTTCAATATCAGGAATCCGATTTTAACTTCATATCCCGGCTCATGGAAGCAAACGGTATTTGGTACTTTTTTAACGAAAATCCGATTTTGGCCGAAGAACTCGACGGATCGACCGGCGTGGAACAAATGGTCATATCCGACAAGGCCTCGTCTTTTGAATTTATTGCAACGACCTCCGATGTTTTATTCCGCACGGTTTCGGGCATGGCGGAACAAATTGATACCGATGAAAAAGAGTCGATTCATGACATTGAACTGTTCCGTCAGGTTATCTCAAAAGAAGTCCTTTTAAAGGATTATAACTACCGCACTCCGGAAATCGATCTGCGTGGTCGTAAACCGGTTAAAACCGGCGATGTCGGTACCGTGTACAGCTATGGCGAACATTTCAAAAACACTACGGAGGCCGACCGGCTTGCCGAAGTATCGGCAAACCGAATTTCGACCCAGAAGATATCCATAGACGGAAGCGGCAATTGCCGCGGTCTTCGTGCCGGGAAACGATTTACCCTTCAGGAACATTTTCTGGATACGATGAACGGCAAATACGTTGTTACTCAAGTGACGCATCAAGGCAGTCATACAATGGAAGGCGACAGCATGAACGTCTACACCTATGCCAATAGGTTTAATTGCATTCCTGCCGCGTCTGCCGATTCATACAGACCCTTACAGCGGACGCCGGTTCCGCGTGTCCACGGAATCATGACTGCTCAAATCGAAGCAAACGGATCGAATTATGCCGCACTCGACGACATGGGCAGGTATAAGGTTCGTATGCCTTTTGATTTGTCGAATGCGAAAAATTATGAGGCCTCCCGTTATATCCGGCTGGCGCAGCCCTATGCGGGCTCGAATTACGGCATGCATTTTCCTTCACATGAAGGCACGGAAATGGTTTGGGCGTGCATAGACGGCAACCCCGACCGCCCGCTCGGTTTGGCAACGGTGCCAAATGCGAATACCATTTCTCCTGTTGTCAGTGCAAACAAACAGCAAAATCTTATTCGAACCGCGGGAGGAAACGAGCTTTTGCTCGATGATACCGATGCCAAGCAAAAAGCGAGGCTCACGACAAAATCTAAGCATACGCTCGAAATGGACGATGATCTTAAACGGGTTTTTGTCTCGTCCAAAGACCAGAACAAGCTTTTGCTCGATGATAAAAACGAAGTCGTGTCCTGGAACGGCAAAAGCCATTCCATAACCATGACGTATAAGAGCGGCAGCGAAAGTATCGTCATTACGACAAAAGACGGCCATATCGTGAAAATGGACGACAAAAACAAAAAATTGACAATACAGACAAAGGCCGGCAACATCATCGACATGGACGATTCGGGCAAAAAAATTGCCATGGCCGATTCCGCGGGCAAAAACAAGGTTACTTTGGACGGCGACGGCAATAAAATCCTTATAGACTCCCAAGGTGAAATACAGATCAGCGCAGCAAAGGATTTAACGATAAAAGCCGCGAACATCAAAATGACCTCGCAAGGCAAAATCGACATGCAGGCTTCTGGTGATTTCACGGTCAAAGGTATGAAGGTTTCCCAAAAAGCGGACATGGATTTCGAGGCTAAAGGCATGAATGTTAAAGTGGAAGCTGATATGAATATGACTATCAAGGGCGGCATGCAGACAAAAGTCGGCGGCATGATGACCGAACTTTCGGGTGATACAATGGCAAAGGTTAAAGGCGCGATCGTCATGATAAATTGATCGCTCTTTCCAATCGTCTTTCGCAAAATCCATATTATAGGCATCCTGCTTTAATCGGCACGATGCCTTTAGTAATTTTATAGGTCATATCTGAGACGTGTAGATATGATCTCAGCTTAATCTATCCGGATCGGCATATTTAAGGAGCAATCTATGAACCAAAGTCGTTGTTTTTGCACAAAGTCGTTCTTGCTTTTTTCCCTTTCTGCAATTTTATTTTCTTCGAAAGCAACGGTATTCATTGCCACCGACACAATTTCCCTCAAAGGTAAACAGGTCATTGTCCGGGCTTCGTCGGAGCTAAAATCCTTAAAAAACGATCCGGTGACGAATAGTTTAAAGAACCTTTACGACAACGATTCCACGACGCGTTGGATAGAAGGCAGCCAACTCACCGGTGCGGGCGAATGGCTTGATATTAAATACCCTTCTAAAAGTAAATTCAGGGGAATGATTTTCGGGCTCGGATGCAGGAAAGATTTTATGTGTATGGAGGATTATAGCATACCTTTGACCATCAAGGTAAAAATAGATGACAAACCGACCTTCGATTATTCCATCGATTGGGACACAAAAGACGACGCTCGTAACAGCATTACGCGCCAGGAAGTTAATATGCGTAAAGCAATGTTCTGGTTCAATACCGACACCGCATTTACAACCGCGTCAATACAAGTAAAATTCGAAACAGTGCAAAACGGGCAGCGATACCAGAAACTTGCAATGTCGGACCTTGAACCGATCGATGCCGACAACACTCAATTCGATTTGTTAAACATCCTGAAAAACATCACCATTAACCCAAACGACATGGGTACGGTCAATTCGCCCGTAATTATGTTGGGCCAGGATTCGCCAGCCCGTATCAAGCAATGTCTTGATAGCGTTTATAGCGACCAGGGTTCTTCGTGGAAAAACGATTCAGCCAAAATCGATTTCGGCCTAAACGTTGGAATGCATGCTATTACCGATCCGGCAGAACTTACCGCCCTTATCGGTGTTTTAAAGCAGTTATTCTTAAGAGACAATAAACTTATCCGATTCAGGACTGTTGGCCGTACAATGACCTATATGATGAAGATCGGCCCAGTATCAATCGGCGACAATACGTGGGACATTTGGCGTTATATCAGCACTACTACGTCATCAAAGGGCATTGAACTGTCCATAAAATATGTTCCGTTTAAAAATTAGTTTTACCTGACAATATTCGTTCTCGATTTGAATGAATCCTGCGATTTAAGCTTTTCCGGGGGGCAACGCTTGCCGATTTATCGGTCAGAGCGTTTTTAGCCATTCCAGGATTTTTATTAGCAAGCATACACAATTCGCGCAATGATATCTTGGTATCGCAAGGAAAGGTTGCCTTACTAGGAGAAGCTGGAACCCTTCGGGTTCTTGCTGGGAATAAATCATATTTTGTATTTTATTTGACTTCGGTTGAAAATTTAAGAATATATAAAATTACAATGTCATAATCTATTTTATTTATAAAACATAACTTAACTAATAAAATCAAAGCATTAAACAGTATAAAAAATTTTATAAACATATTTTAGAAAACAATATGACACATTTATAGAAAAAATCGTTATATTTAGGATTATAGTTCTTCAATTTTTTAAAGGAGCAAAATTTCCATGAAAAAGTATTATTTGCTTTTTGTAGGCATTGTAATATTCACAACTACTTTAAGCGCTCAAACCGCTTCAACATGGCCTCACAATAACGGCAAATATGGGAAAGGAACAAGGTTTATTAGTGTTTTTAATGAAATGACAAAAAATATTACTGTTTATTTTAGGTCCACAAGTGATAATCCGACGTTGGTGAAATGCTCTATATTGCCGTCGAAAGATACAATAGTCCAACTTCCAAATTCCTGGTCTTCTGGCCAAATATATGCAACGTATGATACGTCATACCAGAAACCCTATGTCTCGTTAGGTGAATGGACTCTCGGAGCCTCTGGCGCCGGTTATGCGGATTTTTACGATGTTTCTTTTGTTGACGCGTTCAGCTTGCCTATGCTTATGGGGCCGGTAGTCGGAACATATACAAAAAGAAGACCGGCCGCTCCGGATAGTATGTATGACTGCGGAGCAGTTCGATGTACAACAGACTTGATTCCTATTTGTCCGCTCCTACAACAAAAGAAAAATGCGGCCGGAGTTTGCATAGCTTGCCTGTCGGGTTGTCAGACTGCGCATCAAAATAACTGGCCACAAGCACGGATAGATTCCTTTTGTTGTTCCGGCCATGACAGTATTCCGGCAACTTGTCCTGCTTATACCATTTCCAATTGGTTTAAACAACTAAACTCCGACGGCTATAGTTATGCGTATGATGATCTGAAAAGCACCTTTGTTTGTGTGCCGCCAACAGCCGACCATTATGGCCCCGATTATTATGTCATATTCGGAACCTCCTATCCGCCATCCGTCCAAGACCCTCGGAAAATCGGAACATCCGTTTTATCAAATACCACAACAAATATGAGAATGAAGGGGTTGACCTTTTATGTAGACCGTCATAATATCTTGCAATACAACATTGCTTCCGAGCAGTTCTCCCAAATGTCGCTTTCAATTTACTCATGCAACGGCATGCTTGTATCAAAACAATCGTTGAATTGCGCTAAGGGAAAAATCTCTATGGCAAGCTTGCCCCCCGGGGCGTATGTCCTCAATATTAATTCCGCTCGGATTTCGGCTTCTCAAAGTGTTTTCGTAACCAAAAACGAAGGCAATTAAAAATCGTTTGCGAGGGGCACAAAATTTTGTGCCCCCCCCCTTTACGGCACGGTTGTTGTCGCAAGATACGACATCAATTTGTTGTATTCAAACATCAAATGCCCCAGCATATATTTGGTATGTCCATCGTTTGAATTGACCGTCAATGCCTTTTCATATTGTGAAATTGCATTTTCGATTATCGTCTTGCTTGCATACAGATTTTGCAAAGTTTCCCCATATGATTTGTCGAAATTCTGCTTCATACGCAGCATATATTCTTCGAATTCCATATTTTGCGCATTCATACTGTATCCCATCGATTCGAAATCGGTATCTATGGTCTGCTTGACGGCAACGACATTGCCCGAATCCAAATCAAACAATTGGGGAAAAATATTTTTCCGGAACTTTGCAATTGAGATAAGGCCGACACACGGTTCATTATGCGAATCGATTTTCGAAAACAGTATTTCGGGCTTATCGTCCGTGCTGATCGGCACAGTACCGGCATATTCAACAATGCCGTCCTGATCCGTGACAAAGGAATTGAACACATCATATACAGATGTGATATTGACCTGACCAAGGTCCTCTTTGATTTGATTGTCCTGAAGCAGTTTCTGCGCCTTAGTAAAATCTATGCGCAGAGGCATTTTGCTCCCGAGAAGCACGGTATGTCCGGTATTCTTGCGCCCTCCCGAATAATATACCGCGGCATACGGAAATGCCTCATGAAACGTTTTAAGCAATACCTTATAATCCCGTTCGACAATTCCATGGAGCGGTATCCATTGACACATAATTCCTTTATCCGTAAGCTTACTTTTGCACAGTTTGTAAAACTCCTCCGTATAGAGCACCCAACTATCGCCGCTTGTTGGATGCGTGGCATCGGCACTGATTAAATCATATCGTTTTTTTGTCGTGAAAACAAAATTCCTGCCGTCGTTGACAATGAAGTGTATCTTTGGATTATTAAGAACGTCGTGGTTATCGTAATTGAAATATTTGGCAGCCTCAAAAGCCTTGTCGCAAATCTCGACGCAATCGACCTGTTCGATTCCGGGCGAAGTCGTTATTGCACCTGCCACGATCCCGCTGCCAAAGGTAACGACGAGTGCATTGTGCGCATCGGGCATATAAAGAATAGGCAAAATACCGAGAAAGCGAAAAGCGCGCATGCTGAAATAATCGGTGCTTACTTCGCCTATCCCGTCTATCAACATATATCTTTGTAAATTTTGCCTTGCATTTTGGAATACCGTGGTTGTTCCATTTATCGCTTCCTTGCAATACAGCATGTCGTTTTCCGGAGCCGGATATTTGGCGCGATAAATATTTACAAAAGAATTTTGCGGAATTATCCAGAGCACAAAACCGACGGAAAGAAAAGCAACTGTTGATAAAAGGATTTTTAACCGACGTTCAATTGTCGATCCGATACACACACATACCAAACCGATAATCGCATTCACGAGGGAAATTGCAAAAATGCTGTTCTGGACACCCACAAACGGGATAAGAATAAACCCCCCTGCAAAAGATCCGAATGCGCCGCCCAAAGTATTAAACGCAAACACATTTCCTATCGATTTCCCTATTGCGTTGGATTGTACCGAATAGATCTTGGTGAAAACGGGAAATGCCCCTCCTGCCAATAGCGTGGGTATTAGCATGACTATAGAGAAAACTAAAAACCGTATAAAGATTTCCTGTCCCCAATTTGTTCCGAGCACCCTATTGAGCTCTATAATCAAATTATTCGATTGAAAAATGAGAGGGATTGAAATCAAACTGAAAATCCCTATGCCGATTTCCATGAGGCCCAGAAGAAAGTAGGAATCTTTTTTTGAATCTATGATTCGCGAAAAAAACACGCTGCCGGCTGTAAGACCGAATAAAAACGTGGTGAGCATAATACCGAAGGAATAAATACTTGTATCGACAAAATATTTCAGAATCCTGAACCATAATACTTCATACGACATTGTGCAAAACCCGGCAAAAGCGGCGATTATCAATAAAAAAGAAGCCTTCATAACCGGGCATCCTCAGGCTTCGAAGCGTTGATATTTACAAAAGCAACAACGCCGATGATCAAATCGATTCCCGCCGCGCCTATCATCGTGCCTTTCATTCCCGCGAACCTTAAGAAAAAAAAGACGGTCCCCATGCACCCGATAACACTTCCCAAGGTATTTACGGCATAGAGCACGCCTATTTCCTTGCCCGCAGTTTCTTTACTCGTAACAGCTATTTTCCCCACAAGAGGGAATGTAGCGCCCATAAGTGTGGTTGGAACTATTAAAAAAAGCAAGCAGAGGAAAAACAATGCGATCCTGAGTGAATAAAAACCGGGATTCAAAACCGTATTGACTGCATGGTAAAAATCCATGAAACCTGGGAAGGCAAATACTAAAATGATGGTCGAAACGGATATTCCTACATGAACGAATGAAAATGTCGGCATTGCGTTTTGAAGTCTATCGGCAACACGGCCGAAAATAATTCCTCCCAATGCCAATCCGAGCATGAAGGAAACCAACACAGTGCTTATGCTAAAAACCGTTACGCCAAAAACCAGATTAAGCATTCTTGACCACACAATTTCGTAGATAAGATTGCAGAATCCGGATAAAAAGAACAAGAGGAGAATTGTGTTGATTTTGGGTTTTATTCGCATGGCATTTTTGAACTTAAGGAAAAATCGGAAGCGATTATTGAAACTAAAAATACTTTCAGGGTCTTTGCACAATGTCAAAGACCCTGAAAGTATTACACTGTTCCTGGTTTTTATTGAAGCCGGAAAATCCGTTTAATACTTGTCGAACCGTTTACCGATGCACGTATGAAATAAATGCCGTTTCCTGCTGCATCCCGGCTTAATTGCAGCTGATGCCACCCTTGTTTTTGAATAGAAGGGACTACTTTATTCAGAACTCTGCCGGCTGCATTGAGAATTTCAAACGACACATTTGCAGTACTGCTGATATAATAATGCACCGTTCCGCTTTGGGTTTCTATTTTCAATACCGGAATTGCCATTTGCGACATCGTGGGCGCGGAAGGCCATTGCACCGCGGTAGGCGGAAGACCAACAACGGGAAAACTTACCGTTCCATCGCCGAGTCCGGGAGACTTAGCGGTAACCGTCACCGTCCCCGAAGTAAATGTTGTGCGGACTGCGACTTTGCACATACCGCCTTCTATGGCCAGTTCGGGATCAAGGGGTGAATGATAAGTCAATGGTTTTCCAGGTGTGACCAATTGATCGGTGCCGCCCCTGTAATTCCCCGGTCCGGAAACGCTCCAAGTTATGTTGCCGCCGGCTGTCGGACACCAATTATTGTTTTTGTCAACAATTGTCGCGAGAATGAGGGCCGCATCGGTCCCGTTTGCCTTAAAAGTGAATGCTTCCCCACCGGGTTTTACAATATGATCATCTACTTTCAATGCGATATGGTCCGGCGCTTGGGCTGTCACTTTTTGGTCGGAACAAACGACGTTGCCGCTTGCGTCGAGGCCTTCTGCCTTTAATGTACCGGAGGCCCATGTGACGTCCCAGTAGCATTGATAAGGCATATCCGTGGATGTCTGGCTCATTCCATCGGTGGCCGTGTTCCACACATTCGGAACTTTTTCACTCACCGTTGTTCCATTGATGGAAAGTCGCACTTTGGGGCAATTGCTGAACACATTAACACGAACATTTCCCGACCTGTTCCAGTGATGGGCAATAGAAACCCTCGGTTTAATTGAAAACGGTGTCCAGGCTGCGCCGTAGATATAATATAAGAATTTTGGAATACGGTTAAAATCCATCATAGAGCATCCAAAGGACCTGCATAATTCCCCTGCGGTGCCGTCGACCAAATCATGGTTTTCTCCCGGAGTTTCGGCCAAATACCATTGGGCGATGCCGAAACAATTTGCCTTTTTGGCACTTTTCCATTTCTGGAGGAATTCGCCTGCAAATTGAAGTTCGTAGTCATATGCATATCGCGTAGATGCGCCGCCCCAATACTCCGCACCCCATGCGGGATTGTTGGGATAGGTGCTCTTAACAAGATTCTCGCAACCGCTCAAAGTACAAGAGAGAATGTCTCCATTCGCCGGGTTTGGCGTTCTATCCGCTTGGACCCTTGTATGTATAGAGTCCCACTTAGCTGATATCGCTTTTAGCGACTGGGCAAACGGCGTTGCAATTGCCCCATTGCTCGCTTCCCAAGAAAGAATGGAAGGATCGTTTCGATCGCGAATGATCATGTCCCTGTGCAATTCACTCTTTAGAATGCCACGCGGATCGGTTGCTACCGTGGCGCTAAAAGCACCCTCACCCTCGCCGCTGGGCTGTATAAGCATTATACCGTAATTATCGCACGCATCAACAAATCCCTTGCTGCAGGAGGAGTGCCCGGGTCTCCATAAATTTCCCCCGATGTCGGCAAGCAGTTTTGCGTCCCGCCATTCCACTTCAGGAGGCAGTGCCGTACCCAATGCCGGATAATCGTATCGGGCGGATGCGCCGTATAAATAATGCGGATGTCCATTGAAACTGGGCAAATCCTTGTCCCAGGTTATGGTTCGTATCCCCAAGGGACTCTCAAAAACATCCAGGGTGACTCCGCCGACCTTTACAATATGGTATACTTTGTACATGTACGGCTTTCCGAACGTGCTGTTATTCGGATACCACAAGGTGGGGTTGGAAACAGTTCCGGTTTGACTGAACACATAACTTTGACCGGCAGCGATAGACTGGGTGTTATCAACACTCGAAACGACGGTGTTACCATTGCGAACGTCGACAATTTTAGAAGTAAGAGTAACATTCTGGGCCGTTGCGCTTTCATTTTGCACATTCGTTTGTATATTTATCGTGGCAGATGCAGTCGTAGCGCTTACTGTCGCGACATAGGTTCCCCAATTATTCACAACAGAATACACGTTGAGCGGAACATGAACTTTGTCGGTGATATGCATCCATACCGGCCGAAACAATCCACCGTCACCCTGGCCGAACCGGAATACCAGTGAAAAACCGGGATCGGTGAAATAATTCCCATCTCCTTTGATCAGTCGCAATGCAAAAACATTGTCTGCGCCTCCAAAACGTACATATGGGGTGATATCAACAACAAATCCAATGAATCCGATGACATGCGTCATTTTCGGGTTAATTGCGCTATTACCTTTTAGCAACGTATCGTTGATATATGCCTGGACGCCGACGTGAGCGCCCTCGATTTCGATGAATATTTTCCTTCCGGCATATTGATTGTCAAGAGTGAAATGCTTCCGGTACCAGCATGTTCCGCCGAACATGGACCCGTCGCCGCCTCCCGCATTTTGGTTGATGAACGTATCGGTATCGTTATACGTATGGGGAATGCCGACGTCTTTCCATGCGGCATCGTTAAAGGTGAGGCTTTGGGCATTTGAAGGATCGGACTTTGTAAATTTCCAGGGAGTCTCACCAAGATTGATTTTAATCCGGTTGCTCGCCTCCGGCGTATACGTTTCCGCCTGTGAGAATCCTATTCCCGTTATCAGGAAGATTGTTGCTGCAACCATGATTTTTTTAAGCATATCAAATCCTTTGTTGTAATAATTCTGCATTAATGCAAATTCCAAGGGACCTTCTGGGAAACCGCTTGCACCGGAGAATCGTCCTGGTATTGTACCGTGAGCGTATCGTTATCCTGAACGGCAATATTATTGGCGCCGGAAACTGCCGTGGAAAAGCCCACCGACCCGCTGAAATACCGTATCGACCCTGCAACCGCTTTCAATGTGTCTTTTATCCCTACGGGATTCACTTTACTTTTGACCGTAACGATTGCGGTGCTGTCCGTGATGTCATCATCGATTAATTTTATCGACATTTTACTTGCCACGCCATGATATGCGGTCGAATCCATGGTTATTGCCGCAAGATATGGCTCCCAGACGCAGGTACTGCCGATAATATCTTTCGCCGGCGTCAGATCGTGGTATTTAATGAGTATATTGTCATTTGTTGTTCCCATAACCGCAAGAACACTATCGCCTTGCGAGGCTTTTAAGGAAAAACGAATCTGGCCTGTATAGCTGCCGAAAGATCCTACTACCTGTCGCAACTTGGTGATTATGCCGACGTTGTCTTTGTCGCTTGCGACAGTGACCGTTACAAATGAGTCCGCGACATCGGCATCCCACAAATTAACGGTCATTTTTTTCAAAACCCCTTTATACGGAGATAATCCGGGCTGAACATTGCCCGGTGTTCCGCTCCAGGATACCTCGGTAGAATCGAGTTGGAGCGGAGTTGCGTCGGAATAATAAGCCGAAACTACATCTCCATCAAGTACCTTGATGAGGTGCTTGACGGAATCTGATTTGACAATAGACAAAAAGACGGTGTCCGAATATGTTCCTGCCGATGACGTAACTTTCCGTAGCGGCATCGTAAATCCTTTGCCGTCCGAAGTGCTCTTTACCTTAATCAACACCGTCGCTGCGACAAGATCCGAATCGGTAACCGTCACGACAATCGGGTTCTGGCACCCCTGATAAGACCCGTTTTCGAAAGAAATACTTCCCTCACTTCCCGCTTTGGCAGTGAGAAGAAAGTTATTGGTACCAACATAAGCGGTGATCGCTTTCCTGACGGTTGCGTACCCCAGGGCCGACACCATCAACGTATCGTTGATCGCCACAGCCTTTATCAATCCGCTTCCAAAACGATTATTCTTCTCGTTTCCAACGAAATCAATTGCGGATTCGGACGCGTTTTTTGCATAGGGGATTCTCAAAGTATATGTTTTTTCGGAAATTTGAACCTTGGCAAAATACAGTTGACCTGCAAGCGGTTCCTTAAAGGGATTGACTTGATAAGTTCCTTTTGAAAGTCTGGTATTGACAATAGACGAAATGTGTTTTCCGCACAAATCAAAAAGGTCAATTTGCACGGGTTCTTCGCTTTTTGAAATACCGAAGAATATTCTACTTTGGTGTGAATAGGGTGTTTTAAACTGAACGGCGTTTATGGATCTCAAAAATTTTACTTGGGACCCACTGAGCGAATAGTTACCATTCGCGTCGGTTTTTGCAGAAATAAGGGGTTCCGCTATAAGACTCACCGTTGCGTTGGCAATTCCTATTTGTGTAGAATTGTCCTTTACGGTTCCGGTCAGGTTAACCGCTTGAGCGTTTATCGAAAATGCCGATAACCCCGCGAACAGAATTGTGTTCGCAACAAAGATGCGATATTTTTTCATGTTTTGCCTCTGCTAAAAGTATACAACTTTAATCTTTGCTTTTCATCGTCTTTTTTTAGCAACTAGAAATATAACCGGAAAAAATTTCTTTTGCACGCAATATTTTCTAAAAAAACAATGTATATAGATATATTTAATATAAGATGTTGAATTATAATATATAAAATTGATTTAAATATACATTTATTATGTTAATTTAGTTGAGGCGCTTATGGGTATTCCAAATCACAACACATGACTTCTCTGGAAACCTCTAAATAAAAGAGGAGGCACTTTATAGACACCTCCTCTTTGCGATAATGATTAATTGATGCTTGATTACATTGTCCTATTGGGGTAATAAGGATTTATACGCCGTATAGCTGTTTCCCACCATAAAAATAGATGTGCTGTTTACCGCGAGGCCCGATACATATGAACCACTCGGGAGACCGGTATTTACAGCTCCCCAGTTTTCTCCATTATTTGTGGATAAGTAAACACCATTACCTGAAGTTCCTGCAAAAAGATAGGTTCCGCTCACAGCAAGGCTTGAAATAGCCACGCCGCTAGGCAAACCAGTGTTAACGGCGCTCCAAGTTCCTGAATTATTATCGAGTTTGACAACACCGCCAGCAGTTCCGGCAAAAAGTGTATTCTGGCAAATTGCAAGAGCACTAACAGACGTACTGGGAAATCCGGAAACATTATTCCAATAAATGCCGGAAGGAGTCGTATAGGATAAGCCGCTATTTGTTCCTGCATACACATAGCTTCCGTTCCCAATGAGCGCCTGTACGTTAGAAATACTTCTGCCGTCGGTTGACCAACTTGCACCATTATTAGTTGAAACTAAAACCCCTGCATCTGTACCGGCATAAAGAGTGGAAGTACCTACAAGAGCAAACGCATGTACATCGGAACCGGGAGTGTTTGTAGTCCAGGTGGATCCATTATTAGTGGAAGAGTAAATGCTGGGTCCTAAACTCGCTTGTCCAGTACCATACAATGAAACGCCTCCGCATTGCGCAACACAGTAGCCATATTCGGCAAAGCCGGGGCCGGATGACCAAGTTTTCCCATTATCGGGCGATATTTGCAAACCATTTTTTTGAACTCCTAACAAAATGGTATTACCGTTTGTTGCAACCGAAAAGAAGTGATTTGTTGCACTACCGGCATCCAATATTACAGACCATGAACATGCTAAAGCGGCAAAATTAGCAGTCACCGTAGCATTACCTGAAGTCAATGATATGGTGGTTGAGGCACTGGTACTACTTGCGATTGTTCCTGAACCCGTAGTTACAACCCAATTTACAAATTTATAGCCGCCGGCAGCAGTCGCTGTTATCGTGGTGTTCACACCGTAATTCACTGGAGTGGAAGAAGAAGGCGACACCGTTCCGCCACCATTCGGACTGACGGCTGTTGAGAGCATATAGGTAATTTGCGAAAATGTCACGCTTATCGAATGATTTGCAGTTACATTGTTGAACGTATAGCTCGGTGCAGCAGCCTGCGACACGCCGTCTATTAAAAGATTAGCAACCGCAAACCCGGTATTTGGCGTAATGGTATAACTTTGCGATCCATTGTAGGGAACGCTTTTGGAACCTGCAGGCGAAATCGAGCCGTTTGCCCCGGCACTAGCATTAATAGTAAAGAAAATCCCCGTAAAATTAGCGGTCACCGATGCATTGCCCGTTATCAAGGTCACCGTTGTCGAGGCATTATTGGCATTGGCAATGGTCGCCGTTCCATTGGGTACGGTCCAATTGACAAAAGTATATCCGGCATTCGGAACGGCATTTATCGTCGTAGCCTGTCCGTAATTGACGGTAGCGGGTGAGACAGACGGCACGGTTATTGTCCCGCCAGTTTGCGCAGAAACAGTCAGTTGAAACGATTTTAACGAAAAATTTGCCGTGTCATTTTTCGAATTATTCATGACTATTGAAATAGAATCGGAAGTGCCGGCCGTATCGCCGCTCCACGTTACGAATTGATATCCGGTATTCGGGACAGCCTTAAGCCCAACAACTGTGCCTGAATCATATAGTGCTGCGTTCGGTGTTTTTGTAACTGTTCCGTTAACGCTCGCCATGTTCAGCATAAATTGTTGTTTGGTGCTGAATTTCCGCGATGCGGACCAATCGCCTTTTCCTGAACTATTTCGTGCACTTACCCGCCAGAAATATGTTGTCCCATTCGAAAGACCCGCAAAAGTTTTTGATGTATCATTCAAGGTTGAGTCCTGCAAAACAATCGTTCCAAAAGTACTGCTGGTTGATACTTGTACGTGATAGGTGTTTGCATACGCAACAGAGTTCCATCGTAGGGTCGTCCCTGGGGACTGGGCCGCAGCCCCATCGGCCGGCGACAAAAGAGTCGGCGCCGAAGGAACAGGCAAATTGCTGCCCACCAAGACCGTCACTGTTATTAAGACGGAATCTGTTTTGTCTTTTGCTTTCAGGATAACCTGATACGTCCCCGAATCCCCAACATTCGATGTCCAATTTAGAGAATCGTTTTTCAAAATTGCCGTTGTAGGACGTTTGAGCGTTGTACTGGAAATGGAAATGACAGGAGTATCCCCGTCAGGGTCACTTGCTTTTACCGGAAATGACAGCACTGCGTTTCCCGAAACATCGTACGTTGCTTTAGGCATGTTTGCGATGAATGCCGGGGGTCTGTTGACGTTCGTGATATGCAATAAGATTGTTAGCACGCTTGGCGAACCAATCCCGTCTGAAGCCTGGATTTTGATAACCTTCTCACCCGAATCCGAATAGGTCGCCGTATCTTTCCAAGTAGAAAAAACCAAGGAATTCTTTAGCGGATCACCGGTGACCATTTGATAGGTTATTTTATCGCCATTCGCATCGGTTATGGAATCGGCAAGATTCAGAGAAATTGAGGAATTTTCCGGAATTTCAATTCGTATAGTATCATGCACCCATTTTGGGGGAACATTGATTGTTGTTGACAAGATGCGCAAAGATGACTTCGACACACCTTGAGAATTCGAAGCAACTATATAATAGTAAAAAGCCGTATCATTGATGAGATTCGAAATTGTCGTATCGGAGATTGTTTTGAAAAGCGAAAAACTTAATGTGTCCCGTCCTCGGTAAATTTTATAGAGATCCGCATTTTTGGATTTATTCCAACTAAACACAAAAATTCCGTTGTTTCGGGAAATGGCTTTTAATCCCGTAATACTGTCGGGCAAGGGGATCGACGCCGACATGGTAAATTGCACCGTCTGCGTATCTGCCAATTGCGGAGTGCCGTTATCTACAACCGCAAAAACAACGGAATCCGTTCCACTAAAAGCCGCCGCGGGTTTAAACACAAAGATATTGTTGACGAAGGAATATCCCGCGGGTGCCTTTACGACTGAAACGGTGTCGGATGCGCCAGAATCCGGATCGGTAACTGATACCGAAAGGGTACAGATTTCTCCTATCACATAACTTTTTC
Organism: Fibrobacteria bacterium; assembly: GCA_037447435.1. Taxonomy (GTDB): domain Bacteria; phylum Fibrobacterota; class Chitinivibrionia; order Chitinivibrionales; family FEN-1185; genus FEN-1185. Next base: position 56,738 of record JBBIGR010000012.1, read on the forward strand.
TTCCGGTTATCGTGAGCTGTGGCTTTGTATTGATTTTAACTATGGATTTAGGAATAACCGCAAGGTGTGCCGAATTGGAAACGGCAGTATCTCCATATTGGTCTGCCGTGCGGCACGAATACAAACCGGAATCAGATGCGGTAAGGCCGGCAATTGTCAAGGTTGGCCCGGTTTTCCCGGGCAAAATTGTTTGATTGCGAAACCATTGATATGTCAGGTTCGTGTCCCCTTGCACTAAGGCAATAAAGGTAGAGGCATCCCCTTCTTTTTCGGTATCCGTAACCGGCTTGACGACTGCTGCCAGTGTTTTGCCCACGATGGTAATTATTCCATTGTAATCCCGGGTATTTCCGCCTTGAAAATAGGCACGGGCAATAACGTTATGTATACCCTTCGTTTTTATGGAAAATGTTACCCATTGAGTATCTTCATCTGATTTAAAATTATGGCCTTTAAAACTTACGTCCGGATTTCCTGCGTCTTTGGCAACCGTTACGGTAATCGAATCCACAAAATTATACAAATACGGGCAAACTCCTATTGTGATAGGTTTCCCAACCGTATCTGTTATTTCATTGGATGAACTGATGTGCTGATTGGAATCGATAATTATAAGCGATGCCTTGGCATTTTCAGGTAGAGTAAACGGATTTTCAATATTGGCAGTACATAAAAATAAAAATGGCATCGCAATACCAAGGAACCACCAAATAAATACTGGTTTTTTATTCATATAATTCCCCTTCGAATAGTATGTTTCGACAATTGATTTTTTTAAATTTGCACGAATAACTTGGCATGAAGCCGAAGCAGGTCCTCTTGGCGCAAATTTTAATTATCTGCGGCCAATCGTAATGCTAGAATCTGTTTAATTAGCAACACCTTATAAAGAACAATATATAATCCGGTATTAATGCGGAAAACATATAGATGGTGAAAAACAAAAAATCAAAAGGAAGGAAAAACGAAAAATGGAAGAAAAAGGATCAATGCATTTTCGTCCAACGTATTGATTATGCAAAATCCCAAAGCCGGTAACTTACTGGGACTGTTTTCTAATCCTAAACCTGACTTTAATTCATTGATAGATGTAAAATTTAGATGTTATATGCCCATATTATTCAGGGTGCTGACGACAGTCCGAATCATGGCTGCCAGCGCGGGATGAGTAGCGTTAAAATGCCGGGCCGATTCCGCAAGGCGCTCTTTTACTGTTGAATGTTGTTCGGACGGATTCTCGCTTTTATGGGCAAGCAAAAATTGGACATCGCTTTGTATTTTTTCAAGAAGTATTGTTGATTCCTTGTCAACAGATTCGATTGTTGCAAGTTCCTGATGGAGATTCTTCAGATGTTCTTTTAGGTCGTTGTTGCTCATATAATTCCCTTTTTGTTATGATACGTATTTTGTTTTAATTAAAGATAAGGCATTCCGTATCATAAGATAATATACCGGTTGTATGATGACTATAATCTTATTTTCCCATCAAATAGCGCCTATTGGAATTATTTTGGTTTCGACTTGCGCCTACTAATAAAGATCCCCGCAGCAAGCTGAGGGGATCTTTCAATCCTTGTTTCACCCTAAAAAAAACTTTTGCCTTTCTGCATACATTTAAAGCAAGGGAATCGTCTTATAGGTAGCAATTTTATTTCCAATTTTAATGCGCATTATGACTGATCCGGAAGAAATTCCATTGGTCCGCGGTGACCAACGGACGGTACCTGATCCGCCGAAATCGGACCTGTGCAAAACGCCGAGGCATTTTCCGGATATTGAAAACATTGTCAATTCAATCGGTTCGTTTCCATCTATAGTATTATAATGCAAAGTAATTATAATACATTTATTAACATATGTCCACGTAACCGGATCAACCGCCTCGAAATTTCCGATTAATGATTTCCCTGAATTTATAGTATTGACACGATAGACATTATAATTAGGATCGTACAGCCCGGTTGCCGGAATGCTTACCATATCCGACGTATCGGCAAACACATCTTCTTCGTTGCAAACCGGCACTCCGGTATTCTCATAAAATGCCGCCAACTGATTCGGCAATACATCATCTTCAAGCGCGAGCAAAGCAAATGTGGTGTCGACAAAACCAAATGTCGCAGCCAAAGACTTTGGCAGTTTCTGTTCAAGCGATATAATGGTTTGCGATCCGGCAATAAGCTTGGAAGTTACGGCAGAATTCAATGATGCGGATATATTTGGAACCTCAATTAACTTATAAATCATTTCACCGTTTACATAAGCACTCCATATGACCTTCGGCACAATTGGAGTTACGGTATATATATTCAGCGACCTGCCCCAGTCTATATTGGAGCTCAGTTGGGCAACATCGTTGAAACTCATCGAAACTCCGGTACTACAAGCAGATGTTCCGTTTCCGATTGATGCAAAAATGTTAAGAGTTCCAGCTTTTTTTCCTGCGCCGAGTGTTGCTATATACGCTTTAAGGGAATCAAGGAATTGTGATACGGCGAAATTACTCACCTTTACCAATTCTCCCGGCATGAGAACATTATCAATATTGGAAACTTCCATTGTTGTTTTTTTAGAAAGAGAATCTGTTGGAAATTGCGGTATAATAGTATTGGGTGTTCCGGAAACAGAATAAGAATAGGCTAGGACATTTTTAAATTGGACGGAATCGGTACAGGTTACGGAGGTTCCTGCGGAATTGGTGATTTTAAAGCCACTCAAACCTTCTCCTTTTTTAACCGTTACAACACCATCACTTGTAAAAGCATACGGAAATCCCGCCTGCATGCTCCCGTTAGCCAAAGTCATGGGTACAAGATATCGAAACCGTAATCTCCTTGTTCCCTGAAAAATTACCGGAAAAATTGAAATATCGTAATTATCGTTTCCGCGATATTCTAAAATGACAGGATCCCGTGGCCGGGGCGGCACAACAGCATTTCTGTCTACAACTTGTTCATATTGCTGACGAGCGATTTCTTTCCGTTTAAGCTTAGCCTTAAGCATTTTGTCTTTATACCAAAGAATCATGCCAACGACAACAGAACCTTGATTCAAGTTTAGGTTCCCCACAATTTCCAATGAGCTGTCATATTGGGCAGGTTTAACACCATCTGCTTTAAAAATCCATTCCAAATCCACATCAAGGTAATCCCGTTGTACCGTCACTTTCATATCTTCTTTAATTATTGTTGCAGTCCCGGTCCACGTTGCACCTTGCGTTGCTTGACTGCGAAAAATTCCATGCTGAAAACCGATAGCAAATGTTGCGGATACAAATAACAGCACAAAAACAGACGTGGAACGGATCATACTTACCTCCTTAAAGAAGTGAAGGGCATCATAGGGCCGATTATAAATTCGCAGGGTTTGTCTTGCTTAAATATAAAGATACGGCAAAGTATTTTGGATTGCCATTATGCGGAAAGAAAGTGTTTTCTGGTGGAAAACGCCGGTGGTTCGGGTGCTATGCAGGAAAAACCACTAAAAAAGCGCTATAGAGACTTAAAAAAATCATCAGCAGTTGGACAATTGAATAGACAAAAGCCCGTTTCAATCCTTTTTCCTTTTTAGAAAGAATTAATAAAATATGGCACACGATGTTTATTGACATGTGAACAAAAAACCCGACTGCTGTCCCGATGAAACAATAAAATTGCCACATCGCACGGGGAGTTGTCCAAAAAGCATAAAAAACAATACAGAACATCGCAAGCAGAATAACGTCTATAAGCAGATGTCGGCTCATTCTTTTCCGGTCGATTAATTTTTAAAAAGCCCGTCAATAGTATCGAATATTTTGTCAATAACGGAATTATCCGCTTTTGTATGCGCCGGATCAGACGGATTCGGATCCGAGGTTCCGACAATCGTACTACCTTTATGTTTGTGGTTGTCCAACAATGCCTCGACAAATATCTTGGAGATTTCTGTTGCAATTCCAGGCACATGACGTAATATCGAAAATATTATGTTCGAAGTCAAGGCGTGATTATCCTTTAATCGAACAGTGATATACGGCACTGCAAAAATTTCAATTTTCCCGGCAATACTTTTCATAACCGCATCTTTATTCGTTATTGCCCCAGAAGCGTCGAATGTTGCGCTGTTCATGGATAAAAAATATCCGGCTCTGTTTTTCCAGAGGTCGGAACCGGCATCAAGATACGCTGTCAACGCATCGGCAAGCGACGGTTTATTCTTAAAAGCAAGATCGCATGGACCGGTAAAAGGAGGCGTTTCAGATGCGATTAAATATCCGGCCACATCACCTTCGAGATTTACAGAAGCGCCGTAATCATGTTCATTTGTAAAAAGAGTCTTTGCCCGCATTTTTGGGTTTGAGATTCTTTTGTACGCGAGCATTCCCGCGCCGCCGCCGATATCGCCAAGCCAAGTAGAAGTTTCAAGGCCTGTCCCCCCGGTTGGCAATGGCACGGATCTTGAGGTGAAGCTAGCACGAGCTTGAAGCCCGATTATCGTATGGCCAACATCAAGCGATCTGGAACCATCCTTTACTTCTGCACTGTTTTGTAAAGCTGCGAATAACTCCTGGCCAAGAGCGGGTCTGGGGTCGGCAGGCATCATTGAAGCGGTGAATATTTGAAATCCGTTATTTCGTGTTGTACTTTTTTCCTTTAAGAAATCCATGCTCCAGGGAGTTCCATAATAAATGCCCCGCAACATCGAGATGCGATCGAGGATATCCGTGACACCATGATCAGTCATTTTTTGTTCGGCTACTCTAATCAAGCCAATTAACTCTTTAAAATTGCGGGCTTTTCTATAATGTGAGACTCGAATGGCGTTACCGGACAATACTTTAAATTTATCGGGTTTGGAAAATTCTATCATTACGGTTTTACGATCGTTACCGCTCATTGAAAGGTCCTTTATTGTAAATTAAAAAACGGCAACTCCGCTGTTCCGTTTTACCAATGCCAACTTACCCAAATGAATTCTGCGTACTTGATTCCAATTAAAACCGATAACGCCGTATTGTTGGCCGGGTATTTGTCTAAATGTCGTTGCCGTTGCCAGAGCGGGATCCGAGGCGGGGTCGGCAGAAGGCTCATCAAAATTGGTTTTCATTTTTTCGAACAGGTCATTTTCGGAAAGTGTGCCTAAAATGCCATGTCCGATATATTTATCAACCCCTGCCTCTTTGCCGATATAAATGACATTCTCTCCCGCCCACGCGCCTTTCGGATGCTTTGCTCCGTAACGCTCGTCATTTTTATAATAAAGCCAATCCCCTTTTTTCAATTCCGAAGTATCGGCAACAGTCACTTCGTCTATCAGCGACTCTAATCGCGGGCAAGCTAAAGATTTTGATAATATCAATCCAGGATTTAAGACGGATTGCCATTTGAAATATTCGGAAAAAACATCTTTTCCCAATGTTTCAAGAATTCCCTTTAAATACACCGCAAGAAGCGCCATATAGCATTCCAATATGCATGGCGAATGATAAAAAATCGAATATACCGCTTTCCATGGCAACATACCTTCCCGGAGAACGCAAATCAAAGGATTTATCGTTTTCCAAAAAATCGGATCAACGGTTGTCGTACCTCCAAAATCAATTGATTTGTTTTTCATTTCCTGAACAATGCTATTTCGTACCATTAAGACATCCAGAATCGACAGCGTTTGCGGGCCAACGCTTCCCTCTTGCAATATCGGCGCCTGCGCATGATTGTATTTTTTCTGGAAATTTACAACTGCACTTCTGGTTTCTTGACCGAAATCCCTATCGGTTTTGTAAACAGGCAACACAGTAGAATCATCTTCGAGCAGGGTGTTCTGAACTTTTCCAACACCTTCGCCGGAATCCCCTTCGCGAAGATAATATGACTTATTTCCTTTAAATGCAAATTCGAGGTTTGCGCTATGAATCATATCATTTCGCAGCTGACGCCCGTTTTTTTCTCTATCAGTATTACTTTGTTCATATATAGCATCCAAATCGTCGGGCGCATTTACAATTTTATAAGCATCCGATACTTCGAGTGCGGGACTTGGATCTTGTTCGACATTAAATGCAAGCTGTACCGGGCCCGGCGGTATGTCTAGTTCCGAAATAACCCCCGAGGAATCGATTGTTCCCTGACGTTGAGACCCGTCTGCAAATTGCAAAGTGTACGGAATATTAATCTGATCGAAATCATTAAAATTCGTAAGATCGAGATTCAGATCGTCCTTGAATTTCAAAAAGCCACTCTCTTGTTTTTCTCCGATTCTTACACCGTCTATGATTACGATAAAAAAATATTGCACGGGAACATAGTGTTTATGATGCTTTTGACGTTCTTCTTCCGTCACAATCGATTCCGCATCACCTGTGTAATCGAATTCCCAATTAACATCTATTTTGTCATTTTGAATTTCTACGGGAAACGAACAATACGCTTCATGATGGCCGTCGGGATCGTATTCATACACAACCACTTTTGCTTCAGTTCCGGCAAGCGGATTGACAAATTGAACAGAAAGCGTAACGACATCACCACGGCGGACCTCATTTTTATCCCAGCACATTTTTGATATCTTGATTGGAGGTCCCACTGGTATTGTAGACAATGAATCCGTTTTTAAACCATGTTTCGGCAGCTTGGCTTCGAATCCGATTTGAGCGCCCAACTCCACCTTTTCGGGTATCGGTAAACTCCCGATAAATTCATTATTGTAAATTTTGCCTTTTATCGTTCCCGGCGCTTTACCCTTGGAGCTGAAACCCTTTATTTCTATGGATGAGCCTTCGGCAACCGCATAGGTAACGACTTTGACTTGTGCATCCAGGCCGCCGTGCGCGGCTGTTGACAGCCATGAAGCCTCGACAATTTCCGAATCGAGTTTGATTTTCTCTTTTTTATCGGTTGAGACTTGATATTCGCCGTCCATCATGTATCCAAACTATTCTTCGTGTTTTAGGCTTGGGGCTTTAATAATAAAAAACTTGCGACGATTTTATCAAAGTCGTTCGCTATGGTTTTTAATGTTTTTTTGGAAAATGTTCCGGTAATCACAAACGCCTTTGCTTCTTTGATAAAATAGAATTGTTTTTGGTATAAAACATAATTTTCCGCAGGAACATATTTGTAAACGACTTCCAACGCCTGGGTTCCGTCGGGGAGTTTTTTATCAACCTCGCCGAGCATTTCAAAACCGGGCATAACCTGTTTGGGGCCGCTCAGTTGCGCTTGCGCGTAATCTTTTAATGTTGTTTCTTTTGAAATAAACGGGTCTATGAGCAGAACCAAATTATGCTGAACGCCGCTATCATGCGGCCCTTCAAAAGTATAAACCGTCGTTTCTTTCCAACCGTCGGGAAAGGTGAGCTGAAAAAGGTTGTTGTTCATTGGCATTTAAATCCTGCTCCAAAATGAGAAAGCCATTTATCTGCAAAGAATCGGTGTTATCTGACAATTTTAATCTTACCATCAACCAAACCGACATAAATTTGGATCTTTGTCCGGCTACCGTTCAAGCCTTCGGTTCGCCAAAGCGCGAGACCGTCTTTAAGTTTAATTTCCCAGATTCGACCTTCGCACCACTTTTTTACTACAATGTCATCTCGTTTAAATCCTGTAAAAGGCGTTTGCGGAAAAATTTTATTCTTCATCCAATTTTCAAACCAAAGATGATTATCCGCTTCTTTTTGTTCCGGATATGCGATGTCGTAATCCAAAAGTTTGGGTTCATATAATGAATACAAGCCTTCGATGTCCCGCCTTTCAAGCAACGATCTAAACGCAATCGCCCAGTCTTTCAACGTTTCTTCATTTTCAATCGGTTTAGTTTTTATCAATCGGTTTTCAAATGAAGCAGCATCGTCACTATCGAATTCTGACGATATTTTAAACGGTACAAGATCTGCGATTTTAAGTAGCTTTACCGGATCTTCTTTTATCTCGGCAATTTTTTGTTCTAAGGTAAATCTTGAAATTATTTCTCCGGATTCGGGTCCAATCATATCGGTAGGTGAATACTTTTTTATCAACCCTTCCACTTTTATTTTGTCGAGTGTCGTCATATCCAAAGATGCAGGCATAACCTCCACTTCAACTTTATTGGTTTTCCCAATAAGCTCGGTATTGCAAGGATATTGAACGCTTCCGACTTTTGTCGCGTTCAATTCTTCGATACTTAGTCCATTGATGCTGATTTTGCACGTGCATGTATTGGCGGAAATTTCGATATAATAGATCATAATTATTCCTATTTAGCAAAAGCCTGAAGCTATTTCATTTTTGGTATGCGAATAGCCAGTTCAGTATCCTTTCGAAATAATTTCGGTCAAAGTAGGATTCCCAACAAATTAAAATTAGAAAGATTTTTCGCGTCTTCCAAGTCAAATGGATCCAAAGCACACTCCTTGACATTTGAGGGATTGTAATACACCTGAACCAAATCTCCCTTTTTCAGCTGCGTCCATCGGTCTCGAAGTTCTTTTCCAGAAATACGACCGCCTATTAGGATTGAATGCCCAACGTATTTGGTGCCATTTACAACAAATGTGTACTCCATGAGCTCTCTGGTGAGATCGGATTCTGTAATTTGTCCTTGAACCGAGGGCCATGTTTGTGCCAATTTTGCTTTTTCAATCAGCATTTTCCCTTCATTTCTCATAAAGAAACGATAACCGATGGGCAGTAGCATGATTGCAACCAACCCGATTAGGATGGGAATCCAGCCGAACCTATTTGCCTGTTCCGTATTGACAATGCTTTGCACTGCAGATGTGACTAGAATAACGGAAATTATAAGAGTCACACAAAAAATTAGTCGTATGGCAAACGTGCAGATCGGGTCAAGAAGCATATCTTTAGGTAAGATGTCTGAAAGATAGTTGAATCGTGCTAGATTTTCGAAGGGTTCATAGTCTTCGGATGGATTTAAGAGACAATTCGATGGGTTCTGTGGATCATAAAAAACCCGAATTTGTTTTCCTGTTGGATATGTTTCAATAATGGCCTTGATCTCGGCCGCATCCGGCCTGTCTGATCCGGAGAGGACCGCAGACAATCGATATCCGGTATATCCATTACCTTTTACAGCAAATCTGTACTCAACATCAGGATAGTATATTGTTTCCGGTTCATTCCGCCGTAGCGACATATTGTAATGAAAGCCGTCGACTCTTTTCACATTTGAGCGGACGATCGTTCCTTCTGCCGAAGGCCACAGGCGGCTAGCATTTTGTCTTTGCACTAATCCTTGGCCAGTCTTCCTTACCATTTTGGCAAAGAAATAAAATACCAGCAGCAGAACCAAACCAAAGACTATCCCCCAAATCCAACTTCGCCCGGCAAATAGTTCGGAAATCATTTTAGATAATTCCATTCTGCAAACGTATAAACGGCATATCAATGATTTTTTCGTTCTTGTCAGACATATTAGCAATTGCGAGCATAGTTACCTTATTTTTTTGGCAAAACGATCACGGATTTCTGCTGATTAGGTCCTTCATTGGATCAATGTACTTGTCCAATATGTTTTTTAATTCCCCTCCATCAAGAAACAAAGCGAATCTTTGTTCTTCCATGTGTGCATAATGCATGCCTGGATCTTTCTCATTGTTAAGATTCTCAAGGCATTTCCTAATATCAAACACCAGCGCTTCCGATGTTTTAGCATCTTTTCGAATATCGTTCCTTGAATGTATTTTTTCTTCTATTTCGTTTGCAACCTCTTTCATTTCTTTGTATTCATTCAATCCAAGAACTCCCGCCTTGATTCTTACCCTAATATCATCTCCCTCGGTCAATTTTTCCATCATCATTTTATGCAAATCTTCCCGTGGAATGACCGGAGGATTATATTCAGCTTTTGGATCGGGCCATTGCCATTTGCCAAGATCGTGAGAACCTATAAGCTCGTGTTCATAGGATTGATTTGCTTTTTCATCCAATTCCTTGGGAGCATTATGTAAATCTTCCTCTGGTGAATGTTCGTCAACACCCTCTTTTTTTGCAGTTCCTGCGGAAATTTTTAATTTCCCCGTGATACCAGACCATTTTAGCGCGCATCCAATCGACCAACCTTCTTCGTGAGTAAATTTCAAAGCACCATCTTCAAGCTTAAAACCGGTTTCCACCGTGCCTTCTAATTTAACAAAACATCCTGCTTGCGCGCGTGCACCTAAAGACCCTATTATTTCGGCACTAAAAGGAAAACTAAAGCCGGATTCGCCATCCGGAGAAATTTTGCTAAATTTCGCAGAAAGGGTAACTCCGCCGGTTAAGGATCCGAAAATCTGTATTTTATAAGCAAAACCACTAACACCTATTCCTAACTCCATTTTTAAATCAATAAGCTTAAAATCAAAATTACCGCCAACGTAATAATAAGCACGATGGTCTTTATATTCCTTCCACCCCCATTCTACAACAAAAGTCCCTTGGAATAGCTGATTTTCCCATTCAAAATACCAGCCAACCTTTGGAACATTTTTCTGGATGAGTGGAAGAATGTCACTTATTTGTTTCCCTAATTTGACAACCGCCCCGACTGATTCCATAAATTTTAAATTTACTTGTGCACCATTCCGAACAAATATGATTGGCATTTCCGATGTCAAAGGTTTAGGCCATTTATTTAAATGCCAACCTTCTTTTTCTTTTTTATATTCCCAGGAAGATGCAGTTGTCGGTCTTTTATTTTTTACTTCATTGACAAATTGCGATGCTTCGGATTCAACTTTTGTGCCACCCGACCATTTTCTCATTGCTGGAAACTGAATTTGCAATTTGTACAAATCGGGCCTGTAGCATTTTACGGAAAAAGTTTTAGGCAAGCCTGAGATTGGATATTCCTTTGGTTTTGCCAGACCTTTCCAAAATTCAGGATTCCATATTGATGGCCCCCATTTAAAATCCTGATCGCACTTTAGTAAAAAGGCATGCATTCCGAATTCGTCTTCTTTTTTCTCCAAACTTGTGCCATTTGAAGAAAGCGACGTTGCGGTACGGGATAGTATCATTACCTCGTCTTTATAAGCGTCTTTTCCAATACTGTCCGGTACGACCTCAAAAACATTCGTGCTCTTTACAGCTCTTCTCTTCCCTTCGTATTTATGGGAACAATATGCATACATTTCAATCATTCGAAAAACATGGACGTTGTTTCCAAAAGCAAGGATAGACCGCTCTTTCGGAACGCTATCGAAAGCTCCAACTGTTTCTTCCGCCGGAGTAACGCGCGGCGAATTGGGAAACAAAATCCGATGAATACGGGCAGGAATTTTCTTAGCAGTAGCCTTTCCAGAAGAATCGGTTGTAATCTCGGTGTTTACTCCGTTGGAAAGTTTCAGCGAAATTTTTTCACTTGCAATTGCTGTCCCGTCTTCCTTTTCAACTTTTATAGACAGGTCAGTATAAAAAGGAATTGCCGTCGAAGTTTTCTTTGCCTTATTAGCTTGTGCCACAAAATAGAGCGACGAATCGGAATACTTAAGAGGATTATTTTTTGGGATAATACTTCCTGGATATTTCCAAGGAACTTTTGCTTTGTTACCGCTTATTTTATTGCTCAAAAATCCGAGGCTTGTATCCGGACTGTCGGTTTCTTTCTGATAAAAATAAAAAAATATTTCCACACCATCTTTTAAACCCTTGGATTCAACAGACGCTTCAACATCTTCACCGACCTTTAGTTCCGGTTTCGACCATTTTGCGTTAGTTAAGGTACCTACCTGGATAGTATGGGTTCCCTGCACAACGCTTGTCTGCTTTAGGTTGCTGCTCGCAGTTCGGCTCGCTTTGGTATTTGTCGGTGTTATATGAGTATAGTTCATCATTATCCGCCCAAAGGAGTATTACTTTTATCAAGAAACGTCACATCCAAATAATGGTCTTCCGGCTCATTGGTTTGCGGTTCCTGGCCTGCGATTGATGCCGACGTCAAGGCCCCGGCCGTTCCTGTTCCGCCGCTGCCTCCTCCTCCGCCACCACCGCCGCCGCCCCCTCCACCACCTCCACCTGCTTCACCGATAAGGACGGTCATGCATCCCATGATGATTGAACTGGGCGGACCGACGCAAACTGCCATATCGCCCATACGCGCGGCCGGTTTGCCGCCGATAAGAACGCCCGTGCTTCCGAGTGTAATTGGACCGCCGACATGCGGTATCGGAGGAGTCCCGGGAGTGACCATAGGGCAAACATGCATATCTCCCATACACGCGGCAGGCATGCCGCCGATTAGGACCGTAGGGCATCCGGGGCCGGTTATCACGCCGCCGTGTGCTGTTGAATCTCCGAGTCTTGCCGCAGGTTTTCCCATACTCATTTACTCGATACTAAAGTTTTATTTAGGCCCTATAAATTAACCCCGCGTTTCATTGCGGGATAAGTTGCAGCTGTGATTTTATCTACGCTTTCCACGTAGCTATTTTATATAGACTCTAATATACATTTCCCATTTTAAAAGACAATGTGACCGCCGTCACATTCTTGCTTTTTTTTTTTAAAATCGGCAAAAAAAAAGAGGCGCAATAAGCGCCTCTTTTCCTTCGGATGAAAATAAAGGCTAAGGAAGGACGATATTTTTCTGATAAACTGAATTTCCCGAATTTACCCGAACAACATATGTGTTTCCATGACTAACCACGGCTTTGGGCAATATTATACGATTGGTTTGTTCCGTAAAACTTGTTTTGTATAGAAGTTTACCATTTAAACCAAACAATTTTATTTCTCCGGAATTCACCTTGTTCTTTAAAACTATTTCCCCAAAGGTTGAAACGAAAAGTCCCATTGATCCCGCCGTAACCTTTCTGACCACTATTACCGCATTCGTTGCTTTGGTCAATTTGAAATTGGTAGTATCCGTTACTGCTGTTTTGACGGAATCCGTAACGCTTTTTGTCGTATACAGCGAATCTGAAGCTCTTACCGTATACACGCCGATCGGGATACTGTCAAGGCTGTACTTCCCGTCCACATCGGTCGTACCGGTTTTAATTACCGTTCCACCTTGCCGTACGGTTACTGTCGCACCCTTCAACGCAGTGCCCGACGCACTATCGGTAATGGTGCCTAATACTGTACCAAACAGCGTTTTAATCAATGCAAAATCAACTGTTACCGTAGCCGTGGAGGTAACATTGGCAGTGGCAGTTTTTCCGTTATATACTTTCGAGGTCACACTTACCGAATATGAACCTACCGCAACACTGTCAAATGAATATTTTCCGTCGGCTTTTGTCGTGTCAATTCTTACGGGTGAATTATAGTTTGCCCGAATCGTCACAATCGCGTTTGCAACAAAAGTTCCGGTTGTAACACTGTCTGAAATAGTACCAGAAACGGTACCATACACAATTTTCAACAATTTGACATTGGCAGTGTCTGTTCCGCTTGAAGCAACAGTCGTATTGACCGTCCTGCCATTATAATAAGACGCTGAAACTCCCAATGAATAAGTCCCAACCGCAAGGCTATCGAAGGAAAATACGCCGTCGGATTTTGTAGTGTCGCGCCGTCCACTCGTCGTAACAATCGCACCAGTTATCGGCGTTCCATTCACACTGTCGGCAATTATTCCATAAATGGAACCATACGAAATCTTTACCAATGCGACATTGACAGAAACCGCAGCCCCATTAACGGTGGTTGATGCGCTGGTACGTGAGTTATATCCGGTTGCAGTGGCACGTACCGTATACGATCCCGTGGCAACGCTGTCGAAACTGTATTTCCCATCGGCTTTCGTTGTGTCAACTTTCAATGTGCCATTTGTCGTTCGCAACGATACAACTGCGTTTGCCAATGGCGAACCAGTAGCACTGTCGCTGATAGTTCCGGAAACCGTTGCATAAGCAATCTTTGCCAACGCAATGTTCGCTTTAACCGTATCCGTTCCGCTTACGGCAACCGTCGCATTCTTTCCGACATATGATGCCGCTGACGCTGCGACGGTATAAGATCCGGACGCCATTTTTTCAAATGTATACTTTCCATCCGCCTTTGTCGTGTCGCGACGGTTTCCGCTCGTCGTTACGATCGCGCCGGTTATCGGCGTTCCGCTCGCACTGTCGGTAATGACGCCGGACACCGTTGCGGTATCGATTTTTACAATAGCGAAATTAAGGGTCATCGTCGCTTGTGCGGTGTCAATTGTTATCGTCGTGCTTTTAGTGGTATATCCGGAAACCGTGGCACGCGCGGTGAAACTACCCGGAGTCTTTGTTTCCGGCAGAGAATATGCCCCCGCTGCATCGGTCGTATCGCGAATCGTCGTTAAGCCCTGACCGCTGACCGAGATTATTACATTTGTCAATTTTGATCCGGAAACCGAATCGGTAACCGTCCCCGAAATGACCGTCGCATTTGCCGCATAACAGAAAAAAGAAAGGAATAAAATACCGCGAACCGCAAAACGAGACATGCAAACCTCCTTGGGGGGGAAAGTCAATTAGGATACAATGGTGATGGAATAGTTGAATAAGATAAGGAGGAATTCAATTTTTAGCAGAAAGAACTACTTTGCAAGCAAAATTAGTGTAGAACATTTTCTTATTTTGTACTACACGAAAATTAGATTTACCCAACTCGCAACTTTTGCAATCTCTTTTTAAAAATCGTTTTCATAGGGAAAAAGCTATTTACTATATCAAATCGAGTACGTTGTTTGCGAAATCTTAAAATACCCAAAAATCAGCCCACTATTTTCTTGCTCTCTTCCCAGTATTTGTCCATTTCTTCCAGAGAAGCGTTGTGAATGTCCTGGCCCAATTCCGTATATTTATCTTCAATATAGCGGAATCTCCGGGCGAATTTATTGACCGTTACCCGCAAAGCGTCCTCGGCGGAAATATGATTATGCCTACCGACATTGACCAATGCAAACAATATGTCGCCGAGTTCTTCTTCGGCGTTTTTATGGTCGCCTTGTAGAATGGCCTCTCTGAATTCCGCGAATTCCTCTTCCACTTTGTCCAAAACCGGCGTCATATCTTTCCAATCGAACCCGACCTTGGCAACCCTGCGTTGAATTTTTTCCGCTTTAAAAAGTGCGGGCAAAGCGTCGGGAATATCGTCGACAAGATATTTACGATCTTCTTTTTCGGTTTTCTTGATTCGTTCCCAATTATGAAGCACTTCCCGGGACGAATCGACCTTGACTTCTCCGAAAACGTGCGGGTGCCTGCGGACAAGTTTGTCGGCTATGTCTTTTGCGACATCCTCGAGGTTGAACCGGTTTTCATCCTTTGCTATTTGCGAATGCAACACGATTTGCAGTAACAAATCGCCCAATTCCTCCTGCATTTTATGATTGTTATTCTCGTCGACAGCCTCAAAAAATTCATACGCTTCGTCGAGCATGCAGGACAGTATGCTTTTATTGGTTTGTTCCTTGTCCCAGGGGCAGCCGTCGGGCGCGCGCAACCGTGCAACGATTTCAACGAAGCGATCGAGTTCTTTTCCCATTTGTATTCATTTCACTTTGCTATTTAATTTTGTAGAGATGCAATGCAATTCGCATTAACTTTATTAGTCCCACGTTCCTTTTCCTTCACGAATAAGCTCGGGCTCTTTCCCCGTTAAATCGACAATAGTGGACCCTTGCGGATTGTTCAGCGGCCCGATATCGAGCATGATGTCAACATCGTGCAGTATGACCGAAGAAAAATTTTCCGGATCACCGCGCAAATCGCCGGCCACGTTTATCGACGCGTTTGCCAAAGGTTCGCCCAAAAGCTTTACAAGCTCCAAACATACCGCGTTATCCGGAATACGAACACCAACAGTGCGCCTCTTCGGATTTATTTTTTTAGGGACGTAATTTGTGGCCGGTAAAATAAAAGTGTACGGACCCGGCAAATACCGCTTCATAAGTTTAAAATGCGCATTGTCGATTCGGACGTATTGGCTCATTTGAGAAAAATCGGAAAAAACGAAGGAAAACAAACGGTTTTTATCTTTTTCGATAATGGTACAAATCCTATCGAGCGCCTTGGGGTTCGTCGCACATGCCCCCATTCCGTAAACCGTATCGGTCGGATAAACGCAAATTCCGTTTTGCCGTTTTAAAACATCGACGGCCTTATCGAGAATCCTCACCTGGGGATTGACGGGATGGACAGGATAATGTAGCATCGGCATGATGTTTATCCTAATACTTTGGTCATGGCCGTACAAACGGCCTCTTTAGGAATGTCCCGCGACAACATCGACGTTCCCGGAACATTCGGTACGATAAAATTCAATTTTCCGCCGATTGTTTTTTTATCGGTAAACATTCCGGTGTACAATGTTTCCGCGTCGGGTCGCGATACCGATTGCGGAAATTCCATTGGCGGACAATTTTTAAGAATATCATCATATTCCTTATGACATTCTTCAGGTATCGTGTTCAGTTGCATTCCAAGAATGCATGCGCATTTGATCCCAAAAATGACCGCTTCACCGTGAAGAATATGATCGTAGCGGTAGTATCGTTCCAATGTGTGGGCGAACGTATGACCGAAATTGAGCGTTGCACGCAAGCCGCTTTCCTCGCGTTCGTCGGCTTCAACTACCCTGGCCTTTATTTCAACCGAGCGTCGTATGCCTTCGAGAAGGACATCCTTTTTCCCAGACAGCATCGCTTCGCCGGATTTATTTACAAAATCGAACATTTCCCTGCCGCCGATAAAAGCATATTTGAAAAGTTCGCCGTATCCGGCAATAAATTCCCGTCGCGGAAGCGTATCGAGAAATTTCGTGTCCAAATAGACGAACGACGGTTGATGGAACGCACCGACGAGATTTTTTCCCAATGCATGGTTGATGCCCGTTTTCCCGCCCACGCTTGAATCGACCATTGCAAGCAATGTCGTGGGGATCTGGACAAAAGAAATACCTCGCAACACTGCAGAGGCTGCAAAACCGACGATGTCGCCGACGACGCCGCCGCCCAAGGCGCACACGACCGATTTTCTGTCCATGCCATTGCAAATGAGGAAATCGACAACGGTTTCCCAAGTGCCCATCGTTTTGAATTGTTCGCCGTCTTCGATGACGCATTGGAAGAAGCCCAATTCCTTTTGCCAGGCGGCAATCGTACCCTTGTATAAATCGGCGATGGTCGTATTTGTCACTAATGCCATCTTGGCATTGCCGAACCGTTGTTTCACTATTTCCGGAAACGACGACAAGGCATCATGAACAAGATAAATGGGATACGAACGTTCGGCTAAATTGACTTTTATTTCCATAATTGAAACGGATTCTCTCGGTTCGAAATGTTTTTTATTTTAATCGACGACTTCGATATTCGCTCCGCATTTTTTAAAATCTTCCATGAATGTCGGGTAGGTAACCGCGGCAGCTTCCGCGGTATCTATTATTGTTTCCCCTTCCGCAACCATTCCGGCCAACGCAAGAGCCATGACCACCCGATGATCACCATGACCGTTGACCGGAGCACCAACGAGCGCGCTTTTACTAATAATAAGCCCGTCTGGCTGTTCGACAACTTTTGCTCCTAATTTGGACAATTCCTCGGTCATGACCGAAATGCGATCTGTTTCCTTGATCCTTGCCTGGGCCACATTGACAATATGCGTTTCACCGTCAGCGACGCATGCCAAAACTGACAGCGCCGGCAAACTGTCGGGCATGGCGTTCAAATCCATAACTTGCCCGTCGATTCTGCCCGTTCCGTTGACAATTGTTTCGGGCGAACCTTTTTGAACTGAGGCACCCATTGCGGTAACGATATCGAAAACGCCTTTATCTCCCTGGGAATCGCTAAAATCAAGACCTTGCAGCGCAAGGGTCGATCCGGTGAGCGGCGCCGCGACTGCGGCAAAGGTTGCCGATGAAAAATCGCCCGGAACCGTATAATCGATCGCTTTATAAGTTTGATTGCCGAATACGATAAACCGCGTCATGTCGTCGGATTTTTTGTACCGGATGCCAAGCATATCGAGCCAACGCAAGGTCATTTCTACATATGGTCTTTCCTGTAAATGAACAACTTCGATTTCGGTATCTTTTGGCGCGCATGGGCAAGCGAACAACAAACTGGACAAAAACTGGGACGACACACCCTCGACGGTAGTCCTGCCCCCGGAAATCGGACCCGCAATAATAAACGGCAAATCGCTTTTGGGGTTTTCGAAAGAATATCCGGCGCCGAGATTTTTTAGTGCGACAAGCAAGGGCTTAAACGGCCTGGTGCGCAACGATGCATCTCCGTCGAAATGACGGGGGCGTGAACCTAATGCCGCAACGGAGGTGAACAGGTTCGTGCTTGTGCCGGAATTCTCCATGGGAAAATGGTCTGACCCGGCGTTATAATTTCCTGCGATACCCCGGACTGTCACTTTATTGCCAATTATTTCAACACCGGCGCCCATACTTTTAGCTCCGGCAATAGCCGAGGCCCCATCACCCGTTGTGAGCACGTTATGCAATTGGGAGGTCCCTTGCGCTAGGGTTGCTGCCAATAGCGCCCGTATGGTATGCGATTTTGACGGAGGAATCGGAATGCTTCCCGAAAGTTTTGATGCACGAATCTTCCACTTCATTCTAAGGATTCTCCTTATTCGAATTTATAGTGACAGCCGATTCGATTTCTTTAAAATCTATAATTTCGTTTGGAATCGCCGCGCCACTCCAGTACCCAATGGATGCGAGCGCCTGACCGATAAGCATTCGTAAACCGTTTTGATATGCGCAACCTGCGGCCTTTGCCATTTTAAGGAGCTTGGTTTCTTTGGGATTGTAAATAGTATCGAAAACGGTTAAATTTTTATGTAACACTTCAGATTGCAACGGAGCGTCATCAGTATGGGGATGCATGCCGACCGAAGTGCAATTGACGCAGAGGGAACAGCGTGTAAGAGTTGCTTTGAGCGATGCGGAGTAAAGTTCCCCGGCATTGACCGGGAATCCCGTTTTTAGGGACACTTCTTGAGCCAGCGCCGTCACCTTGTGCGGATCACGGCCGATAAGGGTCAATGATTTAGGCAGTTTTTGCGCAGCAAGCGCGAAGGCGAACGTCCGCGCGGTACCGCCGTTACCGAGAATTGCGATGTCGCTTCCTTCCAGCTCAAAACGCATCCATGCCATTGCTTGTACAAACCCTTCGAAATCGGTAGTTGTCGCATGCAACAGACCGTTTTTCATGTAAATGGTATTTACCGTTCCGGTCAATAAAGAAAGATCCGAAACAATGTCGCAATACGGAAGCACCGATTGCTTATGCGGAATCGTCACGTTCGCGCCGGCAAAATTGTTCAAGGCACGCAAGCCGTACAATGCGTGATGCAATTCTTGCGGCAAAACGGAACAGGGCACATATACAAACGGTAATTTCAGCGCGGCATAGACATGATTGTGAATGAGCGGCGACAACGAATGGCCGAGCGGGCTTCCCAGAATCGCCACGATTTGGGTCGTACCGTCGACTCGCTGAAGCATCATATGATTTGGCCCGACGAATTGACAAACGCCTTCACCTGATTTCTCCCGGCGTTTTTAGCCTGGTACAAAGCGGTATCGGCTTCCTGAGTCATCGCGATGGTCGAAACGATTTCCGGTCTGTAGGCCGTTATGCCGAGCGACGCAGTCAGGCGCTTGCTCGGGAGTTGCTGTTCATTGACAAATCGATAGTCGAATATCGCGCTACGGATGTTTTCGGCGGTTTTAAGCGCCAAATTAAGCGGTTGCGAGGGCAACAAAATCGAAAATTCTTCTCCGCCATACCGGGCGACCGTGTCGTCCGGACTGCAAACCGCATGCAATATCCTGACCGTTTCGATGAGTGCCAAATCGCCTTGAATGTGTCCGTTGACATCATTGTAAATTTTGAAATGGTCCAAATCGAGCATAATGAAGGAAAACACCTCGCCGCTCGATTGTGCGGCGTTAAAGAGCCGTTTGAATTCCTCTTCGAAGAAATGCCTGTTATATGCTTTTGTCAATTCGTCGGTAAGGGCGCGGCTCGCCGTGTCCACATACTCGTGGGCGTCCACGATTTTAGGATTTATGATTTTGCGTTTGATATTGGTATAATAGTCGAGCGTGGCGACGTGAATGCCGACGTTTCGGCCGAGCTTTTCGCTTACGAGAAATTTATGCTTGAGTATTTCACGCCAATCGCGCTTTGCCTCTTCCTCGGGCAACCGTATTTGGATGAGGGCAAAAATAATGTCCCGATAGTAGGTGCCGGGTTTCTTTCCTAAAACTTCGAGAGCATTCTCATTTGTTTTTATATGCGACTCAACATCGCCGCTGGCTTTCTCTATCCACCGGGAAGCCGTGAGTTTTTTTAAATTATCAAGATCCTCTATGTTCATGGCATTGCTGATATCGTCGGATTCCTGGGCGTATTCCTCTGCAATGTCGCTCATGATATCTCCTTTGAAAAGCGGTTGCGCCATTGTTTCTGACGCATCACAATCATTGTAAAAATAATACCAAACCATACACCGTATCACGCTACAATTTTATCCTTGATTTTTTTAAAAGCATGTTTTATAATTACTGTAATGAATGAAGCATTACTTAAATCGTTACTCCCGAAGATCGGCACGATTTTACGAGTTTTTCGGGAGAAAATCAATAAAAACCAAGGCGAGGTCGCTAAGGTGGCCGGAATTTCCACGAGCATGCTTTCGCAAATCGAAAGAGGAGCGGTTTCACCGTCGATCGACACGCTCGTTGCGGTTTGCATGGCGCTCGACCTTGATGTTGCCGACCTTTTCAGGCGAATATCACCTGAAGCCCCGCTTAAAATCTATAGAAGAGGAAAGCGGCTTTTCACATCGAGCAAAGGGGTGCGGTTCGAACAATTATGCCAAAGTTCCGACGCATCGCATCCTGCGGAAATGCTCTTATTGGAAATAGGACCCGCAAAGCAGGCCGGCGTATTTGGAAACGGCCACGAGGGAGTGGAAATGGGGTATGTGCTTGAAGGAAACGCTACGCTTGTCGTTGACGGCACGTCGTATGAGCTTACCGAGGGAGATAGCGTTGCCTATAACTCGCATTTGCCCCATAAACTAATAAACAACGGAAATAAAAATTTTAAAGCGGTTTGGAACACCTTGCCGCCGAACAAGGATTTTTTGGAAGGATGAAATCGGATTAAAGAACGAATTTAACATTTAAGAAAAAAGTTTGGAAAGGAACTTGAAAATGGGAAAAACCATTACGGAAAAAATCTTTGATGCGCATGTCAAAGACGAACCGTTTGCCGGCACGAAAGTACTCGGCATCGATGTTGTCATGTGCCATGAAATTACGACGCCGATCGCTATTGCCGATCTGGTCAGCAGGGGTAAAGACCGGGTATTTGACCCGACAAAAATAAAAGCAGTAATAGACCATGTGACTCCGCCGAAAGACAGTAAAAGCGCAACCCAGGCGAAAATGCTGCGCGAATGGGCGGAACGCAACAATATCCGGGATTTCTTTGACATCGGATCAAACGGTGTTTGCCATGCCTTGTTTCCTGAAAAAGGGTTTATTCGACCCGGATACACGGTCATCATGGGCGACAGCCACACGTGCACGCACGGTGCGTTCGGCGCATTCGCCGCAGGCGTTGGTACAACCGATTTGGAAGTCGGCATTCTGAAGGGTGTCTGTGCTTTCCGGTTGCCCAAAACTATTCGCATAGACGTTGTCGGATCAATGCCAAAAGGCGTATATGCAAAAGACGTCATACTTGAAATCATCAGAACCCTGACGGTAAACGGAGCAACCGACCGCGTTGTCGAATTCCATGGTCCGGTGATTTCGTCAATGGACATGGATCAGCGTATGACCATTTGCAATATGGCAATCGAAGCAGGCGGAACCAGCGGCGTTTGCATGCCCGACAGTCAAACTGCTGAATATCTGTGGACGTTTATAAAAGAGGACTATAAAAACGATAAAGCCGCCGCGGTGAAGGATTTCTTAAAATGGCACTCCGATCCAGACGCCGTTTATGAGAAAAAGATCATTGTCGATGTGAGCAAATTGGAACCTGTAACGACCGTCAATTACAAACCCGATCAGGTCAAAAAGCTTTCGGAAGTATCTGATGTAAAAATCAATCAGGTTTATATCGGTTCTTGCACCAACGGCCGGCTTTCGGATCTGCGCATTGCGGCATCAATTATCAAGGGCACAAAGCTTGCCCACGGCGTTCGCGGAATCGTTAGCCCCGCGACACCGCAAATATTTGAACAGGCAATGCAAGAAGGGCTTATTAAAATTTTCATGGACGCAGGGTATTGCGTTACGAACCCGACCTGCGGCGCATGCCTGGGCATGAGCAACGGCGTTTTAGCCGAAGGTGAGGTTTGTGCATCGACGACCAACAGAAACTTTTACGGGCGCATGGGAAAAGGCGGCATGGTGCATTTAATGAGCCCCGCAAGTGCCGCTGCCAGCGGAATAACCGGTAAACTGACGGATCCTAGAAAATATTTATAATCGGGCTGTAGGACGCGGTAACCGCCCCCTACTTCAATGACAATCATTTAATGGAGGATATATGAAAACATTTGGAGGTCCGGTCCTGTTTCTTGACAGGTCCGACATCAATACCGATGAAATAATACCGGCTAAATATTTGACCGAAGTCACCAAAGAAGCGCTTGCTCCTCATTTGCTTGAAGACCTGAAACTTGAAGGATTCGACCCGCAAGGAGCGACCTTGAAAAACAGCAGAGTGGTAGTTTCCAGGGCAAATTTCGGCTGCGGCTCTTCCCGCGAACATGCGCCTTGGGCATTTGAAGTCAATGGCATTACCGTTGTTGTCGCAGAAAGCTTTGCTCGTATTTTCAGACAAAACATGTTTAATTGCGGCATGCTTGCCATAGAACTTTCAAAGCAGGAACTCGACACGTTATTTGCGGAATGCGATCCCTCATCGACCATATGCGATGTTGATTTTGCAAATAAGACTCTGATTTTTTCCTGGGGCAAAGGACAAAGCAAATCCGTTTCATTTACGCTTGCCGAATTCGACAACGCGCTTGTAAACGCAGGCGGGTGGCTTGAATTTGCCGATGCGAAATATTGATTTTTTATTTTAGCCGATCGGCCAAAGGGAAGCTGGCGACAGCTTCCCTTTGTTTTAGGGTTTCGTATGGTTTTGCCATGTATATTATGGTATAATTTATTTATTGTCCAAATTTAAGAACCTTATTTGTATTGCTGATTAATTTATGGAAAAAAACGAGGACAACGGGTTCGAACGCCTCAACCTCACCCCGGACAAATCTCCAATAGCGCTTCCAGACGGAAAAAAGCAAATTCCACTTGGATCGGGTGTTATTACAAAGTTGCTTGGAAGCGGCGGCATGGCCGCGGTATACGAGATTTGGAACCCGGAGCTCGAAATGCATCGCGCCGTGAAACTGATCAACCCGGGATCTGCCGACATCGTTCATCAAAGATTCCAAACGGAAATAAAAATAAGTGCTAAGCTTAAACATACGAACATAGTTGAGATTCACGGCATTGGCTTATGGCAAGGACTTCCATTCATTGAAATGGAGAAAGTCGAAGGCATCGGGCTTGATGAAATCATCAGCAACCGCGGTGCCTTAAACGCCGTTGTTGCTACATCGATAGGCATCATGATTTGCAGAGCGCTTGAATACGCTCATACGCAGGATTGCACGATTTACGGTAAAAATTATCACGGCGTCATCCATCGTGACCTCAAGCCCGGTAATATCATGGTCGGTAAAAATGGAATCGTCAAGCTCATGGATTTCGGTATTGCCCGTCCCGTCGACGTTACTTTTCAAACAATGGACGGCCTGGTCTCCGGCACTTTACCGTATTTGGCGCCGGAACAAATCGAAAAAAAGAAATTGGATGTGCAAACCGATATTTATGCCCTCGGTGCAACCTTATATGAAATTGTCACCGGGACTGTTGCGTTTCCTCAAAACAACTTCGCGCAACTTGTCGCTTGCAAAACAAGGGGCAGGTTCAAACCGATTGAGGAGTTTTCGGTCAGGCTGCCGCTTCGGCTTCGTCGCGTCATTTACAAATGCATGCAGCGGGATATCCAGAAACGATTCGATTCCGCGGAAACCCTTCTTGACGAGCTTGAGAAAATACACAACAGCCTGACAAAGAAGACCCCCGAGGAAATAATGACCCTCACGGTTGCCGATGCCGGAAGCACGAAACTTGTTCTTGCGCAACGCAAACGATTGCCGTGGAAACTTGTTGCCTGCACCGGGCTGGTTTTAATTGCGGCCGCAATAACGAATCGATATAAGGCCCCTTTGCTATCTAAAATCAATTCTATCCGAAAAGCAAATGCCCCCCAGACATTTAAGGCAACATCCTCGGGTTCTTCCATAAATCAAAGCCCACCCCAGGTACCTGCGGATTCCGCATCCAAAGCAATGCCAAGCCGATTGCCTTTTGCGGCAAAGCAAAAACGCGAATCCAACGACAAGACAATACCGAACCGGCCTCCAAACCAGCCGAACAAAAAAAAACTTATAGAAACCTTGAGCGACAAATATGAAACCAGCGACCCTATTGCAATTATGACCAAAGAGCTGGGTTTAAAAAATTATGCCAATGTCATCGCTATTTTCAATTCTTTATCGTTGGACCAAGCAAAATCCAATCATGCACTCTTATGTAAAATGCATGCGCTCGAAGGTATCGGTGACCTTTCAATTTTAACGAGCTTTTTTCAAGACAACACGATAAATGACGGCGAATATTTCCTAGGAAAAGCGAAATTCGCTTATAGACGAAACGATTTAAGCGCATGCCTAAAATCGTTGGATCAAGCCATGAAAAGTCCTCATGTTTTTATTGATTACGATTTGCTCAAAAGGGAGGTATATTATTACATGGCGCTTTGTGCAACGGCCCAATTCGATGCAAGCCCGAATGAACAGACGTATAAAAGTGCGCTGGATTCCTGGTGGCAGGTAAGAACCTCACTTCGTACCGATCCGGGTAACGAATATATGCTGAGGGCAAATCAAGAACTGCAGCGAATGGGCAAGAAAATGCAAAAAGGATAGTACATGGCAATGGGATTTCGTTTTCCGTCGATTATTCTACTTTCACTACTTTTTGTTCTCGCTATTCCCGATGCATCCGCATCGGAACCCGATTCAAACAGCCTACTTCTTCCGGTTGTACCCAAGTCCTTTGAGAATGAGAAAACCATTTCAATCTCCGGCCCGCTTCAAGACACTATAAAAGCAAACCGAACCCCCTATATGGTTGTAAGCGATATCGAAGTACCTTTGGGAAAAATCGTTGTCATTCAACCGGGAACGGTCTTTTTATTTAAAAACCTTTCCGGACTTCACGTGCAAGGAAAACTTATCGCTGTCGGAACAAAGCAGCGCCCCATTGTTTTCTCTTCCGAAAACGACAGAACGGCAAATCCTTCGACCTCGCAATATCCGAACCCCTATGACTGGAACGGAATTTATGTCCACGCCGACGCGACAGGGAGTGTTTTTTCTTTTTGCGCTGTCAATTATTCGGTTTACGGCATTGTTTCCGAGACAAAATTTTTCCGTGCCGATCCGGTTTCGTTTCGACAAAACGGGAAAAGCAATTTAGTGATCGAAGGAAAAAATGTCGCTTCGGGCGACACAACCGTCAATTACACAACGTCAATCACCGGCGCCCAGGCGCCGGGTATAGCTTCACTGCCGGAATCGGACCCTTACCAATTCAAACGCGACATCGTGCGGTACTCCGGCTTTTCTCTTTTACTCGCCGGAATTGCCGGAGGAATTTACTCCGGCATGCAGTGGAAAAAATATCAGGATGAATTAAACTCCATTAGCACGAATGATCCGAATGCAATACGTTCGATTAACGAAACCGATTGGGTGGCGACCCGGAATACTCGCGACAACAATCGCCTCTACACGGGCTTAGGCGCAGCAGTGTTTTTACTGGGCGCGGCCGGATTTTATTGGAGCTTTACTTTTTAATTTTCCGGGCTTGTTTGCAAAGGAACAGACATGAAACGATTCTCTGCCGCATCGAGCGGAATACTTACAATGGCTATTATCGCCTGTATGGTATGTTGTTCAAAGGACTACAACCCCTTTGAAAACATTTCAAACGCGCAAGTCCATATCGCTTTAGAATCATGCTCGAAAAGGATACGCAACAACGACACGTTGCTCATATTTTCCACCGAGACGCTTTCTGTATATACGACTGTTCGGGAAAAGATCGATTCAATCAGGTTCCATGCCGACGGCAACCGGTTGCAAAACGACATGACCTTTCTTCCGCCCTTCACATCCGACAATATCGACTTTCTTTTTTCTTTTGCCGATACCGGCAAACATACGGTTTCCGCGGTCGCCTATCGCTCCGATAAATCAACCTCAGCCGCCGGCCCGCTTTCTTTTGTTGTAAAATCCCCCTTAAAACAGGATTCCATATTCTCCGTGTTCGGTGGGCCGGTTTCCCTGGCTACCGATTCGGTTGACGATAACGACGTTTTATACTGGTGGTCATTCGGACTCGGTGTCGGCGATACCATTTACGGCCCGTTTTGCAAGTTCAAATATCCATCGCCCGACAATATTGTGCCCGGCAAAAAAGCTACGGGATATCTTTGGGTCACGGACTTGAAGGAAAAGGACGTTTCACCCATTAGTTCCTTTTCATATGAATTTTACCGTGCGGCCGCTCCGGTCATCAAATGTACCAGCCAAGGATACCGAAATAAAGACACGGTCGCAAGCGGCGATACCCTTGTTTTTTCTATCAAAGTCACTGATTCTTCCGGCGTCGGCCTTAACAAGGTTTTAATTGACGGCGCGGAAGTTTCGGCAATCGCCGGCGGCGAATATTCTACAATTTATACCGGTATTAAGAAATTTTCGGGCGTGGCCCCTAAAACCGTCACTGTTTTAGCAATTAACAATGTCAATGATACAACAAGCCAATCGTTTTATTGTTTTTATGAACCGACCAATATCCTCCCTACTATTGTGAAGCTTGGCCTTATCAATCCGTCATCCTCGATTTCGACAAGGCTTAATTACGTCACCTTTGTCGTTTCGGTCGCAAAACTTACGAAAGATACCGTCAACGTGCGCGTCCTTCAGAACGGGCAACTCGTTAAAACCCAGGCGGTAACCGATTCGGTGAAAGTCCTGTTCTGGGACCTTAACCAACTTGTGACCGGCGCCAACGTAATCGAAACGCAAGCCCTGATTCGTAGCCAAAAATATGCGGACACGTCCATTACCATCACGCAGGTTCCTTCATTTACGGATGTTACGCCACCGCAGATTGTTTCGATTTTTATCAATAAAAAATTATTCACGGGGAACCCATTCACTCTGGCGGCAACCGATCAAAATTTCGCCGTGACCGTTATGACATTCGATAATGAAAGCGGTATTGCGTCGGTCAAGCTGCGCAACAAATTGGCGCTTGGAAATATCGCCATGACGGACAGTCTTGCCTTACATGCATGGGTGAGCGATAAGATTACCATGCCGGCGAACGGCGTTCTGAAACAATCCCAGGTAAATTTGATCCTCACTGTCACGAACAATGCGAACCTGACCATTACCGACACCATTACGGTTAAAAAGTAATTCCGACACTGCCGACAAAACAGAAAAGGGGAAGCGACGTGTCGCTTCCCCTTTTTGCAACCTCGATCTTTTCAGGAACTGTCAGAACGTTCCGGTAATAATAATTTCCGGTCTGGTCTTTAGCTGATTATTATAAGCATTGGTCGGCGCGTTCTGGTTTAATTCGGTAAAAAATAAACGGACTCGAGGCGTTATCGAAAAGTTCTTATTGATCGCCCAGGCATACTTGATATCAAAGAAAGGATACCAGTCGTTTACCGTCGTGTCGCTCAAATTCACATCGTTCGAAAGAAGGAAATCGAAATCCAATTTTCCCGTCGCGAATTTCAATGTCGTGCCGATTCCGGTTTCCGTACCGTACCGGTCATAGAATTTATCGTACATTTTTCCACCGGCTGCTGTTTGGTTAAAAGGATCCTTCCAAACGCTATCTCCCCATGACATTGCATTGGAATTTCTTGCATACGCATACCCGGCGCGCAGGCTTGCCATATCGTTGAGTTTATATCCGAGATCCATACCCGCACCGTACTCAATGTCGCCTTTTTTCTTTGTAACGCTGTATGTTCGGTTCGGCGTAATGAAAACCTGAGGATTTGCACTTAAGCCCGCTATTTTCATCGGCAGGTCGAGTAAGAATTCCACTGCCGTGGAATTATATTGCATGCCGGTAGTTGCCAATACGACGCTTCGGTGTTCAAATATCGCCGATGTCATATCAATGCCGAGCGAAAAGGGGCCGTTGAGAATGGGCGCACCCAATTTCAACCCCGTCTGACCGAAATTCGTTACCGTTCCCCATGGAGTATGGGCTGCGGTTTTATAGGTTCTGTTGTTCAGGATAGACGCACCCACAAGGTCCATCATCATAGATCCCTTTACCGGTACGATACCTGCCAGGATATGCATATATCCGGGATCCCATTGCGCATATGCAAGGCTGAACCACGGCGTCAACGATTCTCTTTTCAAATAATAATTGCCGGGAATTCCGGTGGCGGTTTCCGTCCCATACCAGTCGTTACCCAATTCCAAATTGATTAATGTTTGGTCATTTGGTTTTGCATTGACGCCTACTTTATAAGCGATCTGATAACTGTATTGGGCGCCTTCCATCGTTAAACCGTTTTTGAGATAATTCGTGGAAACGTCTTCCCGCAAACGCAGCATGGCCATGCCATACCATGAAACCGACGCCGCCGCTGCCGGTTTTTCTACTTTGGCCGCAGGTTTTTCGACCTTTAACGGTGCCGATTGCACAGTTTTTTCAGGTGCCGGTGCAGCCGGGACGACGGTTGTCGTATCAGCCGCAAAAACATACCCGCAAAAAGCAAGTAACGATACTACGGAAAGAATCGCACGCATCAAACCTCCTTGAAAAGGGTGATTAAATATAGTATGTTAATTATAACAAATGACAACAATGGCCTATGATCACGGTGCGCCATTCGATTTCTTATGAATGTTGCTAAACATTCACAGGAAAATTTATTGTACAATGTCTGTTTTGGAAAATCACTAACAATTTTCTAACAATCGAGTTCGTCGCCAGCCATTGCAAGATAAAAATTGACGGGATTTCCCGTAGCAGAATAACCGTTGCCCCAATTTTTTGCCCATTATATACTTAATACACTATGAAAAGACACGCTATCGCCCTTTGCATTCACCCGATTAAAAATTCCCTCGTTTCAAAAGGGGCTTTTCGCGAGGCGATCAATGCCTTTGCACAAACCGTGCTCGATATTGGTTCGAATCATCAAAACATACGCCTGAATCTCATTATGCCCGGTTTTTTCCTTGAAACCATAGACCCCATGCTTTTGCTGCCGCTTCGTGAAATGCATAAACGCGGCGCCATAGAATGGTTGACAACAGGTTATACGGAGCCGTTTTTAAGTTTTTCTCCCCAATGGCTCATACGGGAAAACCTGAAATACGGCGTCAACACATTTTCCGAATACGTCGGAACCAGGCCGTCGGGCTTTGTGCCGTCTTTTTCAAATTGGGAACCGTCGTATATCGATACGCTGCGGGAAGCGCATTTGCCGTATGCGGTTTTATCGCGCTCGCTCCTTCCCAAACAACACCGTAACCGGCTGGGGTATTGGATAAACGAATTTGCGGGATCATCAATCGTCATTTTTCCGGCCTATACGATTTTTTCCCCAAAAAGCCCTGCTGCCCTCGAATCCTGGATAGACCAGCAATTCGACCAGGACCCGTCGCCGTCGCCGTCCGTAAAACTGCTGTGCATAAAATATTTCTTTCAATTGCTTTCGTCCGACACCGCCGCGATCGCCGATAATTTGCGTGAAACGGTAAAGGTCCTTGACAAGTTTCTTCTCACATATCAACCAGTCCGCTTTACCGAATTTTTGGCCTCAAATCCGCCGCTCGGTTTGCAATACGTGCCGCAAAGCATTGTTTTCCATCGCGACGATTCGGAAACCGAACCGAGTTTTCTCAATTCGCTGCACTCATTCGACCAGGTCGGCATCATACAACGGAAAATGATGGACGTCGCCGACAATATCGCATCCCGTAAAGAATCAAAACATTTCGAACCGTATAAAAAGACCCTTTTTTTCGTCCAGGACGTCAACCGGTACATTCCCTCGGTCGAATCCGGATTCATCAAAGTGCAAGACCGTATGTGGTGTTATGAGAAACTCATCGATATAGAACACGAGCTCAGGGAACGGGACAAGATCGCCGGCGGTCAGATACGGATATCCGACTTTCTGCGAAACGGCGGCAAAAACATCATTATGACAAACAAGAACGTCGCCGTATATATCGACCATAAAAACGGCGGCCATGTTTTCGAATTGGACGTGCGGCGGCGGCGTTGCAACATTTGTGCGGGGTATAATCCGGCGCGTCATTCGTTACCCATGATCATCGAGCCCGGAATTTCTCATACCGCCTTCATAGACCATATCGTTTCGAACGAAACGACCGCCGAGGATTTCAAGGCAAAGCGGTTTTTGGAAATCGGCGACTTCTTCAGCGGCGCCTTCGAATACAAAATCAAGAAAACCGAATCGAACATTAAGGCAGTGCTTAACCGCCAGGGTTCAATTGTCCAATCGGAAAAAACATGCCCGCTTTCCATGGAAAAAGTTTTCGGCCTCGAAAAGGAACACCCTGTCCTGCCGTTCGTATACCAGCTCTCAAATCATTCGCTGACGCCGTATTCTTTCAGGCTGGCGATCGAAATGACGTTTTCACTCCCCGGCATTGCCGACAATACCGCATTTTTAATGCACAACAAAGACAAAATAGCTGGACTCGGCGGCCAACTCATATGCCTTCCGCAGATTTTGCAATGGCATATCGCAGACCCCGTCTGCGGCGTGCGGATTCATTGCGTTTTGCAAAAGCCGATGGACCTGTGGTGCTTTCCCGCCGTTGACTTAAAAGAAGAGGGCGTCCCGCAGGACGGCGTGACGATCGTGCTTTCGAGCCCGGTTTCGCTCTTGGGCAGCGATATGTGGAGTTGCATGGGCAAACTCCATTTCAAACGCATGGCACTTTTAGGGAAAAAAACCGATGAGATCTGAAGCGCTCGACATCACCATCGTCTCCCGCAAGGGTGCGATATGGCTCATTTTGTCTGGGCCGTTTCATGCGGAACAGGTACCGGGAATGCGCGAAAAAATCGCGGGCCTCATAGACGACGGCACCCGTAAAATAATCATAGACCTTGAAAATATCACCGATATCGACGAAACCGTACCTTCGATGTTTTTAAATCTGCTCAACGTCGTGCGCGGCAAGGGCGGCGACATGCTCCTTGTTTTCAGAAACGAGGCCCTGACAAAATCTTTTTTGCCCTATAAAAGTCTTTTTTCAATTTATGCCGACGAAAAAGCAATCCCCACTGGCGGCCTGTTTTCCTTGTGGCGAAAACGGGGAAAACTGTTGTCGCGCAAGACCGGAATCCGTATTTCGCGACCCATCGCCGTTGTTTTGCTTGTAACGCTTTTCGGCTGGATTCTCACTCTGTTCCTCATTATCAACATGCAACATCAACGGATCAGGCAACAGGAACTTGAAATCAGAACGACCAACGAATGGAAGCGCAACGCGACCGTCGAATTGCAAACCTTACGCGAACGGTTGAAACCGCTGGAACAACTCGGTATTACAAAGGACAATACTCCGAAGCAGGGCCCATGACCAAAACGCATGAAGGCGCCTTAATACGAATCGGGCTTCTTATCCACGGCAATAAGATCTGGATGTCCGAATTCGTCAGTATTTTCCTCGTCGGCCTGGTCCTCGCCGTTTTGTTCGGACTTACCTTGACTATTGTTATCGACGAAGCGGTCATCCATCACAACGACGGGAAAATTTCGGCCCTGCAAAACGACAGCATATCGATCGCCAAAAACATTTCCGACTATTCCCAGAAAGCGACAATCGTCGACGCGCTTACTTCGTTTCGCGGCAGCTGTATTTCCCGCCAAACAAACACGCAGTTGGCGGAACTTGTTTTTGCAAGCTCTTCGACCTACGGATACGATCCGTATTTGCTTTTGGCGGTCATTACCGTGGAAAGCAAATTCATCCCGCAAGCCAAAGGCCAGTATCGCTCCGGCGAATTCAGCGGCGCCTTCGGGCTTATGCAAATTAAATTGGAAACTGCGCAGGAAATCGGGAAAAACCTCGGATTGACCGTCAGGAATGTCGGAGACTTATACAAGCCGGAAGTCAACCTTGCGGTGGGCGTGGCGTATCTGACGAGGCTCATTGCCCAGTTCCACAGCTTCAAACTCGGCCTGCTCGCCTATAACCAGGGCCCGGGCGTCATCAGGGAATATCTGAATACGCAGACACCGCTCTCGATCGACTATTACAACAAAGTACTCAAGAATTATTATTTGCTGAAAAAAGCCTCTGCACAAATCAACAAGTAACAGCGGCCCCTACTTGCGGCGTTTCGCTTTTGAAAAGCCGGACACGACCGAAGCGATTTCCTTCATGATCGCGACGCCGTTTTGGCTTTGCAAAAGGTTCCCGGTCACGATGATGTCTGCGCCGCTCTCGAGTTTTTTTTGCGCCGTTTGCGCGTCGCGGATCCCGCCGCCCACAATGACGGGGATTTGCACCTGCGCCTTGACAATAGATATCATTTCGTCCGGCACCGTCGTTTTTGCGCCGCTTCCCGCTTCCAAATACACCATCTTCATGCCCATATATTGCGCGGCAAGCGCGTGGGCCGCGGCGATTTTCGGCTTATGCGCCGGAAGCGGCCGCGTATTACTCATGAATTCGACCGACGTCACGGTGCCCGATTCGACAAGCATGTATGCCGTCGCGATCGGCTCTATGCCCATATTTTTAATGACCGGAGCGGCCTTGACGTGTTCGCTGATAAGGTTGACCGGGTTACGCCCGGAAATGAGGGACAAAAACAGCACCGCGTCGGCATGCCGCGACAACTGCGTCGCATCGCCCGGAAACAGGATCACCGGCACGGTCACTGCTTTCTTTACCGATGCTACGAAGGCGTCGAACTCGTGCGTATTGATAAGGCTTCCGCCGATCAGCAGAGCATCGACTCCCGCATCCTGAGCCTGTTTGGCGATTTTCGCGCCTTGCTTGGGCGTAAAATCGTCCGGATCCAACAGTACCCAATACGATGCGATTTTCGCCTTTGCCTTTGCCGTTATTTCATCGAATACGCTTTTGGATTTCATGCTTTTTTATGCTGCCTTCTGCTTCAACACTTCGGTGACGGCATCGAGCGCTTCGGAAAGTTTTTGAGGATTTTTCCCGCCGGCTTGTGCCCGGGTCGGGCTTCCGCCGCCGCTGCCGTCTGTCCGTTGCGCCGCAAGCTTGACCAGTTCGCCGCAATGCACGCTGGCTTCCTTGACCGCCTTTTGTCCCGCAGTGGCAAAAAACATAGCCCTGCCGTCCGAAACACCGCCTAATACAACGGCAGTATCCAATAGGCTTCTGCTTTTTACGGCATCGGAAACCGCGTTGCAAAGCGCGGCAAACATGTCTTTTTCGCAAACTCCGCAATCGTGTACCGCATAGGCGATTTTTGCTTTTTGCGACAAGGCCTTTGCCAGTATTCCGTCCGAAAGGCCTTTGACCTGCGCAAGAGAAGCTTTGGCGATTTTCTGCTCGAGCTCCTTGACATGCGACATCATTCCGTCTACGCGCCCCACCAGCGCGTCTTCCGCGATTTTAAGGCGTTCGCACAGCTCCGCAATGACCGTTTCCTTACTTTCGAGATATTCCAGGGAATTCATTCCGGTAATCGCTTCGATGCGCCGGATGCCCGACGCGATGCTTGTTTCCATGGTTATATGAAACAGGCCGATCGTTCCGGTCGCGCTCACGTGCGTGCCGCCGCACAGTTCTTTGCTGACTTTGCCCATAGATACGACGCGGACGTTGTCCCCGTATTTTTCGCCGAAAAGAGCCATTGCGCCTTCTTTTTTCGCTTCATCGGTCGCCTTGACAACGGTGGTGACCGGCAAATCGGCGAGTATCCATTCGTTGACCATGCGTTCCACGGCCTTGATTTCGTCCGGCGTCAGGGCTTTGTGATGTGTAAAGTCGAAACGCAGCGACTGCGGCCCGACCCGCGAACCCGACTGCTGCACATGCGTTCCCAAAACCGTCCGCAAAGCCGCCTGGAGCAAATGCGTCGCGCTATGGTTTCTGCGCGTATGGTCGCGAAGCGACGGCGTAATGGTTGCGGTCAGCGGTTTGGAAAATTCCGACGCATCGACGGCGATGTCCGTTTTGACAACGTGCACGGTCATGTCGTTCCATTTGATGGTGTCAGCAACCGTAAGCGTATGGCCGACATGGGTGGTCAAGGTACCGCCGTCACCGACCTGACCGCCGCTTTCGGCATAGAACGGAGTGGTTTCAAGAATTATGAGGCATTCCTGTATCGCACCGGCTATGGACGCCGTTATCTTGTACCGGGCAACGTTACACGCAACGCTGTCTTTATCATAGCCAACGAATTGCGTTCCTTGCGTTTGGCGAAGCACGACCCAGCCTTCGGCCGAAAGTCCGCTTTCGTCGCCTTTTTTGGCCGCATCGCGCGCACGCTCGCGCTGTTTCGCCATTTCTTTATTGAAGCCGGCTTCGTCGACCGTCTGGCCTTTCTCTTCCGCCAATAACCGGGTCAAATCCATGGGAAAACCGTACGTGTCGTACAGCGTGAAAACATCGGCGCCCGAAACGATTTTCTGGCCCGATTTTTCCATGGCCGCAATAATGCCCGAAAACTTGTCAAGCCCTTGTTCAAGGGTCGCGTTAAACCGCTGTTCTTCGGCAGAAATCACGTCGCCCACATATTTCACCCGCTGCTTGATTTCAGGAAAAGCGTCTCCCATCATCGCCACCACCGTGGGCACCAGCGATGCCAAAAACGGTTCTTTAAACCCGAGTTCCCTGCCGAATTTGCTCGCGCGTCGAAGCAGCCGGCGAAGCACATAGCCGCGACCGTCGTTCGACGGTACTGCGCCGTCGGTAATCGCAAATACCAATGCGCGGATATGATCGGCAATGACCCGAAACGGGGTTCCATTGGCGTCGGTACTATACGGTTTGCCGCTCATTTCCGTGAGTTTTTGAATAATGGGGCTAAAAAGATCGGTACTGTAATTCGAAGTCGTATTTTGGAGAATAGAGACGAGCCGTTCCAATCCCATACCGGTATCGACATGCTTTGCCGGAAGATCGACCAGTTTGCCGTCTTTTTCGCGGTTATACTGCATGAAAACCAGGTTCCAGATTTCGCGGAAACGGTCGTTCTGGCCATTGACGCCCTTAACGGGGTCATTAAAAAGGAGCTTTTGGTTCGCAATGTCGCCGATGTCGTAATGGATTTCGGAGCACGGACCGCAAGGACCGGTGTCGCCCATTTCCCAGAAATTGGATTTCGCGCCGAAGCGCATGATGCGCCAATGTTCTATGTCGGTTTCGGTTTTCCACAACGATTCCGCTTCGTCATCCGATTCGTAAATCGTGACGAACAGCCGGTCTTTGGGAAGTTTCCAGACAACGGTAAGGATTTCCCAGGCCCAAACAATCGCTTCTTTTTTGTAATAGTCGCCAAAAGACCAGTTGCCGAGCATTTCGAAAAACGTGTGATGGTAATGGTCGCGCCCCACTTCCTCGAGGTCGTTGTGCTTTCCGGACACGCGCATGCATTTCTGCGAATTCGCCGCGCGCGTAAGGCCTTCACGGTTTTCGCCGAGGAAAATCGCCTTGAACTGGTTCATGCCCGCATTAGTAAAAAGCAATGTCGGGTCGTCCTGCGGGACAACCGGGCTGCTGGGGACAAAACGGTGCTGTTTACTTTTAAAGAATTCTACGAACTGGCTGCGTATTTCGTTTCCCGTTAAACTCATGCGACGTCTTCCTTCTCTTTTGCAACGTCATCGTCGGAACTTTTCTTTGCGCCCGGCTTGAGCTTTTCCTTGATAAGCGATTCGATGGTTGCCATGGTTTCCTTGTTTGTTTCCAAATATTCTTTTGCCTTTTCCCGACCCTGACCGATACGCTCTCCCCTAAACGAGAGCCATGTCCCGCTTTTTTCGATGATATTATGGGTAACGGCAAGGTCGATGATGTCGCCGGAAGCGGAAATTCCTTTGCCGTACATGATATCGAATTCGGCTTCTTTAAACGGCGGCGCGACTTTGTTTTTGACAACTTTGGCCCGTGTCCGGGAGCCAATGACGTTGTCGCCGTCTTTGATTGCCGCGGTACGCCGCACGTCGATACGGACCGAGGAATAAAATTTGAGCGCGTTTCCGCCTGTGGTTGTTTCGGGGTTGCCGAACATGACGCCGATTTTCATACGGAGCTGATTGATAAATATGAGACATGTTTTTGATTTCGACAATATGCCGGTCAATTTGCGCAACGCCTGAGACATGAGACGGGCCTGCAATCCCATATGGGAATCGCCCATTTCACCCTCGATTTCAGCCGCAGGCACCAAGGCCGCGACACTGTCGATGACGATGATATCGACTGCGCCGCTACGGACAAGCGTATCGCAGATTTCAAGCGCCTGTTCGCCGGTATCGGGTTGCGAAACGAGCAGATTATCGATGTCGACGCCGAGGTTTTTCGCATACAACGCGTCAAACGCGTATTCCGCATCAATAAGCACCGCAATGCCGCCGAGTTTCTGGGCATTTGCAATCGCATGCAGCGCAAGCGTTGTTTTTCCCGATGATTCGGGCCCGTAAATTTCAACGATACGGCCTTTGGGCAATCCGCCCACACCCAAAGCGACATCCAAAGAAACACAGCCGGTCGGGATAACCGGAATATCGGTTTCCAAAGAAGCGGTTCCGAGCTTCATTATAGAACCTTTTCCGTGCTGCTTTTCGATTTGACCGACGGCATTTTCAACAGCCGCAAGTTTGTTTTTGATTTCAGTGTCTATTTCAGGTCTTTTAGCCATGGCTTTTGCTCCTTGATATTCTATTTAAATGTGCCTGCTATTAATGAATAGCGGCTTTTACGATAAGTATTCAAAAATACGAAACGGGAAGAGCTAAAGGGGAAAAAGAAATGCCGGCGCACGGGGAAAATTTACGAAAGCCTTTTAGGCATTCTCTCCAAATATTCAATCAAATCCGAATATTCCTGCCAATGCGGGGTAAACGCGGCATCATGAGTGAGAGCGATACGCCGAAGTTCCTGCTGCGAAATAAACCGGGCTTCGCCGACTTCCGACGGTTGCAGGACCAAGTCCGGGATTTTGACGTCTTTTTTAGCAACATAGACGTCGCTGAATTCGTTGTCGACAAATTCGCCGTTATGCTGCACCGATCGATTCACCACCGTGTGTAACAGTTCGAGTTCCCGCGCACTTGCGCAAATGCCGATTTCCTCGGCAAGCTCCTTTATCGCCGCCTGCATGCTTGTTTCACCCGCAGATATATGGCCCGCGGCGGAAACGTCCCATGCCCCGGGAAAAGACTCCTTGGCCAATGCCCGTTTCTGAAAAAGTATTTCCTGTTTAGGATTTATGACCCACACGTGAACGGTCCGATGCCAGTCGCCGTTGCGATGGACCTGCGTGCGGGGTTTGCGAATGCCAAGCGGTTTGCCGTTATCGTCGAGCACATCGAGCAGTTCGACATCGCTCATTTCGGCATTGCTTCACAATAAATAATAAACGCCGGCGGCGTTCCCCCACCGGCAAACGGAAGGTTTATCGCGATTGCGGGATATGTTTTGTTGTTGATGACCACGGCATTGTCCTTTACTTCCGAAATGGCCGAAATTCCCCCGATGCCGATGATCGTCCCGCCCTGTTTCAAGAGTATCTTGTATCCCGCAGGGACTGTAAAGCGCGCCATGAACGCGTCGTCGGCAACGACGCCCCCGTTTGCGAAAAGCACGGTATCGAGAATGGTGAATTTCGCCTGCGCCTGCAACGTCAACACTTGCTGGCCTTTGACATTATCTAAAATGAAAGCGGCCTTTTCGGCCAAAGACCGGTACTCGGGCGCGGGCCCGCCCACGCTTGCGGGAAATTGCCCGCACGAAAGCAAGGTGTCGCGATTGTTGATAATAGACAATAACGAAAAGCCCATGGGCTCCATGAATTTATTCGCCACTTCCGAAACTTCGGAAGCCGAACGTTCCTTCTCAACCAAAAGCTTCATGGAAAAATCCCTGTCGTTGGCAACCACCTTCGCAAACGCCGCGACCTGCGCCGCAATGCCGCTTGTTACGTTTGCGAGCTGGACTTCCACCTGATGTTTGATGTTTTGCATATCGGCAATGTCGCCCGGTTTCATTGCTTTGGGGCCGCAGCCACTCGCCAGTGCAAAGGTTGCGACAAAGAGAATGTTCCGCATATATTTTGCAATACCGTTTGTTTTCATAGGGATTATTTGCTTTTGTGGAAATAGGGGAAATGTATTATCCGCCCGCATTCCCCCCTGTCTAGAACCCTTTCGGGCAAAGAAAGAGGGGAACTGCTTGTTGGGCTTCAATTAAAACAGTTTTTTAATTCTGTTGAATACGTCGTCGATGGAACCGAGCCCTTCGATATCTTTTACGATACCGTTTGGCCGATAATACTTGAGGCACGGTTCGCTTTGATTCTTATACGTATCGATGCGGTTTTGAATGACCTTTGGGTCTGCATCGTCGGCGCGGCCTTCGATGGTTGCGCGTTTCAAAAGACGGCTGCGAACTTCCTCGTCCGCAACTGCGATATTAATGACATAGTCGAGTTTCATGCCGAGCTCTTTTAATATTTTGTCCAGCGATTGCGCCTGCGGCACACTTCTGGGAAAACCGTCGAGCAAAAACCCTTGTTTCATGTCGGCCTGCGAAAGCCGGTCTTTCACCATTGCAATGGTGACTTCATCAGGCACCAGCTGGCCTTTGTCCGAATAGCTTTTCGCTGTTTTGCCGAGTTCCGTATTGTTTTTGATGTTATAACGAAACATGTCGCCCGTGGAAACATGCGGTAACGAAAGAAGCTCGACCAATTTTTTTGCCTGTGTTCCCTTACCGGCTCCCGGTGGCCCAAACAATACGATATTTTTTCCTGAATTTGCCATACCTATATACCCCTTATTATAAAAAGATGTTTATCTACTATTAATATAAAACATCCCATACCATGGCTCAAATATTAAGATATGTATGGGTCCAATACCTATTTGAATCCTTATCCATCACTTCCGGTTATCGTCTGATTATCTAAAGGAGCATTACTTATTCCTTGCTGTTTTTATCCATCTTTCATATACTTCTTATTTATATTGTAGACTTCCAACAATTTAGGAGCAATAAATGCAATTGAATCCCAATACAAAGATCAATGATCTGCTTAATTCGTATGATTTCCTTCTCGACTTTTTCATAGACTTGTCGCCCAAATACAAGCTGCTCAAAAACCCGATTGCGCGAAACACTGTGGGCAAACTTGCATCCCTTTCGCAAGTCGCTTCAATCGGCGGAATCAGGGTGGCCGATCTTATTCAAAAACTCGCCAATGAAATCAAATCTAAAACCGGAAATACGGTCGACACGCAAACCGTGGACAAAAACCCCATGGACCCGATCACCGATCCTGCGGCAAAACACGAAATGCTCAAGTCCATTATCCGTCATCTCCACGACGGCGGAGACGTAGATGAAGCCAAACGTCAATTTGCCGAACTCATCAAAGATGTTGACGCTTCGGAAATAGCCGCAATGGAACAACGCCTGATATCCGAGGGCATGCCGCAGGAAGAAGTCAAACGGCTCTGCGACGTGCATGTGCGGGTGTTCAAGGAATCCTTAGAAGTAAAAGACGCGCCAGATGTTTCCAACGGCCACCCGGTGCATACCTTCATGGTCGAAAACAGGGCCCTGGAAAAAATCCTCTTAAGAATCGCGGACGTCGTACGGTCAATCGGCACGCCGCCCTCGGCCCAAACATACATACAATACGATGCCAATATTACCAAGCTGCTCGAAAGCCTCGGAAAGGTCAATGTCCACTATCTCCGAAAAGCGAACCAGCTTTTCCCGATTCTCGAAAAACATGAAATCACGGGCCCCTCGCAGGTCATGTGGTCGCTCGACGACGATATCAGAGGAATGGTCAAGAAATGCGTCGCGTCGCACAATGCTCACGATTTACAAAATCTTCTCAAGGCCCTTGATGAAACGTCCAAAGCACTCGCCGATATGATATATAAAGAAGAACATATCCTGTTTCCCATGGCCATGGAAACCCTTTCCTCTGCCGAGTGGGACCGGGTAAAAAACGGGGAATCGGAAATCGGTTTCGCCTGGATATTGCCGAATTCGGATCAACAAGCCGATACGCTTACCGCAACAACCGTGCAACACGAAACCGAAATACCGCTCAGTACCGGCGGTTTAAGCCGCGAACAAATCGATCTCATGCTCACGCATTTGCCGCTCGATATATCGTTTGTCGACGAACACGACGAAGTCCGTTATTATTCCGCATCAAAAGACAGGATTTTTCCGCGCAGTGCCGGCGTTATCGGACGTAAAGTCCAAAACTGTCATCCGCCCAAAAGCATGCCCCGTGTCCGTGAAATCCTGAACGACTTTAAGGAGGGAAATCGCGACACGGCGGAATTCTGGATCACGATGAACGGCAAATTCATCCATATCCGGTATTTCGCGATGCGCGACAAAGAAGCAAACTACTGCGGCTGCCTCGAAGTGACTCAGGACGTCACCGCCATCCGGAGCTTGTCGGGCGAAAAACGCCTGCTCTGATCAAACCTTTACTTTGCGGATAGCCCGGCCTTTAATTCCACGGCAATCAATTGCCCTTGCCGCGCATAATCTATTGCTTCGCCTAAAACGCGCGCAGCTTCCTGCGGCGCATGAAAGCCCATGGAATTTTCAGCCGCAATGCAGTCCAGGCGCCATTGCGCCTTGCGCTGCAGTTCAAACGCGGGCTTGAGCTTGTCATCCGATATTCCCGCATTCTTCGCGGCAACGATCGCGTCGATCATATCGACAAGCGCCGCTCCCCCGCGTTCGAGCAACTGATGGTTGCGCTCCTGAATGGCATCGACGCGCGCGGCGATTTCCTGTTCCGGGAACCGGTGGCACGATTGACAAGCCCTGTTGATATTCAACAACGGGCTTCTCACCCAATGGTCCGATATTTTAGAGGCGCCTTCACGCATATACGGCATATGACAATCCGCGCATGCCACGCCGCTGCGGGCATGAATTCCCTGGTTCCATAATTCGAATTCGGGATGTTGCGCTTTTAGAACTTCGGCGCCGGTTTCCTTATGCTTAAAATCGAAAAAGCGCGCGGTGTCGTGGATTTTCGTCGAATTCCAAAACGATTCCATGCTATCCACGGTAAGGCCTTTTGCCCACGGAAACGTGAGCGGCATTGCATTGGAGCAATAATATTCCGCATGACATTGGCCGCAAACATTGGAACGCATTTCCTGATGAGAACCGTCGACGTTCGGATCGTACGGACTCGTGCGCGGGCCTTTACGCCACTGCACGATAGACGGCAACGACGCGGGGACCGGCGCGTCCGACGATGCCAAATCGCGTAATGCCTTGAGAAACGCGGGCCGCGTCACGCGCAAAGAAAGCGTTTTCGGATCGTGGCAATCGATGCATGCCACAGCGTGTCCGTGTCCCATATCGTGCAGTTTTTTGTTAAGGTCCTGATAGGAATATTTATACGCCTCGTTCATTCCTGCTTCGGCGTTGCCGTGTCCGAGTTCCCGGTACAACGGCATAATAGACGAATGGCAATTAAGGCATGAACCGGTTTGCGGTTTGGTAAGGCGTTTGGTGTTTTCCTGGTCAATAAGCATGTAGGCGTGGCCGCGTCTGTCGCGGTAATCGATGGAAAATGCGTATCCGGCAAACGCACGCTTGAGCCAGGTGTCGCGTTCGATTTTTTCCGCAGGCAACGCTTCGCTGCCGCCGTGGCCGCCGAATCGGGTCGAAGTCTTTTGCGCGGTCTGACGATAGGCATCGTATTGACGCGGAAAATTTATCCCCCATTTCGCAGGATCGGTGTCCGTTTCGGTCAGCTCGACCAGTTTGACATATTGCGAACGCGCCTCGGTCTTGCGGTCGTTGATATTAAGGAAAAAAGCGATGAGGCCCGCGGTTACGGCTGCCGACAGTACAATTGTCGCGCCAAGAAACAATAAACGGCTTTTTGGGGTTTTTGTCGAATTCATCGGGATTCCTTCTGTAAATGTTGCGGGCCGCCGATGCCGAACACATCGCCATGGCCGGCGGTTTTGTGGCACAAAACGCATTGGACAATATCCGGGCCAAAACCGGCGCCCAGATCATGGACCATGGCACCGTGGCAACGAACGCAGTTATCTTGGAGAATTTTGCTGTTTCCGGGTTTTATCATTATGGGTTCATGAAAATCCTGCAAAGTAAATGCCTTTGAATGGTGATACCCGTTCATGCCTTTGGCGAAATACTTACCTATAATATCGTGGGGCAAATGGCATTCGACGCAGGTAGCAGCGGCATGATGGCTGGACTTTCGCCACGAATCGTATTGCGGTTGCATGATATGGCAATTGG
This sequence comes from Fibrobacteria bacterium, assembly GCA_037447435.1. Lineage (GTDB taxonomy): Bacteria > Fibrobacterota > Chitinivibrionia > Chitinivibrionales > FEN-1185 > FEN-1185. The sequence continues at coordinate 99,384 of JBBIGR010000012.1, forward strand.
CGCATACCTCGGGTTTGGAACTCGAATACGAAAACCCTTCGGCATAAAAGAAAGTAAAGGTCCCGATGCCCAAAGGAATTCCAATAGCCAAGGCAATCGCATAAGCCAATTTATCGTGAAATATGAATGTAAGAATTTTGTTAAACACGCAGTTTTTTCGGGCGACTATTAAGAAAAAATATTTCGATTAAGATACCTTATAATGGATTATAAGGCAATAGCTATCTCTATGTAATATTGCCTTTTTGTTAGCAAAATTCTAAATCGACCCAAAAAATGCAGCCGAACAAGAAACACTTATTTGATTAAGAATCAGTCGTTTATACCGCAAGGTATTTCTATTACATTTCTATTACATTTGCATTTGCATTACATTTTTTCTCCAAAATTTTTAAAAAAGCATTGTATAATCAGATTTCGCCTTTAGGAATTTTATTCCAGATGGGTAGTGCGCAATGGTTCTATCAAATAAAGGAGTCGGGATATGTTTAAGTTATCGGACATGAAGGTCGGTCACCGGATTTTCCTCACAATCACAATTATTCTCTTGTTGATGATAACCGTTTCCAGTGTCGCATGGTGGGGCATTGCGGATATCGGTGTAAAAATGGACAAAGGAACACAACAAACCAAAAAAATGGAATTGATACATGAAATCAACAATATCATAGATGGAATATCCCTCGATATCTGGGCAATTATCTCGATAAAGGACCCTGTAAAGCAAAAATCATATTCCGAACATATCGGTATCCTTCGCCAGAATTATCGCCAGAAAATGGAAATACTAAAATCCACCGCAATCAAGGCAAAGGGCAAAGAACTGAATGCGAAGCTTGAAGAAGCAATTGTCAATGCAAGAGACGTCAATAACCGCAGTATAGACCTTGCGCTTCAGGGCGAACAAACAAAAGCATTGGAATTGTTCAGCACCGAAGGCCTTGCAAAAAACGTATTTGTCGACAAAGCGACCGACGATTTGATCGCCTATCGCCATGATGAAATCAAAGCAAACAGCGACGACGCGTTGAGCACAAAATCAAAAGTCCAATTGTCGCTCATTATTTTTTCCACTCTGTCATTGTTAATCGCGCTTTTCATGGGCATTTCCCTTGCCCGCGGCATAAGCGAGCCGCTCGGCAAAGCAGTACTCATCAATCAAGCCATAAGCAACGGCGATCTGACCATGCATGTACGCGATATCACTCTCGAACGAAAAGACGAAATCGGCGACCTCGGACGTTCTATTAAAAAAATGTCCGATAACCTTAAGGAAAAAATTAAAACCATCTCCGATGGAGCATTGACGCTTTCGTCGTCTTCCGAAGAACTATCTACCGTTGCATCGCAACTTGCGGCAAATGCGGAAGAAACCACCAATCAGTCGAACACCGTTGCCTCAGCAGCCGAACAGGCTACTGCAAATATCAACAACATATCCGCGGCAGCCGAGGAAATGTCGACCGGCGTCGGCACCGTGGCGGTTGCAATAGAAGAAATGAGCTCGTCGCTAAACCAGGTTGCAAGAGACTGCCAGAAAGAATCCAGGATCGCGGAAAACGCAAGCAACCAGGCAAAGTCCACACACGATCTTATGGAAAAGCTGGGCGCTTCGTCAAAAGAAATCGGCAAGGTAATCGAAGTCATCAACGACATCGCCGATCAAACAAATCTCCTTGCGCTCAATGCGACTATCGAAGCAGCCTCTGCCGGCGAAGCGGGAAAAGGATTTGCCGTCGTTGCCAGCGAAGTGAAAGAATTGGCCAAGCAAACCGCGCAAGCCACCGAGGAAATTGCCCGGCAAATCGAAGAAATGCAAAACAACACCGGCGATGCGGTTAATGCAATCACCGAAATCACAAAAGTCATAGAAGAGGTGAACCAGATTTCCGGTTCCATTGTCGGCGCCGTGGAAGAGCAAACGGCAACCGTGAACGAAATCGCCAAGAATGTCGGCGGCGCCAGCCAGGCTGCGACGGAAATCGCCAAAAATGTCGGCGAATCGGCCAAAGGCTTATCCGAAGTGTCAAGTAATATCCAGGGGGTTAACAAAGCCGCGTCCGATACCGCAAGCGGTGTCGCAAACATCAAGACAAGTTCGATCGACCTTGCCAAAATCGCGGGCAGGCTCAGGAACATCGTGGGCCAATTCAAAATCTAAATTGTCGTCCAAACCACCCGGGAAAATGCCTCTCCGGCTTGCTTCGCTCACCGTACGGGTGTCGAAGCAAGCCGGAAATCGGCATCAAAACAATACCTTACTTTTGCGCGGAAATCTTTACCAGATATATTCCTGGTTTCATACCGGCCGATCTATCCGATTGCAATTTTCCCTCTTTAATATCTCCCCTGCTCGCCAATTGTCCCATGAGATTGTAAACCGCAACATCCCCATAGCTTCCCCGCAATTGCTGCGGCAATGTCACGCTCCCGTTGTCGATTCGTACCAAATACGAAAGCGATGCGGTCCGTACGGGTTGTTCCCGCAAATTGCTTTGGTCAAGTACGCTTGAGCTGGCATTTGCGGTATCGCGTCCCCATACCGATACTTCGGCCAGGCTCAGGCTGCTGGTTCCGCGCAACTGAATGCGAATATACCGGGCCAGAATACCGCCTCTGATCCGGTACTTGCTCGGGGTGGCCATAACGCCGTTTTCATACGCGCAACATTCCCAATTCGTACCGTCCATGCTGTACTTGACATTGTAGTTTGTCTGGCTGTTCGCATTGTCGATCCGGTTATAGGCGTAAACGCTGTCGACGATGTTAAGCGATCCCAAATCGACCTGCCACCAGGGTTGCGCTGTCGAATTTGTTTGACAAAAGCTATTGGCGGAAGTCGACCCGTCGATATTCCCATCCACCGCCCGCGATGCTGCAAAGGCGCCCGACGTGCTGGACTGAGAAGCGGTCTTATTTATTGCGAGATTGGTATTGGCGCCGCTTTTTCTTCCCACTTCTGAAAAGGCATTGTATAAAAACATATGCATCGCGTCGCCGAAGCCGCCGGCGCAATGCTGAACGCCGGGCGGGGATTGCAAACCGGCCAATATACCCAGATGCGCGCATCGCTGGGAAATCGGATCAACGCCAAAAAATTTCCAATACGTCCACATGATGCCGCTGGCGGTGGGAATGTCATACGCGTCGGGAAAACTTTGATATGCCATGTAGGCCGCGCTGCCCGCTTCAATCCAACTTGTATCGAGCATTGCGCCGGAATTGGCGGCTACTGCGCAAACGCGAGAATTGACCCCCGGCGTTCCATCGGTTCCCTCCAAACCGCCGTATTTCATTGTATCGATAATAGAAGGAATCTTTGAATTTTTGTCCATATACGCTACATTCAATGCGAGAAAACCGCCCGACGAACATCCGGTGATTGCGATGCGGGAAGTATCGATCCGGTACGTTGACGCATGCGCGCGCAAATACCTGATACACGCCCGGGCGTCCTGATCCGTGACTTCGAAACAAACGGGGAAAATGCTCACATCCTGATTTCCCCACATGCGGTAGTCGGGAGCGACCCCGACATATCCGTAACCGGCAAGCGTATTGGCGTCTTGCCCGCCGCCGGGGCCGGTGCGGTCTCCGCCGGTAAAACCGCCGCCATACATGCACACCACGCAGGGCCGGGCGCTGCAGGTGTCGCCCGCAGGTTCATATACATCAAAATAAAGATCTTTTTGAGCGTTGTTATTCAACGGATTTAAGGCCGAACCGTATTTAACGCCGTTTGTCCTGGTGACGTTGTTGAAAACATGATTGACGAACCTTCCGGGCGGGACCGTGCTCATATACGCAAACGACGAATACGAAACGACAGCCACAATCGTCAAAGCGATACCGAACAGATTCCGCGGTTTCCTCTTTTCCTTTTGCGAAGTTTCAACGAAACAATATCCTTTTCCGCAAGATGCTCCCATTATTTCCCCCCTGCAATTTGATTGAAACGTACCATATGCACATCAAAACCGAAGGTCCTGATGCCTTTTTTCATTCCCACGATACCGTTATTGAGATTCCCACCCTTGGTCTGCCTGCGGGACAAACCGTTTCACATAAGGTATGTTTTTGTCCAAGGTTCCGCTATTTGAAATAATGAATTAAAATTAAGGATTTATATATTAATGTATCATTGACATTTGCATCCGGAATCATTCAATCAATTTCGCCCGGCATCCGCGATTTCAAAGGTAGCGGCGCTTTTGCCGGCTTAAACTCCGCATTATAAAACGATATGCTTAAAAAGCAATTGCCTGGCAGGAAAAAGGCGGAACGAGTTTCAACGAGGAAAAACTGAATTGCGGGGTTCCTCAAAATAAGGAACCCCGCTTATATACAAGTATCTTTGATATTATTGCGCGTGCACCGTTTGCACGGCATTGCCGAACGCCGAAGAAACGCGCACAATATACAGGCCGGTTTTCAAACGAAAATTGCCCGTCGAATAGCTGCCGGATCCCGTGTGTCCCCGAGTAATCAATTTGCCCTGCAAATCCCAAATCGAAATGCCAAAATCGTTTACGCCCCGGTACGAGATCTTCAACCCGTTCGGCTCGGATCTGACTTGCATTTGATGCCCATGCTGCTGCGGAAACATCTCGGCAGAAAAGGCCGATGTGCTGGTAGGGGGTGTTCCCAGCCATTTCAATGCATTCAGGATGAGTTGAGCGTGGCGTGTATTGGTCCAGGTCTGCGTTAGGGCGGTATTGGTGCCGTAGTTCATATTATTATGCC
>JBBIGR010000013.1:0-47151 GCA_037447435.1 Fibrobacteria bacterium
GTGGTCAGTCATATCCGTGTTGTCGGCAATACGATTATCAACACTGTTGTTCCCAACCAGCCTTTTAAAGGACAATTGTACGGTATTGCATGCTTTGACGGTATTTATGACGATTGGTATGTTGAAAATAACGTCGTGTGCGCAAATACCTGGTACGGTATTGCTTTTAACGGGGCGCGCCATTGTCGTATTGTCAATAATTCGGTGTGCAGGCTCGACACGGAGAATTGTACTCTGCCGTGCATAACCGTTTCCGATTATCAGGGAAATATAAAAAGCTCCGATTGCTTCCTGCGAAATAATATAAGCAGTATTATTGTCAATGCCGGAGATTCAACCTGCCGAAACGATCACAATATCGCTTTTTGCAACCCCGACAGCCTGTTTACGGATTATAAAAATGGAAACCTACGGTTGAAAGCCGGGTGTATGGCCATAGACAGCGGCAGTGCCGATCTGGCGCCTGCATTCGATATAGCGGGAGTTAGCAGGCCGCAAGGAAAGAGTGTTGACATTGGAGCCTTCGAGTATGTCGATCCGACAATCGTCGCGGCCAAGAACATCGGTGTTGCAGACAACGGGGGGAAAAAGCTTTTGATCGTCCATAATCGGTTGGGAGGAACAATCCGTGCGTATATCCGGACCTCGGAATCGACACGATTGATAAATGAGTCCGACGGATTTACCTTTGTCGTTTACGATATGCACGGAAGGCGATGCACGGGTGCAACAATCGGATTATCTGAAAATGCACGGTCGGACTCGAAAAATAACATAACTCCGGGCATTTATATCGTTATAGCCAAAAACGGCAGCGTACGAATTGCTACTCAGCTTGTGGTTAGTAACTATAAATAAAATATCAACGCATTTGCGTAGATAGTATCACAACTGCAACAGCGAAGCAAAGGATTAGGTGATAAATATGTAAGTATTATTCCGCTCAGAGATTTCTTCAAGTAGCCCGCATTTCAATCCGCGTTAAAACCGCCCATGGCACTGTATTCTAAAAAAACACGAATTTTTAAAAAATAGGTATTTTTTGTTTTAAATTAACGTATCTTTGGAGAAATAGGCATGCCCAAATAGTTCATAAGAGGAAAAAGAAGGAGGATTATTGGAATAAGTTTTTATTTTCGAACTTCTAAAATATCGGGTCCGTAGAAATTCAAATCATCCAGGATATGGGAAGAGAGCGGTTTGGTTTCGGGTTGACATTGTCAACATTTAATAACGCAAAGGAATACTGTCTAAACAAGGCAAACTCTTTGTATGGAGTGTGCTATACTTGAATTGTTAATCGCTTAACAAAAATGGAGTAAAAAATGTACAAAAAAAGTTTGCTACTTTTGCTGATTACAAGTTCCTTGTCCTGGTCTACAACATACTATGTCGATTATGTAAATGGGATAAACAGCAACACGGGAAAATCTCAAATAAGTGCGTGGAAAAATTGTCCCGGTGACGCTGCCGCCACCTTGCTTCCGATGCAAACGACCCTCGTTGCAAACGATACGGTGATATTTAAAGGAGGCATAGTATACAAAGGAGAAACATGCGTGAAATGGTCGGGATCCGGTGATGCGAACCGTATTACTTACGACGGAAACACGGGTGGCACCTGGGGTAGCGGAAAAGCCATGATCGATGGGGAAAATGTGCGCTCATACGGATTTAGTGCGACAACGGGTACGACGAATTACGTCACTATAAAAAATTTCGAAATCATGAACATGAAATATACGGGAGTTCCGTGGCAAGGCGGAGCTGCTATCAAAATCGACGATGCAAGCTATGTTACCATCTCGAATTGTTATTTGCACGATGTTGGCTATTGGAAAAACGACGGCTCAATTATTCCGGCAGGTAATGGTGTGCATATGCTGCGGCCGAAAAACTGCCTTATTTCGGGTTGTGAAATAACCCGCACCGGATTGGCAGGTATTGAAGTCGATGGCTCGGTCAATTGTACTTTTTCGCGAAATAATATTCATGATTACATTACCTGGGGAATCGATATCGGCGGCGATTTTAATTTGTGCACCGGCAATGTGGTTTGTGATAACACTGTTCATGATTTATACCAGTACGATGCCGGTTATTGGGGAATCCCAAACGATCCGAACATTCCGCATACCGATTATATATTCCTTCGTCAAGGTGGCGGCCAGCGCCCTATAAATAACACCATAGAAAGAAACCTTTTTTATAATAATCAGGTTTTCCACGAATTCGGCGGCACCGCAATTGTCTTTCTTTCCTATGCCGACAATACAATCATCAGAAACAACGTTTTTATTAATCCTCACGGGTATTATGCGACCCGTTTTTCCTGGACTTCATCGGGCACCAAATTTTACAACAACACGATTTATGCGCCGAATGCGGTCACCGGAAGCTCCGGTGTGGCAGGCGTTTTTCTTGAAACAAACGGCAATACCGACATCCGGAACAACATTATCGTTACGTATCAATCATCCATCGCATATACCTCGGTTACGGATGAATCCGGTTTGATTTCCGATTATAATCTTTTTTATAATGTCACTTCGTCACAGGATTTCGTGCGGATCACACCTGCCCGATACGCGACATATGCACAATGGCAAACCTTCGGCTATGATGCGCACAGCCTCAAAGCAGCGGCAATTTCCGATATCAAGTTTGCCAATGTCGCGGGCTATCCCACTTCATGCCAAACCATGGATCTGAGTATCGTGTCGTCAAGCCCTGCCGTAAACACGGGTACGACACTGACGGGATTTACTAATGATATAAAATCGACGCCGCGTCCCCAAGGAACAGCGTGGGATATCGGCGCATGTGAAGCAATGTCGGCAGGGGCGGCTCCCACGGCGCCCGCATTCACGTTACAGCCGCAAAACCAGACCGTTACCGCGGGACAGACCGCATCGTTTACAATTGCAGCATCGGGTACGGCCCCGCTCGCGTTTCAGTGGCAGAGAAGCAACGATTTAGGTACGACATGGGCGAATATCAGCGCAGCCACTGCTGCGTCAATAACAACGGGCGCACTAAGCACTTCCGACAATAATGCACAATTCCGTTGTATTGCAACCAATGCCGCAGGTACAGCCGCTTCGGCAACTGCCAAGCTGACCGTGAATGCCGTGAATACCGGCACCACAACTGTTTCAAAATTGAGCGGAACCGCTTTTGGCGCAAGTCCGGCAATGAGTGCCGGAACCGAATTCGACAAAGCTATGGATAACAATATAAGTACCCATTACGAATTTGCACTGAACAATGGAGGGTATGCGGGAATAGATCTTGGCGCAACGGGAGTGTCGAAAATAGCCAAGATACGTTTTTACCCGCAACCGGGTTTTGAGTTCAGAATGAGCGGCGGAAAGTTCCAAGGCTCTAATACGTCAAGCACCAGCGGATATGTTGATCTGTACACGATACCGACAACGCCGCTTGCAGGATGGAACGAGGTTCAGATAACCGATCAAAATGCCTACCGGTACGTACGGTTCGTTTCGGCTGTAAATACCTATTGCACAATTGCTGAAATGGAATTCTACAGTTCTTCTGCAGCAATGCCGGTTGTTACGTCTCAGCCCATAAGCCAAACTGTCGTTGCCGGTACACAAGCAACGTTCGGCATTGTCGCATCGGGCACTGGTCCTCTGGGGTATTTGTGGCAAAGAAGCAACGACAAAGGCGCCACATGGATTACCATAAGCGGGGCGACATCCGCTTCGTATACGACAAGTACCTGCGCAGTGACCGACAATGCGGCGCAATTCCGATGTGTTGCAACCAATTCAGCCGGAACCGCGACGTCTAATGCGGCAACATTAACGGTAAATGCGCCGGTAGTTTCAAAACTGAGCGGAACTGCTTTTGGCGCAAGTCCGGCATGGGCTGCTGGAACCGAATTCGATAAAGCCACGGACAACAATATAAGCACGCGCTATGAATTTGCCCTGAATAATGGCGGTTATACCGGCTTGGACCTTGGCGCTACCGGTGTGGCGAAAATAACCAAAATACGTTTTTATCCTCAACCGGGTTTTGAGTTCAGAATGAGCGGCGGAAAGTTCCAAGGCTCTAATACGTCAAGCACCAGCGGATATGTTGATCTGTACACGATACCGACAACGCCGCTTGCAGGATGGAACGAGGTTCAGATAACCGATCAAAATGCCTACCGGTACGTACGGTTCGTTTCGGCTGTAAATACCTATTGCACAATTGCTGAAATGGAATTCTACGGCAGCGCTCCCACGACGCTTCCTATGGTAACAGCCGTAACGGTTGCGGCGCTGGAACGTGTTTTGCCGAAGGAATTCGGCCTTACCGCGGTCGCGGCCGACGCAAAATATGCATATGTAAAGGTACAGTTCTCGGCTCCATTCGCTTTGAATGAAATCCGGTTCGAGGTTTTCAATCTTCTGGGAAAATCCCTGCAAACCGTTTCGATGCACGAAATACATGCAGGAAATACTATGGTGAGTTTCGATAATAGGAATCACCAGTTTTCCGCTGGTAATTACCTATGCAGGGTGCATGCGGACGGGCTGGATAAAGCGATTATTATGCCTGTTCGCTGATAAGGTTCTAGTCCTTGTTGAATAGTCCTGCTGAAAAAAAGCAGGACTATTTCAACTTTTTTTAATTTTTACACACTTTTAAGCAAGTTATATCGTATCATTAGGGTATAAGATGAGGAATTTGGGAGAAGAGATTAGTTTGGATAAAGTGGTAAAGTTTATGCAAAAACGATTAAACGCTTAAGGAGAGTGGAGTAAAAAATGAACAGAAAGCTTTTTCTCATTGTGCTTATTTCGAGTTCATTGACCTGGTCTGCAACATATTATGTTGATTTTGCAGCCGGATTAAATTCCAATTCAGGACGCTCCCAAACGAGTGCATGGAAAAACTGTCCCGGCGATGCTATGGCAACACTTATAGCCGGTCAAACAAATTTAGCCGCGGGCGATACGGTTATTTTTAAAGGCGGTGTTGTATACAAAGGAGAAATATGCGTAAAATGGTCGGGCTCGCAAGATGGGGCACGTATAATTTATGATGGTAATTCGGCTGGAACATGGGGTGGCGGCAAAGCAGTAATAGATGGAGAAAATGTTCGGTCGTACGGATTTAGCGTGACAACGGGTACGACGAATTACGTTACAATTAAAAATTTCGAAATAATGAATATGAAATATACCGGCGTTTCCTGGCAAGGCGGCGCAGCAATAAAAATTGACGATGCAAGTTACGTCACCATTGCAAATTGTTATCTGCACGATGTCGGGTATTGGAAAAACGACGGATCGATTATTCCCGCCGGAAATGGCGTGCATATGCTGCGGCCGAAAAACTGTTTGCTGACGGGCTGTGAAATCACGCGTACCGGACTCGCAGGCATAGAGGTCGACGGCTCGGTTAATTGCACATTTTCACGCAACAATATTCACGATTACATCACATGGGGAATCGATATCGGCGGCGATTTCAATTTGTGTACCGGCAATGTGGTTTGCGACAATACCGTTCACGACTTATACCAATTTGACGCGGGTTATTGGGGAATACCAAACGACCCCAACATTCCTCACACCGATTATATATTCCTTCGTCAAGGTGGCGGTCAGCGTCCAACAAATAACACCATAGAAAGAAACCGGTTCTATAATAACCAGGTATTTCATGAATTCGGCGGAACTGCCATTGTTTTTCTCTCCTATGCCGATAATACGATAATCAGAAACAATGTTTTCATAAACCCTCATGGTTATTATGCGACTCGATTTTCATGGACATCGTCGGGCACCAAATTTTACAATAACACGATTTATGCGCCGAATCCGGTCAACGGAAACACCGGTGTGGGGGGCGTTTTTCTTGAAACCAACGGCAATACCGACATTCGAAACAATATCATCGTAACCTATCAATCCTCCCTTTCCTACACGGCTGTTGCCGATGAAAACGGCTTAACAAGCGATTATAATCTTTTCTACAATGCGACGAGTGCGCAGGATTTCGTGCGAATAACCCCTGCCCGGTATTCTACTTTTGCGCAATGGAAAACCTTCGGTTATGATGCGCATAGCAACAAAGAAACCTCTGTTTCGGACATCAAATTTACAAATGTCGCAGGTTACCCGACCGCTTGCCAGACCATGGACCTCACGATATTGCCGACAAGTCCGGCGGTAAACGCTGGCACCGTGCTTCCGGGATTTTCCAATGACATTAATGCCAACCCCAGACCGCAAGGAGGTGCCTGGGACATCGGCGCCATCGAGGTTATTGCCGGTAAACCCACGACTGCGATTAGCCAGAATCCGGCACTGGGAATGTCCGCATCTTTCAACCTTGTTCCTATCATTGCGGCAAGAAATTCGGCAGTGCAAGTCAGGTTTTCAACTCCCGTTGCCATTGGTGAAGTCCATTTTGAATTATTTAATCTTCTTGGAAAATGCCTTGAAAGCGTTGTTCTGTCCGAAAGTGCGCCGGGCGACCATATCGTAACATTTACCAATGCTTCCCGTCAATTATCAGCAGGCAATTATCTGTGCCGCGCGCATGCGAGCGGTTTGGATAAATCGGTAATGCTCACCGTTCGTTAGTTTCAACTTCTTACCTTTGCCGAAGGCTCGGGTTTTTCCGGGTCTTCTGCAGAGGTGTTTTTACAAATCCTTCAACACATTCTCCTTCACGATCGTGCGGCTCTTCATCAAATTTCTCTCTATAATTCGGGTTTAATTAAATCTGCATCTGCCAAGAAACTTTCTTATATCCGGAATTTTTTTTAATTTTGCGAAAATGCCGGCAAAATAAAAGCTTTTGTAGTCTAAAAGACGTAAAATTCCGGGCATAGTTCTTGCAACTATATATAGTAGAAACATATAAATAAATTAAGAATGAGAAGAGGTTTTATAAACAGGCTCATTGTACCGATAATATGCATATGTTTCTTTTTCCCGCCCATTGCGGGCTATGGGCAATGGATAAAAAGCAACGGACCAAAGGCAACGGTGACCCGAACTTTGGCCGCAAAAGGAAATATTGTTTTTGCCGGTACCGATAACGGTATGTTCAGATCGGTAAATAACGGGTCCTGTTGGACTCCTATTAATTCAAGACTGCCTGCGACGGACACGGTACTTTCGATGGCCGTTGTCGACAGTTTCATTTTTATCGGTACTTTACATGATGGAATATTCCGCTCGGCGGATAACGGCGATTCTTGGATTTCGACAAACAATGGGTTTCCCAAAGACTCCGGCACTTCGAATGACTTTTGCTCCGTCAGCAGTATCAGCGTTATCGGTAGTTCAATGCTCGCAGGAACATTTCAAAAAGGAATATTTCTCTCGACGGACAAAGGCGAATCGTGGCAACCGATGAATTCCGGTTTGACGAATTTGAACGTGTTTGCGCTTATTTCCAGCGGCAATGATTTTTTTTCGGGAAATGGAATGGGGGGTGGAGTATTTCTTTCGTCAAATGCCGGCATAACATGGACAAAAGCGAATAACGGATTGTTCTACATTGATGGCATGGTATACAGCGTATTGGGGCTTATAGCAACGAAAAACAGCCTTTTTGCCGTTACCTTGTACGGCGGCATATATTCGTCTCAAAATAAAGGCCAGACCTGGAATTCCGCAAATAGCGGTTTGTCCACTAATAATGTCCTTTCGTTGTTTCCTTACAGCGATACATTGTTCGCCGGTACCGATCTTGACGGCGTTTTTATATCCTCGAACAACGGCACATCGTGGACAAGTTTCAGTGCAAATTTACCGCAAAGCGATGCCGTATTGTGTTTCTGCGTAAGCAACGGTATGCTTTTAGCCGGTTTATACGGAAGCGGCGTATGGCGGCGCCAACTTTTTGATATGACGATAGCTGGGTCAAAAAGCCCGCAAAAGAGGAAATTAGAGGCAAGCATCAGCTCGTCGCAGGGACTTGTCCGATACACGGTTCCGATACAAGGAATTGTCAGCATAAAATATTATGATCTGCAGGGACGATTATTGGCTTCATTTGTTAACCGTGTTCAATCCGCAGGTACGTATTCCGTGGTCATGCCGGCTATGCCTAAAGGATTTTTTATACGCGATTTCAGGGTTGGAGACTTTACTCTAAAAGAACGGGTAAATTGACAGCGATGTGAAATGGAAACCATCAATATCGGCGAACCGTTTTAAATTCCGGTATTTTGCAAACAGAAAATTTGTCAGTAGTTTCCTTCGTCCGGCCCTCCCAAATGCTCCTTGAATTCCACTGTGTAAATTTCGATGATGGAGACGAAAAAAGCCATTATAACCGGTCCGGCGATTACTCCAACGGGGCCAAACATGGTCAAGCCCCCAATGCTGGAGAAAAAAATCAGCAAATCGTGCATATGGGAACCCCGGCCGACCAATTGAGGACGAAGGATATTGTCAATGGTGGAAATGACTCCGAAACTAAGTGCAAGGATAACTATCCCTTGCCAAGGATGGCCCATTGCCATCCGAATAATTCCTGCGGGAATAAGTATCGGCCATGCGCCGAGCATGGGGACAAGGGCCAAGGTTATCATAACGACGCCCCACAAAAGCCACGTTTTAATCCCGAAAATCAAAAGTATGACGCTTCCGAGGGATCCTTGTATAAATGCAATTATCAGTGTGCCCTTAACCGTTGCGCGTGACACAAGGAGAAACCGGTTAATTATCATATCCTGATAGGTTGTCTTGAGCGGAAGCAGTTGACGGAACTTTGTAACAATAGCCGGGCCGTCGATAAAAAAGTAAAACATGATAAAAAGAGTCACTATGAAACCCGCCAATACTTCAATAACTCCAAGCGAGGTTTTGTTAGCGGTTTTTGCAAGGGCCGCGCCGATCGTCTTAATCATATTGAGCATAGTGTTTTGCCAATCGATGTTGTGTGCGGTGAGCCACGACAGTATCAGGTTATTTGCAAAATGGTCGAGAAACCCGGTATTATTCCCCTTTACAAAAGCTTGTACGGCGGGGTAAACCTGCTGGTAAAGCGCGAGCAACTGATGGACCACCAAGTATCCTATAAAGTAAATAGGGATCGCGAATCCAAGCACCAAAATGGCGCAGCATGCGGCAGAAGCGGCTGCACGGTTTTGCCTGAAAAATTTAAGAAGAAAAGTGTAAAAAGGGAATAACAGCGATGCAAAGGTACAGGCCAAAAGTATGGGAGTCAAAAAAATATTGAGCATGGGAACAAGAACAAACAGTGCTGTAATGATGAGAATAAGCACGACCGCCCGGTTAACTGTTTTATGTTTTTGGATAAATGACTTTTTCCTGTCTTTGGCAGTGGGATCCGATAAGACTTGATTGCCGGATAAAATAGTATTCGAAATTTGATCCTGTGGTATTGGTTTAAAAGATGCCATACTATCTCTTTTCGCATTTTTAGGAATTGATTTCCTGTAACCCGGAATGAAACAGCAGCAACGGTTCACTTATCACGCGCATATATCGAAATTCTTTTGACCTGTAGGGAATCCCACCTTCAAAAAAAAATTATTCCGGGAACCTTTCTATCATAAAACCGCAAGACTAATGCCAATTGCTGTCTCCGTGTTAAAGCGCAAGCACTTTGAATGCCTTGCCCGGCATGGTGATTGCTGATACATAACCAGGATACCTCAAATAAATCAAATCATTTATAGTCAATAGCCGGGTTTTAAGATGCTGCCTATATAATGAAAGTAACCAGTATATGGAAATCACAAAACAAAAAAATAAAAATTTCGACAATCCATCTGGAAAAATCAATAGCGTAAATAAATATCTGATGGAGACTGCCAATGTCATTTTATTTATGTGGAGAATGGTTAAGGAAACTTTTTCTCTCGATTTTGAATTCAAGGAATTTTTGCGACAATGCTTCCAAATAGGATATAAGTCTCTACCGCTTATTTCAATTACCGGGGTCATTTTAGGGCTTGTGCTTACCATTCAATCACGGCCTGCATTGGTTAAATTCGGAGCTGTTGCCATGCTACCGGGTATGGTGGCTCTATCGCTTATTAGAGAAATAGGACCGGTCATAACATCACTTATTTGTGCCGGTAAAATCGGTTCCGGAATGGGTGCAGAACTCGGTTCGATGAAGGTGACCGAGCAAATTGACGCAATGGAAGTATCCTCGACCGGGCCGTTCAAATTCCTTGTTGTCACGCGGGTGTTGGCTGCAACCCTAATGATTCCACTTTTAGTTTTATATGCCGATGCGCTTGGGATAATTGGAAGCTGGGTAGGGGCGAATATAAAGGGCGACGTGTCGCTCATTCTGTATTTTTCACAGGCTTTTAGCCATATAGAACTGAGCGATTTCCTGCCGGCAATAATCAAGACGTTTTTTTTTGGCGCCGTCATAGGGTTTGTCGGGTGTTATAAAGGATACAATGCGGGACGTGGAACCGAAAGTGTGGGAATTGCGGCAAATTCGGCCGTCGTATTAGCATCTTTACTGGTGATAATTGTAGACATGATAGCCGTTCAGATCACGGATTTATTATAGAAACGCACCTGATTATGAATTCAGAAACAAAAAATGGCGAACAGGTTGTTGAAATACAAAATCTTAAAAAAAGATTTGGAAGCCAGGAAGTATTAAAAAACGTGTCGTTGCAGCTATTTTCCGGTGAGAATCTGGTGATATTGGGAAAATCGGGTTGCGGAAAATCGGTATTGATAAAATGCATTGTCCGGTTGTTGAATCCGGACGAAGGCACGATAACGGTTCTCGGCGAAAATGTGAATTCATTGACAAATGAATCATTGTCAACGATGCGGAAAAATGTCGGATTTCTTTTTCAAAGCGGCGCACTGTATGATTCGATGACCGTGAAACAAAATTTGGAATTTCCTTTGCGAAGGATCAGAAAAGGTCTGAGTCAAAAAGATATCGATGAGAAAGTAAAGGAAGCATTGGAACATGTGGGGTTACCCGATGCGATAGATAAAATGCCCTCACAATTATCGGGCGGCATGCGCAAACGCATCAGTTTGGCAAGAACTATTGTCGCCGACCCCAAAATAATGTTATACGATGAACCGACAACCGGTCTTGATCCGGTCACCTCGGACGAAATCAGCATGCTGGTAAATGAGGTGCAAAAGAAATATAAGACGTCGTCAATAATCATAACCCACGATATTGCCTGTACCCGGACCGTCGCGAACAGAGTTATCATGCTGCAAGATGGGGAAGTTCATTTGGAAGGCACAATTGAAGATTTCGAAAAGTCGAACGATACGGCGATCAAGGCGTTTTTTAAATAAAATCGGACAATAGCGCGCTCTATAAGGATGTTACTTATGAATGAAAATGTCCAAAAATTCAAAATCCGATTAGGCCTTTTTATTACTGGGGGCCTGGTTCTATTTACTGTTGCAATCTTTATAATCGGAAAGCAGAAAAATTTATTCAGTCCGGTTTTTAGGCTTTCGACAACGTTCCATAATGTTAGCGGATTGCAGGTAGGATCCAATATCCGGTTCAGCGGAATCAATGTGGGGACGGTCGACAACATTACAATAATCAACGATTCCACGGTGCGGGTCGATATGATCATTAAAAAGGACGTGCACCAATTTATCAAGGCCGATTGCGAAGCCGGTATAGGGTCGGCGGGGATAATCGGTGATCGAATATTGATTATTACCCAAGGCGGCAACGATGTTTCTCTGGCAAAAGACGGCCAGCGGATATTGTCGAAAGAACCGATCGAAACGGACGCCATCATTGCAAGCCTCAAAGTGACGGCGGATAATACCGAAATCATTTCAAATCAAATTGCAGAAATAGTCAGCAAGATCAATAGCGGAAAAGGAACACTGGGTAAATTAATTCAAGACCGGGCAATGGCCGAAAATGTGAGCCAGACAATAGTGAATCTTAAGCAAGGGACAAAAGGCCTAGATGAAAATATGAATGCCGCCAAGGATAACTTCCTTTTAAAAGGCTATTTCAAAAAGAAAGAAAAAGCCGAACAGAAAGTGAAGGACAGTACTGAGCAAAAAAAGGCCGAAGATAAAAAAGAAATGGAAAAAAAGAAAAAGTAAAGTATTCCGCGTTACCTTGTGAACATGGATTACAATAATAACACTGAACAGACCTACCGATGACTCGACATTGGATTTCTCGATCCGAAGGAAGCGTACTTGTTCAGAAGTCGGAAGGCATTATAATGACAAATCATAAAGCTGTAAAATATGACCTGGGTATTATCGGTTTAGGCGTTATGGGGCGCAATCTCCTTTTAAACATCGCCGGACACGGTTTTTTTGTAGCCGGTTACGATAAAGAAATCGCAAAAGTAAGGGATTTAAAAAAGGATTCCCAAAAATATAGGGCTTTGTGTTCGAGCGAAATAAAGGATTTTGTCGCAAGTCTTAAAAAACCGCGTACGTTTATGCTGCTTGTCCCGGCAGGTGAGCCGGTTGATGCGGTAATTAATGAATTGTTGCCGTTTATAGACAAAAGAGACCTTATTGTAGATGCGGGAAATTCCTGGTTCAAGGACACCGATATCCGTATTCGGACCCTCGCGGAAAAAGGAATACAATTTCTCGGGGTTGGTATTTCCGGCGGAGCCGAAGGGGCGCGAAAGGGGCCCAGTATTATGCCCGGCGGTTCGAAAGAGGCATATGAACGCGTCAAGCCGATTTTCGAAGCAATAAGCGCAAAAGCCGACGGCTTTCCCTGTGTGGCATGGTTAGGTCAAAAATCGGCCGGTCATTTTGTGAAAATGGTACACAACGGGATAGAATACGCAATGATGCAACTCATTGCAGAAACATACGATCTTTTGAAACGCGGCCTTGACTTAGACGAAGAGGAATTGCACGACGTGTTCAGCGTTTGGAATATCGGCGAAACAAACAGCTATTTGATGGATATTACCAGTCATATTTTTTCAAAGCAAGATTCGGAAAACGGTACTTATTTAATAAATAAAATTCTCGGCGTGGCCGACCAGAATGGAACGGGCAAATGGACTTCTCAAATCGCCACGGAGCTGCAGGTCCCCGTACCGACAATAGATCAATCTGTCGCGATGAGAAGTTTGTCGCGATTGATACACGAACGCAATGCTGCGGGTTCCATTTATAATCGGCCGATGAAACCGTTTACCGGTGACCGGCAAACTTACATTTCCCATGTGCATCGAGCGTTTGGCTTGAGCATGATCATCGTGTATGCACAAGGCCTGGCATTATTAAGGGTTGCGTCCGACAAATACGAATACCGGCTTGATTTTGAAACCCTGGCAACTGTTTGGCAAGGTGGATGTATCATACGGGCCGAACTTCTTAAAGATATCCGTGACGCATTTCATGCAAACAGCGGCCTTTCGAATTTGCTCTTGGACCCCGAGCTTTCGAGAAGGGTAATTGCCAACCAGGAAGAATTGCGCCATGTCGTATGCTTTGCGATCGATTTGGGCGTTCCGGTTCCGGCTTTTACTTCAGCGTTGAGTTATTTCGACGCATATCGCAGCGTTTGGCTCCCGGCCAATCTCACCTCTGCGCAACGAGATTTTTTCGGTTCGCACCCGTATCGAAGAATCGATGCCGAAGGTATGTTTCATACCCAATGGAAAAATGAATAAAACGAATTTCATTGTTGTTTAAAAAGGAGAAAATAGATATGGAGCCACGGGGTCCTCTCATGATTGAACACAGACTCATCATGCGTATGTTAGCGGTGATAGAAAAAGAGGCTGATAAAATTGATAAGGATAATGTAATAAATCGACCATGTATCGATATCGCCGTCGATTTTATCAAAACCTATGCCGACCGGACCCATCATGGGAAGGAAGAGGACATTTTATTCCGGAAGCTGGAAAAAAAAGAGCTTTCTAAAGTTGATATCGGAATTATGAACGAATTAGTCCAGGAACATGCTTTCGGACGCATCACAACCGCCGACCTGAGTAAATTTACAGATGCCTATCAAAACGGCGATGCGGAGGCGGTTCAATTGATATCGGTAGCTCTTCGGAAGTTCATTGATTTTTTTCCCAAACATATTGAAAAGGAAGAAAAAATATTTTTTCCTCTGGCTATGGAATATTTGTCGGAAGTCGAACAACAAGCCATGCTGGATGAATTTTGGGAATTCGATAGGAAATTGATACATGAAAAATATTCGTCCGTCGTTGATTCGTTGGAAAATCGGATGGATAATATGGATGCGGTGTATTAAAATCCGAAACCGCGAAAGAATGGAGGCAACAATGAGCGACAAAGAATCACGTTTGCATGCTATCCAGATCCAATTGGAGGACTGGAAAGAAGAAATCGGAAAGCTTAAGAAAAAAGCTTTGAAAACCAATCTCGAGTATCAAGTAGAATTAGGCAACCGGATCTTGCTGCTTGAAGCAAAAATTGAAGAAGCAAGGGCAAAACTTTTTGAACCGGGAATTGAGAATGATGATATTTGGGAATCGATCAGGAACGGTATAAAGTCTGCATGGGAATCACTCAAATAAGTGAGGTCTTTGAAGAACCCTCGCTATAGCGCAGGTTCTTCAAAGACCTATCAATAAAATTTAATGGGGTAGGACATACACGATGACCAGCACGAATCCGACGACGGCAAAAAGCGCATGAAGTCCGATAATTGTTGTCGGAAGTTTTTTCTTAGGAAGATAAAACCCAAAAAACAGAGTCAACCCGCCGATTGCCGCTAAAATAAAAAGCACAAGCGAAAAGCTTAGGACGCCCATTTTCGCTTGATTCACAACCTTCGTAATCAAAATGATCAGCCCTGTTACGGCAAAAACTCCGTGAAACACCGCAATACTCAGAGGAAGGTTCTTATTCCCAAAATGCAATGCGGCCAAAATAATGCCGGCAATAGCGGTAATAGCAAATACGACGATCATTGCTGCGACCATGATACAGTCCTCCTTTTGAATAGTGAATTGACCAAAATAACGTTTAAGAAATGGGTCTTACCAATGCATTTGCGTAGTTATGATCTCGGCCGAAATTATCGAGTTGCGGCATGCCCTTCTAAACCGCAGTGAAGTCACAATCGACGTGATTGAAATAAAGTGCGATAATCGTGCCAATGTCCCACTTTTGGGCGAATGAGTAATTTTTGTTCCCATTAAGGTTGAATTTCTTGATACTGATATTGTTTTTCTCATAATTGGAATATTTTTTTTTCAGAATCTGTCCTTAACTATTATTGGCCGATGTGCCACCGCCTCTGTGGTGAAATCGTTTTGGAATAATTCCTGTCGTTGACGGATGGTATTTACAATTCTATTGAGTCAGAGAACATGAAAAGTGCGGTACATAATTTGCTCTTTACCTTATGTATCGCATTAATATGACGGCGGTAACGAGGATAATGTTATGGATACACGGATGGTGCCGGGTACGGATCCTACTTGGTACAAAGACGCTATCATTTATCAGCTTCACGTAAAATCATTTTTTGACAGCACTGGAGAAGGTACAGGCGATTTTGCCGGTTTGACGCAAAAACTGGGACATGTGGAATCCCTTGGCGTAACCGCAGTGTGGCTGTTGCCGTTTTACCCGTCACCAATGAAAGATGATGGATACGACATTGCGGACTACTTTGGTATTAATCCTGCCTATGGCACAATGGCCGATTTCAGATACTTCCTCGATGAGGCGCACAAACGCGGAATACGAGTGATTACCGAGCTGGTTCTTAACCACACATCCGATCAACACGAATGGTTTAAAAAATCCAGATTAGCCAAACCAAATTCATTTTGGAGAAATTTTTACGTTTGGAGTGATACGGATGAGCGTTATCGTGAAGCCAGGATCATTTTTAAAGATTTTGAGATATCGAACTGGTCCCGGGATAATGTTGCGAATGCCTATTTTTGGCACCGTTTTTATTCACACCAGCCTGATCTGAATTTCGAAAATCCGCATGTGCACTCTGCACTTTTCAAGGTCATCGATTTCTGGCTTGGCCTTGGTGTCGACGGCTTGCGACTCGATGCCGTTCCATACTTGTATGAGCAGGAAGGAACCAACTGTGAAAATCTTCCCCAGACGTTTGCATTCCTCAAAAAATTACGGGCGCACGTCGACAAAAATTTTCCCGGACGAATGCTTCTTGCGGAAGCAAATCAGTGGCCCGAAGACGCCGCAGCCTATTTCGGCAATAACGACATGTGTCATATGGCGTTCCATTTTCCTCTCATGCCGCGAATGTTTATGGCCTTACAAATGGAAGACCGTTTCCCCATCATCGATATTTTGGAACAGACGCCTGCGATTCCCGAGAGCGCCCAGTGGGCGATATTCCTGCGCAATCACGATGAGTTGACTTTAGAGATGGTTTCGGAAGAGGAACGCGATTTTATGTACCGTTCTTACGCGCGCGACATGTCTTCCCGTATCAATCTCGGTATCCGGCGAAGGCTCGCTCCGCTATTACAGAACAGCCGCAGACGGATCGAACTCCTCAACATACTTCTCATGTCGTTGCCCGGCACGCCGGTCATATACTACGGCGACGAGATCGGCATGGGCGACAACCATTTTCTTGGCGACCGAAATGGCGTCCGCACACCGATGCAGTGGTCGCCGGACCGCAATGCGGGGTTCTCTCATGCCAACCCTCAGCAGCTGTTTTTGCCGGTCATCATCGATCCCGAATATCATTATCAATCCGTCAATGTTGAAAACGAAGAACATAATCTATCGTCCCTGTTGTGGTGGATGCGGCGTACCATTGCCATGCGTCGGACCCACCATGCGTTTTCGCGGGGGAGCTTGGAAATCATCAAATCCAGTAACGCAAGCGTGATTTCCTTCGTACGCAAGTTCGGCGACGAAGTTGTGTTGGTCGTTGTGAACCTTTCCCGATACAACCAATCGGTTTCGCTTGATCTTAGCGCATTTGCCGGCACCACCCCGGTGGATATTTTCTCAAGCAATGATTTTCCCAGGATTTCCACGGCACCGTATCACCTGACGTTGGGCTTTTACGGCTATTTTTGGATGGATTTGCGTCCGGACATTCATGCAGATCCAAGAACCGAAAGCTACAAACTACCCACCTTCAACATTACAAAACACTGGTTGGACATTTTTGAAGGAATTGAAGGAAAACGATTTTCCGCAGAAATCTTGCCCGAATATCTTCAGCAACGAACAACCGCCGGATGCAGGGAAAAACGTATACAGCAGACAATGATCGTAGACCGGCTGACCCTCAAGCGCGATACTTTCACCGGTATGGTTCTGCTTGTCAGAGTGCGCTATTTCGACGGTAATCAAGACCTCGTTTTTCTTCCATTTACCATGGAGAATGAAGCTGCCGTGGCAACGGTGATCGGAGAGGACAAGGGGCTGATTGTAGGGTATGTCGCGGGCGCAGTCACCGGCATGATTTACGATTGCGCATATCATCCGTTATTTCTGAGAATATTGTTCGATCAGATACGAAATCACCGTCCCCTTAGAGGATTGAAAGGATTGTTTTTTTGTGAGAACGGAAGCCAGAGGGCACATGAACCGCATACCGGCACGCCGTCGTCGCAGCTCATCAAAGCGGGCAGACGCAATACCTGCATCAGCCTTGACGATAAAATATTTGTCAAGTTGTTCAGACGGGTCGAGGAGGGAGAACATCCGGAAATTGAACTTTACAAAAAAATATCGGACCATAGCGAGGATGTGGTACCGCACTATATCGGATCTTTGGAATACCACAGCGTCGACAATCTGACTTACGTTCTGGGGTTCTGTTCCGAAACATTCCGGCATTCCCGGACATTATGGCATTTGGCGGTTGATTCGGTGACGCAGTATTTGGAAGAGACGTTTGCGAGCGGAATCGATCATTCCGCCGACACCGGAAATGTTGGGCATCAAGGGAGTACCGATGTTGCGGCGGTGTCCGGAACTCCGATGATTAGCATTGTATTTGACGGAAAAGTACGCATCGTTGGAGAACTCACGGCAAAAATGCACCGTATGCTTGCCCAGGGAACCGAAGAACGGTTTCGTGTCGAGGCCTTTACCGTGTTGTCCCAACGAAGCCTATACCAGTCGCTTCGAGGGCTCACCCATCGCGTGTTTTCCAGAATCGAAACGTATCTGCCCACTCTGCCGGAAGCTCAGGCGAAAAGACTAAAGGAACTCCCGATGGAAAAGGACGTTGTGGTTCTTTTTGGAGTTGCATTGCGACCCCGGCGCTTAGCTGTTCGGATGAGAACTCACGGAGACTACCGACTTGATAAAATCATGGTTATGGACGAAAAGTACAGGATCTGCGATTTCGAAGGGTTGACAAATCTGCCTTTGAGCGAACGTCGCTTCAAACGTTCTCCTCTGCAAGACATCGCATCAATGATTCATTCGCTTAATTCCGTCGCTCACTATGCACTGCTTAAAAATGTGCATGTCCAGGATAAAGACCGTGAGATTTTGGTTCCGAGAATGCGGCAATGGGCATCGGCCATGGAAAAAGCCTTTGTTGAATCGTACCTCTCCGCCATGCAGGGAAGTTCTCTCATTCCATCATCGAATACTGAAACGGCATTATTGTTGCATGTCTTTCTTCTGGAATGCGGACTCAACGATCTTGACAAAACTCTTGGTGCCGATGAGCAATTATTGACAATAGCGATACATAGCCTATTCCATTACTTGAAACTTTTGACCGATGATCTTGGAGTGTTTGACGGGGGCAGTACAAAATAATAGTCGAGGTGTGCGTATTATGTGGATAAAATGGTTCCCCTGGCGATTTATTATATGCGTCCGCAGATACTGTGACCCAACTCAAAAAGATGTATTCATCCGGCATGAAATATACGGGTAAGAAAAGCAAATGATAGAAGAAAAATTGGCAGGCATCATGTGGGGGATCAGAAAATGAACCGAGGGTACGGAATTCTCTTACCCCTGTTTTCTCTGCCCTCCGGACACGGTATCGGGGATTTCGGGCCTGCTTCATACAGCTTCGTGGATTTACTTGCTCATCACGGTGCCGGGTATTGGCAGGTCCTGCCCCTCAGTCCGGGTAATCCTGAAAATGGTGAATCGCCCTATTTCAGTACGTCTGCCTTTGCAATCAATCCGCTTCTCATTTCCCTTGAGGGGCTTTCGGGGCTTGGGCTACTTTCCGTGGAGGAAATGGCCTCCATGCCAAAGGCAAATTCTGTAGAAACCATTTACTATTCCGAGGTACGGAGAGTAAAAATGCCATTGCTTGAGAAAGCGGCACAGCGGGTTCATCCCGACCGAAGCTATGAACTTTTTTGTCAATCAAACCGTTTCTGGCTCGATGACTTCGCACTGTTTGAAGTTGCGAGGCAAGAATATGGTATTCCATTTCCAGGCTGGCCATTTACTTTACGTCAACGAGATTCCAAAGCAGTCGAGGTTTTCGGTAATGCACACGGTCTTCAAATCGAGACGTGTAGAAGGATACAATTCTTCGCATGGAACCAGTGGAGGAATTTGCGGCATTATGCCAATGCTCACAACGTGACGATCATTGGTGATATGCCCATATATGTTGCACATGACAGTGCCGATGTATGGCGTGCGCCCGAACTCTTCAGGCTCGACAACGACCGCCATCCGATTGCACTTTCCGGTGTTCCACCCGATTACTTCAGCGCAACCGGTCAACTCTGGAATAACCCGGTCTACGATTGGAAAATTCATTTGGCACGGAATTTCTCCTGGTGGGTTGAACGAATGCGATATTTGTTTTCATTGTACGATATGGTAAGGATCGATCATTTCAGAGGCCTCGTCCAATATTGGGAAATTCCCGAAGGAGAAGTAAACGCGATGAATGGGAATTGGAAAGATGTTCCTACACGTAAACTCTTTGATGCGCTTCTGTTGGAATTGAAAAAGTTTCCGGTATTGTGTGAAGACCTGGGTATCATTACCGATGATGTTCGTCGCATCATGAGGCATTACGGATTTCCTGGAATGAAGGTTTTGCAATTTGCCTTTGACGATGATGATCCAAAAAATCAGTACCTTCCCCTGAACTACGAAGAGAATTGTTGTGCGTACACGGGGACGCATGACAATCTTCCCACGCTTGCTTGGGTGAAACGTTTGTCAAATAAACAAACGTTTGAAAGAGTCATTCGTCTGGTTGGAAAACAGCCCAGCGATAAGGAAATCGTCTGGGCTCTTATCGAGGAAGTGATGCGATCAAAAGCCGCGGTGGCGATTTTCCCTGTGCAGGATATTCTGTGTATTGGTGAAGAATCCCGGATAAACGATCCTGCCAATGTTTTGGGAAACTGGAAATGGCGCTGGAATCGTCGAGAAGTCGATGAAGAGGCGTTTACCTGGTTGGCTGAAATAAAAACCCGGACCGGACGTTAGAGGCATCTTCCTAGCGGCATGATGTTTGCTTTAATTACCCTATGAGCGTTAACATCTTCATCCCTTCGAAAGGATAATAACATGCTTTACACTATCGCTATTCTTTTGTTCATACTGTGGTTGGTCGGGCTAATTTCCTCCTATACTCTTGGAGGTTTCATCCACATTCTTCTTATTCTTGCCGTCATAGCCATACTGATCAGAATAATCCAAGGAAGAAATCCGGTGTGACATCCGAAATAGGGAATAATTCCTGCTTACTATTTGACAGAGGATTTGACTATAGGGAGAGGCGTAGTAATGACCAATACGCACGCTCTGGAAATGCTGAAAACAGCCTTTGACGAATGGCAAAAACAAAAGGTGCCCCGAATGGCGGCAGCCATCGCATTCTACGCAATTTTTTCTGTTGCCCCGATCCTGGTTATTGCGATAGCCGTGTCAGGGCTTGTCTTCGGTAAACAGGCGGTGCAAGGACAATTGATGGATCAGATGAAAGGCATGTTTGGCACCAACGGTGCTGAGATCGTGCAATACATGATTTCAAAGGTAAGCAAGTTCTCATCAAATGTCATCGCTGCCGTCGTTGGCGGGTTGATCCTCATAATCGGAGCAACAGGTGTTTTTGTAGAAATGCAGGACGATTTGAATACGATCTGGGAGGTTAAGCCCAAGCCCGCAAAAATACAGATTGCAATATTGGAAACTATCCGAACCCGGCTTTTTTCATTCGGTTTGATTCTGGCCATTGGTTTCCTGCTCATTATTTCCCTCGTGATCAATGTGTTTCTCGAAGGATTAGGAAACTATTTCTTGCATTTTTCAAGAGAACTTACCGGGTTATTGAACCTCGCCAACCATCTCGGTTCTTTTGTCATTTTTACGCTGCTCTTTGCTTTGATCTTCAAGCACCTCCCCGACGTCATTATACCATGGAAGGATATTTTCGCCGGGGCCATTCTGACGGCTGCTCTATTCTCTATTGGTAAAGCTCTCATCGGATTGTATTTGGGTCAAAGTTCGGTAACTTCCGAATATGGCGCAGCTGGATCGTTGGTTATCGTTTTATTGTGGTTCAATTACACCTCACAGATATTGTTTTTCGGAGCTGAGTTTACAAAAGTATTTGCCCGCAGGCGCGGGTCAATTATCGCACCCAAAGCCTATGCAACATCATTGGCACATGAAACACTCGAGAAAACGGGGACACGCAACAAGTATGAAACGCACTAGCGATAATTCCGGTAAGCATCGTTTTCAGTTCTATTATGTTATATGCTGCGTTACTTTGTTTTTGTTCGTTGCTTTTGGCGGAATATGGATGCTTTCAAGAACTTGGTGGTTTCAGAATTACGCAAAAACTTCAGTTCAAAAAGCGTTTTCCTCAAACTTAAATGGAAAAATTTCATGGCAATCCATCCATTTGGAAACATGGTCTGCATTTTCCATTTCCGGATTATCCATTGCAGATACTACCGGTAAGCCTGTCATTGCCATTGCCCGTATTTCAATACAAATAGCAATCCTCCCTCTGCTTAAGAAGCGAATTGTTCTGCCCCGGGTTTTTCTTAAGGGAATATCGGCAGAATACAATCAGCAAGTTCATCCAAATCTCCAAGATGTTTTTACTCCAAAAGCTAAGCCGGTAACAAAATCCTCCGCGGAAGCTTGGAGGTTTACAATCAGAGACTTGCGTGTAGATTCACTGCAAGCCTATTATCGCGATTCAATAGGAAGGACTTCAAGTATCGCCTGTGCTGCCATTACGGGCCGTCTTACCAGTGCATCCGAATTGCAATTAACCGTCAGCGGTCGATCATTGCGTATGAGAATACCAAGTCATGTTTTAAGCGTAGACACGCTCTCTTTTTCTATAAAAAGTAACGCCAGCAGATTTGTTTGTGAGGATATCGTTTTAAAATCAGGTGGGCACATGGACATGGAAGGAGCTTTTGTATTCCCTTTCAGTAACCTCGACGGCATTCGTGCCCATTTCTCTATTGTTGCCGACAATACTTTTTTTTCCGCAATTAGTGCCCCCGCATGGGGAGTCGATCATTGTGACAGTTTGGTTTGCGTCGTCAATGCCCACGGTTTGCGCGCGCATCCAAATATTGCTCTTGATATCGCGGTTTATAAACTACGGGCGAAAAAGATTTCGCTCAATAAAATCAGCTTGAAACTAAACCATGATTCTCTTGGGGTCGCGAATTGTCGCCTTGTTCTTGACGATCAAGCTCTTCATGGAGCTTTTACCGTTAAAACCCATATCGGAAATCTTTTATCAAAACCGGTTATTGATAATTACAAGGTACGGGGAAATTTTATTGCACCCAGCATACCCAGGCTCAGGCGTATGATATTGAAAATTAATTCGCCGGATCTGCTTAAAAATGGCGTTGCCCGATTTGCTATAACTGCATCGGGTCGTTCAGTGAGTAGGATGCCTGATTTACTCCATTGTACGCTCGGGCTAACGAATTTATCCTTTTCAAACGGTGCAACGATTTCTTCTGCCGGCCTCAGGATGTACCTGGTCCGTGATTCGTTTATAATAAACGGAAATTGGCCAAAGGTTTTGTCCTTAAATGCGGCCGGATCTTTACTTCATGATAAAGGTTCCGGAAACGGGGCTTTGCAGATCATGGATCTGCGACCTTTAAGCATGGTGCTTTTAAACAAAGAAATTATAGGAAAAATGGATTGCAATTTTACGTTGAGCAAATTCCTTTCGAGCCCATCGGCCCGGGTAAAGCTGGAAGGATCGGGAGTATCGTGGGAAGGATTAGCCGTTAAGAATGTGAAGTCTGATTTTTCATACACAGGCAAAACAGGCATAATAATAAACGCAGCATCTGCGGATGTAAATGGACAGATTGAGAATGCCTTAAAAAGCAACGGAATATCCGGGATGCGAGGCTTTTTGACGGCTTCGATTACCGCCCGGGGTCCGGTTCTGTATCCGAATGCGGACATCCAAATAGGCATCGATTCCCTGGTTTCGGGAATACCGGTTGCTCATTCGCTGAGAACGGCATTCTCTCTGCACGATAGCATAATCGAGCTGACCACGCTTACGTTGACCAATGGACCGGTTTTGATCGGCGGTAAAGGGTTTTTTGACCGCGCGCGGAAAGATATTTCAGCAGATTTGTCTATCGTCTCGGACAGCGGAAAATCCTCAGCCGGGACCATATCGATAAAAGCCCGGGCAATCAAAAACACAGTTGCAAATGGCGTTTGCGTCATGACCAATGTTCCGGTGCAGGCCGCCCGCGCTTGGGCCCCATCGATGTCGATTCCCTCTGGCATATTGTCTATGCAATTGTCAATGAACGGGAAACTTTCCGATCCCAGGGTAAGTGCGGCTGTCCGGCTGTCGAATATCGCTTATGTCAAAGCTTCGAAGCTGCCGGCATTACATGCCGACCTCGAACTGGAAAAACATCAAGCACTTGCGTTATGCACTCTCAGCGTTAACGATTCCTGCAGCCCCTTGCTTTTTGCTGGTCACGCCGCTCTGCTGCCGTCTTTTCAGTTGGATACTGCCTCTTCCCTGCCGGCTGAAATAAAAGTATCCGGACAAAACGTTTGTCTTCAATCGTATGTCCAGGCTTTTTCAAAAAACATAACCGCGACCGGACGCTTAACCGCCGATGCCGCGGTAACATTGCGACATGGAGTATGGTACCCGGAAGGCTTTCTTTCCCTTGTTTTGGATAAGCTTGCATATCCCGGGCTGAATTTGAGTGCAGACACACTATCACTCCAGGTCAAGCCACGGGAAACTGCTTCCTCCTCGTCGATGCAACCGATCGGCATTTTACTGACAACGGGGGGAGTGCGTTACGCCGGTATTTCATTGCCCAAAATGTTTATCAGGACCACCTTTGACAATGCCATATTGATTATAGATACTTCCGATATTTTTTTTGAAAAAGGGAAACTAAAGGTTTCGGGAAGAATACCGCTGGCACCATCTTTGTCTTTTCTGGCTAACCGCGATTTTCGAATGGCGTTGAGCGTAGACAGCATCGCGGCAACCAATTTCAATCCTTTTATAAATGGTGTTCATTTTCTGTCGGGAACGGTCAACGGACGTCTGAATATTTCTTCCGGGCATTTTGTGGCTGGAAATGAAAGTATCCTGAAGGCCGATGATATCGTGTTTGCCGTTGAGGATGTTGCGCCTGCAATAGGTCCTTTACGGTTTGCGCTGAGAACCGATGGTGATGCGATATTAATAAATGGTAAGGGATCATGGGGTAATGGTACGATCGATCAGTCCGGGTACATCACCCTGGCAGGCAAATCGCTCGGTCCATCACAAATAACCCTTGTCTCAAGGAACCTTAAAATCAATTATCTGGATGACACGCAGGTCCGTATCGATTCTTTGGTTGCGGGTCTTTCCAATCCGCTTGGTCGATGGGGAATTGACGCATACGCGTTGCTCGGTGAATCGAAAGTCACCTATGAGGTGCCCTTAAATCAAAAGGTTGTGGCACGGGTGAACCTTCCTTCGCAAAACAAACCGTTGCAGCTTAACATTAGATTAAATATTCCTAATTCGCTTTCGACTGATGTAAAGATTGGGAATGTATTATCGGGATCGGCAAGTGAAATCAAAACCTTTATCGGGGGAACATTACTGTTAACGGGTAACAGCACTACGCCAAAATTCGCCGGCCAGATACGAATCGACAGCGGCACGGCAACGTATTTAAATCATGAATTCATCATACGGAAGGGATACGCAAGGTTGACAGGAGTGAATGAGATCGATCCGTTTATCGATATACTGGCGACAACCAGCATGTCCGGGGAAGAGCCAAGTAACGACAGAGACAGCATTGTTATTACCTTGCATATTTCCGGGGAAATGAAAAAGCCGAATATTGAATTGACTTCCAATAAGGGATTCAGTCAGCGTGAAATCATCACTCTTCTTGTATTCGGCTCCGCAGGCTCGGGCAATATAAACTCGACCTCACTAATCAGTAATTCCTTGTCAGGGATTATTTCGAAAGAAGCCGGAAAGACTTTGGGACTGGAGCAAGTCCAGATCAAAGGTAATCTTTTTGCCGAAGGAACATCGCAGGCTGACGCCTCGGTTTCAGTAAGCAAGAAAATCAGCCCCAATGTCATAGTTACCTATAAAGGAGGTATATCCGATACTGTTTCTCGTCAAGGTGTTGTTTCCTGGAAATTGAATCCGTTTTTGTTTCTTGATTTTGAGTCTAATGACAAAGGGAATGCCGGCATCCATCTCAAATACAGGGTAACAAAGTGATGAAAGCCTTTTGTCATAGATGCCGTTCCACGAGTCTACAAAATGTGGCAGTCCGTCGTATTTGCTTTACGCTGTTTTTGATCGCATTTCCCGGGCATTCTCAAGCCGCGAAACATGTACAAGATTCAATAGCGACCTCTACAATACAAACGCGAGTCGGCAGGCTGATAATAAAGGGTAATAAATCATTTTCGAGCCTAACCTTAAAGGGGCTTGGATTGGCCCTTGATCCGAAAATCTATTCGCGCAAAAAACTTTTTTATAAGCCGGCATTTTCCTTTCCCCGACTTCGGCAAGATACGGCGCTGATTCGGCAATGGTATGAGAGCAACGGTTTCCTTAAAATCGCGATTCAAGCGGATACGATCACAAACTCGGCGCATGAGCATATTGTCAATGTACGCATACACATTACGGAAGGTCCGCGCACTACCGTAACGGGCGTCATATTTTCGGGAATTCCGCCCGACAAAAAACTGGACCTCGGAAAGGATATGCTTGTGCAAAAGCAAGGCCCGTTGAAAATTGCGGATATCGACGCGGACATTAGGATGTTCATCGAGACGCTCGGCAACCGTGGTTATCTGGAAGCAACGGCCAATTATCATTGTACGTTTTCTTCTGATTCATTGGGCGCTCAGGTTGAGTATACTATCCATACCGGTCCTCATATACGGGTTGATTCGATTCAAATATCGGGACTTCATGGTGTCCGGGATCGAGTCGTACGGAGAGAATTGCGTTTTAAAGAAAAACATGTTTTAACCAATAAACAGTTGCGAAATACGATTAACAATCTGTATGGCACAAATTTATTCGGTTTCGTTGTCGTAAGTTACGATTCACCGGCTTCTCCGGACTCTTTGAATGATTCATTACGAATTGTCCGGATAACTGTTTTGGAAACAAGTTTTCTTACTGTAGAAACAAGCATTGGATATCAAACGTACGAATCGATCTGCGGTCGCGCGGATGCATCTTACGACAATTTTGCCCAGCTTGGGATAAGAGGATCCGCCTCCCTCTATGCAAATTATCTGCTTCAAGGGATAGATTTAGGCATCGTCTGGCCATGGATATTTGAGGTGCCGGTAACGTTCAATCAAACAGCTTCTTTTTATCATCGAAGAGAGGGCGGACCACAACCCGCGCTCTTTGAATTTCCCAATATTCTATGGGCAGGATATTTCACCGCGCTGCATTCCTGTCTGTCATATCAACTCACCAGTCGTATAAAAACATCGATAACCCATACTCTTGAGACCAGGAGTATCGACTATATCTCAGCGTCTATCAATCCGGATTCGGTTGGTAACCCATTTACCCACAGCATCGGGTTTTCGATAACTCAAGATTCGCGAAGCGATATGGTAGATCCTCATAAAGGAAATTTTTCAAATGCTTTAATTGAGGTTTCCGGCATAACCGGCACAAAAAGCAATCATTATGTACGGCTCGAAGGGGATGAGCGCGTTTACTTTCCATTGGGCGAATCTTTCATAATTGCATCGGCGCTGCGGGCCGGTATAGAACGACTTTACGGACAAAGCACCGTCGTACCTATTGATCAGAAATTTTACATCGGCGGTCCCGATGTCATGCGTGGATTCTATCCAAAAACTCTTGGATCCGATACGACAGGCGGGACATTTTATATGGCATGGAATGTAGGAGAGCTGCGTTTTCCTATTTACAAATGGTTCAGAGGTGTTGCTTTTTTCGATATGGGAAATTTATGGAATATTCAGGGAACGTCTTTTGGCGATTATCGTTCGGTTTTTAACAAGCCCGATTTTCGATATAATGCCGGAGCGGGTATCAGAATTCATTTGCCTATTTTTATTCTCAGCCTCGATGCCGGTTTTAAGCTTGATAAAAGGCCGGGTGAAGGTCTTTACGCAATCCAATTTAACCTGGGGAACTCTTTTTAGAACAAGCAAGGCTTTAGGATGACGACCAACACCCTCTTACCGATGCGGATTCGGCAGCACGGTTGCACACATGGCCTGGACTTTTTCCCATTTCCCTGGTCTCGGCACCATCAAGAGACAAAGTGATTTCCCTTCCATCTCATAGGTTGATCCGTTTCGAGCTTGTTGCGAGGGCATGCCTTGCGGATAGCGGGTGTCGAGGATAACGGCCCAGGTACTATTTGCAAATGCGGGCGGCAAATTGAACGACGCGGTCTGCTGGCTTGCATTGATCAGAATAAAAAGTGTATCGTCTCTGAGTTTGTTTCCATGGTAGTCCTCTTCGTCATTTGCTTCGCCATTGAGCAAGAGGCCGAAGGTGCCTGTTTTTGGATCATTCCAATTTTCCTCGGTCATTTCATTGCCGTTGGAAAGCAGCCAGGAAATATCCTTCTTTTTGGGTAATATAGAGTCTTGACCGTTGAAAAAGGTTTTTCGCTGTAGCATAGGATGATCTTTTTTTATGCCCACCAGATACGTGCAGAAGGCCAGAAAATCTGTTTGTGTGTTATCCAAGTCCCAATTGATCCATGAGAGTTCATTATCCTGACAATAGGTGTTGTTGTTGCCCTGCTTGGAAAATCCGAGTTCATCGCCTGCAAAGAGCATTGCCACGCCTTGTGATAAAAAGACGGTGCTCAACAAATTTCTCTTTTGTTTTTCACGGAACTTCAGGATTTCGGCATTATCGGTCTTTCCTTCGGCTCCGTTGTTAGAACTGTAGTTTTCCCTTTCTCCGTCCGTGTTGTCTTCCTTGTTTGCTTCGTTATGTTTGGTATCGTAAGACACGAGATCGTGCAGTGTGAATCCATCATGCGAGGTGACAAAATTTATGCTGGCATTGGGCTTTCTTCCGCCTTTTTCATACAAGTCGCTACTGCCTGTCAACCGGTACCCCATTGTTCCGGCCACGCCAGTATCTCCTCTCCAGAATCGCCGGACCGTGTCACGATAACTGCCATTCCATTCGGCCCATAAAACGGGAAAGTTTCCCACTTGATACCCGCCGGGTCCAAGGTCCCAGGGTTCGGCAATGAGTTTTGCTTGCGATATCAACGGATCCTGGTGGACCAGATCAAAAAATACGGACAATTTGTCGACATCGTAAAATTCACGGGCCAGCGTTGCAGCAAGGTCGAACCTGAATCCGTCAACGTGCATTTCGGTGATCCAATATCTCAGACTATCCATAACAAGCTGAAGGAAGCGTGGGTGCCCCATGTTCGGTGATATACCGCATCCGGTATAATCCATATAGAAGCGGGGATCATCCGAGACCAGTTTGTAATAACTGGGATTGTCGATTCCGCGAAACGAAAGTGTCGGACCAAGATGATTGCCTTCGGCAGTGTGGTTGTAAACTACATCGAGAATCACCTCGATGCCTTCCCGATGAAGAACTTTAACCATAGATTTGAATTCCTCGACCTGTTTTCCCGGCGATTGCGCGCTCGCATAGGCGGCATGGGGAGAGAAGAACCCGATGGAATTGTATCCCCAATAATTCCTTAATCCCTTGTCAATAAGCACCCGGTCATGTATGAATTGGTGCACGGGCATCAACTCGATTGCCGTGATGCCGAGGGACTGAAAGTATTCGATCATTTCGTGTGTAGCAATTCCAGCATAGGTTCCTCGGTACTCCTCCGGAATTTCCTTGTTTAAAGCGGTCAAGCCCTTCACATGCGCCTCGTAAATGATACTCTTGTTCCACGGGGTTCTGAGCGGTACATCGTTTCCCCAACTGAATGCCGAGTCAATAACAACACTTTTAGGCATGAATGCGGAACTATCTCGCTCGTCAAAACTCAAATCTTCGTCCTTGTGTCCTATTGTGTAACCAAAAAGCGCGTCATTCCATTCTATGTCCCCGGAAATAGCTTTTGAATAGGGATCGATCAGCAATTTGTTGTGATTGAACCGAAGACCATTCTTAGGCTCGTAAGGACCATACACGCGGTACCCATAGAGAAGTCCGGGCCGGACATCGGGGAGATAACAATGGAAAACCTGATCGGTTTTTTCGGACAATGCAATTCTGGCGGTTTCTTTTCCGGACATGTTGAACAAACATAATTCGACTTTCTCAGCCTGTTCGGAAAAAAGTGCGAAGTTCACACCGGCACCGTCCCATGTTGCACCCAGCGGATAGGGTTGACCGGGCCAAATTTTCATATGCGATCCTTTCTATATCACGTCGATAGGTTCAGTTGAGGTACGCGTCTGGCGTAGATATTTTTTATTGAGCTGCTAATCTCTCATATCTAAGAGAGCAAAGACTTTGCCAGAACTTTGAAATGCCTTCACGCTTCCAGAATGGCAAGCGGGAACGAGGAAAAAAGGTCGCCCACAAGCGTATTGCTTACGCCGGGAACTGTTTCGTTTGTCAATATGTTGCGCCAAGACGAGGGCATTGCCTCGGAAGGCATGGACATGGCCGTGTCTCGCCACAAATCCCTGCCCAGAGGAAGCCGTCCTTCGGGAACAAAACCTGTAAGAAATCTGGGCACAACAACCGCAATGCATGAGCCTGCGTATTTTTTGACGAATCCCACGACCGAGTTTTTATGAGAACCTTTGAAACTCAAAGGAAGGTATTGTCCTTTTTCAAAAACGTCATGCTTCGTTTTCCGCAAGTTCAGGGAACGGTGATACAGATACATTTTAACGTGCCCGTTTGTCATGCTTGTGAGCAGATCCTTCACAAGTGCCTGTAAATCGCCACCTTCCCTGGCAACGATAGCGTCAAGGGCTATTTTACGGTTTGCAAAGTCGACTTGGCGTCGGTTGTCCGGGTCAACCAGGTTCAAGTCCCAAGTCTCTGCTCCTTGATAGCAATCCGGTATTCCCGGGGTAGTAAGCTTAAGTGCGGTTTGCGAAAGGGAATTAAATATGCCGTACCACGCGATCTTCCGTTGAAACGGGATGAAATCGGCCAGGAATTTATTTGACGGATCGTTATCGAGGATCGCGGTGATGAATTCGGCGATGCCTCCTTCGTAATCGCTGTCGAATTTTATCCAGTTTGAATTTTCTTTCGCTTCCCGTACCGCTTTGAGCGCATATCCCCGTACCCTGCCGGGGTACGACGCCAACGCATTTTGATCGAAAGGAAATGATCCGACCAGCGTCTGGTACAGCATATATTCGACATTTGCGTCGGGCACCGGTTTGTCATCGATGATCTTGACAAATCCGCGGTTCATCGAGCGCCATTTTCTGACCTGCTTGCTCCATTCCGTGGGAATTTCGGACAAAACGTTAATCCGTGCACGAGTGTCTGCGCCTTGTTTGGTATCGTGCGTCTCGGTCGAATTGAACGACGACGGCCAGTGTTCCTGGCGGAATTTGCAGAAATCATGGAACGACTCGTTTTTATCCCCAAAGCGTCCGGGATCGCCGCCTACTTCATTGAGGGAAATGAGGCGGTTATAATTGTAAAAAACCGTATCTTCAAACCCCTTTGCCATCAGCGCACCGGAAAATTGCTGCAGTCGCATGATGAATCCGAGCCGGTCGGACGGCCTCTGATCATGCTCCGCGCTTTCGCCGGTTTGAATGAGGAATTTGTTAATGAAATGAAGTTCGTTGATAAGCGACGGGTTTTTCATCTGTGCTTTTGTGATCGCCTGCGTCAAGTATGCACGGTCCCGTTCGGCAATATTGTCCGGATTGATGTAGGTGCGGTACACCGGAAAATACGCCAAAAGCTCGACAATGGCACGACGAAGCGCATACATGGTGATGTCGCTGCCCATACGGTCTTTCCCCGCGATACGTTTTAGAAGTAAGGCACAATTGTCAATGTCTCCGGCCATATATTTTTCGATGATGACCCGTTTCTTTTCAACAACCAGATCGTCAAAAGAAAAAATCCTCTCCGTGAATTCGGCGTAGATCTTGTCAAAGGCTTGTTGACTGTCGCTACGAATGAAAAGAGTATTGACGGCGCTTAGAAATTCGTAGCCGGTCGTACCTTGCACAGGCCATTGTTCCGGGAGCGTTTCGTTGCGGCTTAAAATCTTCTCGCATACGATAAAGGTTTCCGGGAATCTCATTCGTATCCGTTTCAGATATTCGAGGGGATCGTAGAGTCCGTCGATGTGATCGATTCTCAGCCCCTGGACAATGCCTTTGTCCAGCATGTCAAAAATCATTGTGTTGATACTATCGAATACTTCGGGTATTTCCACTCTAACTCCGATCAGATCGCTTATAGTGAAAAATCGCCTGTAATTGAGTTCTTCCGAAGCGACTTTCCAAAACGCAAGCCGGAAAAACTGGGATGCATGCAACTCGTCGAACCGCTCATACCCCTTTGGATTTTCCATTGATCCGTTGAAACCGGCTATTGCCTCATCCATTGCTGTCCTTACGAGATTGCTTTCTATATAAAGATCCCTGAGTATTGTGCGCGCCATGGAAATTGTGGCATTCCGTTCTTCGGGGAGGATCTGTTTTGCGGGCTTTTGAAAAGACAATAGCGCGCCGATGAACTTTACTAGGATCGGATTATCCTCATGCAATTCCGCTTTGAGCTTGTCTGTGCAACCGCTGAATACCTCAGCATATGTCTCTGGCTGGACCGGAAAGCGCTTTCCATAACAACCGATAAAAAGGCCCTTTTCATCCATCTTCAGGGCAAGATCGCCTGCCTCGAGACTGCTGCCGTATGTCGTCCCCAGGAATGGTAAAAGAATTTTTCCCCGAAGATTTTCGTACGGATGGTCCCAGGTAACGTCGAAAAACTTTCCGTACACCGAGTCCTGGCCATTTTCCAAAACATCGGCAAGCATTTTGTTGGCAGGATCAAACGCCATGTGATTCGGAACGATATCCTGAATCCATCCGATACCATTTTCCTGAAGTTGTTGGATGAGTTCCGAAAATTCCTCGGTTGAGCCCAACTCGGGATTCAGCGAATTGTCGTCGCAGATGTCGTAGCCGTGAGTGCTTCCCGGACGTGCCTTAAAAATTGGAGAAGCGTATACATGTGAGATTCCCAGGGAAGCGAGGTACTCCACGATTTCAGTGCAGGATTTGAACGTGAAATTCGAATTGAACTGAATCCTATATGTAGACAAAGGCAAGCGTTTGGTTGTGTCCATATCAAATTTCCCCCAGGAGCATGATCGCGTTCCACGGGTGAAGCGAGAGCACCGTACCCTTGACAATTGTCTGCGGTACTCGTGAACCGGGCCCCATCCATTGTGTGTCCGCGGAATCAAAAACCTCTTTCCATTCTCCCGTATAGGGCATAGTCAAATCAAGCGGCTCGGCTGTAAAATTGAAGAAACAAACGGATCGCCAATTTTCTTTGCTTCGGTCAAGTGCAACAACACGGCCATTTCCGAAGGTTGTTACCCGTATGCGTTTCCTGTCGAATTGGCTGAGTGGGGGACATGTCTTTCTGAGGAGAATAAGTTTCTTATACATGCCGAGGATAGCGCCATTATTTATGCCCGATCGTTTCCGCCAATCCAGTTTGGAGAGTAAAAACGTCGAACGGTCAAAGGGGTTTACGGGATTGCCCGAGGAGAACTCTTCCGCTTTTGCCTTCCGCACGGCATTCACGACCGTTTGGTCGGAATGATCGGCAAAAAAGAGGAACGGGGTGTTTTCGGCATATTCTTCGCCCATGAAAAGCAAGGGGACAAAGGGGGACAAAATAACGGCCGAGGCGGCCAGTTTCAACGCCTCAAAAGAAACGAGCGAACTAAGCCGTTCGCCAAGCATCCTGTTACCGATCTGGTCGTGGTTCTGAGAACACACGACAAAACGGAACAGGGGTATTTGGGCCGTAGAATTCCCATGATCCTTCTTTCTGAACTGCGAATACTGTCCGGAATAAACAAAACCGTTTTTAAACGACAGGGCCATGTGATCGATCGATCCGAAATCACAATAGTAGCGGGTTACATCTTTTGTCAATAACGATTGGAGCGAGTGATGGAAGTCGTCGGTCCATTGGCCATCAAGGCCTGTTCCGAATTCCGATGTCGGCCGCACGATGCGTGCGTCATTGAGGTCGCTTTCCGCAACCAGATATCGTTTCCGCCCGTTTTTTCGGCTAAAAGATTCGACGTGTTTTGCCAGGTCGGAAAGAAACGAACGCGCGCTGAAATCGTATATGGCTTGAATCGCATCGAGCCTCAGTCCGTCGATATGGAAATCCCGCAGCCAGTATATCGCATTCTCTATGAAATAATTACGGACTTCATTTGAATACTCGCCGTCGAAGTTGATCGGCGATCCCCAGAGCGTACTGTATTTTTTTGAAAAATACGGGCCGAATTCGCCAAAATAGCTTCCTTCCGGTCCGAAGTGATTGTATACGACGTCGAGAAAGACCGCTATCCCGGATTTGTGGCACAGGTTGACGAATGTCTTGAAACCGTTGCATCCGCCGTACGAATTTTGAACCGCAAAAGGATATGCGCCGTCGTATCCCCAGTTTCTTTCGCCCGGAAACGCGGCAACAGGCATGATTTCCACCGCGTTTACTCCCAGGTTTGACAAATGCTTCACGAAGTCTTGAGCCGATGCAAACGTTCCCTCAGGGGTGAAGCATCCGATATGGATTTCATAAAATATCGTTTCTTCGATAGGAATTCCCTTCCAATCAAGGTCGTCCCATTGGAATTCGCACTGGTCGATCACTTCCGAAGGGCCGTGAACGCCCTGCGGCTGAGATTGCGATGCCGGATCGGGCATCGTTTTTTCTTCGTTAAGCAAATAAAGGTACGAAGTGCCCGATTCAATATTTCCTATTATGCAAGACCAATAGCCTTTTTCGTCCTTTTCCATCGGGAACCGTTGTCCATGAGGCAAAAGGATTTTGACATCAATTCGCTTGAGAAACGGCGCCCAGACGGTAAAAGTACATTTACCTTGTTTGTTGAGCCATGCTCCAACCTGCATACCGAACCTTCTTTCATATAAGAAGTATAAAAGCAATTAGTATGCCTGTCGGCATGGCATAATTGTTGCTCCTTCTTGAGTAACTTATGGGTGCGCTTCAACTATCCGGAAAATGCGGTTCGCCCCCATGATTGGGCCGGATAATTTTTGGATCAATTTTTGCATAATTCTCAATTAAAATGTTCCGGGAATGACTTCAATCGAAAGACCCTATATGTTAACAAAAGTGAAAAAACTCAAAGGTTACAAATTGGAATGTCTTGATGGAGAAATAGGGAAAGCCGAAGAATTTTATTTTAACGACCAAACCTGGGCCATACGCTATCTGGTCGTAGACACCGGCCTTTGGATAATACGCAGACAGCTATTGATTTCTCCAAAATCGCTCCTCGGCGTAGACTTGGAAAAACAGCATATCATTGTCAAATTGACAAAAAAGCAGATTGAGGACTGTCCAGCTTCGAGCAGCGACAAACCCGTCTCACGGCATTTTGAAGAAGACTTCTTTGTCAGTCTGGGTGTGCCTCTGGATTGGGACAATCAAGGACAAGGCCCTGATGTATGGGACCCGCATTTACGCAGCACCCACGATGTATGCGGTCATCGCCTGCACGCGGAAGACAGAGATATTGGCCATGTCGATGATTTTATCGTTGATGCGGCGTCGTGGACAATTCGTTATCTCGTGATCGAGACCGGAGACTGGTGGCCGGAAAAAAAAGTTCTGATTTCGCCGGAATGGATCGAACGAATCAGTTGGAACCAGGGAAAGGTTTTTGTCAATGTTTCCAGCACGACAATCAAGCTGTCACCGGAATACAGCGAAGATGCTTTGCTCAGCAGGGATTATGAGACAAAATTACACAGCCATTATGGTCGCAATGGATATTGGACCGACAACCCTACGCGTCAATGAGATATTTTTCCGTACGAGTAATCGCGAA
This sequence comes from Fibrobacteria bacterium, assembly GCA_037447435.1. GTDB lineage: Bacteria > Fibrobacterota > Chitinivibrionia > Chitinivibrionales > FEN-1185 > FEN-1185. The sequence continues at coordinate 35,522 of JBBIGR010000013.1, forward strand.
ATTACTCCGAAAATAAATGTAATTCTAAATAAACGGGAAGGGTAGTTTATGGAAAAAGAAATTGAAAGGCCCGGTCCTCCCGAATCTAAGTCAGAGTCTCAAGACGATCTGAAATCTCTTCCTATGGCTGACCTGCTTGTTCGATTGGCGTCCTCGTCTGAGGGAATCAGCCAAGAGGAAGCGCAAAAACGGCTCACGAAATATGGTCCGAATGAAATCGTGGAAAAGAAAACAAATCAACTCTTAAAATTCCTCGCCTATTTTTGGGGACCTATTCCATGGATGATAGGGGTGGCGGTAATTCTTTCTGGCGTTGTTGGCCACTGGCCGGATTTTTTCATCATTCTTCTTTTGCTCATTGCCAACGCCGTTGTCGGATTCTGGGAAGAACGCGAGGCGGGCAACGCCATTGCGGCCTTGAAGTCCAAGCTGGCTGTCAAGGCTCGGGTGAAGCGAAATGGAAAGTGGGTAAACCCGGCAGCCCGCGAGTTGGTCCCGGGCGACGTCATTCGTCTGCGTATTGGCGATATCGTGCCGGCAGACGCCAGGTTGTTTGACGGCGATGGGGTGGAAGTGGACCAGTCGGCATTGACAGGAGAGTCTTTGCCGGCAACGCGCAAGGCGGGCGAGGCGGTGTTCTCGGGGTCGATTATTCGCCAGGGCGAAATCGATTCAATTGTGTATGCGACAGGTGCAAGCACCTTTTTCGGTACAACCGCACAGTTGGTGCAGGGAAAGCAAAGTATCAGCCATTTCCAACGAGCAGTTCTTAAAATAGGAAATTATTTGATCATCCTTGCCGCAGCATTGGTTGCAGCGATTATCATTGTCGCCATTGTGCGCGGCGACCCGTTTCTCACTACATTACAATTCGCGTTGGTATTGACCATTGCCGCGATTCCGGTCGCAATGCCCACGGTATTGTCCGTCACCATGGCCGTGGGAGCGCGCCTGCTTGCCAAAAAGCAAGCGATCGTGAGCAGGCTGACGGCTATCGAGGAGTTGGCGGGCGTGGATATATTATGCTCCGACAAGACCGGAACGCTCACCCAGAACAAGTTGACGTTAGGTGACCCCTTCTCCGTTAACGGTGTCCCGGTTGAGCAAGTTATACTCTGTGCCGGTTTGGCCTCCCGAGCGGAAAACAATGACACCATTGACCTGGCCGTTTTGAGCGGCCTGAAGGATGACCGGGTCTTAAAATCCTACGACGTGGTCCATTTCCAACCGTTCGATGCCGTAAACAAACGAACCGAAGCAATTGTCAAGGCCTCGGACGGAAGCACATTCAAAGTCACCAAGGGCGCTCCGCAGGCAATCCTGGAATTGTCTGCTAATGCCGCACAGATAAGGCTTGTTGTCGAAAATGCGGTCAACGAATTTGCCGGCCGAGGTTTTCGATCGATCGGCGTTGCCCGGGCCCACGGGCAGGATCAATGGCAATTCCTTGGTGTGTTGCCTTTGTTCGATCCGCCGAGAGAAGATGCCAAGGCAACCATCGAGACGGCCGGAAGAATGGGCGTAAAAGTCAAGATGGTAACCGGGGATCAGCTTGCAATAGCTCGGGAAACCGCCAATAAATTGGGTATGGGTGCCGCAATTCTCGATGCAAGCAGCCTGGGTGACTCGAAACGCAAGGAGACCGCGGAGACGGCCGAGTCCATTGAAAAAGCCGACGGTTTTGCCCAAGTATTTCCTGAGCATAAGTTTCACATCGTGGATGTTTTGCAAAAACGAGGACACATCGTCGGGATGACCGGAGACGGAGTAAATGACGCGCCTGCTCTTAAGAAAGCCGACTGCGGCATAGCGGTTTCGGGCGCAACCGACGCGGCACGCGCCGCCGCCGCCATCGTATTGATGACGCCGGGGCTTTCCGTGATTATTGAGGCAATAAAGGAGAGTAGGAAAATCTTCCAACGCATGAACAGCTATGCAATCTATCGCATTGCCGAGACCTTGGGTGTGTTGTTGTTCATGACTCTCGCGATTCTGATCTTCAATTTTTACCCATTGACAGCCGTGATGATCGTGATGCTTGCATTACTCAACGACGGCGCCATATTGTCAATTGCATATGACAACGTTCATTACAACGATCGACCGGAGTCGTGGAATATGCGTCTGGTCATGGGCATCGCCTCGGCGGTAAGCGTGATAGGGCTTTTGGACTCCTTCGGCTTGTTCTATCTTGGCGAACGAGTCTTTCACCTCGATCGTGCGCTCATACAAACGCTGATGTATTTGAAATTGTCCGTTGCGGGTCATTTCAAAATATTTCTGACGCGAACGCGCGGCCCTTTTTGGTCTATACGGCCCGCGCCGATCTTATTGGCAGCGGTTATTGGAACGCAAGTTATAGCAACTATAATTGCCGTATATGGGCTGTTTATGCCGCCGATCGGCTGGGGGTGGGCGCTTTTGGTGTGGGGATATTCATTGGTATGGTTCTTTGTGAATGACCGGGTTAAACTCTTTGGATACCGGGTTTTGGATTCTGCCAACCCGATTCGTGAAGAATAGAAATGTTTTTGACGACAGGACGTATTCTGCGGGCGGGAATGTACAATCTGCCTGAATTCCTCTGAAAAACAAACCATTCTGTTGCAATTAAAACAGAGTATTTTATAATAAGCTATATATGAGACAAAAACAAAAATCGTTTTTCATTTCCTATCTGTGGGCCGGGATTTTTATTTGTTTTTTCAGCGTGCAGGCTCAAGCTCTGGTATTTGTGCCGATTAACCACACATTTCAAGAAAAACCCGTATGGTGCTGGAATGCTTGTGTAAAAACCATTCTTGAATATTACAACCAGAAGGTCACTCAAAAAGAAATTGCCGACTGGGCGGTAGGCGGTCAGGCTGTTTGTGATTTTTTCTACGGCAATTGCAGCGGAAGAAAATCAATTGAAGCCATCCTTAATCATTTTGGGATAGATACACAAAGATATACGCGACCCTTGACTTTTGAGGAATTGACCGGACTTTTCGATGCCCAAAAGGCGGTTATAATCAGATGGAGTCTGGGAAACAACCAGGGGCATTTCGTTGTCTTACACGGTTATGTACCCAAAACCGATTCGATTTTCGTTATGGATCCCCAGGAGCCCATTGATCACACATGGAAATATGATTCTGTAGTTAAAGACAATGAACATGTTTGGACCAATAGTCTTGCAATAACCACGCTTCCTCCTCACAAAAACGGTACGCATAAACTACCGGGATAAGAAAGGCCGGTTCTTCGATTTTTGAAAAACCGGCCCCGGTGCATTATAAATTCTTTATTTCCAAAAAAACAGTCGGATTTTCCGCTTTTTAGATTTCCACGCTTTCCTGACCGCTATTTACATGTATGAATTACTTCTAATAATGACTGATTTTTGCCGTATCTAGAATTTTAGGCTTTGCAGTCGTATCCCCATTGTTTCGCCCGCCGCCCATTCCTCCATTGGCCGTATCTTGGGGTGCGGATCGGTATGCCGTATCTTTACCTCCACCCCAACCGCCAAGATCCGAATCGCCGGCGGTTTTTACCGAGGATTTGTTTACTGACGGAGAAGATTGCAAAGGAGGATCCGCCGCGTTCGGCGCCATCGCCAATCCGCAAATCAGAACATATATACTTACTTGAATCATTCTTATCGTTTTCATGATTAGCCTCCTTAAAATCCTGAATGCCGCTCTTGCTCGTGGAATTCATACTCGGACGGCTAATCCCAGCTTTTTCGGAAAAAGAACCCTTCATAACTCCACCTCATGTTTTGCAAATAAATACGAATCGTTCGGGGCGATTATTTTTATTAATCCGCAAAAAACGGGAATTATCAAAATTGGGAAAGGATTGTCATTTTTGCAAATCCTCAAATTCGGATCATAACCCTCATATATCGTACTGGCACCGATATTGCGTAAAGGTATTATCAGCAGTTACGATAGTTTCCGTGGTGAAAAAATCCGGGCATCCCAACAATCGGAGATTCCATGAAAATCGATACGGAAAAATTTCGTGTTCGGCCTAAAGAAAAAGTAGAACTTAAAAAACAACGGACACGAATAAAACCTTTCTACAAATCCACGGAAAAATATAAGGAAATCCTCGTTGAGCACGTTAAAAAAATGAACGGTCTGCAATCTTTACTTTATGCATACAACCGCTATTCGGTGTTGCTGATCGTGCAAGGCATGGATGCAGCCGGAAAAGACGGAATCATCAAACATGTATTGTCTGGTGTCAACCCGCAGGGCTGCGAGGTTTTCAGTTTTAAAGAGCCCAGTGCCGAAGATCTTGCCCACGATTTCCTCTGGCGTACCACCTGTAAGTTACCCCGGCGCGGGCGGATCGGCGTATTCAATCGTTCGTATTACGAGGAAGTGCTCATCGTTCGCGTGCATCGCGAAGTCCTTTGCAATCAAAGAATTCCGGAGGAATTGCTCGATGAGAAAACGGTGTGGAAGGAACGGTTTCGCTCCATTGTGGATTTGGAAGATCATCTTTTTCGCAACGGTACCAAAATCATCAAGATATTTTTGCATGTATCTAAAGACGAACAGCGGAAACGTTTCCTTGAGAGAATTGATGAACCAGATAAAAACTGGAAAATCGGGTTGGCGGATATTTCGGAGAGGAGGTTTTGGAGTGATTATATGGAGGCATACGAAGATTGTCTGACCGAAACGAGTACCCATAATTCACCTTGGTACATTGTTCCGGCCGATGACAAGGAAAATGCCCGCCTCATAGTTTCTCAAATTGTACTCAATGTGCTTGACGAGCTTTCGATGTCGTATCCCAAAACAACATCAAGACATAGGCGGGAATTGAAAAATGTCCGAAAACGGATTTAATAAGGAATAAAGATATTTATATGAATAAAGTTATCATGTGTGTAGGACCTGCTAAAATTCTACGAGAGAAGGCACTGACATCTCTTTTGAGAATTTTCATTGTTGTTTTTGTGTTTGCGAGTTTGTCGGGGTGCATGAGGTACCTTACTCACGACCGCTCCAAGGTCCTGCTTCCCGGTGTCGACATCGATCAAACTCTCAAAATTGCCGCCATAGAAATCGACAAAGGGACTTTAGGCTGCGTGCTCGGACTATGGGTAATCCGAGATCAGGTCGTGACAAATGACCAGGCAAATAAAATCAGCGACCTTTATTTTACTCATATTGGTTTACTTAAGCAAAGTTTCAACATTTGGCATTTGACATGGACCATTGCCGATCTTTATAAAAATGGAGATGAAACGACTAAAGCCGAACTTAAAAAAGCATACGAAGATGCAAAAAGTCGGGCAAAGTCTTTAGGCGGACTTGCCAATAAAATGGTTAATGGAGATAACGTTTATATGGGCGATGCCCACTTTCTTGGTCGGCGTTATGCCGAACTCCATGTTGTTGTTCCGGGAAATAAACAATATCTTCAATCGTTCGAAGAATATCTTAAGAAGCATCCAAAAAGTATTGGAACTAATTAATTAAGCGAGGTGCATTCATGGAAAGCAACGAAAAACAGAATAACTCCCGAAAAGTCGTGATTGTTGGGTCGGGTGATGTCGGCGCGTCGTTTGCATACGCCCTTCTCATGAGCGGAACAGCGGAAAGCATCGTGTTGATTGATGCGAAACAGGAACTTGCACAAGGACAGGCGCTCGATTTGGCGCAAGGGCTTTCTTTTGTTCCTACAACGATAGTCCGTGCAGGAACTCCCGATGACTACGCCGATGCGGCGGTTATCGTGATAACAGCCGGATCAAAGCAAAAACCGGGGGAGTCACGCCTGAATCTTTTAACACGAAATGCACGCATAATGGATGAGATCGTCGACCAGATAACTGCGCGCAACTCACAGGCTATTATTGTGGTGACCTCAAATCCCGTCGATGTCCTTACCTATACCGCATTAAAGCGGACGGGGTGGCCGCGAAATCGTATCATCGGATCCGGCACTGTTCTTGATAGCGCCAGATTCCGACACCTGCTCAGCGAACATTGCGGTGTGGATGTCCGAAGCATTCATGCTTACATTCTCGGGGAACACGGGGACAGCGAAGTACCTGCCTGGTCTATGACCCATATTGCGGGTATGTTGATGGATGATTATTGTTCGTTTTGCCACAAATGCGATTGGGAGAATCAGCGGAGTAAGATCGACACACAAGTACGGGATTCCGCATATCATATAATCGATGCGAAAGGATCCACTTGTTATGCTATCGGGCTGGCATTGGTGCGTATCGTTGAAGCTATATTGCGCAATGAGCACGGCGTATTGACCGTATCGTCACTTCTTGACGGCGAATACGGGCTTGCGGATGTTTGTCTGAGTGTTCCCTGTATCGTGTCACAATGCGGCGTTGAAAGAATAATAGAGGGAAAATTGACAGACCAAGAATTGGTCTCTCTTCGCGCATCGGCATCGGTGATCAAGAAAAACATTAATGAATTAGTGACTAAATAAAAATTATAACTCGGTACCATGGTCTACGCATCCCGCGAGATAAGAAATCGGCTAAAACTATCGAGTTGCGAAGCTACGGGCTGGTCGGGTAAAAGGAATGAAAATATTGGCATTGTATTTGCGTTCTTTTTGTCCGTCATATTTCATTTCAGATTTTACCAAAATTCATTAATTCTTTTTAATGTTAAATGCTAGAATGAGGGCTTATGGAAAAGTGGCAATGTTCGGCTTGCAGCTATGTGTATGACCCTGCAAAGGGCGATCCGGATAATGGCATTGCAGCGGGAACAAAATTCGAGGATTTGCCGGATTCATGGGTTTGTCCCGATTGCGGTGTAGAAAAGGCTATGTTCGAAAAAATATAATCCTGTTAAAGGCGGCAGCCGATGTCGTATTATCATTCAAAACGTATAAACGTTAATTTCGAGGATGCAATAACGAGTGTCATCGAAGCCCTTAAAATTGAGGGCTTCGGTGTATTAAGCCAAATTAACATGTCGGAAAAATTAAAGGAAAAGCTCGGCATCGACATTCCTCGCTATGTGATCATTGGTGCATGCAATCCTCCTTTGGCGTATAAAGCCTTGCAGGCGGATGACAAAATAGGTGTTATGCTTCCGTGCAATGTTATTGTCCAGGAAAAGGAATCGGGCCATATTGAAGTGGCCGCCATAGACCCTATCGCATCGATGGCAGCAACAGGAAATGCCGCATTGGAAAACATTGCCGCCGAAGTGAGCGGAAAATTAAAAAGAGTCGTGAATTCATTGTAAAAAAACGTCGTATGGGAATTTATTCTCGAGCCGAATTCGGCATGCGCATGAAATGAAAAACCTGTTTATCATTCTTATTGCGTTATTGGTACGCCCTATTTGTGCCGACACTGCACCATGCAAGGGGTTGATTGACAGCGGAGATTATTTTTATAATGAGTTCAACAATGCCATTGCCTTCGACCTGTATTGTCATGCGTATGCGCATTGTCCGCAGAGTTACGAAGCTTTAATGAAAATGACGCGCGCCTATATTGATAGAGGACAGGAAATAGAAGCATACCGAAGAGAATCGGTGCTTGTTACCGGATTACGCTTCACCGATACTTTGCGACAACGGTATCCCGATTCGGCGCAAGGGTATTTTCTTGCCTCGGTTGCCGCTGGCAACCTTTGCTTTATTCGAAAAGGCGCCCGAAAAGTGGCACTGGTAAGAATGGTGGAACGCAATGCAAAAAAAGCAATAGAATTGTCGCCCGGGTTTGCTCCTTCATATGTGGTTTTGGGAATTTATTACCGGGAAATCGCGGTCGCGAACCCGATTCTTAAATTGTTGGCACGGCTTCTTCTGGGCGGAATGCCCGACGGGACACTTGTAGAATCGGAAGCTGCACTTAAGCAGGCATTACAATTATCTCCAAACAATATTTTCGCCTTATTGGAAATGAGCCGGACGAATTTGCTCATGGGAAAAAAGAGAGAAGCAATCGAAAATTTGACGCTGTTGCGGAAATCCGAACCCGCATGGTTTTTGGATGAAAAAATCAAGAAAAAAGGCGAGCAATTGCTTCAAACGATTACGCGCCGGTAAGATGACTTATGATAAAAAATAAACGAAATAGAATCTGAAACGGGGGGCCTGCATGAAGTTAAGCGTTGCGTACAATTTTGATACGTCCCTTATTCCGAAGCTTGCGAAATACCCCGAAGTTTCCGAAGTATACGGGAAGCTTGACAAAGATATCATCGGCGGCGGACGTTCGACCTACACACTTAAGCCGACCTCATGGTCTGCTTTGGTTTTTGCAATACGGCAGGCTCATGAAAATAATATCGCATTCAATTACCTGCTTAATGGCGCCACTTTGGGCGGTTTGGAGCAAACCAGAACCGGACAGCGCGCATTACGAAAGTTCATCGAATCATTGGAAGACATCGGCGTCGATAATCTGACGGTCGCGTCTCCTTATCTTTTACGATTGATAAAAAACAGGTATCCGCATTTTAAGGTGCGAGTCGGCGTATTTGCATTGATCAATGACCCGATAAAGGCGAAAAGCTGGGAAGACATGGGGGCCGACACGCTGTGCATCAGTGCGACGTCGTGCAACCGGAATTTTCCTCTTTTGGCAACAATTCGAAGCGCCGTTTGTTGCGACGTGCAACTCATTGCCAATGCAAGCTGTCTTCCCAGCTGCACTCACGAGCTTACCCATATGAATTTAATGACTGCAAGCTCCCGCAAAGGCGATGTCAATAAAGGGTTTTGCCTTGACCATTGTTTTCTTCACTGTTCCGCAAAGAAGATTATGGAACCGATCAATTTCATCCGCAGTACCTGGATACGTCCCGAAGACCTTACTATATACGAGCAACTGGGATATTCGAATTTTAAACTGGTCGAACGCTCATGCTCCACCGATTTGCTTATGAAACGAGTGGCAGCGTATACGGCCAGGTCTTTTACCGGGAATTTGTTGGAAATCGCCGGTCCTGTAGCACAAATCAACAAGCAACAAGGCGCCTCGATTCGGCAGAGGATACGAATGGCACTGCTTATGTTCAAACCTCTTAAAATTAGGATTTCCACGTTACTGAAAACAAAACACTATGCTTCGACAATCTTATTTTCCGATTTTAGCAGGGACAACGCGCCGGTATACATTGACAATAGTGCGCTGGACGGATTTTTAAACGGACTTATATTCCGCACCTGCGCGACTCTTTCCTGCAAAGAATGCGGTTATTGTTCGGCATGGACAAAAAAAGCGGTGTCCATAGAACAATCGTACCGCCTGAATGCCTTGACACAGGCCAACGAACTCGATGATGGCCTGCTGAGCGGCGCGCATTGGTTCGGGTCACGCCCTGTATTCGCGGAGCACGAGGCCGGCATTATGCCCTCCAAAAGCGAATGACTGGGTAAATGCCGTTCTAATGTCGAACATCGCCGGTTTTGTGACAAAACTAAGTGGCCGTACCGGCTCGTCAAGATTTTTGCAGGCATGGGTTGTCTTGCGAGCGATACTCAGCGCCGTCACTGCAGTTTCGATGGCTCCAGCAGCGCCAATAGTATGGCCGGTCAGAGACTTGGTAGCATTTATCAATGGACGCGTACCAAAAATAGACTCGATGGTATTTGCTTCTATTTCGTCGTTTTGTTCGGTCGAGGTCCCGTGCGCGTTAATGTAATCGATTTCCCGGGGTAAAACATTCGCTTTTTCGAGGGCCAGCAGGATCATACGGCGGATTTGCTTTGCCGAAGCATCTATGCTCATTATCGAATGGGCATCGAAGGTTTCGGCATGAGAAAGCACTTCCGCAATAATGGGAGCGCCTCGATCTTTCGCTTGTGAAAGTTCCTCCAGGACAAGCACTGCACTACCGCCCTCCGCAAAAAGGAACCCGGATCTCTTTTTATCGAACGGCCGGTTGGCCGTTTGGGGATCGGCGCATTGTTTTACCAGTGTTTTTGCGACATCGAAGCCGCGAAAAACCCCACCGTAATCATCGGCAACATATTCCGCGCCTCCAGCAAGTGCGGCATCGGCCGTGCCATGGCTAATGGCCTCGAAGGCTTGGCCAATAGCCATGGTTCCGGAAGCGCAGGCATTGCAAAGGGTACGATTCGGCCCTGTTATCGAAAACCTGATGCCGAGAATCGCCGAACACGAATTGGGCATTGCCATGGAAACCGCAAACGGGTTGAAACGCGCAGGTGCGTGTACGACTTCGGAGAAATCGTTCGGTGAAAGCGATTTCTTTTGCAATAAGGTCGAGCATGGCGAGAGAATATGGTTTCCTTCATTTTGGGCAAATGAGGATATACCCCCGATGCCGGTGCCCATGAAAATGCCGGTACGGTCTCCGGAAAACCCCTCTATGGAAAACAGGTTTTTTTTCTCGTCTGTCAGCTTTGGAGGCAATCGCGCGTTTGTAAGCGCTTCCTGGGCCGAAAGTATCGCCAGAATGGTCGATTTGTCGAGTTGCATCCGCTCGATGCGAGTGATGCCGCGCGCATCGAAATCGATTGTCGGAAGCGATGCCCAGAGGCGAGATTGCGGCTGCCAGTAATTGAGCCAATGCTCGGGAATGTGTTGAACCGATGAACGTGCCGCAATGCTATTGTCCCAAAATTCCTCGGTTGTTGCGCCATTGGGCGCGACGACGCCGATTCCGGTGATGACAACGCGCCGTTTCATACCGCAGCCACTTGGTTTTTTCGGGAATTGATAAACGCAACAACGTCGCCCACAGTTTCCAATGTCAAAGCCGTTTCGTCGGAAATCGGTTCCTTGAATACGTCCTCGAGCGACATGAGCAGCGATACGGTGTCGAGCGAATCGGCTCCCAGGTCGTTCTTGATATGGCTTTCCAGTTTTACCAATTCCGGCTTGACTTTAAGTACTTCGCATACGACCGCGACGGTCTTTTCATACAATGGGTCTTGTACCTGAACTGAGTCCATGAATGCTCCTTTGTGAAAGTGAAATCGAATTCTCCGTAGTCCAATTACTAAATTATTGATCGTTAACAATAACTAACCCCATGGGATAAATTTACTTTATATATTATCTACGTAAAAGCCTAAATAATTCCGATATAGGTACTAAAACACCTGTTGCTTTGTTTTTTGCGATAATTATATTTCCATCAATTATTCACTCGACTTCAACAAAGGCTTCGGATGTTGCATTTGCCAATAGCCCGTATACGTTCCTGCGGAACCGCAAATCCGCCGGTGAAAATCGATCAGCGCAACGCGTTAGAACTTCTTTTGGTCCATTACAAAGACCAACTTTCCGATCGCGGGCTCGACGTGTTGTCGCAAACCCTTTCGCATCCATCAATTGCCTCCCGGTATTTTTCGTTCGATACCGCCGCCGAGCTCGTCAAAATGCGCGATGAGGATCCCGACGTACGCGTCGCACGCTTTTCCCGATTTTCCGTCGAACTTTCGGCACAGGCGCTTCGCAATGCTCTAGCGCACATCGGGATGGCCCCTCAGTCTGTAGACATGGTCATTGTCAATACTTGCACGGGCTATCTTTGCCCTGGCATTTCGACCTATCTTACCGAAAAATTCGAATTCGCTCCCGGCGTCCGACTTTACGATTGCGTTGGCAGCGGATGCGGCGGGGCTGAAGGCCGGTGTCGCGCGGATCGACATCA
>JBBIGR010000013.1:47161-102868 GCA_037447435.1 Fibrobacteria bacterium
GTGCGGCAAAGAACGTGGCATGCATTTCGGTCGAGATCTGCAGCGCGACCTTTGAAATGGGCAACGACCTAAGCCTGATTGTCTCGAATGCCGTTTTCGGTGACGGCGCAGCTGCGGCAATCGTAACGGCCGAAGGCGCAGGATTCTGTTTTGTCGACAGCGCAAGTCTTTTTGACCCCAGTCAACGCGAACAGGTACGTTTCGTCCATCGCCACGGCCGGCTGCATAATGTTTTATCGTCAAAATTGCCCGGTATCATTCGCAATACGGTTCCTCCGTTTGTCAAACAATTCCTTAGCCGACACGATCTGGCGCCGGCGAATGTGGAGCATTGGGCCATACACCCGGGCGGTGCCAAAATGCTCGATGCCATCCAGGAAGAGTTGTCGTTATCCGGTGAGCAAATGGCGGTGTCCCGCGGAATATTAAAAAAATTCGGAAACATGTCGTCTCCCACCACGCTGTTTGCGCTTGACGAAATCATGCAAGAAACGCCGCAAGTCGGGCAGCGCTGCTGCTTAACGGCATACGGAGCGGGGTTTTCGGCCCATACAAATCTCATGCAATGGCGCGCGGAATAGTAATAAGCAACAGTCGGTTCCATAATTAAGCTTTTACTTGTTCCGTATTTATATTGGTGAAATCCCAGTCCATGAGAGGTCGGCACACGAGCAATTCGATCATTCCGCCGCAAAATAATTTGCTCCGTACGATATCGAGCCCGGCTTCAAACAATCGCGTGTGCAATTTTTCGCGCGGGGGAAAATGCCTCAGACTTTTTGCAATGTAGGAATATATTGCCGGATTTCCGTGTAAAATAATACCCCACAGACTTCCCCAAAAGTTAAGGAGCAGATGCTGGATTGCGGCGACAAAGCGATTTTCGGAACGGCTGAAATCCAAAAAAGCGGCGGTCCCGTTTTTTGTAAGGATACGGCGTACTTCCCGAAGCGCGGCGTCGATATCGGGCGCGTTTCGCAGTGCGTAACATCCGGTTACTATTTCGCAAGAACCATCGCGTAGTCCCAATACGCCCATGTCCTGAACCGCGCCATTTCGCACGTTGCCGCGGGATTGTCCGAGAAACAGCATTTCCTTCGACAAGTCTATTCCTAAAACGAAGCATTCCGAATACGCTTTGTTCAGCAATGCCGTAATGTCTCCCGTGCCGCAGGCGAGGTCGGTTATAAATCCGTTTTTAAGATAGGGCAAATGGGCGATCATAATTCGTTTCCAGTGCGAGTCCCTGCCGAAAGAAAGCGCAATTGTTGCTTTATGATATTGAGGGGCAACAATGGAAAACAGAGCCCTGTTGTACATCCGCTTTTCCCCGGCGTTTTCCAATATGTCATTCGAAACAGCGGCGAGTTTATGTCGCATGTTACATACCTTTCCTGCAGAATAAATAAAGCCGTCCGGGAAAAAACTTGCCCGTTGTTACCCGCCACGAGGAGGGCAATGTTTGCCCGAATTCAAACAACTCACGTTGGGTAAACCCTTTTCGGATGGAAAGCAGTCCATCGCGCTGGCTGAAACCGCCATGAAGCATTGCCTTGGCAAAAAGGCTAAAACAAATGTACCACACTGGCGATCGTTCAAGATCGGCAATGAGTATCCCGCGTCGTGCCGCATTGCAAAGCCAGTGTAACACAATGGGAATTTCAGATTCGTTGAAATGATGCAGGACATTTGAAAGAACTATGTAATCCGCCGCAGAACCGTCTTGAGGGATATCGAAAATCGATGCGGTTTTAAATGACACATGAGAACAGCTTTTCCATCTTTGGCGGGCGAACCGGATACTCCGATCATCGATGTCTATTCCCTGAACAGTGCATTTGATGTTCCGGGTTCGGCAAAGTTTGGCAATGCATATCGTTTGGTCGCCACCGCCGCAACCGGCATCGATCAGAGTAAATTCTTTTGGGCCTAAAGCCATGTCGGGTAACAACAGTTTCTTGGCCAATGTTTTGGTCCGCGAAAAAAGTTTGTTTATGAATTTAAAATGGCCTAATGTCGTAAACAGGGCGGTTTCTTCACATTCGGGATCATCCATGAGCTCCGGCTCATTGCTGCGGCTGGCAAAAAGGGATTGTGTTTGGGTGGTCATGGTATGCTTGGTGTTGCCTTTTTTAATGAAAGCTGCTACAAAAAGCAACAATGGTGCCAGTAAATAGTAATAGGTTTTGCCTTTTATCCTCGAACGGATATTTCCTCCAGTTTATTAAAAAAGAGGCGTAACCGAAAGGTATAACCTCAAAGAATTCTTATAAACGATAAAACAATTCCCAATTTGGAAAAGTTTCCCTCAGTTTCCGCAGATAAAACGGAATGGAAAAAATCATGAGCATTAAATTCTTAAACCTTTTTAATGTGCCCCTATCCAAAGTAATCGGAACGGTGTCGGCTGCTAAACCAGGAAAAAATATAGGATCAAAATTATCTAATTAGTATCAAGCTGCCCAGGAAAAATAGGGCGGCTTTAAATGCCAAAAAATGAGTGCACCCAGATTTTATTATATGCCAAACATAACGGAGAGGCTAACTGTAAAATACTGGACATTTGATTCGCCATGAAAAACCCAATGATAAAGAGGAAATAATTCTACAGCCAACGATGATTGCTTGCCAACCGATAAGCCGCCACCTAAATTTACTCCGAAATTGCCGTTACTTGATGTGGTCGTAGATACGGAGAAAGAATTTCCGCTCGCTGTGCCGCTGACAGTGACATCTGAATTATACAGATACAAACCGGCTCCCGCTTGACCGAAGAAATTCAGTGAACTTTCGGGCATACCCGTGGAAAGGCGAATTGACGGCACTAGTTCGATATTGGAAAATTTGCCTTTTGATGTGAGATTCTGAGCTCCTCCGGGAAGTCCCTCGATAATAATGCCGTCTTCGGGGCTCCAATGATCGTAGGCTATCCTCAATCCCACATGGAGCATTGGCACGGGCAAATAGAATATATGACCGCCAATCGAATATCCCGTGCTCCAACCGGAACTTGTCTCATCGGTGAATCGGGCAACGCCTCCGTCGACTCCGACTCGAATATGTTGGGCCCATGCAGAACATATGACTCCGGAAACCAAAAGCATTGCCGCAATAGTTTTAACAATCAGGTCCTTGCGCATACATACTCCTTTTTGAGAGGTGAATGAAAAAAATATCGATGACACAATTGTCAATCGAAGAACATCATTCCAAAGTTTAATGAGGATTAGTAAGAAGAAAAAGCAAATCGAATGCCAAAGACAATGATCGCTATTTCCATATAGTAGTTGGTGATATGGTTTAAAAAAAACGAGCCCTGGCGTACTGCTAAAACCGGCAATGATTGAATTTGATTTTCCAAATTTAAAAAAAACAATTGCCAAAATAGGAATGGAAGTAACATTGTAACCGTTACTTATCCTCTTTTATGTTGGTATCAACAAACTCCAATTAACTGCAAACTTTTATGATTGTTGTTCTGGCCTAGCTTTTGCTAAATCTCTTGTATGACTCCTTTTATCTTCAGTCCGAACACCCGAAAGAAGGATGGACAGAATGAATAAAAATATTGGATTGCAATTGTTTTTTAGGCTAACCAGCTTGATTACCGATTGGTTTCCAAGTAACGGAGCACGGCTATTAAATCTATTTTGTTTTTGGCTTATGGGAAATCCGATTATTATGGATATTAACCGTAAAGCCACGATTATGAAACTACGATCGGTGAAAGACCCGCAAAAAATCCTTGTCGTTGCAGATCTGAATATCGGCGATGCCGTGAATTTGCAAGCAACGGTCGCGGCGTTGCGCGACTTTTTTCCTTATGCAAGTCTCGATTACGTAATTGCCGATTGTGCGAAGATCCTTATTGCTGGAAATCCGGAAATTACGCACGTATTTCCCGTGTTCACGGGAAGACCATTACCTAATGAGAATGACAGGAATGAATTAAAGCGAATTACAAAAGAAACCAAGTATGATGTGATTTTTAATTTCTGCCCGTTTTTTAACGAGCGGAAAGACTTTAATGGGCCTGGTGTTGTCATAGGATATACCGGTATGGCGCATAGAATGATGCATATCGAAACGCATTCATTCGGCACCAACCACATTGTGTCTCAAGCTTATCGGTATGTTCGCGATATTTGTTCCAAGGTATTTATTCCTATTCGTAATGAGAGCTTTACCGGCGTGGGGGTTACTTTGCCCGACTCCGCGGTTTTGAAAGCAAGGGAGTTTTATTTCACGCTCGAGGGTTTTGATTTTGGATTTCCCCTTATTTACTTTAATCCGGATGCGTCTTCCGTTTTTACTTTGGTGCCGCTCGAAGTTCAAGCAGAAATCCTTCATGATCTTATCTATAAATTTGATTGTCGAATATTTTTGGGTCGAGGCTATACATTCCCCAAAAGAGAAATCGACCTTATAAAAACGTTACCGAAAAGCAGAGTAAATAGGATTGCCGTAGTTCCCGATTTCCTTGGACTTGAAGGAACCGCTGCCCTCATTGATTCCTGCGATGCATATGTAGGAGGAGATACCGGTCCGCTCCATATTGCATCTGCAAAAAAGACATCGAACTCTGGAAAAAGCCTGTTTGTAAATCGGACCGCGGTTTATTCAATTTTCGGAGCCACGCCGGCGCGCATGTATGGGTACGATTCTGAACGGGTGGGCTTCTTCCCCTCCAATCAAAAAGCCCAAAGCAGGGTTTTTATTTCAAAAAGTATTTGCAGAAACATGACCTGTATCAACAAAAGAGCTAAAACATGTAAGGAAATCCATTGCTTCGACGGTTTGGACACCCGCGAGATACTCGATGGAATCACGGAGAATCTTTATCATCGGCAGCAATGCTTTGTCCAGTTGGCTGTCGCGTAATTGCAAACGCGTTTGGAAAGGATGAATGAAAGTCATTTTGGTCGCACTGATAGCATTAGTTCTTGGTTTTGTTGTTGCCATTCCTGTTGGAGCAACACAAATCGAAATCGCAAAGCGTTCCCTTGGTCACCAGTATAAAGCGGCAATGATGGTCGTAGCCGGCTCGGTTGCGTCCGACATTTTGTACGGCATTATCGCCCTGTACGGATTGGCCCCATTCATGCAAAAAAAAATGGTTCTCGCGGGGTTCGAAGGCCTCGGGGCATTGCTTTTACTCATATTGGCTTTCGTGACGATTCAAGATTCGAAACGACCGAAATCAATGGATTTCAATAATGGTTTTCTTTCGGGAAAAAGAATGTCGTTTGTCACGGGGTTTTCCCTTGCGTTGACAAATCCTATGATGGTGTTCTGGTGGTTGTTGGGTATGCACTTTTTGCTCGATTTCAGGTTAATCGATCGCGAAACCGCCGGCGTTTCCGTGATATTTCTGCTTTTCGGCGGATTCGGCATTGCCGGTTACCTATCGCTTTTAGCGGGCATGCTTTACAGGGTCAATCGGTTTATAAAGGAAAGCGTAATGCAAAGGGTGTATGTTATTTTGGGAATAAGCCTTGTTTTGTTTTCCGGCTATTTCATATTCAGATTCATAAAAACCGTAAACTGAACTGCCCATCATCATTCACTAGTTTTTATATACGATGAAATCGTCGTAATCGGCCTCGGCCTTTGAATTGGTGTTGTCTCCATCCGATAATATCGCTATGCCGAGCGATTTTTGAGGAACAGTTCCGTAAAAATACTTGTAATCGTCAAGAACGTTGACTCTTTCATTGAGCCATTCGCCCAGCCCGTTATTGCCGCTTCGTAAAACCACTATTTTCAAATTGACATAATAAGGACTTACGGTTTTTGTTCCCAAAGGAAGCGTCGAGCTCCATACGTACTTGATTATTTTTTTAAGCATGAGAGGGCCTGGGAAAAAAACATAGACGCTTGCCCCGCTGTCGTTCTTTTTCTTTATAGTTTCATTTCCGCCCAGCGGCAAACAATGGGCTCTCCAGCGCCAGGCTAAAAATGGCGTGGTCTGGAAATCGATTTCGAAACTTTTGCCTATTGCGGCAGTTCCGCCCAATGTTTGTATCTTGACAAAATAATTACCTTTTTCATTTTCCAGGAAAAATTTTGTAGCATCGTGTCTGTCGGCATGCCAGCCGCACGGAAGTAATGTGCGGGCATCAAGGCAAGAGGTAAAGGTATCGATAATGATGTCAGTCGTGTCATGTACGATATTCGAGGGCGAAATGATTTCGTTTGCCGCTGCATACTGCACATTGAATACATAAACTGCAATAAGGAAAACAACATGTCTCATTAATAAAAATCCGCCTAATTTAATAAAACAGTGATTGTCCATTTCGATATTTGTTTATGGTTTATGCTAGTTATGCAAACAATGGGCCAATATATGGCTTAAACCATTAAAAACAGGATTGGCGTCTAAGAATCGGAGGCATGGTTGAAAAATTCAACCGTATTCTTGTTTTCAGGAACCCCTTTCTTCGAATATAGGAATAAAGGCGTTTTCCCAATAAAAAAGTTTTAAATAAGGGCTTAAGAAAGCTATGGCATTTCAATTGCTTCTTATATAGGTATCCCGTACGTCAGGTTTTTATAAAAGGAATAAATACTATGTCCGTAATCTCTGTTCTTATCACGCTTATCGTTGTCGGCGTTTTGCTGTGGCTCATCAATACGTATATCCCGATGGATATAAAAATAAAGAAAATATTGAACGCCGTGGTCGTTATCCTGGTTGTTGTTTGGCTTTTGGGAATTTTCGGACTTTTCGGCACCACTCCTAACATGCATATCGGAAATTGGCATATGAGATAACGAGGTTCACCTTACTATCAAAAGAATTTTCACAATTTTAACTATCCTCCGTAAATATGATGTTGAATCCTCGCTATCATATCAATGAGATACGTTTCCCGTTTGAAGAGCATTCGAATAACTATGTATTTCACCATACTGAAAGGAGAAAAATATGCAGCACACTTTGCGTAATATGACGGGGTTTTCGATACAGGCGATATTGTAAACAGGTAAAAAAAAAGGAGAGAACAAATGAGTTTGATCCTTTACTTTTTACGGCATGGTGAAACAGAAGAAAGTCTGAGGGGCGGGTTCTGCGGAAGTCTGGACAGTCCGTTGACATCCGATGGCCGTTTGATGGCCGAGGATTTTGCCCTTACGTATGCTGCGCTGCCCTGGATTGCCGTTTATTCCAGCCCGCTTAAGCGGGCGCAAGATACTGCGAAGCCTTTATGCGCTGCGATTGGAATGCGGATGCAAATCAGGGACGGACTCCGGGAAATTGCGGTCTTATATGAGGATGTCTTTAAAGAAAAGTCAATTTTAAATCCGGTGATTTGCTCGTTTAAACACAGAGGATGTCACGATGAACAATGTCAATGAAGCCCTTTCGAAGGATTTATTGCTAAAGATGAATGCATACTGGCGTGCGGCCAATTACCTATCGGTCGGGCAATTGTATCTGTACGATAACCCCTTGTTGCGTCAACCTCTTACATTATCACAGGTAAAGCCAACACTTCTTGGGCATTGGGGCACCACGCCGGGGCAGAATTTCATTTACGTGCATTTGAACCGTGTTATAAAAAAATATGACCTGAATATGATTTACATTTGCGGTCCGGGACACGGCGGTCCGGCCCTGGTAAGCAATACGTATCTTGAAGGCACCTATAGTGAAGTATATCCGAATATCACGCAAAACGAGGCGGGACTAAAAAAGCT
The DNA here is from genome assembly GCA_037447435.1 of Fibrobacteria bacterium. Taxonomy (GTDB): domain Bacteria; phylum Fibrobacterota; class Chitinivibrionia; order Chitinivibrionales; family FEN-1185; genus FEN-1185. Next base: position 54,866 of record JBBIGR010000013.1, read on the forward strand.
TTTTGCCCAATTTTCTTTTCCCGGCGGAATTCCCAGCCATACCTCCCCCGAGTGTCCGGGGTCGATTCACGAAGGGGGCGAACTTGGGTATTCGCTGAGCCATGCTTTCGGGGCCGTATTTGACAATCCGGAACTCATTGCCGCATGCGTGATCGGCGACGGCGAAGCGGAAACAGGTCCGCTCGCAACCTCGTGGCATTCCAACAAGTTTTTAAACCCCATTACGGACGGTGCGGTGCTACCCGTTTTGCATCTTAACGGATATAAAATAGCGAACCCGACGTTGCTGGCGCGCATTTCGCATGAAGAATTGGAACAATTGCTGCGCGGGATGGGCTGGGTTCCTTATTTTGTGGAAGGCAGCGATCCGACCGATATGCATCAGCGTATGGCTGTAACATTAGATACGGTGATTTCGGAAATACGGGAAATCCAAACCGCTGCGAGAAAGAATAATGACCATTCCCGGCCTCATTGGCCCATGATCGTGCTTAATTCGCCGAAGGGCTGGACCGGACCGAAGCACGTTGACGGCGTATTAATAGAAGGATCATTCCGTTCGCATCAAATCCCTCTTGCCGTTGATCCGGCACATGCCGATCATCTTGCTCTTTTAGAAAACTGGATGCGAAGCTATGTGCCTGAAGAATTATTCGATGAAAATGGAAGGCTTATTCCCGAATTAGCTGACTTGGCTCCAAAAGGTACTAGACGAATGGGAGCAAACCCTCACGCTAACGGCGGTCTTTTGCTGCGTGATTTGCTTATTCCGGCATATCGGGATTACGCCGTGAATGTCCCGTCTCCAGGATCGACGCGTGCCGCTGATACGCATGTGGCCGGCGAATTCCTGAGAGACATCATAACCCTCAATAAATATGAAAGAAATTTCAGGATTTTCGGACCCGACGAAATTCTTTCCAACAGATTGAATGCGATTTTTGAAGTTACCGACCGACAATGGAATGCGGACGCAAACGACCGCGACGAGTTTTTGGCCCCCCAAGGACGTGCAATGGAAATGTTGAGCGAGCATCAATGCGAAGGCTGGTTGGAAGGATACCTTCTCACCGGCCGTCACGGATTATTTACAAGCTACGAGGCTTTCATCCATATCATCGACTCGATGTTCAATCAACACGCAAAATGGTTAAAAGTCACCTCGGAAATCCCTTGGCGGAAGAAAATAGCATCGCTTAATTATCTGCTGGCTTCTCATGTCTGGCAGCAAGCCCATAATGGATTTACACATCAGGATCCGGGGTTCATTGATCATGTCGTCAATAAAAAGGCGTCAATCGTACGGGTATACCTGCCGCCCGACGCCAATTGTCTCCTTTCCGTCATGGACCATTGTTTGCGGAGTCGCCACTATGTAAACGTCGTGGTCGCAAGTAAATACGAATCACCGCAGTGGCTTTCGATGGATGAGGCCAAAAAACATTGCGAAAAAGGAATCGGCATTTGGGAATGGGCGGGAAGCGCGCACGACGTGGTTCCGGATGCGGTAATGGCGTGCTGCGGGGATGTACCGACGCTTGAAACTTTGGCCGCAGTGTCCATATTGCGCCGATACATCCCGGAATTGATCGTACGAGTGGTCAATGTCGTGGACCTAATGAAGCTGGAACCGAATAGCGAACATCCGCACGGTCTTTCGGATGCCGACTTCGATACGTTATTCACCAAAGACAAACCCGTGGTTTTCGCGTTTCACGGATACCCGTGGCTTATCCATCGATTGACGTATCGACGCAACAACCATGGAAACATTCATGTGAGAGGCTACAAGGAAGAAGGCACCATTACCACGGCCTTCGATATGACCGTGCTCAACGATCTCGATAGGTTTCATCTTGTTCTGGACGTGTTGCACCGGCTACCATTGATTGGGGCAGCTGCAGAAACACTTAAAAAAACAATGGAAGATAAACTTCTCAAACATAAGCTCTATATTGATAAATACGGAATAGACATGCCTGAAATACTGGAATGGAAATGGGGTTAGTAACGGGGCTGGTGTTTTCGGAGACAAACAATACTGGTACGGTAATTGCGATATTATAATATCAGTTTACTGTAAAGTACAAACCACCATAGAAGCCTTCACGGAGATTTCGATTATGAATACCAATTCTGTTAGGCAATTGGAAACTCTGGGCCAATCCATATGGTTGGATTATATCCGACGTGATTTTATAGAAAACGGCGACCTGCGGCGTTTGATCGAAAACGACGGTATTAAGGGCTTGACTTCGAACCCGTCGATTTTCGAGAAAGCGATCGCCGAGAGCGCCGAATACGACGCGGATATCCGTACCCTGGCAAAGCAGGGATCGGATGCAAAAGCCATATATGAATCATTAAGCAGGGACGATGTCCGGGCAGCTGCGGACGAATTTGCTCCCGTGTATAAAAACACTGCCGGCCGGGACGGTTTTGTCAGCCTTGAGGTCGATCCTCATTTGTCGCACAACACCAATGCCACAGTACAAGAGGCGCGCCGGTTATGGACGGAACTGAACAGGCCCAATGTGTTTATCAAAGTCCCGGCAACCGCCGAAGGTCTACCGGCCATAAAACAACTGATTACCGAAGGAATAAATGTTAACGTTACATTGCTTTTTGGTTTGCCCCGTTACCGGCAGGTTGCGGAAGCGTATTTGCAAGGGTTGGAGGCAAGGTTAGCGCTTGGGAAGGAACTTTCCTCTGTTGCGTCGGTCGCAAGTTTTTTTTTGAGCCGCATCGATACCTTGGTGGACCCTTTGCTGGAAAAAATCGTTTCGCAGGGGGACAATGAGGCCGATCTTGCAAGGCAGCTGCTCGGGCAGGTTGCGATTGCAAGCGCGCAAACCGCCTATCAGGAATACAAGAAAATATTTACAAACGATAGGTTTCTTAAGCTTGAAGAAAATGGTGCCCGGTCTCAGCGGGTCCTATGGGCCAGCACCGGCACAAAAAACCTTTCATATAGCGATGTCAAATACGTCGAATCGATTATTGGACCCGATACGGTCAATACGGTGCCTCCTAAAACATTAAATGCGTTTCGAGATCATGGTGATGCGAAATTGCGTTTGGTGCACGATTTGGAGCTTTGCGGATGGGTTTTGGAAAAACTTTCGGCCCTCGGTATAGACATAAATTCGGTAACGCAGCAACTCGAAGACGAAGGCCTTGTGAAATTTATCGAACCGTTTGATAAAATGATTGCGGCTTTGTCGCGTAAAGCTGTCCCTTTGTAAAAAACTCTTTCGGACGACGGGGAATATTGCAAATAAAACCACAGATTTTTGATTGTTTCCAAAACGTATAAAAATTGTAAAGAGGTTAAGGGGTTTAATTATGATTGAAAAGAACATAGATATAAACTGTTGTGAGCGATAAGGGGAATCCGGCGGCGTCAATAGTATGCTGATTTTCATTAACTGTTTCAAAGCGAGGTTATCCATGTTTGAAATTTTAAGAAAAGCAATTCTTGCCGGGGTAGGCGTTTCCTATTTGACGAAAGACAAAATCGAAGAGGTTGGAAAAAAAATCGCCCAGGACGCAAAAGTAAGCGAAGCCGAAGCGCGGAAATTCGTAGACGAGCTTATCGGAAAATCGGTGGAAGCGAAGGAGTCGCTTGAAAAAAACGTTTCGGAAAAGGTTCGCGCCGCACTCCACGCAATGAACGTGCCGACCCGTAAAGATATTGACGAGCTCAAAAACAAAATCGCGGAGCTTGAAACGCAACTGAAAAAGTGAAGGAAACCCCGGTACAATGAACATCGGCCAACGTGTCACTCTTCGCATATCACGATACGGTGAAATAATTTCCGTTATTCTCAAGTACGGTTTCGGGGACGTTGTAGCCGGTTTGAACCTTCAGAAATTTATCGCGTTTACCCGATCGCCGTTCAGGTTGAAACGGATGAGGACTTTCAAGGCACCGCTTTCACGGTGGGAACGCCTTCGATTGGCTATAGAAGAACTGGGGCCGACCTTCATAAAATTCGGGCAGTTTCTCAGCAATCGGCCCGACCTTGTTCCGTCGGAACTTATTGACGAACTGATAAAGTTACAGGACGCGGTAAAACCCTTTTCTCGGGTCGAAGCGAACATTATTCTGGAGCACTCGCTTAAAATTCCCATAAGCGACGTATTTGTTGATTTTCCGGAGGAGCCCATTGCCTCGGCCTCGGTTGCACAAGTATATCGGGCCCGGCTTAAAAACGGCGACGATGTGGCGGTCAAAGTGCAACGGCCGAATATCAGGCAAATCGTTACGACCGTCCTTACTATTCTCGAACATCTTGCCGGACTCATAGAGCGGCATAATAAAAACCTCGCTGCTCTGCATATTTCGGAATTGGTGCATGAATTCGGCCGGACTCTCAACAAGGAACTTGATTTTTCACTGGAAGCGGCGACAATGGAGCGTTTCCGCGCCGATTTTAAAAATATTCCTGAATACTATGTTCCCCGCGTATATCCGGCCTATACGACAGGGGCGGTCATGGTGACCGCGTTTGTGGAGGGCATAAAGGTAAGCGATGTCGAATCGTTGACCAAAGCTAATCTGGATCCCACCGAAATCGCAAGAGTCGGTGTGAATTTGGTTCTTAGACAGATATTTACAAACGGATTTTTTCATGCAGACCCGCATCCTGGCAATATTTTGGTACTTGCCGACGGCCGGTTCTGTTTTCTCGATTACGGTGCAGTCGGAATCGTATCCGCTTCGCTCCGACATCATTTGGGCGTTATCCTGTACGGCGTGATTTATAAAGACCCGCAACGCATCATTCGCACGTTGTCGCAGCTTGCAACGGAGCGCATTGTCAATATAGACCGCCTTGAATATGAAGTGACCGAAATCATCGAACAGTATTCTTCGGCATCTCTAAGCGATATAAAAATCCGCGATTTGCTTGACCGTTTCGGGCGTATCACGACCGAAAACCATCTTCGATTCGTCCCGGGATTTTATCTTCTTTTCAAGGCACTTATTACCATCGAAGGCGTCGGCTTGCTGCTTGATCCTCATTTCAATCTGACGCATGAAGTTGAGCCGTATGCGCGCAAGCTTATGCGGGAAAATCCGCGTCTTAAATATTTGCCCTTTGATGCGTATTTCACCATGATCGATATTGCCTCATTGCTTAAAGACCTGCCTTTTGAGGTTAAGGACCTCATGCGTATGGTAAAGTCCGGAGAAACGCGTATACAATTCGAACATCGCGGCGTCGACGTACTCGCATTGAAATTGGACCAGATTTTCAATAGGGTGTCATTTGCCGTGGTTTTGGCTTCGCTCGTCATCGGTTCGTCGATCGTAATTCATTCCGGCATGCCTCCATTTTTTCACGGTGTGCCCATTATCGGAGTATTCGGTTTTGGTATTGCAGGTGTTTTGGCGTTATGGCTCCTTTTTTCGATGCTCAGAAATAAAAAAATATAACGTACTTTCGAGAATGGAACCACATGCAGACATTACGCATATTGACGGTTAATATCCATAAGGGTTTCTCCTGGGGAAACCTGCGTATCATCATACATCGCCTGCGCGAGGCCATACGGTCTACCGACGCGGACATTGTCTTCTTACAGGAGGTGGTAGGTGAAAACGTCATTCATGCGGAAAAAAACAGGAATTGGCCCGAACAAACGCAATATGAATTTCTTGCCGATTCCGGATGGGACTATTTTGCCTACGGAAAAAATGCGACATATCCTCACGGCCATCACGGCAATGCAATACTATCGAAATTTCCCATCATTCATTCCAAACAAATAGATACGTCGACTAACAGTTTCGAACAACGGGGTTTCCTGTATTGCGCATTGGATATTACCGGCATGAATACTCCTTTACATTGTCTATGTGTCCATTTAGGGCTTTTTGCCGTATCGCGGCGCAAGCAGCTTCGCATGCAGGTCGACTTCATCAACAAAAGCATTCACGCAAACGAACCGATAATCATGGCAGGGGATTTTAACGATTGGCAAGGCAGGGGCGTGGAGAAGTTCGCTTTACTGTTAGGCATGAAAGACGCCGCAGTAGAGGCCAACGGTGCAATGGCGCGAACGTTCCCCGCGCGAATTCCGTTTCTTCCCCTCGATCGAATTTACCTGCGGGGGCTGACGTCGAATAAAACAACGACGTATCGACGCGGGGCATGGAAAAAGCTTTCGGATCATGCCGCGTTGTTTACAGAAAGCGAATTGGATTGATATGCTCAAAATCAATTGGCTGCTGCTGCATATTCTGCCCATATTCGGGTTCTTTCTTGCAATGACCTTACTTGTCCATCAGAACCGCGCTCAGCGCTCTCCGGCAAGCACGGTCGCTTGGTTGTTGGCAATACTGCTTGTCCCCTATATCGGCGTGCCCGCATACATGATTTTCGGCGGCCGGAAAATCAGACAAATGACAAAAAACAAGGCCAATCTTGATGTTGACGTGAGAGATACAGCCTCACGGCACACGACGCAAGGCGTCGGCAGTATATTTCCCCTCAGGGAACACAATGAGATCATTTTGTTTTCAACAGGCGAAAAAGCATACGTTGCGCTCATGAACCTGATCTATACCGCGACGAAAAGTATCGACATCTCCATTTATTTGTTGGGAAACGATGAAACCGGCAGCGCAATTCTTGAAGCCCTTTCCCGTAAGGCAAAACAAGGAGTCCGCGTGAGATTACTTATGGATGCGCTCGGGTCGTTCCGCGTTTCAAGGAAAATCCTTGCCCCATTTCTGGCTGCCGGAGGCGTGTGCGCTTTTTTTATGCCGATGCTGCATTTACCGTTTCGCGGTCGCGCTAATTTGCGCAATCATCGGAAGTTGATCATTATCGATAATGCGACTGCAATGCTTGGCGGTATGAATATCGCGCGTGAATACATGGGGAGCGCAGCGGATTCGAACCGGTGGTGCGACATATCTTTTATTGTAAAGGGGACCGCGATTACCGATTTGCATCATGTTTTCCGATCGGATTGGCAATTTGCTTCAAAGCAAGAAACGGTATTTGAGAAATGCCCCGTCCGTGACCGTTCTGAAACGGGTGTTACGGTGGAGCTGGTGCCAAGCGGTCCGGATGTTACCGGAGATCCGCTGTATGAAAGCATCATTACCGTGTTATTCAAGGCGCAGCACCGCGTATGGATCATCACGCCCTATTTTATTCCCGATGAAATGATGCTCAAGGCGATTTGCATCGCGGCCCGTCGCGGCGTCGATGTCCGCATCGTGGTTCCGCTCGTTTCCAACCACAGGCTTGCCGATTTGGTCCGGAGAAGTTATTTACGCCAAATCCAGGATAGCGGTGCAGTCGTATATAACTACACCCCCGGCATGATGCACGGGAAAGTGATTTTGGTCGATACAGCTTTGGGAATAGTGGGATCGATGAATATGGACATACGCAGTTTTTTCCTGAACTACGAAATCTCGTTGTTTATTTATGATACTACCGTGGCATCGGAGTTGGAACAGTGGGTAAATGATCTAATGCGTCAATCGTATACGGGCATAAAAAAATCCAATATCATGCTCGGGTTTATCGAAGGACTTGGCCGACTCCTTTCACCTTTGTTGTAAATGCTTTTGGGTATGGGCGCGGATATGAATGCTTGGTATGAATATTGCGAACCTCTCCGGAATTACAATCCTTCTATCGTAATCTTTATTACGGTCTGTCTCCAGATTCTTGCGAGCCACCCCGTTCTTGCTCAGCAAGATTCCTCTCATAACGATTCGAGCGACGTGTATCGAACCATAGAAGAGTTTTCGAAAAAAAACAAATTGACAAGTCTCATGTACGATATGGTTTTTAAGGGACGGGATTCGACCGCGGTCAAAAGAGGTCCCCGTCATTATCAGCAGGAGCGGTACGGACGGTTTCAGGGCAAAATCGTTAGAGACATTAAAATCGCCAGTTTGGATCCGTTCGGATTTTCGGTTACCGATACGGCCAAAGAGCCGAAAAACCTTTTTCTGCGGCTCGGCAACAATTTACATGTGAAGACTCAAATATTTACAATAAGCAATCTTATGCTCTTTGGCAGAAACGATCGGTTCGATTCCTTGCTCGTCAAAGAATCGGAACGGTTGATACGCAGTCAGGAGTATGTCCGCGAGGTTTTTTTCGAATACAATATCGTTGGAAAAGCATCGGATTCGATCGACATCGTGGTCCGAGTATTGGACAAATGGAGTTTCGTCCCATTTGCCGACATCACCAATACCCGCATAACCCTCGGCTTTGATGAGAGTGATTTTGCAGGGCTGGGCCATGAATTTGGAAATTCATATTCCTGGTTCACTTCCAACGGGGAAAAGGCCTTTTCCACAAATTATGCGGTTCCCAATATCCGGAACACCCACATCCGAACTGCGCTCCACTATAACATTGACGAACACGATGATTTTGAAAAGAGCCTGACATTTGAGCGGCCGTTTTTTTCACCGTTGGACCGTTGGGCGGCAGGGGTAAACCTTATGCAGCAATTCCAAAAATATTTGATAAACGATACTGCACACGCAGGACTCGGCGCAGATTTACTCTGGAACACGCAGGATTATTGGGCCGGTATCGCAACACCTGTTTCTCCCGGAAATTCGGAAGACGACCGGACCACCAATACGGTATATGCGGCGCGGTATTTACATGTTTTGTACCTTGGAAAACCCGATGAACTACATGACTCGGTACATAAGTATTCCGATGAAGATTTTTATTTGGCAGGCGCCGGTATTTCGACCCGGAAATTCTACAGGGACCATTTCATCTTTAATTTCGGGGTCATCGAAGACGTCCCGGTCGGAAAAGTGCTCGGGCTGATCGGAGGGTATCAAAGGCGAGATAACGCCGGACGCATATATTTGGGAGCCCGTATTTCTTTTGGAGATTACAACGATTTGGGGTATCTGAGTACCGACTTTGAATACGGTAATTTTTTTAAAGGAACGGACTTACAGCAGGGAGTTTTTTTTGCCGAGGCCAATTATTTCAGCAATCTGATCGAAATAGGCCGTTGGCATATTCGTCTGTTTGCAAAACCGCAAATTACCTGGGGAATAAACATGTTCTCCTATGACAGCCTCACGTTTAATAATGAAAACGGCATTCTCGGGTTTAACGGTGCAGTGGCCGGAACGAAAAAAATCGTCACGACGTTCCAGACCCAATCTTATGCGCCCTGGAATTTTTACGGTTTCAGATTTGGCCCCTATCTTGTTTGTTCGCTCGGCATTATAGGTGACGAAACGACGGGTTTTTCCCGTAGCCCGTTGTATTCGGAATTGGGAGTTGGTACTCTGGTTCAAAATGACTATTTGATTTCAAGCGATTTTCAATTGTCGGTATCGTATTATCCGTCAATTCCCGGCAACGGATTCAATGTATTCAAAGTAAATGTTTTGAGTACCACCGATTTCGGCTTCCGGGATTTTATATTCGGTAAACCGGAAATAACCGCTTTCCGCTAAGCGCCGGAAAGACAGGAAAAAATCGAGAGGTGAAGTACGTCCAAGATAGATTGACCCCATTGCATATTCCCGCGAACCATACATATTAAGCGAATGACTATGGGTTTAAAGTCGAGAATTCGCCAATATATGTAAAGCACCATTCCAAACGATAATCAAAAAATAAATTATAAGATTGACATTTACGCGGACAAATGGGATATTGTAAGTATAGCAAATACTTTCGATACTATCCATCAATTTAAAAAAGGAAACCACAATGCGGGTTCTCATGGCGTTTTGTGCGGCAATTGTCGCGTTTCACGGTTTGTTGTTTGCAAATTATCAAATAACCTTGAAGGTATATCCCGAAGGCGTGTACACGGTTTCCTTGAACAATTCGACGACGAAAGTGAGCACCAACGACAAGGGCGAAAAAAAGTTTGTCGTACGCGACGCAAGCATGACGACCCAACCCAAAATTATTGTCGAAAAAGACGGGCTCAGCGGCTATGTTGTGCTCGACAAGAATGTTGAAACCATCGACGCGAAAAACCTCGATACGGTCATTGTTAAAAATGTTAATGGAGACCGCGTGTACGATATAACGTTCATCGTCGATCCGGAATTAATGAGGCAAAAACACGGCGGAATCGTCGGCGTGTTGGATACGAATCAGAATAGCGGTGCGCCTGTAGGGAATATTACCGACAATGGGGACAAACGGAATGCGAATCCCGATACGGGCAAAGTTATTATAAATAAGAAGCGGGTACTGCAATATAGCGAAATTCGGCGCAACGATCCGACCAGGACTCCGGAATATGCCCGGAAAATAGCGACTTCGGGTGCAGTATGCTACTTTGTAGGAATGGGTCTGAGTTACATAACGCCCTTTTTATCCGCATCGGTAAATGTGCACGACCAGGACGCCGCGGTAGGAACGGCGATAACGGTATTGATAATCGGCGCGGCCTCGGAGGCATTGGAAATATCCGGTTCATCGTATGCCGTGGGCGGTTCGGCGTTAGCATGGGAACTTGGCAGAGGAAAGTGTTCCGATGTTCCCGCCGGCTTCGACGGATGGGGATATTATAAAGGCGGTTGGGTGTTTATCGCATTGGGTGGTGTTTTCGGCGCAATTTCCAGCGTTGTTCCGGCTAATGACGCGGGTACTGCGGTTTCGCTGGCGCTTATTTCGCTTGGCCTGAATATCGGCAAAGACGTTTTTTGGTCGATATCGAGCGCCAAAGCGCTCACGATGACACGCAAAGTCAAAAATTGCCTTCAGGAACATGAATCAACATCGTATCATATGAGACTCGAATTGCAGCCCTATTGTGTGGTTGGCGGCATGGGGCTCAAATGCGCGTTGAAGTTTTAAGCGATATGGCGCCGCGCATTCATGAGCAAAAAGCGTGCATCATTTCATGCGCGTGTATTTTATCGCACTGGTAAATTGGTCGGCTGTAAACCGGATGCAATAAACTCCTTGAGCAAGCGGGGAAAGATTGATATTGTGTTGATAGAATCCGGCACTCTGCATCGACGAACGGGTTGAATTGACTTTTCGCGATTGTGCGTCGAACAATTCTAACGACACCATGCTTGCTTTGGGCAACTGATAAATTATATGGACGATAGCATTGGAAAAGCGGTCGCCGTGTGAAAACGATACCGAATATGTTTTAGGCGTCCGGGGTTCGTTCATAGCGTTTGAAAATACGGGCATGTCGGACACGACCCCGATCCCAACAGGGGGATAGGACGTATGCGCGACAATGGCCGTATCTGTTCCGTCAAGATTCGCAGACCGCACGACACCGCTCCCGTATTCGGTCCAGAACAGCCTTCGCGTACGTTTATCTAAAGTAATATATCGCGGGGAAGCGCAGTTCGCGACAATGGTTGCTTTATTCGCTCCCGTAAGCGTCGACCTGCCGATCGTGCCCGCATTTGCATCTGTCCAAAAAATGTTTCCGCTGTCCTGGTCTATAACCACGCCAAGAGGTCCGGACAGTCCGGTCACCGCAGAGGTGAACGGCGCAAGGGCTGCCGCGGAATCCTTTTCAATGACGCCGGTCGAAAAATCGGCCCAATACAAGGTCTGCGTTTTTTCGTTTATCGCGATACCGAACGGCGTATGCGTGCTCGACGAGCCGAAAAATTCGATTTGCTCTTGGGAAGATCCATCCGGATTTGAGCGAAATATTCCGGGGCCGGTGGAAAGATTCGTGCTTGTCCAATAAATTTTATTGTTCGCGGAATCGATGGCGATTCCACGCGCGCACGATTGCAATGAAACCAATATGCCGGTGTCCGACAAAGTTGGCCCCACGGCTTTGACGTGAGCGTTGATAAAAGATAGCTCCGTCCAATAAATCACATTGGTTTGCGGGCGAATCGCCAGAGCCTGGGGAAGCGATTGTGCGCCAAGCGGCAAGGTCGATTGTATCGACCCGTTTTGATCGGCTTTAATAAGCCGAGGCGACGAAAAATTATCTTCTATCCAAAAAACCATAGTTGCCTGAGAACTTACCGCGCTCATAAGCAAGATACACAATTGTGCTGCGATTACCGATTTGACTATTCCCATTTTCAACTCCTTTGATAATCCGAGCAGTCAAATTTTCCATCGTCTTCCCCTTAATTACGTGCAGGGAATATGCCTTGAAGGGCTATGATGAAATTGACGCATTGAAACGGCGGCAGGGTCGGATGAGGCTGTCCGCCGCCGCTTGACGACAGGGTAATTGAGGATGTTGCTGTTGTCGCATTTGCCGTTTTTCCATAGGTCGGTGTTGCCGAGGCATTACGGCCGGGCAATGCGTTTTTAGGATTGTCGGTTGTAGCGACCGTGGAATCGACCGCTAACGAGGCGGTATGCGTATGCGCAGGCATTTGCGCAACGGTCAGGGAAACCGTTTCCTGGCCGCCGACATCACCGAGGTTTCGCGGAGTAAGGCCTGGCCCGTTGCCGAAATTCATCGGGACTCTCCCGCGAAGATCGGGCAATGCAAAGGTCGATTTACCGTCTCCGCCGTACGATGTTCCCAGAATGGAAAAAAGCGCGGTGTTTTGACTGATCGGAAGCAAAGATCCGTCGCAAAGCGCCCATCCGGTTGGTGCGAAATTTCCTGCGAACATTTTTATTTCGCCGACATAATTGTTCTGGGCAAACGATGTTGTACAATATGCAAACAGTACAAGAGCTGCTGAGGCAAAAAAAACCTCATAACTCTTTTGCATTCTTAATCCTATCGCTGATCGTGTCATGTCGGCCTCCTTAAAATAAGAAAACTTCTTTTAATAATAAAGCAGTGCAAGATTCGTTCCAATCGTGCAAACAAAAGCAATGGTTCCGATCGAAAATTCCTTGCGAAGAAAAACCGGATGAAACATGAACCGGATATTAAAAAATTCCACGACAATTATTACTTTTGCGAAAATTTATCGGAAATGAGAACAATGGAAATTCCCGATTGTGTAATTTGAGGGTTGTTGTCGGCAATTATCACAGCAATAATGCACAATTCACAAAATTGCCTTTGATAATCAAATGAAAACTTCAGAAGTAAAACGCGGTCAGAAATATCTGCCTTTAAGCAATGCATGACCGAATGCAAAGAACCATCCGGCATCGATAATCGAGAATACGCCAACGCCGGCTAAAGCCCAAGTCGTAAGCTGGACATTCAGCTTACGGGCCTTTTCGTGCAAGGCATCATGGTCGTAATCAACGTTTCTGCGGGCAATCAAATACATTCCTAAAATCACGATCATAGGCAACGCATACCCGATGTTATACAAAAGGATATAGGCGATTGCAACCGTAAGCGAAACATGCAACAGCGCATATTTGCCGAGAGCCGCGATATAGGGAAGAGAGAGCGGGAACGAAGTAACCGATACGAAAACGCCTATGCCGAAAGCAAAAACACCGTTCATGGATTTCAGCTTTTTCAATACGAAATTCTGGGTGCGGCCGGGCTTGGCGTTTTTCTTTTTGTTATAATACCAAAAACCCAACAGCGTCATGACAATACCGGCCCACAGTTCTGACTGGTAGTACATGTGGCCTGGAATATTTGCGGAAGATGGAAAATACCGTGCCAAAAACACTTGTAATTTATCAAGCGCGCCATAGCCGGCGATGCCGCATGCGGCATAGGCGGCAATCAAACCGACCAAATAGCAAAGAACATTTCGTATCGGTTTTGCCGTGGTGAGCAATAAAATGAAAATGATGATTTGCTGGGTTGTAGAAAGACTGTCGAACAGAGAAATTGATAACGTAAAGAAGAAAGTGTTCATTTGTTAGTTTGTGACCCGTGTTTAAAAAATAGGAAAAAGTATTGCGCCTTAAGCGTTATTGTTGTTTTTGATCCTTCGTATCATTTGGTCGAGATTTTGCAGGAAGCGGGAGCGGTCTTTTTTCGAAAATTGCGCCGGTCCGCCGGTCATCATTCCCGCTTCGCGCATTCCGGCCAAAAGCTCCCTGCTCGCCAACGCGCCGACGATATTATCATCGGTAAATTCATTTCCAGTCGTGCCGAGTACCAGAGCGCCTTTTTTAAGCGCCCTGGACGCAAGGGGAATGTCGCCGGTTACGACGATATCGTTTTCAACCGCATGTTCGGCGATCCAGTCGTCGGCCGCATCGAGGTGGTCGTTGACAACGATGAGCTTGAGCCAGGAAAGCGACGGCGTCCGCATCCAGGAATTCGCGACAAGCGTCACAAAAAGCCCGTACCGTTCCGCGACATGATATGTTTCCTGCTTAACCGGGCATGCATCTGCGTCTATGTAAATATGGAGCAATTGAATAACAGCCTTACTATTTTTTAGATGATCAATAATGTAAAAATACACCAAGGTAATTACCAGTGCGTCTCTACAAAAATGTACCTAAGGTACACAAAATAATGAACTTTGATTAATATGATTAAATGAAATACGAAAACTATTCTTACAGGAAGGGGCAAGTTGAATTTCCCAGGACATTTCGCATTAAATAAATTGCCATTTTGGAAGTTGGTTTTTATATTATCAATAGGTATTTCAACAAGGAGGAGGAAACGGTATGCTCAGGAAATTGACTGTCCCAATATGTGTTTTTATCATGATGACATCATCCTTTGCTTTTTGCGCGAAATTGATCGATGACGAATTGCCGGGTGAAAAGACGTTGTTCGGAGAAAATCAAACTAATGCGGAAGCAACGGTGGCGAAGAAAAGCCAAACCAAAGTTCCGGATTCAGTGTATGTACAATTTGAAACAAAAATAAAAAAACTCGGACCAAATGGCCTGGCGAAAATCGATACGTATTTCAGGAATCTGCAGGAAAAGGCGGAAAAAGACAATGACGAGCCAAAGGCGGTTTATTACACCAAATTGCTGACGATAATAGACAAATACAAAAAAGGAAAATGAACCATGAAAAAATATTTAATGATGATCGTATTATCGCTTTTGGGCGTTGCGACATTTTTACGCGCCGACGATTCTGCCGCGAGCCAGATCATGAGCGAGTTTACGGCCGACGGCGGCGAGAAGGTTTCTCAAAAACAGGACCCGGGCGCATTGGAAAACCTCCAAGCCCTTGTCATCAAACTTAAGAACGATCAGATCATGATTGATAAAAGATATGGGTTTTGGGCCATAGCAACGGTGAGTTCGCTTTTAATTCTCACTCTGCTCGCCTCGCTTATAATTTTAAGAGGCCGCAAAGCTCATATAGACGATATTATCCATTTGATAGGGCTTATCACTATCGTGTACGGAACAATACTATTGGTGCTGGTATCCAAAACCGATCAGCAAATTACAGCGGCAATAGGAATTTTAGGCGCGATTGCCGGGTATTTATTCGGCAGCAAAAAGAAATTTGTTGAACCTGCAGATGAAAAAAAAGACGTGTAACACCGGGATGAAAGAAGGCTTCCATGCAATGTGATTTTCATTATTATTGTATTGCGGTTCTTGCGAAGATCAGCGGGTTTTCAACGGCGGATGCTTTGACGATTGCATACGCCTCGCAATACGTTGATAATTCGACGGAAGGCGATCAGATCCAAATCGGGACGATGAAATTCGATCCGGTGCGTACCGCACATATCGGGTTGGACGCCACTATATGGGACATTCAGAAAAAGATCATTATCCCGTTCCATTTTCTGCCGCCCAAAAACATTCGGACGCCGGACGACACCTTTGTGACGAGTACGGATTCCGATTTGGCAAACACGCTGTTCCAACGCGCGTGCAATGAAAAAGATCCTTTGCTTCGGCTATGCCGCATAGGCGTTGCGCTTCACACCATTGCAGACACCACATCGCATCAGTTTTTCTCGGGCAGGGAAGATCCTGAAAATAAGGTCGATGATATTTGCCTGTTCAACGGAACAGACTACGATCATTTATCGTGGCAAAATATTTTTTATGATTTATTACCGCCCATAGGGCACGCGCAGGCTGCCCATTATCCGGATTTGCCCTATCAAAAGTGGCATTATAAAAACAACGATGGCCAGATGATTTCTCGGAATAATCCGTATGATTTTTTATTATGCGCAAACAGGATTTACAAAATTCTTTGTACGGTAAGCGATGGCACCAAGCAAGAGTGGAACGATTATGAGGACCGTATTCAAGCCCTGCTTGAAGCAAAAGAGGGAGACCTGGACAAACGATGCGAGTTGTGGCAAAATGAATTCGCCTCGCTTTTTCCGCTGGGTTTATACAATTACGACATGTTGGCCTGGAGAAAAACCGCCTTACAAACCATGACAAACGAAGAGGTTCACTGGGACAAACAGGAACGTTCGAAAACGTCCTCCATGAAATTTGACCCTGATGGTACTTTTTTCACCTCGCATTGGGTCCATTTCCATAGGGCTGCCTTGATGCAGAGGAATTACGTGTTGGAGCAGATTTTGTAGGAATACTCTTTAGGGGCAATTACCCGAACCTTGATTTGCAGGATTAAAGGGTTGGCCTGATTGTTAAACAATTCGACAATTATTTTGTATAATAATCCGACATCAGGTAAAACTGGGGGGTATAAAAAGTCCTCAATTTACAGCATCGCCAATTTGTCCCGCAAAATATTTTAAATTGTTTTATTTTAGGAAATACATTTGTACTAAGACAAATAGCCGGCGGTGAAAGCTTTACAATTAAATAAAGACGGGATAATTTAATGCGTAAATGTTTACTGGTAATGTCATTACTATTATTTGTAATTTGCAATTCGCAAAAAAAAGATTTCCCGTCAGAAAAGTCCATTGTAAAAAGCGTGGCAGCCACATCCATGTTGAAGTCAAGGCAACAATTGCTTTCAGCTTTGACTGCATTTCAATTAGATAGCTTATCAAATGTCTATAATATTCTGCCGTCAATAATTGATACATTATTTATTGAAACCAAGAACGGCTTTAAAGCATTAACAAAGGTTGAATCCATTCAAATAGGCAAGAACAACACTTTTGTAATCAAAGACTCGCTAGAGAAAAAAAAAGATTATTGGGAGCAACCGACAATTTGTTGTAGATTAATTTTAAAATTGAGCCTTGCATATGATACACTTGTTGATAAAATTGATTCAGTAGATTATAATGCTAATGTGTCGTATAGATTTATTTATTATTATGAAAAAATTGGCTATTACTTAATTTATCTGCAGCGGCCCGAAGATGGCGGTTATTTTCTTGTAAACTCAGAAACTGGAAAACATCAACCAATTGCTGGGGTACCTTATTTTTCAAATAACCTCAGCAGATTTATATGCCCATGTGTTGATGCTGAAGTGGAAGGATGTTTTTTTACCGTCTACCGGCTAGGAAATGATTCTATATCCGAGGATTTTACGAGGAATTTTGATTGTCTATCTAACAATTTAGATCCAAAATGGCTAAATGATACATCCTTTAAGGTCTCGAGAACTGTTGACATTAACGATACGGAAAAGGTTGATTCAGTTTATACTTTTATATACGACCCAATGAAATATACATGGAAGGAAAAACATCTGGAATAATTAAAGGATGCCATTATTTTCCTTGTTTTGAATTTTATCCGGGATATATACTTTAATATCCACAAGTATAGAGAATAGGAAATGAATAAAAAAGCCGGCCACGTTGAAAATGGAAAATTCACCAAGTTCTCGATTTCCCTAAGCGAGGATGTAGAGGTGTTTTTGGATGACGTGAGGGCCGAGGTTCGTGCTAAAAGCAAAGTCCGGTTATCCCGCTCCGAAATCATCCGAGCCGCGATTCGGTATGTAAAAAGCCTAAAACCAAATTATTCGGGAATAAAAGACGAAAACGATTTATTGGAAGCTTTGATTTCCGCATCAAAAAAGAAATAGTTTTTTAATAGCTTTAATCTCCATACTTATAGAGATTAGGAAAATTATGAAAAGCACAAATGCAAAGGTATGGCTCTGTAAAGAGGACTTTCTTGACATGGCAATTCTGAACGATAATTTTTCCCAGGCTCTGAATGCTAGAATTGATCCTGACAAAACAATGGAAATTTGCCTCAAAGTATTAAAAGCAAAATTGCAGGAAGAACTTGAACGTGGAATGCAAAATATAATTCCCAACAGACTGGAGACCAAAACATGACACTTTCAGTCAAAAAGCTTCCCAAATTCAGAACAAGAATTTATAATCTGGTTCCAGGAAAAAAGCCTTGGCAAAGGGTAGGGGTGCCGGTCATGGATGTGGTAATATATTTGCCCAATGATAGGACGTATAAGGCAATGCAACCGCGGATCGTGTCATACAAAAAGGCACATAATCGGGAAGCTGCATTCAGGTTTTTTGGTGCGCAGATAAACCCGAGTGCACAAGAGTTGAAATTGCTTTGCCAAAGGCTGATAGTATCGAAAAACAATTTGGTCAAATTAATTATTAAGCTTACGAAGAATGCGTAATTAAAAAACCTGCCCGTTTACGTTGCTTCCCCGATGTTTACGACACCCCCTGGCGTAATGTTCAGGGTAGGGGACGGCTTTCTGCATTTAGCTAAAAATCAATCACCCGTTATCGAGGGCGCGGAAAAGGTCGAAACCTATTGGGAAGTGGAAGACATTCCGGGGCCACGCCGCATATGCCTAGCCGAAAAGGCGATACATCTATTCTGTTTTGTCCACGGGGCCGTTTAACGGCAAAAAAAATCCCCCCCAAAGAGCAATATTTTATTTGGGGGGGCCTATCTTAAGACATGATTGACGTTTAGAACTGAACAACAACTGAGTGGTTTGTGATTGCCGCACCTCCTTGGATGAGAATACAATGCAATTACTTCATCGAACTCTGCGCAACGGTACGATTATAGTCTCCTCTTGCTTCATATGCCCGTGCGCGTCCGGCATATGAATCCTTATCTTTGCGATCAAGCGCTATAGCCTTATCAAAATCATTTATCGATTTGTCAAAATCACCTTTCCGTAAAAGTGCGTTTGCCCTCACGCTATAGGCTTTCTGGAATTTAGGGCTCAGTTTAATAACTATACCGCATTCCTTGATAGTGCGATTATAATCGCCAAGACTGTAAAATGCGGTAGCGCGGTTAAGATACGCTTCAGAATATCTCGGATTCAAGGCAATCGCCTTATTGAAACATTCGATTGCGCGATCGTAATCTCCTTTCTGAATATAGGCAATTCCGCAATTTTTGTACGCTTCCGGATCTTTGGGATTGATGTCCAGAGCGATCGTATAATTGGCTATCGCCATATCGATGTTTCCCTTGCCGAAAAATGCGGCGCCCCGGTTAAAATACGCATCCGCAAAGTCCGGATAACCCTGAATGGCAACATCGTAGTTTTCGAGCGCACGGTCGAAGTTCCCTTTGCCGAAATAGGCAACGCCCCTATTATAGTATGCATCCGTAAAGGTGGAATCCAAAAGGATTGCCGTATCGTAGCAGGCTATTGCCTTGTCGTAGTCCCCCCTGGCGGCAAATTCGGTGCCACGAACGAAAAATCCTTTTGGATCCGTAGGGCTGTAGGATTCCTGAACTTGAACCGGCGCATGAACGGTTTTATGTACTTTGTGCGAGGTTTCTGCATAAGCGCAAGTAAAAGGCGCAAATAATGCTGATGAAAAGGCTGCTTGAAGTGTATAACCTACTACTGTTACAACAATTGCATAAATTTTCATGATACCGCACTCCCAGTGGATGAGTTTGCGAATCTTAAAATTCATCCGAAATTATAATCCCATTTTGGTTTCGAACGATCGGATTTGAGCATTTGAGGCGTATTTGGACATTTTCATTAAGCTGTTGCTCCCCGATGATGTTTAAGCGATTAAACGATTCGATGCATATTCTATACAAAAGGCGAAACTTATTAACTTAAATTAACTTAACAAAATAGCTTGCTTTGACATTATATCGAACACATATTTTTCTAAATCAAGGATAAATATAACGGATTTTGGACGATTTGCAACATAAATATTTTCATAGGGAAAAAAGTTAACAAATGGAATTATACGATGTTTTTAAGAATCAGCGCGGCAATAATTTTGAGAGTACCTGAAAAACATTGACAAATGAATTAGGATAAAAAAGGATCGTATAATTTATGGATTAAAAGTGCACGGAAAACCCGATTATAGGCATGATGCCGAAGGGGGTGATTTCGGTGAATCCGTTGCCGTTGAATTTATATTCGAGTACAGGCTGATAATTAAACAGATTCAGTACTTCGATGCTCGATTCCACGGTTATTCCCAACAGCTTCCGTGTTATACCGTATCGGACATTTGTGGAGCTTAAATATTGCAGCCGCTCTGCGAAATAGGGAATGCTATTATCGATGACTGCGGATTTGCGGCCGATACAATCCTGTCGTACGGCTTGTGCGCAATACGGCCTGCCGCCGGATCCGCGAATGGAAATGGAAAAATTATTGTATTTCGCGAAAGTCGCTCCCAAAGATAGGGAATAGGTAAAGCCAACATTTGTCCAGTCATTATACCATTGCGCGTTTTCGAATCGGTTTTTAACATCGAATATCGACAAGCCGATTGCATAAAAATACCATGACGATGGACTGTTTTTAAGCGAAAGCTCCGCACCGTATGCTTTTTTTATGCCGTCCTGTGTTTGCAAGGCTATATCGCCGTTTTCGTCGGAATGGATGAAATCGGCATATTGAGGGGATAAGAAATGATATTCGCGATCGTACCATTTATAATACAGTCCTAATTGGAATTTAACAGCTTTGGCAATGGTTTCTTCGTATCCTAACGATCCTTGATAACAACGAAGCGGCTGGGCTTGCTGCATGAGCATATCGATAGTTTTTTGAACCGAGTCGGCCGAAAGTGACGGAAGCGGCGATAAATAGCCGGACAAAATGCCCGGCAATTCATTTGGAAATTGATTATAAATACCTGCGCCTGCCGAAAGGGTTCCCATTGCGCCCAGCAATACCCTTTGGAAAATACGCGGCGAAAATGTTGTTTTGTTAAGCAAGGCAAAATAATCGGCGCGAAAACCGATCGCATTTTGCCACTTGCCTATCGATACGGTGTGATCTAAATAAAATCCGAGTTCGGTCGCACTGAGCCGAACTGATTTGTTTACAGGCGATTGGGATATGGGAATCTTTACCGCCGAGTCGTTTTGGCAAACAATGCAAATGCCGTTTTTTTGCGTTTGGTCGGCAACGCCGAATTCGTATTTATTCTCATTTGCCCGAATGCCCGCAGACACGGTTTGGTTTTTCGTGATAGGAAGTATCGAACTGGTGTGAATCGTGTAATGCGAACGGGAATCTTTTTCGCCGCTGATGGGATTTTGGGCATAGCGATGGGTGAAGAATGTATCGGCGAAGTTTGCCAGACTGTCGTGCGCGTTCCATTGCCTGGTCGAATAAGATGCGACAATGGTATGTTCGGCATCGGGTGTCTTGTGATGAAAACTGAAACCTATTCCTGCCTGTAAAAGCGTCTTGTTCTCATGCATGATGTTAGGAAACGTCGCGGTGGAATCCTGTTGGCTGAAATAATCGTATTTATACCGGTAGGTATTATACGACATGAGCCCGGTTGCCGACAGTACGGTATTCCTGTCTAAAAGGAACAATGCCTTGGCGAAACCGTCGCCAAGGGATGGTATACCTTGATTTTTAATAAAAGAGCGAAGCGAAGAAAAATCGATGTAGCGTCCGGCAAGCGCCACAGACCCATTTGTCCCCGAAAGCGGTCCCTCGGCGGATGCAGATCCGCCGGTCAAGGTAATGCCCGCATCTCCTTGCCATTGCAAAAACGATCCGCTGCGCATGGTGATGTCAACGACGGATGATAATTTTCCGGGGTATGAAACCGGAATGTCGGCCATGAAAAACCGGGCGTTTTTGATGAAATCGGCATTGAGGAACCCAACCGGCCCGCCGCAGCCGTCGGCGCTTGAAAAATGGTTGATGTTTTCGAGCTCTATTCCGTCGACAAGAAAAATTATTTCCGACGGTCCTCCGCCGCGGACGTAAAGCGTGTTGTCGAAATTGTCTCCAAGGGAAGATACCACCGATGGCATCAAGGACAAAAAACGGCTTATGTCATTGGCGCTTCCTGCAGTCGCCTTGATCGTTTTGCCTGAAAAGGATTGCGAACCAAGACTGCGAATGTCCTGCTTTTGCTTGCCCGCGTTTCCCACGACAATGAGTTTGTCGACAGTGTCTGGTTTTGTCGGCAGCGTCCCGAGCGAGTCCGGTTCTCCGTAGATAATGAATGAAAGGCAAAAAAGGTGGACAAAAGAACTACCTACGATATGGTGAAATGTCAACATACGCAGTCTCCTGCAGCGTGGTCTTGGGCCATAGCTTTCTTATTGGTAATATACGTACGAGCCTGTTTTAGCCGGAGGATTCGGTATGTCAAAGTGTTTTCTGTCAGAAAACACCCCTCTTTGGTTTATTATATAAAAAGCAATCATTAAAACAGGGATAGCGAGCGGCCAATAATTGAAGCAGTCGGGAATGGACTTGGAAAACAAGCCTGGTTTTTTTTGTATGGCCAATTAGGTATATTTTAATAGTAGGTAGAGACGTTGCATGCAAGGATTCCACGATAAACATTGATACGATGGAAATGTCCCAAACCAGGAGGTGTCATGATTAAAGCAACTGTTTGTGCGGCGGTTTTGTGCTTGGCAATGATGAGTTGTTCCCCGCGGCCCCCCCTTGCCCAGGACACGGGCAAAGGGACTATTGTCGTGCTTTGCGGAAATTCTTTGATAGATACGAATGCCGTGATCGGTCTTACCTGCAACGGCAGGGTCGTTGCGAATTTGACCACGCAAAGTTATTGCGAATTCGAGATGCTTGACGGCATGTACTCATTGCAGGCGGGCAGCGGCGATCCGGCGCAAACCACTGTTCCTTTAAAGGTCGATGTCAATGTCGCATCGGGCGGTATCAAATATTTCGACATTGTGCCGCAGGATTTTGGTGTCGCTCCCGGCATCTATACGCTCAAAGAAATTTCCGGCACAAATGCCTCGGTCCGTATGAGCAAAATGAAAAAAATTTCAATAGATTCCAAACGCTAATTATCCCCAAATGCCCGGATACATGAACCCCGGGCATTTTTTTTGACTCCGTTTTCTCCGTATTAAGCACAATCAAGCCCACTGTTTCCCTACCGAATTATAAGGTAGATCGTTTCTACCGTGATGCGGTGAATCGGAACCGTTTCCGTTTGAAAGGAGGATTTATGAGGCGGCCTTTTCATAGGTAGACGGTGTAATGCATCATCAATACATAAAACCATTGGAGGAACTTATGACTATGAACGTCGGAAACGTGGGCGGTTTTGATCCCACCAAAATTTATCAAAAACTTTTTTCGAAAATTGATTCGGACGGAAACAGCAAAATCGATAAAACTGAATTCAAGGCAGCGGTTTCGTCCATGAGCAAATCGACAGGCTCGGACAGCGATATCGACGCGATGTATTCGAAACTGGATACCAGCGGCGACGGATCCGTCGATGAAAAAGAAATGCTTGCCGCATTGAAATCCATGGGAGCAGCCAAGCATGCGCAAATGCAGCAGGCCGGTACTATGCCCCCGCCGCCGCCCCCGGACGAGTCGTCGGACAGCCAGTCGCTTACCGACGATCAAAAGGCGACCGTGGATTCGATACTTTCCAAGTACGATTCGAGCAATTTGACCAAAGACAATGTGGATGCGATCAACAAATCGATAAAAGACGCTGGAATAAGTTTTGGGAAATCGCTCGGTGATGAAATCGAATCGCAGGGATTTTCTATTAAAACCATGATGAGTTTGTCCGGACCGCCGGATGGTTCCGGGACTAAAACGTCGGGCACGACGGAGCAGGATAAAATGTTTTCCGATTTGTTGAGTTATCTGTCGAATTCGACGAGCAGCAGCGATTCAAGCGGGATTTCGTCTATGTTCAATGATTTGATGGACAGTTTGACGTCGAGCACCAATTACAGCGCATCGGGAAGCTCGAGCCTGTTTTCGAGTGCGACGCTCAATTCTCTTTCCAGGTATGCATAAAAGGGATATAAAAAAAGGACAAGGACGTCCTTTGCCTGCGCAGGCTATGAGCGCATTTCGGTATGATCGTTCAAATGATTGAAAATCAAGTCGGGAAATGCGCTTGTTTCCGCCAGGTCTTGAGTGGATTGCTAATACTTGTTTTGAAAAGAGCGTTTGACGATATTACGTAAATGAAACACGGTCTCTTTGACCGTTTGCAGCTCCTGTTTCAAGGATTCAAATTCGCTAATATCAATAGCAGCGCCGGATTTCGGACCATCGTCGATCTCAGCCCCGTCCCCGAACAATTTTTTCCATTTTTGCAAATTACTTCGATCTACGCCCACCGATTTTGCAAAAACCGACGTCGGTTGACCGCTTTGCGCAAGCTGTCTGAGCGTTTCACGTTTAAATTCGGGATCGTATTTTTTCCGTTGCCTTGGGTTTTCCATAAGTGTTTTTCTCTTTTGGTGATCAATCCGATTCCTTATCGGAGAACGATGAAAATTGACGTTCGGTAATGCTGCTGTCGCAAAATAACGGACTCGTGTATCCTGCACTCGCCTCCGAAAGCCCTGCTCCCCCGTTTTCGACCGAAGCGATTGTGGAATATTGGGCATGGACGATGTTGCCCGCCAGTTCTTCGTAATAAACCATTGAGCCGAGAGGCGTGTCGAAAAGAGACGACTCTTCGCGTGAAACCATGAGATTGAAAGCATGCTTTGGCGGGGCAAAAACATTGACAATTATAACGGCGAGCAACACAAGTGCAACGGCAGTGCCTGATAGGCGCCACAACGGAATCGGAAATGCGTTTCGTACCTTTTTCACCGCCGCAAATCGCCGGGTTGTTTTCGCGGAAATCAGAACTGTATGCAATTTTTGGTATTGAGACAACACCGCTTTGCATCCCGGACATGCTTCCAGATGCCGCTTCGTTTCAGCATATTCGCATTCGTCCATGTCCCCGTCGATGAATCGGCTGATCACCAGCTTGGTGCACTGTTTGTTTTTCATGAGAATTTTCCTGTTTTTACCAGCAATGTGCGCAATTTTTCCCTTGCCCTGAATATTCGGATTCGAACGACGTCGAGCGAGAGGTTTAATATTTCGGCAATCTCGTGATACGACAACCCTTCCATTTCCACCAGTTCCAAAGGGATTCTTTCCTTGTCGCGCAAGGCCTTCAAAGCGGCGCGCACGAGTTCGGTATGTTCAAATTCCTTAGTGTCTTGTCGGGCGTTTTCGCGGATTTCTTCCGCAAAGTCCTTTTGTAAACGCCAAAAACGGTTTAGCCTTCGTTTGATATCGATACTTTTATTTATGACAATCCGGTATAAATACGTTTTTACCGATGCCGTCCCTGCGTATCCTCCCGGATTGTTCAAAACCGAAACATAGGCATCTTGCACGGCGTCTTTTGCAGTTTCGGAATTATTGGTAATGCGGAACGCGACAGCCTCAAGCGAATCCTGGTAATCCGCAAGTATAGACGCGATTTCGTTTTTTAATTCCGAAGGGGCGATTGCGTTCAGATAAAAGTCCTTAGTTTGTTAGATAAAAGGAACTGCTGCAACAAGACTATTTTTGTTTTTGCCCGCCGTGTTTGTTTTGGTCGTCGGAATTCTTTTTATCCCCAATCCCCTGCATTTGATTTCGTATCCGTTTCATAATTAACGCTTTCCACCGATCGTATTCTTCTTGCGTCAACAATGCTTTTATGTCGCAATCCCTTTTGATTTGGGCGAATTCCAATTCCCCGATGATTTGTGTTTTCCTTGCGATTATCGATTGAATTGCCGGAAAATCCGGCTTGTCCTTTAACAATTCTTCTTTAATGTTTAATTCCTCTTTTTGGATTTTTAAAACCCGCTCTTCCAATGCTGTTGAAAATGCCCGCGCAATCGTCATTATTTTGGATGAGGTGGCTTTTTCGATATTCAATTCCGTAAGCAAAGAGGCAAGATCCGCCATGTTCAGAAGCATTGGGGATGGTCCATGTCCGGGACCTTGTAAAAGCATTCCGTCGGGCGAGCATCCCGGCGGCGGTGGCATTTTTCCCGCTCCATCGTGAGGGAGAAATTGAGAAAAAACCGTGGCAGTCAGAAAAATGATAAAAAAGCCCAATCGATATGTTTTACCCATCAATAAATCCTTTCAATAAGTTGATGTGTTTCTCAATACTGCACATTTGACGTTCGAACCAAAAAAAAGTTACACAAATAATTGGGGGGTTGTATTATAAAAGATGAGATACGCTTTATTTATGTCAATGTCGAAATTTCGCAAGCCGTCGTATGCGTCACACCCGTTGATACGGAGTTTGCCAAAGACTGCTTTGTGGTAAGGATACTCGTCAGTCGGGTGTGGGCAGCTATTTGTGTCGGATTAAATTCCCTTAATTTTTATTACAAGCATCACGAACGCGGAAGTAACAATGGTAAGAAGCAGGGAAAAAACAAAGGCGACCCGGATCACTTTGTTTTCCTCACCGATTTTATCGATGGACGCTGCGGCGTTTTGCAATTTTGCCGGGGAAATCACGCTTGCCAAGCCGCCGCCGAAAGCCAATGCCGCAGTAATAAGAATGAGACCATCGACAGGCATGCCGAGTTTTTTCGATGTGGTAAGCGTATATTTTGCAAACATGGCAATGGTCGAGGCTTCGCTGCCGGTGATGAATCCGCCGAAAAGCCCGATGAACGCAACCACTCCGCCGTAGGCATTGTGGAAAAACTGTGCGGAATATTCCGCAAGCACCTTGACCATGCTCGGGACGACGAATTGTTTGGCAGCGATATTATAGCCTGCCATGTTCATGATTTCGCCGATGGAAAAGAAAATGGCTGCGGCGAACACGGGACGAGGCGCGCGCTTAAACCAAACAACGAGCGTATCTTTGATTTGCGCGCCGGACGGCTTTAAGAACGGTATTGACAAAAGAATGCTTACGAAAATCCACGTATATGCCTGCCAGAGCGCACGGGTGTCGAGCGGTTTGCCGTCGGCGCAGAGACCGGTTATGGGCAGCTTGAGCGTCCGGTACAGATAATTGAATATGTCTTTGGGAATATTGAGCGCAAGGATGCAAACGATAAGCAAAACCCACGGCATAAGCGCTTTCCATAGCGGATATTGCTTTTCGTACTCAAGGTCCTGAGCCGAGAGTTTGCTTTTGTCTATTATCTTTTTGCCTGTAAGCGCCAGGTACGCGGCCATGACGATAATGACGGCTGTGCCGCATAAAATGCCGGTAAGCACCACCATGTTGTCGTATTGGTTAGTAAAATACGACACGATGCCGATTACCCCGCCGGTGATGAGACAGGGAAGCCATCCTTGTTTTATCGCCTGTGCTTTGCCCACAATCCAGAGCATGCAGAATCCGATAAGCGTGGAAACGACCGGAAGGAACATGAAGAAAATCATGCCTGCCTGATGCAAACTTATTTCATTGCCTTTGCCGAGGAAACTGTTGGCGATATCGACAAATACGACAATGGGCGCGCCGAGGAGCGCATACGTGCATAACGAATCGTATCCGATCGCCGGCAAAGCTATGGCCACATAGGTGGAATATCCCATTGCAATGAGAATCGGCGGCAACAGCGACACCGGTGTCGCGCCGACCGCAACCATGAGCGTGCCGAAGCCGATATTGATCATCATGATCTGCACTGCCCGGTTATCGCTTGCTATTGTTTTAATCATGATAATGATACGTTTGAGCGCACCTGTTTTTTCGAGAAACGCCATTTGCAGAAGCGACGTCGCCACGATGAGCGAAACTGAAAAAGAACGGATCAGCCCGGCAACGGTCGAACGGAAAATCACGTCAAGCGACGTTTGAAAGAAAAAGTATGCGATTATCGAAATGACAAGCCAACCCGCAATACCGCTGATGTCCGCGGCTTTTTTAAATCCGATAAGCATGATGAGAATCACCGCTATGGGCAATATCGTGAGAACCAAATGCAGTATGGACATGAAGACTCCTTTTTATTAAGATTACCTGAGTATAAAATGTGGCATTGTGTGAAGGCAATGAAATTCCCTAAAGAAAAGTTTGTTTGTGAAAAAAGGAGCGTAATCCCGGTGCCGTTGCATGATGCAATAGTTGTGAAAACCCCGGGATTTTTTAACTGCTCCCCATTTGAGGTTTGTCATCTTGCCGCGGCAATACCCGGCATAGTATTATTGTTTTATAATGAACCCATTACAATTACCGCTCACCATATGCGGAAACGTGTTCAAGCGCCGCTGCCGCCATCTGATATTGCATGTGACCAATCGATGCGATTTTAGATGCAGCCATTGCTTTGTCGATATGGCCGAAACAGCGGAACTTTCAATTGAATGGTGCAAATCCATAGCGAAAGACTGCAAAGGACTTTTTTGGCTCGATATCGGCGGCGGAGAGCCCTTTTTGCATAATGATCTGAGCGCTATCGTTTCCTTATTCGATGCCAAAGTCGTCATGATTCCGACAAACGGCTATGCGACCGACAGAATCGTTGATGCGACCGCCGAAATACTGAACAAAAGCAATGCGGACATCGGTATTTCGATAAGTTTGGAAGGGTTTAAAGGAATCAATGATCGATTACGGAGGCCGGGGAGTTTTGACGCGGCATGGAATACTTTTGAAAAACTCAAATCCCGTTTCAATATTCCGGTTAAAATCAACACCGTGCTTTCTACGGAGAACGAAAACGAAATCATTGATTTCATGGAATTGGTGCGAAAGCGTAAACCCGACTTCCATTCCGTCATTTTGTTGCGCGGCAATACCGCCGATCCTCGCGTTTGCCTGCCCGATCTTGTAACGCTGCAGGACCTTATTCCGAAAATCGTTTCGATACAGGCGACCTACGGTTACGGCCAAAAAGCGTTTATGGCTGCGGGGCTACGGCTCTATCACCGTCTCATGTGGCAACTGTCGTATGAAACGCTTGCCAAGAAAAAACAGGCCATTTCATGCGCGGGCGGAGCCGCGCATGCGGTGGTGTATGCAAACGGCTCGGTTGCTCCCTGCGAAATACTCGGACCGGTCGGTTCGCTTGACAATGCGTCTTTCCTCGACATTACCGCCTCGGCCCAGTGGAAAAGGAAACGAGAATCAATAGGCAGAAAAGAATGCTATTGCACGCACAATTGTGCAATGCTGGACAGCATCGTGTTCAATCCGTTGGGAGCCGCCGCACGCATCGTGACAATGCCGTCGAGCCGGGGAGCCGCGGCATGAACCGGACGAAATGTGATTGCTGCGTGATAATACCGTTTTGCCGGGTGGATGATGTTTTACGGCAATGCGTGGGGATTCTCGTTGCCACTTCCTGCGATGTCCGTATTTGCCTGGTAGTTGACGGGCCGGAATGTCCCGATGCCGATATCGCGCCGTTTACGGGCAATGGGCGCGTAGTCGTATTGCGGCAAAAGCAACGGCAGGGGCCGGGCGCAGCAAGAAATCTCGGCATTCGTTATTGCCGAGAAAACGGCATCAACCATATCATCCTTCTCGACAGCGACTGTGTTGCGGAGCCGGGGTTTATCGAAGCACATATGGATTTGCATGAAAAATATCCGCATGTCGCTTGCATCGGTTGCGGCATTTTAGGCAAAGGAAAAGGACTGTGGGCATCCATAGACCGCGTTGCTTCTTGGTTCACGTCCATTCCCGCATTACCCGCACGCGCGGTGGGCGCCTTGTATCATATTCCGACGACCAATATGAGCCTTAAACTCGACGCATTGCCAATGGATGGTGATTTGTTCGACGAGCGACTGAGGACCGGCGAGGATATTCTGTTTTTAAGGGCGCTTAAAAAAAGCGGTACGGCAATGCGCTTCGAACCGGAACCCGTGGTGACGCATTTTGACAGGGAATCATTTGGAGCAATGCTGATACATCAGTTTCGTTGGGCCTTGCATACATATTCGGTGCGCGCCGAAACTCCGGCTAAACCGGCGACGCGATTTTTACTTTCTCTCTTGCAAATCCCCCTTGTCCCGTTTTCGTCGCTGGCGATGACAGCCCTTACCGTTTGGCCGTGGATAAGAGTGTCGCCCCGATATTTCGCCTTTGCGCCCGTGTTGTGGTTGCTCTATATTGTCAAAGCGTTCGGTGTCGCGGCCGGGACATTGGTCCCCGCATTGGCGATGCGCAAACCGATACCGACGAAAAGAGGACCATGAAGGCGCATATTTCTAAAAATCAATCTTTTGTCGGATTGTTTTTCATTTTCTGCGTCGCCTACGTGTTTACCCCCTATTGGACCTTGGGCGCGAATCCGATTCGGCAGGCGATATATCTTTCGACAACGGTCGGATCGGGAATCGCCTGGGCGTATTGGTTTTCCAAAGAGCAGTCGTTTTCGTTTGATCTTAAAAAAAACCTTTGGATTTTTTGCGCGTGTGCTGCAATGATGATCGCGGTCAACATCCCCGGACTCGCTGCGGAAATTCCGTGGCGCGGAGACGAGGATTTTCATATCGGCGTGACCGGAAGCCTGGTCGTGCTCGCGCGACGCCATGGGCTTGTTTTTTTTATGCCGTTTCTGCTTTTTCCCGTCTCTTTTTTTGTCATGCGAAAAGGATCTTTGAAAGTCGCCCTGTTTTTTATTGCGTTGCTTGCGGCAGTATGCGCCTATTGCGGCTATGCGTTGCCGTTTGCCATATCGGGGGCGGTGCGCTATCCGCTTATTCTACGCTATGTATGCGGTGCGATCGTGTTTCCGGTTTCTCTTTTTGTCCGAACGACGCCTGAGGTTTTTTATAGGGCGGTTCCGTTTCTGTCGGCATTGCTACTGGTGTTTTATTGTACAAAACGATGGTGCTTGCGTATGCCGATTTCGGTTTGTATCGTTGCTTTGTGTTTGGCGACGATTCCGCTGATGCTTTTTTACAGTTCGCTTTTGTATCTCGAACTTCCCGCGGTTTTGCTTTTGTCGGTCGCATTTTTCAATGCGGACCGGCTTTTGACCGGGCCTATTGACAAAATAAAAGCAGATCCGGCTTGGATTGCATTGACTCTTGCGGGCATGATAAAAGAAACGGCCATCACGGTCGTAGTCGCATTTTTGTTCGTACGCCTTATACTTTCGGCTATTTCCGTTTTCCGACGTACGATGGCATTAAAACGGTATGTCCTGGAATTGCTGCACGCCATTTTTGTTGTGCTGCCGCTCGGCATTTATTTGTGGTACCGTAGTATTGCGCACGTTTGGCGCGTACTTGCGCCGGAGCCGAACCATTTTTTTGACCCGGAAATGTATGCGATATTTGCAAGAGCACTTATGCAACAGTTCGACGTTTGTTTATATATCGCAATAACCGGCCTCATCGTTTTGATTGTCCGCAAAAGGTTTGTTACCGTATCGGTATGCCTTTGCTCCCTGGCGCTTGAGCTCGGGTTTCATATGCTCGACGAAAAACAATATGTCGGATTTAGCAGGTGGAACCTCATGCTCATCCCGGCCCTGCTCGTCTGCCTGGAAACGATAGTGCGGCCGATATTTGAGCGCCGAAGGACTGCGGGAAGTGCGGCCTTGCTGTGTGCGGCAGCGATCAATGTGATGCATTCCCCGTTGCATTTGGAAGGCAGTAGGAAATCGTATTGGGGGAATTATCTCTGCGATATGGGCGAACACAGTTATCCGTATCGCGCGGCGCTTTTGTGGATGACCGATCGCGGTATGGCAGAGCGTGCGATTTACTGGACCGGACTTGATTTCGGATATTTTACGCAGTATTACGCGAGTTTTCCGAAAATGCAATATGCATTTGTAAAACATCCGACATCGGTTTTTGAAGAAACCGGCATCATGGCCATGCAATTCTCAATTGCACGGGCGAAGCATTTCGACTCGGTTTTGTATCACCCTATTGCAAAGGGGCTCGAACCGCCCAAGCAGGTATGCGGTTATACGCTTCTCAAGGTATTTTCAAATAAAGAACACCGGCTGTTCGTGTACGATACCGTGAACCCGACGACAAGGAGCACTCCCTAACATGGCCAAACCGACGGTTTCGGAACAGTACCGGTCTTTGTACGGGCCCTATTGTGCGGCGCGGCGCAGGCATTGGGACTTTGTGGCTGAAAAAATGGATCATTGGAACGGCCTGGGCGGGTATTATCATATGCGTCTTGCAAAAGTATATCGCCATTTGATCGAGCCGGGTCTTCGCGTGTTGGAAATCGGCTGCGGCCGCGGGGATTTGCTCGACGCGGTCAGGCCGTCGTTCGGCATTGGAATTGATTTTTCGGAAAAAATGATAGCGCGGGCCCGGAAACGGCATCCGCGATTGCATTTTGCGGTGGCCGACGCGCTGCATATGGCGACCAACGAAACCTTTGACGCGGTGATCGTATCGGATCTTGTCAATGATTTATGGGACATTATCGGCGTTTTGGAAGAGATACGGCCGCTGTTGCATCGATCGTCGCGCGTGATACTCAACAGTTACAGCAGGGTTTGGGAATTGCCGCTTTCCTTTGCCAAGCGCATCGGGAAAAGCAAGCCGCTTTTACAGCAGAACTGGGTGACCCCGCAGGACCTTGGCGGTATGCTCGCCGTCTCGGGATACGATCCGTTTTTACGGTGGCTCGAAATGCTTTGTCCGCTTCCGCTGCCGCCGCTTTCTTATTTAGCAAACACGATTGCGGTGAAACTGTGGCCGTTTTGCAATTTAGGGCTTACCAATTTTCTGGTTGCCCGCCCGTTGGCGCGATCATCGGCAGCCGCTATTGAACCGTTGGACGCTACACCTCGTTTGCCGTCGGTATCGATTATCGTGCCGGCACGAAACGAATCGGGAAATATTTGTACTTTGTTCAAGGCGCTTCCGTCGATGGATAAGGAGTTTGAAATTATATTCGTGGAAGGCAATTCCAGCGACGATACCTATGATGCCATCGTGCGGCAATGCAATATCCACCCGCAGGTGAAGACGATAATTCTCAAGCAGCAAGGAAGAGGCAAGGCCGATGCCGTGCGTTTGGGATTCGACAACGCCCATGGCGATATCCTCATGATTCTCGATGCCGACCTCACGGTGCAGCCCCACGATTTGTCCCGGTTTTACGAGGTTTTGGTCAACGGCGAAGCCGATTTCGTCAACGGCGTGCGGCTCGTGTACCCCATGGAACGCAAGGCGATGCGATTTGTCAATTTGGCCGGAAACAAGCTTTTTTGCTGGCTCATGAGTTGGATCATCGGTCAGCACGTCAAAGACACGCTTTGCGGCACAAAGGTGTTCTGGAAACGTGATTGGCAAAAGATAAAAAACCTCAGATCCTCGTTTTTCGGGGAAATAGACCCGTTCGGCGATTTCGACCTGCTTTTGGGTGCGGCAAAATTGAATTTGAAAATCGTTGACATTCCGGTACGGTACGGTGAAAGAAAATACGGAACAACCAATATTTCCCGATGGCGCGATGCCCTGCTACTTGCGAAAATCGTGCTGAGGGCCGTGCAAAGGCTCAAATTCATATGATCACGGCGACTCGACTCGAAATTCGCGTACGGCCCCGCGAATTGACCATTGCTGTTCTTGCCGCGCTTTTATGCGGGCTTTTTTATTCGCTGACCCTGCGGGACGGTCATACGTGGGGTGACGACTTTGCCCAGTACATCGTGCATGCCCGTAATATGGTGCAGGGCCGTCCGTACGCCATGTTCCCCTGGATTCGAACGTTAGATCTAAGTTATCCGCCGGGTTTTCCCCTGCTGCTGACCGTGCCTTTTAGTTTGCTGGGAGTCGATATTTCGGCAATGAAACTTTTGAACGTATGCCTCTTTACCGCCGCGCTTGTAGCATTGTTCTTGTTTGCC
This sequence comes from Fibrobacteria bacterium, assembly GCA_037447435.1. GTDB lineage: Bacteria > Fibrobacterota > Chitinivibrionia > Chitinivibrionales > FEN-1185 > FEN-1185. Next base: position 88,690 of record JBBIGR010000013.1, read on the forward strand.
CGAAAAAACCTTCGTTTCCGGTATGCTTTGGCATTGCTGTTGATAATCGGGTTTAATCCGTTTTTTTGGGAGTTTAAGGACAATATATTGTCGGACATTCCTTTTTTACTTTTTGTCATGCTTTCGCTATTATCGTTGAACCTGATGGTCAGCCAGCCGAGTAATCGTCTACAAATTGGTGACGTTGCAATCGCGTCGGCTTCCGTTCTTGCAGCGTTTTCGATGCGTAATGCAGGTATCGTATTATTGGCGGTGCCGATTCTCACCGATCTCGCTCATTTCAAGAAGGTTTCCAAAAATTCCATTGCTTTTACCGGAATCTGCGCTGCGGGAATTTATGCGATTACCCGGATTTTCATGCACGGACACGGGTATTTTGCGTTTACAGGAGATATCCTGTCGCAAAGCAGGTTGTGGCTCGACCATGCCCGAAACTATGTCAGCGATTGTTCTATGATCTGGGACAACACGAAAAGCCGCGTCGCATACTACGTATTGGCAACGCTGATGGGGTTGTTTACCCTGGTAGGGATGACAGGAAGGTTCCGGCAACAGAGGTTCGGGGTCGGCGAGGGTTTTGTGCTGTTATATGTACCGCTGATTATTTGCTGGCCTTTTTATCAAGGAATACGGTTTTGCATTCCGATCATTCCATTGCTGGTGATGTATATCCTGAGTGCTGTTTCCAAGATTGAAAACGGAATCGATAAGCGGGTACGCGGCGCATCATGGCGTCATATGCCCCTTGTCGCGTTGCTTATTATTATTGGGACTACCTATGCACTGAAATATTCCAATAAAAGCCTCTGGCGCATATCGGACAATAGTTATTCGCAGGAAAGCCTGGAAATGGCGGACTGGATAAAAGTGAACGTGCCCGAAAACGGTCGTATTGCGTTTCGCAAGCCTCGGGCATTGGCTTTGCTTACAGGAAAATTGACCACGCTGTACAATTTGCAGCCGGGCGACAACGCGCAACTGGAATTTTTACGCAGTGCTCACGTCTCTTTCGTTGCATACGGCACGGTATTTGAAGATGATGAAACGATTCTAAAGCCCTGCATCGCCGCACATCCGGAACTCTTTACCAAGGTTTTCGGTAACAGGGATTTTACCGTCGTGCGCATGGAAAACCGGTGAATTCGATGGATGCAATTTTTATTAATCCGCTTCCGAGCGGAACCGGAATAAACCGGGCAACCATGGAAATGCCTCTGGGAATTGCATATTTGGCTGCGATGCTGGAGAAAAACGGTTTCAGTGCGTCGATAATCGATGCCTATTGCCTTGGTCTTGACGCCTTACATATAGTTCGTATCATTCCGCAAGATGTCCTCCTGATCGGCATCTATGCGAATTCTTTCACCTATAATGCGGTGTCCGAATTGTGCCGGCTATGCAGATTTCAATTTCCTGCGGCAGCGGTTGTTGTCGGCGGACCGCTTGCCAGTGCAGACCCCGAACTTGTCGTCAAGGAAATTCCCTGTCACGGCGTAATATGCGGGGAAGGGGAATTTAGCATTGTCAAAATGCTTACCCGTTTGAAATCCGGATTGCCGGCATTCGGCGAAGATGTTGGGGGAGCCGTGTATCAAAACGACCAAGACGGAACAATACGGAAAAACCCCGTACGGAGAATAGATAATCTCGATGAAATTCCGTTTCCGGCATATCATTTGATGCCCGATCTAAAACAGTATAAATCCCGTGCGCGCAAGACGCCCGTTGGCGCCATTATAACAAGTCGCGGTTGCGCGCATGAATGCGTTTTTTGCAGTAAAGACATTTTCGCACGAACCGTTACTTTCAGAAGCCCGCAAAACGTATTGGCGGAAATTGACTTTTTAGTATCGGAATACGGAATCCGCCAGCTTGATATTCTTGATGACAATTTTGCAATGAAGCGGTCCCATATGGAGCCGATACTCGACGGGATCATCGCGCGCGATTATGACCTCGCGGTGAATTTGCAATTAGGAATACGATCGGAGAATGTTGACGAAGCGCTTCTGAAAAAAATGAAAGCCGCGGGGATTTTCAAGCTTGCCTTCGGCGTCGAATCGGCCGATCCGGACGTTCTTGCCGCATGCCGGAAAAAACTCGATCTTGCAAGTATCGAAAAAGCGACGGCTCTGGCAAAGTCGCTCGGGTTCGTCGTATACGGTTTTTTCATTATCGGCCTGCCTAATGAAACAGAAGAATCCTTTTTAAGGACAATTGAATTTGCAAAGCGATGCGATTTCGACATTGCGAACTTCACCATGGCTTTACCGTTTGTCGGCGCCGAACTGTATCGCATGGTCGAACGCAACGGACATTTCCTTGTCGATACAAAACGCAATATAGACCATGGGTTTTACGGCGGCAGGCCATTTTTTACCTATGGTACGGCAACGGAGAATGACTATTATAGCCGGTATAAGCGAGCCTATTCCCTGTTTTACACATGGGAAAAAAAGCTGAGAATGATTTTGGGCATACGATCGGCCCGGGAGCTCGCGTGGTATGCAAACGCGGCCCTTGATGTCGGAAAGGGCTTTTTGAAACAAACGGTGAAAACGCGACGTCCGTAACTGCACGTAAAACCGAACCGACAATGCAGCAGCGGTGAAGAACGGGGCTAGCGTTGACGTACCGGAGTAGCCCCGGTCACGGGCATGGCAACGTTTTGCCCGGAAAGCGACTTGACCGTCCGCACAAGGGCGTTTTGCGAAACTGAAAAACGAGATTTTGAAAATTCCGGCACGTTATAGCTTTTGATATACGACCCGTAAAAATCCGGGTCTTGCTGCGGCATGATAAACGGTTTCGACGATCGGCCTTCGCGATCTATCTTGCAAAAATAAATCCGCGCCATGATGCCGTTGTCCCGTTTGCTGGAAAACGCTATCCACGATCCGTTCGACGACCAGCTGTGCCACGACTCGGCTTCGCCGCTGTTTGCGGTAAGCGATTCAACGCTTCGCGTTTCGAGATTCATTATGTACAAGTCGCTTGATTTCTGTAGATACGGCGAGGGGCCGTACTCGTGCATGCAGAACAATAAAAACTTTCCGTTTGGCGAAATGCGGGGCTCGGTCATGCTTTTTTTAACCGTATTTGCAGACAAAACCGTGTCCAAAGGTCCCCAGGTATTTGTCGTTTGGTCGTAAGGAATTCTCATAAGGCTATATTGCAGCTTTTCGAGGTTTTTTGGCGGGAATGTCGTGTAATCGTCCCAGAGTACCGGCGCACTGCAGAAATACAGATATTTTCCGTTTGGCGAGAAACACGGCCAGGTTTCCAGCGCTTTTTCCTGATATATTTGAGGCACGGTGACGATTGTCCCCTTTTCCGCATCGTAAACGACGAGTCCGGAAGTAAGGTCGAATGCATCGCGCAAATCGCTTTGCACGGACCGAAAACATTGCATGACCTTATTCACGGAACACACCGCGATTTTTCCGCTCGGATGCCACGACGTATAGCCCAGTTTGGTTTTGATTTTTGTTAATTTGCCGTGATTGACCACAATCGCACAATTGCCGAGATCCTGGGTGCGCACATGAATCATTGCAACGGACGGATCGTTGTTTTGCAGCGTATGGCAATTCACGCAGCCGGGAAACAGATTGAGCGCGTTGAGGACTTCGCTTTCCCTGTTTTTTGCAAGATCGCGTTGATAGATGCATAAATCGCGCGAAAAATTATACAATACGCCGACCGTGCGGAAAATGATATACGGATCGGTTTTTTCCAAGGCTATGGTGTCGGCCAGGGGCCTAAATTTTCTCCACGCGCCGTTTGGGGCGTGTGTGAAAACTTCTATGTGCAGTACTTTGCCCGCATTGGCGGACAACAGCGACGTCCATTGCTTAAGCGGAAAAATCGCTTTTTTGTTTTTGGTGTACAGAAGTATCGGCTTTTCCGATGCCGACGATACGCGGACAAAGGTTTCGGCCGATGCGTTTTGAATTGAAAAGTTCAGGGGTCCGATATTGGACGGTATTGTTATATTTGCGTAATCGGGGGAAATGACCGGGCGCGTCGTGTCGATGACGCACGTTTTTTCGACGCTGGAAAAGGAGGGGCGAAACATATTCGTGCAAGACGCAAGCGCCATACCGATCAACACCGGATATGCCAATGTGCGTAGAATCATGATTGCACCGGAGGAATTATACCGAATGTGTACAGGTAATAGTAGCTGGTTCCGAATTCCGCCCGCATAGCCTTTTGGGGTTCGCCATAGTGCGAATATGCGTCGAGCGTATGTAAAAACCGGTCGCAATCGTCGAAAGCCGTTTTCGATAACGGCAGCCTCGGCAGTTTGACCATGCGTGCCGAATCGGGCGCCGTTTTTTGATAAATGACAAATGCCTGTTCGTACAGCGGCGGAATTTTCGCGTAGCCTAAATCGTCGAGCCGGTATAAATTTTGCGCCGCATTGCCGAGTTGCCGTGTAAGAAGATAATATGCCATGAGATATTCGAATGCCATTTTGTTTTTTGGATTGCTTTTAAGCGTACTTTGCAGTAAATCGGCCGGTGATGCGTGATCGAGAACGAGGCTGTCTTTTTCGAGCGACGATTTTAACCGCCCGATTGTACCGGTGTCGGGAAACGATTCCCTCCTTTGCAAGGTGCGAAGCAATGATCCGGCCATCGTGCCGTATCCGGGCAAGTTCTTTACTTTATTTAAATACGTTTCGGCGCATGTTTCGTTTCCGCGGGAGATTTGAATTTGTGAACGTAACAGGCACAGTGACGGATGCGGCCCCATGTTTTCCATTGCTTCGCCGCACACTTTTTCGGCGAACAAAGAAAGCCCGAGATCGACGCCGACCTCCGCGCCAAGCACCCAGGCGGGAAAGTATACGGTAAAGGCCGATTCCTTGAGAATGAGGGGCTCCGGGTCGCATACCTGTGGAAAAGAAAGCATGTCGGATCCCAATAACCCGGTATGGAAAAGAGCTCGGTATAATGCGCTGCTTATCATGAGCTGGGTATTGGAATGATGCTTGGGAAAACCGTCGAAAACAAAGGAGTTTCGGAGGCTAAGGACGTTTTCCCATTGTTCATATTTTACATAGTATAACGTCTTGCCGAGCTCGCGCAGGGTTTTTGTCGGTATATCGGTAGTTGCAAATGAGAGCGTGAACACGGTAATGACTGTGGCCATGACAACGTTTGCTAATTCGGCAGCGAACGGAAGCCGTTGTGTCGACGCAACGCGCGCCGTTTTTTTTATCGGACGGAGAATAACGGACGAAAGGGCGTTTTGCACGGCCAAAACGGGTATAAAAGCAAAAAGATAGGGAATAGGCTTGGCAAAATCAAATAGCCACTGCAAAGGATAGCTGCGGTCGAACGGAAAGTAAGCCGTTTTAAACAGCAGGATCGCACCTACGGTCGCAACTGAGGCGCCGGCGGTATATAAAACGGATTTTCTTTTTGAGAAGCCGTCGTTGATGATTGCAAGCGCACAGAAAAAAAAGCCCGGGGTGCTGAATAAATAATACGACACGCAGGAAAGGCCGAAAAGAACAATGCTCCGATAAAAATTGTTTCGAACGGTTACGTGTTGATAGACACAGGCAAGCGCTGTTGTTCCGATAAGTGCGATAATAAAGGGAAAATATTGCGCATTGTACTGGAAAATTGCGGCAAGGAAAAAAAGACAGGGGATAAAGAATGTGAAAAACGCCGACCGGATGTTCGCGCTTTTGCAGAAAGCGAATATAGCTGTGAAAAGGCAGCCTGAGGCAAACGTGAGAATCAGTGCACCAAGCCAGGGGACTCTGCATGAAAGGACAAACCAGGCGACCAAGGCCGTCGAGATTTGGCCCGGAACGAAGAATACCGATGCGGCATAGCCTTTTGTCAATTCTACGATATACGAATACCGGAAAACGCCGTTGAATACCGTGAATAACCCGGGCAGAACATGGTACAGGATAAAAAAGAAAAATAGCGCAAAGAACAAGGATATCTGCAGGGGACGGTTACATCGTCGGAAAAGAACAATGGTGCGCGCTGCCTGCCTGGGCTGGACATTTGTATGGGATGATACTTCCGCCGGAGATTTCTTTTTTCCAGGCAGAAAGGCGCGGGTGTCAGGCTTTTTTTTCATTGATTATAATATAACCCAAAACCCGATTGCCAACCTGCGTGTCATTTATACAGCATGATTTTGCCTGCGTGCACGGCAGTATTTTGCGACATTGCCACAATCGAATAGGTTCCGCTTGCAAGCAATTTCCCATTAGTATCTTTCCCATCCCATTGCACTTTAACCGATTGGACGCTCCCGGGGTCGACCGAAAGCATACGGACCAGTTCGCCTTTCAGGTTGTAAATTGCAAGGAACGAAACGTGCGTTTGTGCGGGCCAGGTCAAATTCGTTATTGCGGTACCGGACAAGACCGACAGGTAAAACGTGCGTGTGTTTGTTGTCGAATGCGCAACCGGATGCGATACGGCAACCGGCCCACGTTGATAAATGCGCACATAGTCTATATACATATATTGGGGAAATACCGCGTCGTCGGGATTTTGGTTGCCGGTATAGGGCGTATTGGTGCCGCCGACAGCGGTGTTGAGCTGCATGTAAAAATCCTGGTCGAACGGCGCATTGGGTGCGGTCGTCTTGCTCGCTCCCGAGGTGTACCATTCGGAGGCTTTTCTTGTTTCGTAGAGCGTATTGTCGATGTACCAGCGGATTTCGCCGGGCTCCCATTCGAAATCGAAAATATGGAATGCCGTGTCGTACGTTTGCTTATTCGGCAAAGCGTACGACTGGCCGATGAATTTCCACGGATTGCCGAAATGTATGGTTCCGCCCACACTGTTGGTGTTGTCGCCGCGTTCTTCCATAATGTCCATTTCGCCGCAGGCGGGCCAACCGCCGTATTTCGATGAGGTCGGCATCATCCAGAATGCGGGCCATACGCATCGGCCTTTGGGAAGTTTTGCCCGTATCGATGCCCTGCAATATGTCCAGTCGCCCTTGCGTTGCGAATATAATTTTGCAGAAGTATAGTTGCTGCCGTTATAGGATTCCTTCATTGTTTTAATCACAAGGTTTCCTGTTCCGTCGTGATAACAATTTGCCGTACGATTCGTATAATATTCGAGCTCGCCGTTACCGAAACCGCCGCCGCTGTTGACCATATTCCATTTTGAACCGTCACAAGCCGTGTTTGCCGCCCCGTTGCATTCGTCGGCCCATTTCAGATTCCAGGTGGAATCGGTTGGAGCGGCCTGTGAAAGTCGTATGAGCGCAACGACACAAAGGAGCACCGATGCTGTGATCCGTATCATTTCCAACACTCCTTTTATAAAGGAAATTATCAATTTGTTTTGACGGTAATTCAAGCGCTTAACTTTTTGTGAAATACGACAACACGGGCGTTTTTTGCCATATTCAACGTTGCAACCCGATTAGGTAAAGTGTTTTTATAACGCTTTACCTACTGTACAATGTACCATCAAATTTGAATAATTGTCAGGAATTTATGATGGGGAAAATCTTTTATGTATCCCTTAAGGATACATACGGAGAGACGATGGCGCGCCTTGTGCGCGCCATCTGATACCGCTAAAATGGAATCAGGCTTGTTCGGCGAGCTGCAGAATGAGTTTTTTAGAATCGTCCCACCCGAGGCAGGGATCGGTAATTGACTTTCCGTAAACGTTCTCGTCTGTTTTCTGGGTGCCTTCAGTGATAAAGCTTTCGATCATGAGTCCGCGCACTATCGTATGCAGTGTTGCCGAGTGTTTGCGGCTTTGCATGATTTCCAGGGCGATGCGCGACTGTTCTTTGTAACGTTTATTGGAATTGGAGTGGTTGGTGTCTACCACGATTGCCGGATTGACAAGCCCGCGCTTTTGGTATTTTTCCGCGCACATGATGAGGTCTTCGTAATGGTAATTCGGAATGTTTTGCCCGTAATGATTGACTGCGCCGCGAAGCACCGCATGCGTATACGGATTACCGCCCGTACTTACCTCGTATCCATTGTAAAGAAATACGTGGCCGACCTGTGCCGCTTGAATCGCGTTGAGCATGACTTCCATATCGCCGCTGGTGGGGTTTTTTGCTCCGACAGGAATGTCGAGCCCGCTTACCGTAAGCCGATGAGCCTGATTTTCGACCGACCGGGCGCCGATTGCGACATACGAAAGCAAATCCTCGAGATAGGGATAATTTTCCGGATACAGCATTTCGTCGGCAGCACTGAGTCCTGTTTCGCAGAGCGACCGGATATGCATGCCGCGAATTGCGCGGAGGCCTTCGACGATATTGGGTTCTTTTTGCGGATCGGGCTGATGCGCCATACCCTTGTAACCGACGCCGGTTGTTCTGGGTTTATTGGTATAAATGCGAGGTACAAGCACGAGTTTGTCTTTGACCTGATCGTTAAGCTTTGATAGCCTTGTAATGTAATCGATAACCGCGGTTTCATCGTGTGCGGAACAAGGACCGATAATAAGAATGAATTTATCCGATTTTCCCGTAAGTGCGTTGATGACTTCGTTGTCCCGGGATTTTTTCACAGCTGCGCAGTTTGCCGGGATAGGCATGTCGGCAAGGATTTCCTGCACCGACGGGATCTTTTGCAATTGTTTGAAGCTCATGAATTTTCCATAGTTAAGGTAGTAAATGATTTTCATTTTAAAATAACTTGCTTTGCCCGGCTAAAGGGAAGAAAATGCAAAGCAAAGAACCGTTGGCACACCTCATCCCTAATCCTTCTCCGCAAAAGAAACGGGGTGGGAACGCAAAAACTAAAACGTCTATGGCACGCGCCAATGGGTAAGAAAAAGTGAAGCAAAATAAATAAGTGTTCGATTCAATAGGTGTAGGCCTATAATGAGAAGGATCTAAGGAATCGTAGGATGCGAAAGATTCAACCTTAACAGAAATCGAAGGATTAGAATTGAGAGGGATCAAATGAGTAGTTTAAGCGTAAATTCCTCTTCGGGTCAGCCGCAAATTTGGGCTGGGGCAAATGGAACATCCGGATTGCAAGGTGCGGGTGGTGGCGGGCGTCATCATCATCACAAAAGTGTTTCGGATCAGATTAACCAAATGGGCTCCGCGATCGACAATGCCGTCAAAGCGGGGAGTTTGACCAGCGATCAGGCAGCATCCTTGAAAAAGGAACTTGCCGATGTGACGCAAACCCTGAGCCAGAACGCGCAGGCGTCTTCTTCCGCGAGCGGTACTTCTGCGTTGTCGAGTTCTGCATCCCAAACAAGCCAGTCGAATTCGCTTTCGCAGTTGTCGGATGCGGATAGAAAAAAGGTACTTGGAGAGTTGCAGGATGTTCGTAAGCAGCTTCACGCGACATTCAGTACCCAGGCAACAAACGCAAGCCAGGCGAGTTCGTCTAGCAGCGATGCAATGAGTAAATTATTCTCGCAAATGGATTCGAACGGTAATGGATCCATTGACCAGAATGAATTTTCACAATTCCTTGCTCAAAACAGTTCGAGCGCGTACGGATATAATCCGCAAGGAAATGCAAGTTCAGCGGCTTCGATCTTGACAGGGAGTAATTTTTCAATAACGGCGTAAAGATTAGCCTAAAACTTGAAACCGCATTTCGTTGTTTGGTATAAGCCACTTTAAAATGTATTAAAGCGGCTTATTTTTTTTCGAATTCGAAAATAAGGAACGTGGCAAGACTGTTCGATTGCATGATAAAGCTCCTGGGTGTTTGATGTATATTATCATTGCAAAACCCGTGAGTTTCCGATACTTTGTGAGTTTCCACGCTCCTTTCTATCCCGACACAACGCGGCCAACCGACCTTTTAAATGTTTGTTCAAGGAGATTATTATCCAGTTCAGTAATTTTTCACTGCATCCGCTCATTTTGAGTGCCGTTACGGAAGAGGGCTACGAAACACCGACACCGATTCAGCTCCAGGCTATCCCGCCTGTCATGAGAGGCAAAGATCTTTTGGGCATTGCTCAAACCGGAACAGGGAAAACCGCGGCATTTGCGCTTCCCATATTACATTTGCTTGCCCAGAAGCCCGATGGCCGCAGACCCGGAACCACGCGCGTGCTGGTTCTGGTTCCTACTCGTGAACTTGCGGTTCAGGTGCGGGAAAGTTTCGACCGCTACGGTCGGAATTTAAAATTACATACGTACTGCGTGTTCGGCGGAGTGCCGGAAAAACCGCAGAAAGCCGCGATGGCCCGCGGACTCGACGTTTGCGTAGCCACACCGGGCCGATTGATTGACTTGATCGGTCAGAAAGCGCTGACACTTGATAAACTCGGGATTTTAGTGCTCGACGAAGCGGATCATATGCTGGACATGGGCTTTTTCCGCGACATTCAAAGGATTGTGGCATTGCTCCCCGTAAACCGGCAGAACCTGTTTTTTTCGGCAACAATGCCCTCGGATATCGCGAAATTGGCATCGGCGATTCTTCGATCCCCGATCCGGGTTGAGGTAACGCCGTCGGCAACGCCGATAGAACTCATTACGCAGCACTTGTATTATGCGAATAGAAGAGAAAAGATTCTTCTATTAAAAGTATTGCTTAAAGATGAAGCAATTTCACGCGCGCTTGTTTTCATGAAAACCAAGCACAGCGCAAACAGGGTGTGTGATGAATTGACGGCGGCGAATATTTCCGCAGCGGCAATTCATGGGAACAAGTCGCAAAACCGGCGGCAGGAAGCATTGGCGGGATTTCAGCAGGGAAGCATACGGGTTTTAGTGGCGACCGATATTGCCGCCCGCGGCATCGATGTCGACAATGTGAGCCATGTGTTTAATTTCGATTTGCCGAATGTGCCGGAAACGTATGTGCACCGCATCGGGCGAACGGCACGTGCCGGTGCATCGGGCGTCGCGATCAGTTTTTGCTCGGTCGAAGAACGAAGTGACCTTGCGGCAATAGAACGGCTCATTCACCGCAGTATCCCCCGAAGCGATACGACCGCGGTTTTAAAAGAAGCGGGAATAACCGCTGCGGATTTTATTGACAAAGATGTTCATCACAGAGCACCGGTCCAACAAAAGCCGAAATTCGCATACGACAAACAATGGCGCGGCCATGCGAAGAAAGCGGAAGGATCGCGTCCAGCCTCACGACCTCACTTCGACCGGAAAAATTCCGAGCGACCGCCGCATGGTTCCCCCCATGCACGTCCAACCGGGGCAACAAACAGACCGCACCCTCTTGACAACCAGCAGTCGGGCATGTCGGGAACCGGAGATACCCATTCTCCCGCAAGTACGTCTTCGTCAAGGCCACAATGGCAAAATCGTCCGCCTCGGCAAGACCGCAGAGATGGAGCCTTAATGACCGACAGGCCTCAAGGTGATCGGCAGCATCATTCCCGTTCTCCGGAAAATCAAGGCAGGCCGAGACGCTTCGGTAACCCACATCCAAGAGAACAACGATCCGAAGATTCCTCAAGGCCGCGCCAGCATCATTCGCATTCACCGGCAAATCATGGCAGATCGGGTCGGTTCGACAAATTGCCCGACGAAAGCCAAAGCACCAGACCCGCGCCTAAAAAGAAATATTTCATCAATAAGAGCGCGGGTTTCCATAGGGACTAATCTCTTTGGCCCGCATTTCTTTGGCTGCATGAACGCGTTCGGATTTGATAAGAATTGTCAAGATCCCTTAACCATCCGAACGCGTTGCTCTTGAACCTAACTTATCGGATTTTTCCGTCTCCGGAAGATAAGCTTCCCCCATTCCTCTCGATTCTAAAAAAGTATGGCATAATAATTTCCACGATAATATTCTTATTGTTGATCACATTTAATATTCAGGGAAAGGTGTTATGATGAAGATAAAATTCCCGAAGCTGAAAATAAATTTTCAATATCAAATAGCGCTCGGATCGGCAGCATTTGCTTGTTTATTTATTCTGTTGCCGGGTTTCATACTCATTCCATCCAGCCAAAGAATACTCTTTTTATTGTTGGGGATACTCGGATTGGCGGGTGTGATCGGGATTCCCCTTATACTGTTAAGAAATTTGCTCACGATAAAAATTAAACGTCTCGAAGCGGCAATCCAGGCGCTTGAAGAAGGCAATTTACAAGCAAAATACGACCTCGTGGGAACAGACCCTATTTCTCTTATTGGCAATAAACTCAATCTCTTTTTAGAAAAACTGCTTGGAACAATAGGCGGTATTTCGTCGAGTATGACCTCGGTTTCAAAATATACCGACCAGTTTATGGCGACGGCTTCGCAGATTAACGAAAATGCTTCCAATATGACCCAGCAATCCACCACTGTCGCAGCGGCGGCCGAAGAAGGTACTGCCAATGTCAATAATATAGCGGCTTCGGCGGAAGAAATGTCCACATCGGTCAATACCGTTGCGAGTGCTATTGAAGAAATCAGCAGTTCCCTTAATGAAGTTGCAAAAAATTGCCAAAATGAATCGCGAATTGCAATAGATGCTAATACACAAGCCAAAACAACACAGCAAACCGTTGGGCAACTTATTACTGCGGCTAAGGAAATTGGAAAAGTAGTCGATCTAATAAAGAAAATCGCAGAACAAACAAATCTTCTGGCCCTCAATGCAACTATTGAAGCTGCCTCGGCAGGTGATGCCGGTAAGGGCTTTGCCGTTGTGGCAAACGAGGTTAAGGAGCTTTCAAAGCAAACGGCAATGGCGACGGAACAAATTGGATCTCATGTGGAACTCATGCAAAACAGCACGAACAACGCTGTTGAAGCAATTAATTCGATTACAAAAATTATTGAAGACATTAATTCTATTTCGCAAACAATCGTGAGCGCCGTAGAAGAACAGACGACAACAATCAATGAAATTGCGAAAAGCGTGGGCGGGGCCTCTCAAGCCGCCCAGGAAATTGCGAAAAATGTTCAAGAATCGGCGACCGGGCTCACATCAATATCATCAAGCATGCAATCGGTCAATCAATCTGCTACGGCAACCGGAAAAGATATCGAAGGTTTGCGAAAGGGCGTCAAGCAATTGGCACGTCTCATATTAAGCATGGAAAATATGGTAGGACAATTTAAGATACAATAAAATATGCAGGTACGAGATATTCCATTACCCAAACTTTTTTTTAAGGAGGCATTATGCAGCAGGCATTGGCTCAATTAGCAACGGTTAAAAACGGCACATCAAAACAAATTCTGGATGTCGTAAATAATCAAACTACCAGGTTAACCCAAAGTCCTATAGGGTATTTGGCCGTTATGGACGATACGGAACAGGAATTGACCATGGTTGGCTGGTCTAATGCCGCAATGGCAAATTGTAAAATGATTGATAAACCAATCGTATATGCATTAAAGGATACAGGTATGTGGGGTGATGCGGTACGAGAACGCAAGGCTTGCATAACAAATGATTATAAAGGTCTAGTTAAGCCGACGAAAAAAGGGTACCCTGCCGGTCATGTCGACATTAAAAAACATTTGAATATTCCCGTTTTTGAGGGTGGAAAAATTGTTGCAGTTGCCGGTGTCGGGAATAAGGCCACGGATTATACGCAAGCGGATGTCAATGCGCTTACCCAGTTTATGAATGAAGCATGGAAAGTCATGAAGGAAAAAATATAATCGATAAATTATAAAGGGCTTTAATTGTCTAAGATTTAGCATTCGGGATATTACAATATGCCAATAAATGCTCCTTATGTTTTTTTTTCCTGTGAAGGTACTTGCGATACTGCTATATTGGCCGGACAAATAGCAAAATTCATGGCCGATAAAACGGGCGGAATAGCCATTATTCTGCCCGGTATAGGCGCCGAAGTTTCCACAGATATGATTGTGAAAATCCGGAGAGCAAAAAAAATTATAATTCTCAATGGTTGCCCCATGTGTTGTATTACCTCTTTTTTTGACAAAATTGCCAGCAAGCAGAAAATATTCGTGTTGACCATCACGGATTTTAATATCCAAAAAGGTCAAATTCGGCAAAGTGGAATCGACGTGGAGAAAATATCAGCGAAAATCTTTGGCAATGATAAGACTTTTGCCGAGTTTCAATTTCTTTGACCCCGTCTGGGCTATTTTGCATTTATACGCTCCTGTTTTCTTTCCCACCAACTTGGAAATCGTCTTGCAAGGTCCGTTTTCGACTTCTCCGCGCCGGAAATCGTCTTGCGAGGTCCGTTTTCGACTTCTCCGCGCCGGAAATCGTCTTGCGAGGTCCGTTTTCGA
>JBBIGR010000014.1:0-101177 GCA_037447435.1 Fibrobacteria bacterium
CGGTGTTACTTAGCACAGAGCATTAAATGGTCTCATTAATATAGTCAGAGAGGGCTGCTTCAATTACGGGGCAACCTCAATCAGCCTCATTATACCTTGGTCAATCAGCATCCTTTACCGTGAATGCAGCGGGCAATCCTGCTCCTACCTATCAATGGAAGAAAAACGGGCAAATTCTTTCGGGACAAACAAACAGTTCACTTAATATTTCTGCCGCAGCGGTAAACGACAGTGGAAAATATACCGTTGATATTAGCAATACCGTTGATGGAAACCTGTATACTAGTACCAGTAGTCCGGCAAAGTTTTATGCAGTTGTTACACAAGTAGCCTCCAGTGCAGATGCAGATTTTAGCCTCTTTTTGAAAAGTGATGGTTCTGCATGGGGCTGTGGAAGGAATAATTACGGCCAATTAGGAGACGGAACCACAAACGATCACCACAGTCCTTTTCAAATCATGTCAGATATAAAATTTATCGCAGCAGGCCAATACCATAGTTTATTCGTAACTACAAGCGGAATCCTCTGGGCATGCGGCTATAATGCAGCCGGGCAATTGGGCATTGGAAGTACCACGGATCAGCATTCGCCTGTACAGGTCATGTCAAATGTTAAAACTGTTGCAGCCGGTGATGTCCATACAATTATTCTCAGATCCGATGGATTTGTATTGGGCTGCGGCTCTACCGGCCCTGGTTCACTTGGGCTGCCTGCAGGTCCGCCTTATACCTCTCCAACTCAAATTACATATAATATCCAGAAGATTGCTGCCAGTAGCTATCAAAGTTTCTTTTTAGATAATGGAGGAACCCTTTATGGTTGCGGATTAAACACTTATGGAATGCTTGGTAATGGCACAACGACCAATGCAACTAACCTTATTTCAATTCTTAGTGGGGCAAAAGATGTTGCTGTGGGACAAAATCATACACTTATCCTGAAAACCGGAGGTGATCTTTGGGGCTGCGGATTAAATAATCAAGGACAACTTTGTGATGGCACCAGTGTAAGTCCAAGAACTTCTCCTATTTTAGCAGTTGCTTCTAACGTGCAAGGCATTGCTGCTGGACAGGCTCATAGCCTTGTTATTAAATCGGATGGAAATCTATGGGCTGGCGGAAATGATAATTATGCTCAACTAGCAGATGGAAAGAACGTACCCTATTGGCTGTGGAAACAATCTTTAATTTCAAATGCCTCGATTGTCGCAGCTGGGGCTTCACACAGCATTATAGTGAAAAATGATGGAACTGTGTGGATGTGTGGTGATAACACCTATGGCCAACTAGGAGATGGAACAACCGCTTTTGTGACCGGTCCTGAACAAATTGTTTTTTAACCTAAGCGTGAAAGCAGATAGAGACACCATATTATTGACAAAATGCCTGATGAAATTCGTTCCTTTTTTATGGAAAAATATAAAAATTTATATTAGTTACTGAAGCATATCTTGTTTTAAGAAGTGTGCCCTAAAAGAAATATGAAATATTGTATATGACTTTTCTTTAAAACCTATCTTACTCCTTTGATTTTTTTCTTTGAATAAGCAGTAAAAATACTTTTTGCAATTTTACTGCCTGCTTCTTTAAAAAAATCAATACTTTCTTTAAAAATTATCAACCAGAATCATTGCAGCTATGATATCTTATTAACAATAAGAGTGAATTCTATTTTCTTGCGCTTATTCAATTCAACAGTTTAAGATCGGAGGATTCCTATGATTCATCGTTTGGCATCAATCCTGGTTTTCCTATCTTTGTTTTCAACACTTAATGCAGCTGACTATTGTTTCCCATCCCCAAATCCTCCGGCAAATCTTTCCCCCTCGCAGGTTAAACAATTTGTGACCCTTATTTTTGACGATTGCCAATATTCAGGGGAAATTGGAACTCAGTATGAGGATACTGCTGTTTGGACCTATCCTCCTGCAGATAATTATAAACGAAGTGGGTTTGTCGGAGGAGTTCACCCTGATCTTGATCCTTATTTTAAGGGAGCCAATCCTTTAAATCTCACAGTTGGTGATTTCGGTATCAGCTGGGCAGAAGGACCTCTTGCTGGAATTCGGCCCCCTGTTGCCAAAGATTTTGATTCCAAAGTAACATCATACTCAATGGCCGATAGTGTTGTGTATCATGACACTCTCTGGAAATCTTCGGCATGGATGAGTAGCCCTATTCCAACGCCATCTGCTTTGCCGCCGGCAAATTCATGGGATCCTCACTGGATTGTTGTTTCCACGGTAGATAAAAGTCTTACCCGCAAAAATCCCGATGGTACACCGATTCACTTTACCTTTAATTTCATCTCTGGTCTTTTTATCCCTATTTGGGGACCGGATTGGACAGCATATCAATCCAAGCTTGGTTTTTGGGTTCCAAAACCGATCGATAGTATGAGTCAGACAAAAGTTGCTGTTGCATGGGGACGCGAACAGGCAGCCGGAACATTGGAAGGCGATAGTTCATTGTCCAGACCTTTCATTCTCCACAGTGCACTGAGGGCCATTGCCAACGGCCATGAAATCGGTAACCACACAATTGACCATATGGAAACAAATTCTCCGTTGCCAAAAAGCTATTTCGACAATTGGGGCGGATCCGGTTGGGATGCTACGGGAATCGATACAATGCCCTGGGGAGAAGTGGTCAGCGAAGCGACTCAGTTTGGCGAACGGGTCGGGATGTCGGCACAAAGTATGGGCTGGAAATACGATGCGGGCCAAATGCTGACTCCACAAGCATGGAAAGGGCTTGTCTCTTTGGGTGAACTTCAACTTAATTCATTTCTTGGCGTTTCGGTTGCAAAAGGCAATCTTCATTCCTTTCGTGCTCCTCGACTTGAGACGAATTCCGGTGAATTTTATGCACTTAAGGAACTCGGGTATGAATACGATTGCGGCATAGAAGAAGGGTATGAAGAAAACGTCAACGGCACAAATTTCGTGTGGCCCTATACAACAGATAACGGATCAATCAACTCATATACCCAAAAATTGAACGATGAGCATGTGTATCTCGATTCAATGCCCACTGGGGTATGGGAAATTCCGGTCAACTGCGTGATTGTTCCGCCGGCATTGCGGCCTGCGATTTTCAGCAAGTACCGGCAAATAAGCGCAGGATCGGTCGACGGCGACTGGACGAAAAACCCAGCAACGGTCTTACAGGATTCTCTCGATTGGGTCAAAGGTATTAACGGCGGTAAGATAACGTGTTTCGACTTCAACTTGTTCATCCTTTATGGATTGACAAAAGATGAATTCGTTCAAACGATGGTGTACAATTTGAAACAGCGTATGGCCGGGGGCAAGGCGCCGTTTCAGTACGGATGTCACCCGGATTACTATACGCCGATTTACGACAACGGAACATTGCAAAACAATTTCAATAAAGACAGTTACGGTTTAGTAGTATCAAAGGGCTGGAATACCTGGAAAGACCGCAAAGCCGCCGTTGAAGCATTTGTCGATTCCGCACTTGCTTTAGGCGCTTATGTAGTAAACGGCCATGAGCTTATCAATCAGATGCGCGCTCTCCAATTACAGGATAAACCCGGATCTCCGATCGCGTTTACCCCGTCGTGGACATATCAAAAATGGGTCGGCGCCCCGACATCGTCGGTTGCAAGCGCACAGGGAAACCTTGCCGCAAGTATTACCTTTGCCGATTCCAGCGACGATTGCGGCTTCCTTGCACCGGTGACTGCGGGCGCATTTACCAACCTCGACCACATATCTTTGACATACAAGACAAACGCGCCGTTGAAATTGAAACTTGTTCTCAGCGGGAATAATAATTCCTACGATGTGCTGCTTAATAATTTAGGCCCCACAACCCAGAGCGGGAACATTCCTCTTTCCGCCTTCCAGAAGGACTCGAT
The DNA here is from genome assembly GCA_037447435.1 of Fibrobacteria bacterium. Classification (GTDB taxonomy): domain Bacteria; phylum Fibrobacterota; class Chitinivibrionia; order Chitinivibrionales; family FEN-1185; genus FEN-1185. The sequence goes on from JBBIGR010000014.1 coordinate 3,884, forward strand.
GGGGTACAGTCTGTTGCCTGCAGGGGAGAAAATTATTGGCGTTGAAATTTCGCCGCAGAACATGGGAAAAGCGCCGGCCCAGTTCTCCATTTCAAATCTGTCTTTCTTGAATGGAACGGTAGGCGTCAAAAACAATATGATGTCCGTAATCGCCGGTCCCTCCCTCGGCCATATCAATGCCAAGCGATTCATGCTCTATTCTCCGGCAGCCGCTCATTATACGGCAGCGCTTTATTCAATGAACGGACAGCGCATCCAGTATATCAATTTCGCCGCAAAGGCAGGACAGAACAGGGTCGAATTCCATACGGCATTGACGCCGGCGAATTATATCGTGAAAATTGCGGACGAACAGGGTAGAAATATCGCCTGTAAAACGGTGGCGATTTGCGGCTTGTAATATTGTATCTAGTTTTGTAAATTAAAAAAGGCTCCAATCCGTACGGATTGGAGCCTTTTTCTTTCAAGAAAAGAACGTTATCGGGGAGTCGCGTCCGGCAATCCGCCGTCTACCGGTATTGTTGCTCCGGTTGTCGGGGTTTGATGCGTAACGAAAAACAAAACAGCCTTTGCCACATGGCGGGCAGTAACTCTCGCCTTCAACAAATTCCTGCTTTGATAATATTCTTCCAATCCTTTTTCGCTCAGACCTCGCGCTTTCATTCTGTCTGGCCCGACTTTGGCCCATAATCCCGATTTTGTTTCCCCGTGCGAAAAAACCGCATCCGGAGAAACCATATTGACACGAACATTCATATCGGCAAATTCGAGACTCGCAATTCGCGCAAGCTGATGCGATGCGGCTTTCGTGGCGCTATATGCACCGAATTTTGCGCCGGGAGCGAACACGTTTTTAGTTGATACAAGAACAATATCCCCGCCCATATTTTGCAAGCGGAAACAGCGACCAGCTTCGGCAAGCATAAGCAAAGTACCTTCCACATTGACGCGTTCAAGCCGTTGGAAGGCTTCCATATCAAGGTCGACAAGGGGCGCCACATGCGCAAGCCCTGCATTGACAACGACAATATCTACACCGCCGAAACGATTTACCACGGTTTCAAATGCCGAAGAAACCGATGCTTTATTCGTCACGTCAAGCGGAACGCCGATAACGCGGTTTCCGTATATTCCGCTGAGAGTGCGGGTCATGGAGTTGAGATTGTCGCCAGCAAGATCGGTCACCGCAACATGACAGCCCGAAGCGAGCAATTCATCGCAAATACCCGAGCCGATAGCGCCTGCCGCGCCGGTCACGATGGCCACTTTGCCCCGTAGCGGCAAGGATTCTTTATTGGTAACTTTTGCAACTTGAAACGCCCTGAATTCCATATCGAATATATGGTCCTCAGACAAACCCGCATAGCCGCCGTTTGTTTGATAAATGGCTATTTTCGTTTGCATCGCCTGCAAAACGATGTCCCGAACGATGCAGGCTTTTTCAAAATCATGACCTATGCAAACCGCACCCATTCCCGGCAACAAAACCACTCGGGGTAAAAGATCCAAACCTTCCGCATGGAAAGAAGGAATTTGCGAGGCATATTTTTTCATATACGATTCATAGGAAGAGGAATATCCGCTCAAAGCCGCGTCCAGGGTTTCTTTTAAAGCAACGATATTGCCGTAGTCAGGATTTTCCACAAATAAAGGAACCGATTTTGCCCTTACCAAATAATCCGGCGTAATGGCCGAAGAACAGGCAATTTCTTTCGCTTTTTCATGCGAAAGCAAACCGAGGATTTCTTTCGAGATAAGCGGCACAAGAATCATTGGCGAATAAGGATTATCCTGATCATTCGTTTTCGGCGATACGAGCCCGCGAAGCATTGGCGCGATAGCGGCATACCGGGCACGGGCAATTTCGATGTCCGTGTCCGAAGAAACTGAAATTGTCATGTTCATTTTTGCGTTGAGATATTGCTGAGCTTTATCGACAATGTCGATAGTTTTTTCATACGCCTCTTTCGCGGTATTCCCCCAGGTAACGAGGCCGTGATGGGAAATAAGTATTCCTTTTGCATTCGCATTGTTCATAAGCGCCGTAAAAACCGATTTCGCAAGAGAAAGCCCGGAACTCGCATATTCGATGAAGCACACATTGTTTTTACCGCAGGCGTCGGCTACCGCTTCGGCGCCGTTTTTCCTATTCGTAAGTGCCAAAAGCGCCGTCGGATGCGTATGCACAATACAAGGCCGGTCAATAAATACGTGCATCAGCGTTTCGATAGACGGTAGCTTATCGGACGAAGCGAGCATGCTCGATTTGAATTCATTCGCCATTGCGGCATCGTCTATGGATTCAAGAATGGAAAGTTTTTTTAAACGGCCATGGTCAAGACATACAAAACCGGAATCGTCGATGGTTTTCATATCGACACCCGAGGCCTTGACATAAATGGCTTCGACCGTTTCCCCGACTACTGTGGTGACATTGGATTTAAAGGAAGTATTTCCACCGCCGTGCAATGCCAAATCCGGTTCATTGCCTATAAGCTGCGTGACATAGAGCATTTCACCGAAAGCGCGGCCGAAATCCATTTCGAATTGCTGGGATTTTTCTTTAGACTTCGATTCATTCCATTTACTAACCATAATGTCTGATATGATTCCTTCTATAAAACATTTCTTTTGTAAATTCTTCTTTTTTTTGCCTGGTTCTAACTTCAAGGTTTCATGGAATCGAGATTCTTGTCTATCGTACCGTTTTCAAAAATTGCGCTGCCGCTCACAACAATATCGGGGTTCATCGCCCATACTTGCGCAATAGTATCCCTCGATATGCCGCCGTCGACGCAAAGCAGTATCTGGCGGCCGCTTTCGGCAATGAGGCGCCTGATGCTTTCCACCCGTTGCGATGTGTTGGCAGACAGCTTTTGTCCCGGGAACCCCGGGTTTATGGCAACAACAGTAACAATGTCGGTTTCGTCAAGGAGCGGCCGAAGGTCGCAAAGTGCAGTTCCGGGATTCACTGCCAAGCCGCGCAATATTCCACGAGAAGGATCGTTCGCGTTTTTCAAAGTACCGATCAACTGCAAACAGGCCTTTACATGGATGCAGGATTCCACATGTACGGTAATTATATCCGCACCCGCATTTGAAAAAAGGGGAATAGATGCATAGGGGTCCGACACCATGAGATGCACGTCTTTGAACATGCGGGTTTTTAGCCCTTTGACAAATAACGGTCCGACAGTGATTTGCGGTACAAAATGCCCGTCCATGATGTCGAAATGCAACAAGGATACGTTATTTTGCTCAAGAAGGGATATATCGGGCGCCATTGCCATAAGGTTAGCGCTGATTGCCCCGACGCTCAAAGCCGGACAGACATTTTTTATTTGTGCAAAAACGGGCGGATTCTCCACGGTAAACACCCCTTATTTTTTATTTCGTAAATCATTGTATAATTCGAACGCCAGTTGCGGCTTCATGTTTTCATGCACGACTTTTCGAACCGCTTTTATCATTGCAACGGGAGAGTCGGACTGGAAAATATTTCTGCCCATATCGACGCCCGCAGCTCCCTGGTTAATGGCGTCGTACGCCATTTTCAGGGCATCGAGTTCAGGAAGCTTTTTGCCGCCCGCGATGACAACTGGCACGGGGCATGATGCGGTCACTGTTTCAAACTCCTCAACGAAATAGGTTTTCACAAATGTTGCACCCAGTTCGGCGCACATACGGGTCGCCAGGCGGATGTATTTCGCATCGCGAACAAGTTCCTTGCCCACCGCGGTCACTCCCAGAACGGGCATTCCTACTTTGTTACCCGCATCCACCAGCGCGGTGAGGTTCATTATCGATTGCGTTTCAAATTCACCGCCCACAAAAACCTGTGTCGCCACGGCACAGGCATTTACCCGGAGCGCATCATCCATATCCATCGCGATATGCTCGTTCGACAGTTCTTTAAGTATGCTCGGGCCGCCGCTTGCACGAAGCACCGTGGCTTTAGTCAAAGACGGCGGGATAACCGAGCGAAGAATACCTCTTGTCAACATGAGCGCATCCGCGTGCGGAGCAAGCGGCAAAATAGTGATATCGGGCCGTTCGAGTCCGGTTGTCGGGCCTTGAAAATAGCCGTGATCAAAAGCGAGCATCACGGCTTTCCCCGAAGCCGGATTAAAAATACGGGATAGTCTATTCTTCATTCCCCAATCATACGAATTCGAACCTTTCAGGAAAAAAAGTTCGTTTTTCTGGGGCACATCGAGGTAATAATTCTTTTCAGCTTTAAGTGAATCTGCTTCGGGCATTTAAGGCTCCTTTTCTTATGTCCATGGAATGATTTTATTTCATTTTATGTTTTGAGCCTTTTAAAATAGCCTTTGCAAGGACAAAATCTTAAAAAAAAAAACCGTTTCTGAAGCGAAGCTCCACCGATTTTCTTCGGGGAAGTTCCGAGGAGAGGTAATGATGTCTCCAGAAACGGCGTTTTTTTTACGATTTGTATGTAAATCGAATTTCTATTTCACGATAACTTTTTTCTGAACAATCTCGGATCCCACCTGAACACGCATGATGAACATCCCTTTGCATCCGGAATTCAAGGGTACATGTGCAAAGTGCCCCGACACGGAAACCCTATCCCAACGTTGAATAATTTTTCCGCTCAAATCTATGAGCGTCGCCTTTACGGGTGCATTTATGTTTTGTCCGAAATCTATACATACTCGGTTTCCCGCCTGCATTATTATTTTCATGGCTTTGGCCAATTCTTTCATCGTCACTTTTACGGATGTAAACTCGAACATGATATTTTCTTTGGGCGCAAGGGGAAGATCGGATGCCTTGACAATGATCTCTTGGGGAAGCAACGAAGGCACACCGGCATCGGTCCATTGCAACGCATCTGCTGCACTCAAAGTGTCTTTTTCAAGTGCAAGAAGACTCATTCTGCTGTCAACATACCCAAAAAGAGCACCAAGGCTCCCCGCTCCTTGTGACAGGGTATATTTGGTGCCCCAAAATAATGGGAGTAAGGCATTGGACGGTGAAGAAGTATCCGGCTTGATTACTTGAGTAAATGTTGCCATCGAATTGCCGTTTTTATCGTAAACGTTCCAATAAATTTTCCTATCCCAGGGAACTGAAGATTTGATATACACCCCAAAACATCCCTTATACGGCAAATCCGCCACATATGCCTTTTCGCCTGCCACGATTTTTGTTTCCAACGTGTATGACGATAGTGCCAATTCCCGCAGAATGCCGACCAACGTATCGGGTACCGTCGAAAAAATGACGCTGTAATTTCCCGCTGCTTTCGTCGAATCGAGCGTATAACAATACGCCTTGTTGAAGCTTGACGTATCAGGAGCAATGGATATTGCCGCTGAGGACAGGAAATAATTCCAATCGTCTGTTGTTTGCGAAACGAAATCGGCATACGGGAGCTCATAGGTGACGCCGAATTGCACCGTTTTTTTTGTATCGCCATGAGTCAGGATGTAATTGCCGAATGCGTTAGACGATTTACGGATTTCAATTGGAATTTGGACCGGCGAATGAGCGGCGCCGAAAGTAAACGCCGTTTTTATGTTAAATTTTGGTCCGATGTCCGTCGCTAGCAACGGCACGGAGTACAGGATGCGAATTTTCCTTGATTGATTAATGTTGACCGGGTAGATATGGAATTGATATGTATTATCACCCGTGCATTCGATGAGCGCCGGATCGTGAGCCACGATTTGGGGTTGATTACGGTCTACCGTCGCATTATAAGCACTGTCGGCCGCAATCCGGTCCCGCAGTTTAGCCTTGAGAACTTTGGACCCATTCCATAATAGAAACGATCGCAATGCGGTCCCCGGCGTAAACTGAAAATCTCCGACTATTTCCAACGTTGTCGCATCACCCCATGAAACAGAGCCGAGAGCAGTTATGGTCGCATCTTCTTCAATATCAACATTAAACGCATTTATCGTGATCCTAATATTGTTTGATTCGAGTTTACACTCGCCATTACCCCAACCGCCATGGGTCACTTGCCAATATGTATTCGGTGTTGCAAACTGTGCACAGAGGAGCACTAAAAAAGCAACCGCTGATGGTACCCTCATACCGCCTCCTTTTCGAAAATTGGAATTTGCCTTTTGTTTTGAATGAATGCTTGGGCTTTATCATCACCAATAAATGTAAGACTGCGCATAGTGCGGTGCCCCATTGCATTGCAAAAAGTGTTTTCTGGCAGAAAACAGCTGGGCTGGAAAATGAGTATCAAACAGGCGTTAAGTTTTATTTGAACGAACTTATAAGAAGGATGACATTCAACGCAATCACGATTCCGGCGACCAAAAACAAGGTCCCGCGTTCAAAGGGCGTATTTGCATATTCGCCCATGACTTTCTTCGACGAGGTGAGATAGATTTGCAGGCCGATCGTTATGGGTAATTGTATGCTGAGCAACATTTGGGAAATAACGAGCGCGGAAAACGTATTCTTGACAAAAAACACTATGGTCAATCCGCCGATTATCGTTATAGCAACACCCGCTTTCGTCAAAGTGCTATTGACGTCATACGCTTTCCCGAACATACCGGTAAAAATCGTTGCACCTGCCATACCTGCGGTAACGCTCCATGCAATACCGGCAAAAAGCAACCCGATCGCAAAAATATAAGCCGACATGGTTTGAACAACATGTTCAACGCTATGGCCCCGCCTAATAATTCGCAAGAGCGGTTGAAACCGCGGCAAGTAATGCAGTAGCCAAAACCGGCATTGCCAACCAAGACGGCAAATGCTTTTTGGCTGCTTCTGCATGGCATAATCCGGTTACAATACCAAGGTGCGCCGCATTATGCTGAAGCAAAATCAGCATGAGGGTCGATAGGGTGACAACCCATAATAAGTCGTAACCGTACATCGCTCCGGCAGCCAAGTTGGAAGCCCAATTGCCGGGGTCGATAAAGCCGACCGTAACCAGGAGTCCCGGGCCCAAATATTTTAAGGCACCGTTTGCTCTTTTGACAAAATGTTTAAAACGCGGATTGAGAGTGGGCATGCGGATAAAATAATTGAGGCAGATTTTCTAATCTGCCTAAAGAAGTCTAATCATTATAAAGGTCAATTTATGCAAGAAGATCGATCACTTCACCTATCATTTTATCCTGAGTTTTGAGCACTTTTAAATTTGCCGTCATGTCGTTTTTATTGATTGTCATATTGACCATTTGTTGAGCAAGATCGGTACCCGATGTTGTCGAGTCGGGGTTCGGTGTTCGCGTTGTGCCGGTAAATTGCACTCCACCGGTAGCCATTTCAACCTGATTGGCATTCATTTGTTCAAAGCCCGGCGTCGTCATATTTGCGATATTATGCGCTGCCACATCCTGGCGAGCCAACGGTACACGGACTCCGGAAATTGCAGCATTCATGGCTATAGACATAGGAACTCTTTTCTATACCGCAACGGGACCTTGTTTTAGGCGTCTATGAAAATTATACCACAATATCCATAAAAAAACAAGAACGGTAAACCGGCGAATTATAATGTCCCCAGTAAATTCATACAGCATTTTTTAAACTTTTTGCCGCTTCCGCACGGGCATGGATCGTTTCGATTAACATCGGTGTAATTCTTTTTATACGTCTCGCCTTTTAGGGAGCCGTCGTTTTTCAACCGCTGCCTGAATTCGGTATCCAGCATATCTATACCTTCTTCCCAACGAGAAGCCTGGGGGAGTTTTCCGGTCTCGCTCAAATATTTGAAAAAAGTGGAAATCAGAGAAGGAATTCCTTTTTTGGCCTCAAGAGGGAGATTTAAATGCGCCATTCCCTGAAACAATATCAGCTTCATCGTTTCGAGCGAAAAATCATTTGTTAAAACAGATCCTTTTTCGCGGGATAATCTTAAAAATTCCGCGATGATTCCCAACCCGTGTTCCTTGACCGAAGGGTCAAGCAATAAAAAATAAGAAGATTCGCAGAACTCGTCTATTGAAGATTCTATGATTTCCATCATACATTTTTTCCGGTTATGATTTGTTTAATTTCCATCAATACGTCCCGCACTTTTCATATTTTCGTTGAGGCATTAAAATATATCGCAACGGTAATTCGCCAGTTTTCTATTTCATTAAAATTATTAAGACCATGATCCATGAAATTAAAAGTATTTTGTTGCCATGACAATACCAATATTATTCGAAGATGCAGACATAATTGCGGCAAACAAGCCCGACGGAATTGCGACAATCCCCGGAAGTGAACAAGGGAAAGATACGCTTTTAGGACTGATTTCCGCCCAATATCCCCAAAAGATATTCGTTGTGCATCGCCTTGACAAAGACGTAAGCGGCGTGATTTTATTTGCAAAAAACGCGGCAGCGCATAAAAGCCTCAACGAACAGTTTTTCAACAGAACGATTCACAAAACATATATGGCCCTGGTTTATGGAACTCTGGATAAACAGCAGGGATCCATCAGCAAGCCGATTCATAAATTCGGATCGGGCCGAATGGGCATCGATGAGATTCGGGGAAAACCAAGTTGTACGGATTACGAACTGGTTGAAGCCCTTCCCGATTATTCTCTTGTAAAGGCTTTTCCGAAAACCGGTCGCAGGCATCAGATCCGCGTCCATTTTTACAGTATCGGACATTCGATAGCCGGCGATACGCAATATGGCGACAAAAGCGCAATGAAACCATTTCCTCGAATGATGCTACATGCCCATTCCATAACGTTTAAGCTGCAAAACGGCGAAGAAAAATCGGTCGATTGCCCGCTTCCCGAATCGTTTACATCGGTCATCGACGGGTTAAGAGAATCTCCCAAGCAGATTATGCAATAGGCAATAATTCATTGCGTAATTTGGTTTAAGATCGCTTTTATTTCAACAGGTAATTCCGGGCGTCCTCTTGTGTTAAGGGCTGTTCCGATGATTTTGCCTTTTAAAATCAGTTTATCATCGGCTTTCCTGAAAATATCCTGATAAAACGCTATTTTAATTTCGGATTCCTTTGCCATAGTCAACTTTACGATAAATTCATCGCCGCTTGATAACGGGTATTTGTAATCCAATTCGGCCCGTACCACGACAAAATTTATCCCTTTCATGGCGAATTCTTTAAAATTTATCCCGATGTGTTTCAAATATTCGTGCCGAACGTGTTCCAAATAATTCTGATAGACGGAATTGTTGACAATTCCTTGAATATCACATTCATAATCGCGTACCGACATTTCCATTGCAAATGAAGAAATAGACATGATTACCTCTTTGGGAATAATGAAATCGCTCCGTATTGAAAATACACTTTTCATCGCAATTAAAAAGCAGCAAATTGCAATGCATCAGAAAACGAAAACCCCATTGTATACTGCAACGGGGTTATTATTTCGAATGGAAGTGAATATCCGTTTTATGAAAGCAGCATTATTTTTCCTTTAAGAATTTCACTTCCCGCTTGTATTGCATAGAAATAGGTTCCCGGCAAAACTTTAAATCCGGCAAACGTTTGCTGACTCCAAACCAATGAATTATCAGACCAAATTTGCATACCTTGTGCATTGAAAATCGACAACATAACAGTTCCGGACGGCTTATTCTTTAAAGTAAATGTGATCCGACGCCCGTTTTCAAATTGTTCGATGGCAACCTGCATGCCCAATTTTTCCATCTTTTGCCCGCCGGTGACGACATTCGTCGTGTAAGGCGGGCCGATAGTGACTATTTCCATCGCGTTCGGATCGTTAGTACCGAGCCCGTAGGCGGGTTTTGCGGCATTTGTCAAAATGGTATTGGCAACCGCTTGCCGGTCTGCAGATAACCCCTTTGATTTGAGAATTTGCAGGCCCTGATAATCCGCTGCAACGGTGTCTTTGCTTGCTATAATGGAATATGCGACCGCGTTTGCCATACCGGCCGGGCCGGATGCCTCGGTGCAAAGGGTGATCGCATCGATAAGCACCAATACCTGTTTGTCCTTGAACATCTGTTGGCTGTTGAGTATTGCAAGAGACGGCGAAGTAGAGCTCTGAAAATTGGCGTGTATTGCGCCGCTTAAGGGAGCTCCCCCGACTGAACCCATATTGTTCTTCATCGACAAGGTCACCCCTGCGGTGTTTGAGCCTACTGCCCAACAAATAGGCAAATTGATCAGGTAATCGCAGTTGACGATTTCGTCTTTTATCTTATACGTCGTCCCTCCGATCGAAAAAGAAGGACCGTTCGCACTTCCGCCGGTGCCACTGGTGATGACGTTGATATTGCTCGCCGGGTATGTTCCGTTAAGCATTGACGTAAGACCGGAAATGAGGGCGTCACGTACCGTAGTTATGCTCGGAGAACTGCCGGCGCTGCTCTCATTGTATTTGATCGCAATTTTGGTTGCGCTGGTAATCGGTTTTGGAAAGAGTGCCTCGTAGGCAGCAGCTTTTGCAGTTTTACCGGTCAAGGCCATTATTGCATGGTCCACCATGTCTTTGACTTTCGTTGCGTTGACCGCCTTATTGACATAGCATTGCGGATCGTTCGCGATAACCACTTTCGATTTTGCAGCCTGCCCAAAGGCCATACCCTTAACGGCTGGTCCAACCGACACTGCAGCGCCCGCTATGGCTGTTTTCTTTAAGAAATCCCTTCGTTTCATGAAAATCTCCCCCTGAAAAAAAAAAGAACAATAATCGTTGTTGCGTTCCGATTACGGCCGTTGAGAAAAGCGACTGTTTAGGGTCCTACTTTTCGCTTTAACGCGTTCAAAATCTTTTCCGTTGCGGCGATCGCTTGGCTCTTGTCGCCGGGTGTCGATAGATAAATCTGAAAGAAAAACCTGTTGAAATGAGCATACGCCATATCACCCAACAATGGGGCGGTATCAAGTATCGCAGCCGAAGGGGAAAATGAAGCAAATGACGCTTTCTCGGCTACATAATTGCCACTAAAAATGGTGTCGAATATAACGGCTGCTTTGGCAATTGTGCCAAAATCCATTGCCAATATTCTGCATGCTGTGTCGCCGCTAACGATATGTTGGTCAGCAATTCGGACAGCACCTTGGTCGACGTACAATTGGGCCAAACCGTTTACCGCCATAAAAAAAGTGGTATCGGGCGAATAATATCGTACGGGAATGTTGTCGTCTTCCTTCCATGGAACAATATCTGTGTTGCTTAATACCACTTGCGCCAGCGGTACCGTTGAAGGCGGTTCGCTCGACACCGGAGCCCCCGGCGAGCAAAGGTTAAATAAGGGAAGCAACGCGGCAACAAAATAAAAAATCATAAAATCCACTAGTAAAACAATAGGTCGTTTCATACGGTACCCCTAAAATAGACTTGAGGGTTAATGATATAGCCGTTACTTGAGCGGTTTTGAAGAGATTTGTTTATGAGTACCCACACCACTGTGAGTTAATTTAAGATTTTGTTTCCTCTATTACATCCTGATTCAATGTAACGAATTTCAAACGAGTGTATATTTTTATACACCCGTTTTTAAAGACAAAACAAATCAAAAGTACCGATTGAGATAGAATAAACCAGGGAAAAGGATTCCCGAGTATCTTATGGAGAGCATGACAGGGAGTTAGGTTTATTGGAAAAGGAGAAGACAATTCAGAACATTCTAACATGCAGCCTAATATTCTTGTTTACTTATTTTCCTGCCGATTAGAGAAGCATTCCTCACAAAAAAACATGAAGAATGCTTCTTATTTATAAGAACGGTTTTCCTATTTTGGGAATTTTTTCATTTACTTTAAGCAGGAACCGCTTCTGCCTGCCAATACCCATGAACGGAACAAACTTCTATAACCCGCACTTTAGCCCCTGCTGCTTTTGTATAAAATGTGGCCGCCGGAGTGGATGAGAGCGATAGTGAAATCCGTGCGATATATTTGTCGTCAATATAGCAATCCAAAAACTGAATATGATGCGCTTCTTCCATAGGATGCAACTTTTTTCCTATCCTCACGCTTATTTCATACGTCGGAGTTTCAGATATCAATGACGACTTCTTTTTGGCAGTTATGGCGGGAGTGTGGGAAATTCCAGCATCCTTATAATTGGAAATCGCATCGCTGAAAACGGTATTATTCTCTTTATATTGGTCTTTTGGCGCGAAGCAAACAGGACAATTTTCAGGTGCAGCGCCAAATTCAACATGCCCGCATTTGCTGCAGACATAAATATCTTTAGCCGGCATTGCTTTTTCTTCATTTGCCGAAATCGAGAACACCGGCCCGGTGGCAAGAACAGCAGCTCCAACTGCCGCGGTTTCAATAAAATCCCGACGGCTCATTGAATTGTTTGAATTGATCATAAACACCCCTTAATAAAACGTTAAAGTTATAAAAACACTTTATGCAAAGCCAATCAACCTATTCAGTATTTAATGAACAGACAATTTTAATTTATCGTTCTATCATGCAATTACTGTGCCGACATCGAAAAGTTGTCCCCGGCCACACACACAAAGTGTTTTTCCGGATTGAGCCGCAAGTTGATTAAGCAGCTGCTCGCAGGTAATACGGCAAACAGCATCAAACTAAAACTAAGCAAAATTTATAGCAAAATCCTTTTTCCCCGATAACTAATTCAAAGGGGCAAATTAAAGAGGTCTGTAATTCAGGTTTAATAAAGTGCTAAATTTGTTTTCCGTTCTCTGTTTCCGGTTTTTTGTACTACATTTCAACCAATGTCCGAGGAGGTTTTATGGATTTATCTCAAGCTTCAATCTCATCAGGCGGAGCCCAAGTTCAAAATGCGCAAGGGCATCATCACAAGCATAAAAGTATTTCCGATCAGCTGTCCTCGATGTCGTCCGCGATCGATAACGCGGTGAAATCGGGTAAATTGACAGAGGATCAAGCAGCCGCAATGAAGAAAAAACTTGATGATGTCAAACAAACCTTGGATAAGAACCAAACAACCGGCGGAAATTCTGCCGGTTCGCTGTCTCAATTGTCGGATGACGACAAAAAGAAAATCTTCGGCGAACTTCAAGATGTCCGAAAGCAACTTCATTCCGCAATTGCACCGAAGTCTGCAGCAACCGGAACAACAAGCGATCAAATGAATAAAATGTTTGCAGCTATGGATGCAAATAACGATGGGTCCGTAACAAAAGAAGAATTCGCATCGTTTATGAGTTCTGTAGCACAAAAGGGTGGATATAATGCCCAGGGAGCCATTTCATCGGACGCCGATTCCGGGGTTCAGGGCGGCCTTTCGGTATCTGCATAACACAGAAAAATTGTCTTTTCCTTTTAAGAGGTACTTGGGAAATCATTTCCGTAAGTACCTTTTTTGCTTTTTTCCAAATAAAAATCATTCCCTATATACGTCAAACTCATAATCGGTTATTTTAATCCGATGTACCGCAACCGGATAAATCCGGCCGCGATCACATCAACTTCTTTTTAAGGATTGCGAAATGGCAAATAAAAATCTTGTCCTCGTTGAGCGCAACAAGCAAGATACTCTTGTACCCATGATAACCTTTGTGCCCGGACTTTCGCAACAAGAAGCCATACATTGCAATCTGTCTCATATGGCTTTGCTTTATGAAGATTGCCGCAATAAAATACGCAAACCGGATTTGCTTGAACCTGATTTTATTTTGAAATGCCAATATCTTTTGGACGAAGTTATTTCATGTTATTTAAAGGTCCAAAGAGTATCGCTACCGCTACAAATGAATGCGGTCGAAACCGCAAGTAACATCGTTCGGAGCATAACAAAAGACCATGCGGCATTTTTAAAACACCGATTGACCATTATTTGCCAAGAAACCGTTTCCACCGTTTTTTGGAACACGCTTGCCAGCCCCTCTTATGCCGCATGCTTTTCCGATTATTCTAATGGAAAAATTAGTTATCTGCAATGTAAAAGGACCGTGGATTTTGCAATTCTTATCATCACCCTGACGGTGTTATACGGTTGTGACGACGATTACTATTCCCGAATCGTTGAAATGAGCGATGCACTCGATAATAAACACGGAAAAGAATTTCCTGCAACCAAACGAGGGCTTTATCTGTGGCCATTAGATTTTTCGTTTATGGAAAATGACGCCGATTTGAATATTGACAATATCGAACACCGCGCATTGTTGAAAGCGGCCCGCGTAATCAACCCCGGCGTAAAAGTACAGCCGTGCACGTCCCCATCCTTGCTTTGGGCGCGCGATACTATCGCGTGGGTCGGCAATGATTTATTCGTTGCCGCGGTCAAAGAGGATACCGAATCAAGCTTCGGATGCGGACAACTCAGCGAGGGCGGCAACATCATTGTCGGGGATCATAACGGACCCTTCATTTTTGTCAGTCAGGAAGCATTCTCCGACGTCGGCTCGGAACTTGCTTTTACCTATGAAATGGATATGCGTAATATCCAAACCTATTCGCTGCCCGCCGGCTTTTTGTGGGCTCGGGACCCGGTTTCACAAACCGACTACGCTTTGGATTCAATCCATATCGATACGGTCATAAATTTTATTCCTTCATCCGCAACGTGCGATGAAAAACCCAAGGTGATTATAGACCCGTTTTACCATTCCATGATTCGCAACAATGAAACCTTCACAAGGTTTTTAGATCAAAAATCAATTACCGGCGACGATATCGTCATTGTTGACGAAAGTGAAAGATATTTGAATCTGCCGAATTTCAGCATATTACCCGACCAAAACGGCGTTGGAAAATTCCTTTTCAACAAAGATAAGGGCCTGACGATTCCGAAGTTGCATTTAAAACCGGGCATTCTGGTTCAACCGGACATCGAAATTGTTAATATGGCCAGTGCATTCGGAACAATCCGCTGCGCAACAAACATGCTACCGATTTCGTATGTCAATGAAGCGAATCCGACGGCAATCATGATCTCCGACAATGTCCCTACGCCGGCGAAAGTCGCAATTGCCAACGCACTGGGTGCGAAAAAGCACCTGACAGCAATCCTGTCGAGCCTATTCGTCTCACGGCTCGTTTTTAGTATTGGGCCGCAAAACATCCCGTGGGAATATGATTATTTTTCGTCCACCGGTTATATTTACTTTACGCAAGAGATTATGGAGCAAACCGATTTTGTCGGCAAAACAATTGCAGAGCGAATGGAATCTTTTTCCGCATCGCTGTCCGGACAATTAGGCATGGAGATTTCTTTGAAGATCTAGAAAACCTTTGCAATGCCGGCGAATTGGAATTATGCGGCTTTTAGGCGGAGCGTTACGGTTGTTCCATGATCATCCCGGAACTCTTCTTCCGGCCGCGATAGGACTTCAATTGTTCCGCCGAAAAGTTCTACGAAGCTCTTTACAACGAGTAATCCCAGACCAGTACCCGACTCCTGATTGGTACCTTTGCGGGTGGTTTTTTCGCCGGTTTGGAAAAGCCTGTCCATAATACCACGGGGAATTCCAATACCTTTATCCACAACTTCGACCGTAGAAATTCCGTTATTGACTTCGGCACGTATTACGATCGATGATCCGGGATAAGAGAACTTTATTGCATTGGATAAAAGGTTACTGAGAACATGGTTGCAGAACATCCGGGGTTCGGCAAGAAACGTAATCGGACCGGAATCGGGCAATTGAATATCGAAGGTGATATCCTTCTGTTTCAACCTGTCTGCAACTAAAAATTTCACGCTCGATACCATTTGTTCAAGATGCACTTGTTTAAGCTGCAATGTTGCAACCCCCTCCTCCACTGCCTGAAGAGTTCTTACACTTTCGATAATTTCCCGAATATTCATGACACCGGTTGCAATACCGTTAATTTGGTTTTTAATTTGCTCTTTTTCCACTATTTTTTCCCGTCGCATCAATGATGCGTTTCCGTCGATAATCATGAGGGCATTGGCAATGTCGTGGGAAATCATTGAAAGCAATCGCTGCTTGGCCAAAAGTGCGTTTTCCGTTGCATTTTTCTCCCGGAGTACGCTTTCAAGAAGAACGTTTTTGGCATTTCGTTCGCGTAAATACTCGCGGAAAACGATGTACGTCATGCTCCCGTTTGTCAACAAGCAAATAATAAGAGACACCGACACACTGATGTATCGCTGGGAATTTGAAGCATAGAGGGTTATGACATTAGGATGTGTCGTCTCGATTAGGATGAGAATTGTAACAAAGGTGCATACTAAAAGGAGAGCGACCATTTTGTAAATGCCTTGAAATACGATGATTGCCGCACAGGTGAGCAAGAAAAAGTAAAACACGATACCACCGCTAAGACCGCCTTCGATTATCCACCCGTAACTTAGAATGAAAAGAAAAAGCAGGTATACCGGTAGGACCAAAGACTTCCAAATCTTCATCTTTCGAGAAGCAAGATATGCCCCTACCGACACCAGCAGAGCGGAAAAGGTGATTAGATGCATTGTCAATGTGCTTTGGGACAGCACATTGTCTATTTCAGCCACTATACCGGCACAAAAAACAAGGAACAACGTTGCGTTAAACGCCCTAGTTTCAAGGATAACGGAGTCGGGATTTCCAAATAGAATTATTGCAAGAGCGCTAATCCGGGAGGTGATTGTTGGTTTTGCCTTGTCATTCATTGCAAGTAGGCGAATCCAGTTGTTATATTGTCAAAGCCAAAGAACTTCATGGATAAACTCACAGATTCTCTGGCTAGTATAATCATAGCCGATTTTTAAAAAAAAGTCACGAAATAATTAAAATTTCAGGGTTTTATTTCTAGCAAAACTAATTGTTGCAATATTTTTTTGTATTCCCCGTCTTATTTTATTCGGTTCTCAGCCAAAGGAGAAATATAGTGGCAAATAATAGCATCGAGGTTCAAAATTTCACTAAAAAATACGGAGATTTTTATGCCGTTAACAACATTTCATTTACCGTAGAAGAAGGTTCGGTATTCGCTTTTCTCGGACCAAATGGTGCAGGAAAAAGCACGACAATAAATACATTATGCACGATTCAGGAAAAAACGAATGGAATGCTGCTTATAAACGGCAATGATGTCACAAAAGACAAAACAAAAGTACGAAATGATATCGGAATCGTGTTTCAGGAATGCACTCTCGACGGTAAGTTGACTGTTCATGAGAATATCAAACTCCATTGTGATTTTTACAATGTACCAAAAACCGAGGTCAACGACCGGATTGATTTTGTTCTGGACCTTGTCGATATAAGAACGTGGAAGAGCGCTCCGGTAAACTCACTTTCGGGCGGCTTAAAACGACGGGCCGAAATCGCAAGGGGGCTTGTTCATTTTCCCAAAGTTCTTTTTCTTGACGAACCGACAACCGGACTCGATCCGCAAACACGCGCAAATGTGTGGGACTATATCAATAAATTACAAAAACAAAAAAACATTACCATTTTTCTTACCACGCATTACATGGATGAAGCTGAAATTTGCAATAAAGTCGCCATAATCGACCATGGCGAAATCGTGGCGCACGACACGCCCTATAACCTGAAAAAGAAATATACGTCCACTACCATGAAAATAAAAACATCAAACTCATTGCAACTGGCTCAGTTTTGCTCCGACCATTCGATGAAATCGTCTATGAGCGATAATCAAGTTACTATTTACTCGACGGATGTCAAAGGAATAATGGACATAGTTTCCCTCTTTAAGGAATCCATAGAAGATATCGAAATAAACAAAGGCACACTTAACGATGTTTTTATCGCAATAACGGGCAAGGAGATCAGAAACTGATGCGTGCGATTCAAGCGATTCTCATGAGAAACCTGATAAAATTCTTTCGTGACAGAATGCGTTTTATTTTCACCCTGTTCATGTCGGCATTTTTTCTTTTCGTTTTTTCTTTTGTCATGAAATCAAGTGCCGCAGGCCTCGACCATCCCATGAACTACCTTATTTCCGGCATTATTATCATGACGGTATTTCAAACTGCATTGAATAATTCCATGGACATTCTGGAAGACATTTCAAGCGGATTCATGAAGGAAATTTTGGTTGCGCCGATAGCCAGGTGGCAAATTGCCATTGGTCAGGTTCTATCGTCGACCGCCATTTCGGTTTTACAAGGAATAATCATAATCGGAATCGGATTCTTCATGGGCCTCTCGCTTGATATACCCCATACGATCGTCATGATAGGACTCATGTGCCTTGTCGGCATCACGTTCAGTTCAATGGGATTGTTTCTCGCGGCATTATCCAAAGAATCAACAACATTTCAAATTGTTATTTCGATCGTAGCCATGCCGCTTACGTTTTTATCGGGCGCCTATATTCCAACGATGGTCATGCCCGCCATTTTACGCCCAATTGTTTTTTTAAACCCATTGACATACACAACGTCTATGTTCAGATATGTTGCTCTGCATATGGAAAAAATGTCGACTCCCCAGCTTTTAAAAGCCGGTGTTGCTTTTAACATTCACGGCAATATTATTCAACCGTATTTCGGCGTAATTCTGATCGTTGCAACCGGCGTGGTTTTTTTTAGCTTGTGCGTCGACCAGTTCAGTAAGGCCGATTTCTCTAAGGTAAAGGTTTTTAAGCGCGGCCACCGGTGATCGAACGATCTGTTGTTTTCTTGAGTCATGCGATATATTTTTAAATCCCCTTACTCAAGAAAGCAATACCGGTGAATTCGCAAATATCCCTATTGGTAACCAACCGCTGGCGAGAAAAAGGCGGATATCGTGAACTCTTGGTCACGGCAATTCCCCTTATTTTAAGTACCGGCACCTGGTCTTTGCAAACATTTATCGACAGAATGTTTCTCTCTTGGTATTCTCCGCAGGCAATAGCGGCATCCATGCCTGCCTCGCTTTTGCAATTTACCATTATGAGTGTTTTCATCGGAACATGCAGTTATGCGGGTACTTTTGTCGCCCAATATTTCGGTGCCAATAATCATAAGCGCATCGGAATTGTCATGTGGCAAGGAATTTATATTGGTGTTTTCGGCAGCATAATTGTCGCGTTGTTTTATCCTTTGGCCCCGCTGATTTTTAATAACATCGGTCATGCTGCCGAATTACAGCCTTTAGAAATCACCTTTTTTCAAATTCTTTGCCTCGGAAGTGCGGGCCCCATTGTCAGCGCCGTTCTGGCGGGCTTTTTTTCAGGACAAAACAAAAATTGGCCGGTCATGTGGGCAAATTTATTAACCACGCTGATAAATATCATTCTCGATTATTTTTTGATTTTTGGTCACGCGGGCTTTCCTCGCATGGGAATTGCCGGCGCGGCTTGGGCAACCGTCATCGCAGGAATTTTCCCGGTATGCTTTTACATTTTCCTCATGTTCTCGTCTGAAAACGATAAAAAATTCTCGACGCGTTCCGGATATAAAATCGATTTGAAACTGATAAAACGGCTTTTGATGTTCGGATTGCCAAGCGGCATACAATTTTTTATCGACGTAGCCGGGTTCAGCCTTTTCCTTTTGGTAATCGGTCGCCTCGGGATAACACAACTCGCCGCAACCAATATCGCATTCAATATCAACACCGTTGCATTTATGCCGATGATGGGAACAGGCATAGCAATATCGATGCTGGTTGGACAATACCTGGGAAATAATGAGGAAAAACTGGCGCAACGCAGTGCATATTCCGGATTTCATTTGACAATTTTATACATGACGATAATTGCCGCAACGTACGTTTTTTTGCCTCAGGCATACATTTGGTTTTTCTCACGCAATGCGGACCCGGTAACATTTGCGCCTATTGCGGATTTGACAAAAACGCTTCTCAAATTCGTGGCATTATATTGTTTGTTTGACACAATGACAATAGTATTCTCTATGGCTGTCAAAGGCGCGGGCGATACGAGATTCGTGATGACCATGATGATATTGTTGTCTATTTTCGTATTGGTGATTCCGAGCTATGTCGCGATTGTCGTTTTTCACAAAGGTGTTTTTACCGCATGGCTCATCGGGACAAGCTACATCATCATCTGCGGTTTTGCATTTCTATTCCGATTTCTGTCTGGCGCATGGAAGAAAATGCGGGTCATTGAAGCGCAGGAACGGCTTCCAGATTACGATTTCCCTCAATAAGGTCGATATCGCATTTTACAGGGACCTTAGTTTCTGGTGTACACATTTTGAGAACGGTATTTTTCCAAATAATTGCCACTTATTAAAAAAAAAATGCTTTTTTCAAATGACCCACTATCTTATATATGATATTGGCAAAATATAGGCAAAAATAAACTTAACCCTAAGCATATTAAGCGATTAAATAAACTACTTTAATATCAGGAGGCGCCATGAAAAAACTGTGTCTGTTATTTTTAATCGTAGGTTTGACTTTTACATTTACGTCGGCCCAGCAAAAAACCGTAGGCTGGTCACTTGGATATTATCCGACTTGGGATCATTCATATTCACCCGCGAGTATTCCTTGGGAAGCATTCACCCATGTAGCAAATTTTCAGGTGTGGCCAAATAGCGACGGCAGTCTTGGCTTACCTGACGAGACCATGTCCAAACAGCTCATTTCCGAAGGGCATAAACGTGGCAAAAAAGTAATTTTTTGCGTTGGCGGCGCTGGCGTTGGCGACGGATTTAAAGGCGCTTGCTCAAATGCAAATAGAGGAAAATTCATTTCGAATATTATCGCATATTTGAAAAAATTGGGATATGACGGTATTGATACGGATTGGGAAGAAAATTTTGACGATAATTTGTTCATGGCCTGGCATAAAGACCTCCGCGATTCGATAAACAAACTTAATCCGGTACCGAGCCTTTCCATTGCAGCCGAAGATTGGTATCCCGTTACCGGCAAGATTTATCCGTATGTCGATATGATTAACGATATGTGGTATGGCGCAACCGCAGACAAGTATCCGGGAATACTTAAAACATTTACCGACCTTGGTGCTCCTAAAAGTAAATTAGGACCGGGATTCGGCGAAGATCCGTCTTCAGGAAATCTCAGTCCGCAAGCTTGCAAAGATTTGTGCAATATGGTGATAAATCAAGGCTATGGCGGCATCATGCATTGGGATATTGTAAACAATGGACAATGTGCTGCCGACTTTGCCGCCATAGCCCCTTTTGTTCCGGCACAAACAGGTATAATTGCAAATTCCCAAATTTCAAACGATATGCCGCTTACTTTTTCAATCAAATCGGGTCGATCGGTAAAAGGCACTCAAATTTGCTATTCGATTCCTTCAAGTTCCGCCGGAAAAGCCATGGATATCGGAGTATATGATATAAAAGGAGCATTGGTGAAAACGCTTGTTCACGGGCAAGTTAATGCCGGTATCTTTTCAGTCCCGTTCACTCAGGCAGCAGCTGGAACCTATGTCATAAAATTCGCAGCAAATAATACTCTTCAAACGGCAAAAGCGTTTGTTACGAAATAATTAAAAGCAGACTATTGAACTCGTTGCAAAGCCTTCCGCGAAATTGCGGAAGGCTTTTTTATTTTTTATCGATCCGCATCCACATGTTCATTCCGGATTCAAAAAAACCTTTTGTGACCTTGCAGTCGCCAAATCGGGTTTTGTCAACAACGGAACAAAGCTCTTTCATAGAATAAGTGTATTTGTGATCATCGATTTCGGTTTTACTT
Source organism: Fibrobacteria bacterium (assembly GCA_037447435.1). Lineage (GTDB taxonomy): Bacteria > Fibrobacterota > Chitinivibrionia > Chitinivibrionales > FEN-1185 > FEN-1185. The sequence goes on from JBBIGR010000014.1 coordinate 25,390, forward strand.
AAAAACCCCGTTCTGGACAAAATTATAAGCAATGGCGCGGTCCAAGAAGGTGGACTTGTGAGAATAAGCGTCCCGTTGGTTTTTAAAACCCGATGAATTTCATTCAGTACATCCAAGAGGTTGCCGGGCTCCAAATGTTCGAGTACCGCCAGCATGGTTATTGCCTCAAAACTTTCATTATCAAAAGGCAATTTTTTTTCATTTCCAAGATCCCATTTCTTCAATTCTATACCGTCAACTTCCCGTGCAGCGGCACCCAATTCCTGGTCAATTCCCGTTTTACGGGCAAATGCGGTTTGAGAAAGAAAATAAGGATAATTTCCGCAACCGATATCCAAAATATGGCCGCTCCGTAACGTATCGGGAATAAGGGCGTTTGCCCGGCCGACTCGTTTTTTCGACAAGAACTTTTCTAAAATGCCAAAGCCTCTGGTTAGTCTTGGTTTTTCCATAAAATAAAAGCATCCTCATTAATAATTTTTGACGACCAAATAGCCGCTTCCATTAAATAGACGCATCACTTTTGCAAAACGCCTTCAAACATCGGCACATATCGAACTGTCAACTCAAGACCTTTCGATGATTTTTGAGTTATTATAGAGCGCCAAATATTCCAAAGATTTTTTTTAAAAACAATGGACCCGACTGGTTGCATATAAACCATCGCTCTGCCCATGGAAATATATCGGGGAATTTTCTTGCTTGTAATTAAAAGCTGTTTAAACGCAGAAATGTACCGTGCCTTTTCATTATTGTCGGCTATTGTATCCGGACGAATATTTAAAAGCTGTTCGATGTACGAAGAGTCTTCCTGACTACCAGCTTTATTTTGTTGTCCGAGCGTATTGAAAGCCTGTTTTATCCATTGCAACTCATCGTCGTTTTGAAACCTGACGCAGCTTATAATGTTCCCAATATCATTGGGATTTTGGGTTCTCGCAGTGAGAATGTTTAATAAAGCAAACCGGTCATCGTATGCATCAATGAGTTCAAAATCCGATAACGCAAGATTAATGTACCGCCTGCCGGGAAAAACATCCGTGATCTTCAATTGAAACATCTTCGAGGTAAATGCCGTATCCGAATCGAACCACAAAACGGTTTTCCGCATATTCACATCGGAATGGGACAAGCCTTCCTGATTTGCATCCCAATCCAGGGCATATTCTACCGCAGGTTTTTCATCGAGCTTTAATGATAGTTTCGCCGGTTTGCCAAAATCCTCCAAAGACAACATGTCTTTCCGGTTACCTGAACCAATAATGATTCCTTTACAACGTTTTTTTTCGGAATAAGTGATGTCGACCCATTGACCGGCCAGGCTGTTTTGTACACCTTCGATCCAACAAGTCGTCGAATCATTGTCGAACATATTCGAAAGCGTGAATACGCGTTGGCCCTGCAATTTCGAAGAAGCTCTCACCACAATCGTGTTACCGCGGACATTTATTGTCTCGGTTTCCGTTGTGACAAGTGCGTTACCAGGAATAGCAATGGCGATTATTGCCAAAGCAAAAACCGTGTTCCGACAAACGTTTTTCATGATTTATTCCTAACCGATTATAACCCGCTTACTGCAGGATTGGCCGCAACGCGAGGATTTGTTTTTAAAAAACCTGTTACTTTTTCATGCAAGGTCTCAAGCGTCAAAGCCGATTGCGCCATAGATTTAAGCTGTTGACCAAAAAAGAAATTGCAGGAATAATATTTTGTAAACTCTTTCAACCTGCCAATCGCCTTTTCGGGCCTGAAATCTTCAGTAACGTATTCATAATATCGTTGCCAGATCCCTGCATAATCAACATTGACAACAGTCTTTTCAGGCATATTGAAAAGTGGAGCAAATTCATTGAACATCCACGGCCGGACCACTGCCTGGCGTCCGATCATTATTCCGGAGACGCCATAGAACCATTCTGCGTTTTCAAATATGTCCTGCGGTCCCCGAATATCGCCGTTTGCAATGACCGGCATTTTTGTTTGCTCGCAAACCCAGGGAAAAAATTCCCATCGCGCTTTTCGTTTGAGTTTTTCGTCGAAAAACCTGGGATGCACTGTAACGGCATCGACCCCGCAATCTTCAATAATTTTTATTCGAGTCGCGAATTCCTGCTTCCAGTTTTGATCGTTTTTCCAAAGTCGACATTTAACCGTTAATACTCCTGACCAGGCTTTGCGTAGTCGGGTGACAACGGTTTTAAGCCTGTCCAAATCGGCAAACAATGATACCCCGGTACCGATTTTCTCCATTTCCGGTGCCGGACAACCGGCATTTAAATCAATGGCCGCAGGACCAACCTGCTCTAATTTTTCCAATCCTTTTTCAATATCTTCAGTCCCGTTTAGCGCGAGCTGATACCAAACCAGCCCTTCGGAATTTCTTTTCTTTGTAAAAGGCGACTCTCCCACTTTTTCGTGGAGCAACGCCTTTCCCGAAAGCATTTCGGTAAACATCGCACCGTAACCGCCGAAGTCGGAAACCAACCGCCTGAACGCACTATGCGTTACTCCCGCCAATGGCGCACTAAAAAGAGGCGGCGAAACAGTAATGTTTTTAAGCGATAGCGATGTTTTTTTTATCATCCTGCCCGCTTACAAATATCAATGATTCCGTATCGCTTGCCAAGATCCGAAAGTTTTTGCAAATCGTCGACCGTCTTGATGTTTTCATAGCAATCAAGATTTACGGAAAGCACTGCCGGATCTTTTGCCAAGGCTACCAGATCGGTTGCCGCATATCCTATTTTCGGGCTTTTCGGAATCGAGGGCAGGATTTCCTTCGGCGGCGTCGCATAATCAGGCAGGCTATTCTCTAAAAGCAACTCAACGTCAAATATATAGAGCCCCGTGTTATAGGGAAGGTGAAACGTATTGGACGGATCCATGAGATTCATGGTCGCATCATTCCTGATCGCCTGCTCAACAATTATGGTCGATTGCTTACCTTTTTTTTCAAGTGTGACAAATGTTCCGAACGGGTCTTTTGCCTCAAATCCTTTCCGCAGCACCCCAACCCCAACACAATCGTGTTGTTTTCCCGCATGTGCCATAGCAAGAATTATTGAAGGGTCAAAAAGTGCAGTCGCCTGCAATGCTATGATTTTTTTGCAACCCAAGCTCTTTAACCATTCGATTGCGCTTTTCCCTTCATCAAAACCGGCTTTTTTCATTTTCATGAACGGACCTCCTGTTTCATCAGGATTTGTTGCCGGCCATGGCAATTCGTCGATCATTACGCAAACGATTTTCCCGTCCTGGGATAAATGGAGACGTTCTCCCTGGTTCAAGGTTCGCACATGGGTTAATCCGAATGAATTATTCCGTTCAATTACCTGCGGGATAACCCTAGCAGTTGTCGAACCTTTGGGACCGGTTGTAACAATAACCGGAATTTGAAATCCCGCCTGTTTCGACAAATCTTCAATAACGGCTAGGTCCGCCTGAAGACAACCAAAACCGTTAGGAAACCCCGGGATCTGGTATGTCGCTTTGATAAAATCCTGTAGCGCATCTTCCCCAATGCCTTGGCTACGAAGACTCGATCGCATTCGTACGCCGTCACCGCCCGCGGTAAGTACAATTGCATACTCGTGCAAATCGGCCAATGCTCCCGAGATGTGATCGCTTTGTATGAGGCGGGGATATCGCTGTGTTGCTTCGGCAAGAATATGTTTTGACTCTCCGGCGTTAACCAATGCTTTTTTTTGCAGGTCCGCATGCCACTCAAAAGTTTTTGGGGGAAATTTTTCATCGAGGATAGAAAGCAAATGTTTTTTTTGAATTTCGCTCAGCGTATCAAATTCATGAATATGTTCCTCGGCAAATTCGTTCGACCATTTGCTCATATCATCTCCTGTTGCTTTTGGAAAAAATATATGGTATACTTATTATTCGGATTTTACGCTTTTGATACGTTTACAAATAAATTATTTTACGGTGCGTATGACAAACAACGGAACTTCCAACGCCTTTCAAACATTAAAAATCATTCATCCGATTCACGAAGATTCGACTATTGCAAAAACCGCTTTCGCGCATGCCCTGGCTATGGCCCATTCCGGAAACGGCGAACTGGAAATAATTGACGTAAGAGACTCGCGAGAACGGCGTAAAGATTTCAGTGTTCGGACATTATTTGAAAAATGGTCGGTTTTAAAGCCCAATTCCGAGCGAAGCGATGTTGCCAAATTGGGCCTTAAGATTACTAAAATAATTAAAAGAGGGCAGCCAAAAAAGATTATTGGACATCGGATGGAAAAACATCGCCATGATTTGCTCGTAATCGGGACACAACGACATCGAGGCATTTCTAAATTTTTCGATGCCAATCTGGCGGATTATCTGGCAAACGAATATCGGCAGACAACTCTATACATTCCAGAAAACAGCAGATTTTTTGTCGATGAGAATAACGGTAATATCGCTTTGCATACTATTTTGCTTCCTGTTGCAAAGCACCCTTCGGCCGATTACGCTTTGGGAAGATTACAATCACTGCTTTCCATTTTCGCACAGCCCGGGGCGACCATCATAGGCCTCCATTGCGGGGAACAGTTTCCTTCTTTCGAAAACATTATTCCGCAGAGCATGATTATCGAAAAAAAACTGACACCTTTACCGGTCGTAAAAAACATTATCAAGACCGCCAGGGAAAGAAATGTCGACCTTATTGTCATGGCAACGCAAGGGCGAAATACTTTTCCAAAAAAAATTATCGGCAGTTTGACCGAACAAGTTCTCGCCGATGCGCCGTGTCCTGTATTGTCAATTCCCGTCGATTAGCGGGTTCGTTTTAAATACTTACTGTGGCGGCGAAATATATTTCGCCGCCACAGTTTATTATCAATAACTTCCCCATGCGAGTGAGAATTTATCGAAAACCTTTCGCGACTACTTCAATAAAGTAAGGACCGACGACGGGAGCATATTCGATTGCGAAAGCATGGCTGTTGCCGATTGCATGAGTATCTGGTTTTTCGTGAAATTAGCCGTCTCATGGGCAAAATCCGCATCACGAATCGAAGATTCCGCCGCCTGTTGATTTGTTTCGCTCACCATCAGGTTATTGACAGCGTGCTCGAGCCTATTGATATATGCGCCCAGATTTGCACGAATACTATTGACACTGTCGAGAGCGGTATCGACCTCGCTGATTGCAAGTACCGCATTGCCCTGTGTCGTGATATCTCGTGTGCCCAGATTTGCGCTCAGCGCGGGGGCGGTCAAGGTACCTATCGAAATAGTTATATTGTCCACACCCGACGTATGATTGGCATCTATCCACAAATTATTTCCGGCTGCACCATTGACTATACCAAACCGACCGGCAGTGGATGATATCAATTCCTGCTTGTTATAATTGGTGACTGCGGCAATACGATTGACTTCACTTCGTAACGCGGCAAATTCCTGATTTGTATAGGAACGTTCCGTTGAGGTCAACGTATCGTTGGAAGATTGTATAGCAAGCTCGCGCATGCGTTGCAATACGGATGATATCTCGTTTGCCGCACCTTCTGCAATATTGAGCGCCGCAATGCCGTCCTGAGCGTTTTTCTGCGCTTGCGACACGCCGTTAATCTGGGTGCGAAGATTTTCAGAAACACCGAGGCCTGCCGCATCATCGCTTGCACGGTTGATTCGAAGTCCGGTAGAAAGTCTTTCCAAGGATTTTGAAAGATTGTTGTTGGTCTGATACAGAGCGCTCTGGGTAACCATTGAAGCGATATTATGATTAATACGCATAAAGAAACCTCCCTGTTAAAACATGAATAGAACTAACAATCCTTGTTAGTTCAGTGAAAGGTCAAACAAAAAAAATCTTGACCCTCCTTTCGAATTTTTTTGCAGGGAGAATGTAAGGACTTGCCGTTCCTTTTCCCCTGCGCTGTATAAAATCTCCTGCTTAATTTATCGGTCAAAATCGGTTTAACTTTAATTTTTTCTTACATTTTTAAAAAAAGATTTCAAAAGAGTGCCGCATTCTTCCGCCATAACGCCAGAAGTTATCCGAGGAAAATAACGATAGGCGCGCTCTAATTCCTGCCGATGAAAATAACTGTCTATCGCGCCAACTCGCGGATCGGCGGTTGCATAAACGATGGCATCGACACGAGTTTGCAAAATAGCGCCCAGACACATTATGCACGGTTCCAATGTGACATACAAAGTGCAGCCGTTTAAACGCCAACTCGATTCATGCGATGACGCAGCGCCTATTGCAAGAATTTCGGCATGCGCCGTTGCGTCGAAAAGCTTTTCCACTCTATTATACCCTCGCCCGATTATCCTTCCGTCTTTTTCAATGACGGCGCCTATAGGCACTTCGCCTTCATCAAAAGCCTTGACAGCCTCCTGATAAGCACTATTCATAAAATATGAAGTATCCACAGCCGTAATCCCTTTCTTTAAGGAAAATTGATTATATTAATTAGATTGTAATTGCCCGATTTTTCCTAACATTTGCCTAATAAATTGCGCCGTAACCGGATAGTTGCAACTGTGATTTGTCTACATACCATGCGTAGATACTTTTTATTGAGACACTAATACTGACGTTAATATACTTTCGAAAAACACCATGACAGAACGTATTGGACAGATTTTAATCAAAAAAAACGCTGTTGACGCGCAGTCTATGGAGCGTGCTATATCTTTACAACAGCAAAACGTCGACTTGAACGTGCCTCACCAACGACTCGGCGAATTGCTCATGACCCGGTTCGCTGTTGCGGAGATCGATATTTTTTCAGCGCTTTCCGAACAATTTTCTTTGCCTTTCGCGCAAAACATAGACGATAAATTATGCCGCGAAATTATCCAGGAACTTTCGGCCGATTTTTTCAAAGAGTTGCCCTGCCTGCCCTTGGAGCATCGGGACAACACGCTCGTCATTGCAATAAGCGACCCGATAGATCTTGATACCCTCCTAAATGTCCAGGCCCAAAGCGGGCTTTGCGTAGAATCGTGCATTTGCTGTCCGTCGACACTTGACAAAACCAGACAAAAGCTATTCGAGCAGAAATCGTTTCTAAGTCAATCGGCCGGGAAGCTTTCTCGGGAACAGGAACAATTGGCGCAATTCGACGATTCTTTATCGGTCGAAGAAATTAAGAAGCGGACCGAAAGCGAGCCGGTTGTCAAAATGGCTTCCTTGATTTTCGATGAAGCATTGGCGCTTAACGCATCCGATATCCACATAGAACCGACTCAGGAGAATGCTGTCGTCCGGTACCGGGTCGACGGCCTGCTGACTGCACATATGGAAACACCTCGGGCAATGTATGTGCCGCTTACGTCCCGAATTAAAATAATGGCCGATCTTGATATTGCTGAAAAACGGGTTCCCCAGGACGGCCGCATCCGTTATGCCCATAGAGGAGAACAATTCGATTTTCGTGTTTCCACCCTGCCGACGCATTACGGAGAAAAAACGGTAATTCGAATCTTAAAGCACGATATCGGTCTTTTGGAATTATCGCGGCTCGGGATTCCGGCGCAGGAATACGAAAAGCTCGCGGATTTAATAGAAAAACCTCAAGGCATTATTTTCGTCACCGGCCCTACGGGCTCGGGAAAATCTTCTACCCTATTCGGTTGCCTCAACCGGATCAAGACAAAAGCCATCAACATTACGACGATTGAAAATCCTATCGAGTATAAAATCGACGGCATAAATCAGGTGCAGATCAATGAAAAGGCCGGTGTCACGTTCGCAACGACGTTACGTTCTATCTTACGTCAAGATCCCGATGTTATATTAATCGGGGAAATCCGCGACCGCGAAACCGCTGAAATCGCCATTCAATCGGCGCAAACCGGACATTTGGTACTTTCTACATTGCATACAAACGACGCGCTTTCGGCAATTACGCGGCTCCGAGACCTCGGTATTCCAGGGTTCCTCATATCTTCATCATTGATCGGCATTTTAGCACAACGACTGGTCAGAGTTTTATGCCCGCATTGCAAGCAACGCGGCGAAGTTTCGACAGATATACGGCAACGGTGGAACATGATGCTTTCCAATATAGAATTGCCTCCGTTTTATTCGCCTCGAGGGTGCGACCAATGCCATGGACGCGGGTATAAAGGTCGCTCGGGAATTTTCGAGCTTGCAGTCGTCAATGACGTAGCACGTGAAATGATTTCGGCAAATCAAAGCGAAGGAAATATCAGGAAGTATTTTCGTGAAATCGGGATGAATACGATGATACAAAACGGGCTTGAGAAAATCCGTAACGGCACAACCTCACCCGACGAATTATTGCGGGTTGTTATGGTCGAAGATATTTTGAGCCATAAACAATCGGCATTTGAAAAACAAAAGGAATCCCTATGAACAATGTCTTTGTCGCATTGATACTTGCGATCCTGGCGGTAACGGGCATAGTGCAAGCGGCCCCGCAAGGCAAAGAACCCTCAAAAGCTTTATCCGAGCAAAAACCGGCGGAACAATCTGCAGTCGCACCCGAATTGCAAATGATGTCGCCTTTGGATGTGAAAGACGCCGACATTCAAGATGTAATACGCACGATTTCCAAAGGATATAATGTCAATATCATCCTCGACAAAGATGTTTCCGGCAAAGTTACGGTGCATTTGTCCGATGTGCCCGTCATTGAGGGACTTCGAACCCTTTCCCGGTCCATCGGGTTAGAGGTAGTTAAGGAAGGCAACGTTTACCGTATTCGCAAGGCGATGGACGAGCAGCGATCGGTAATCACTTTTATAAATAATAAACTGACCGTCGATGTCCAAAACGTCGATGTCAAGGATTTCCTCAAGGACATCAGTGCGAAGACGGCAATAAGCATAGTCCCCGATGCAAAAGTGAGCGGCAAAATTTCGGGAAAACTTTTCCAGGTCGAACTTGACGATGGGTTACGGGCTTTGCTGCAGGGAAGCGGGCTAAAGCTTACAAAACGTAAAAATATTTACCAAGTACTTGCCGACGACGACGCACCGCCGGCGGGAAACCCTGCACCGGGTAATCCGTATCCCGGCTATCGCAGATACGGAGGAAACCCCGGCGGCGGATCCACCTCGTTTTTTGTTGAATGCGCAAACGGCAAGATTTCATTGGATGTGGTAAACGGAAATCTTAATGATGTTATAAAAGCAATTGCAGAACAAAGCGATATGGAAATCATCACCTACGGTACGATTTCGGGCGAAATAAATGCCAAGTTAAAGAATGTTCCGCTTACGCAGGCATTGGCATTACTTTTAGGCGGTACGATGTTTACATTTGTGCAAAAAGATTCCATCATTCTCATCGGCGACCGAAACGCCGCAACCCCCTCAGGGCAAGCTCTTTCGAAATCGGAACTTATTCACTTGAATTGCATCAAGGCCGACGGCGTCATGCAAATACTGCCCAAAGATATCCCGCCGAGCAATGTGAAAGTCATTAAAGAACAGAATGCGCTGCTAGTGTCCGGTACTTCCGAAGACATCGTATCGGTACGGGAATTTATCTCGACCATCGATGTTCCAACACCTCAGGTTTCAATTGACGCGGTTATTGTCGAGTACTCTGAAAACCTTAACAAGTCTTTTAATGTCAAGGCAAGCTTAAATCGGCCCGACCTAAATAATCAGTCATATTTTGCTCTTCCTTCAGATGACTTTAGAATCGAAAAAGGAACAGATGCAGTCGAGCTGGGGTCAAGCGGTACTGCTATAAAATCTTTTTTTCAAAACTTGCTCGGCCAAACATTCAATGGCAACACTATTATCAGCCATCTGCCCGATAATTTTTTCATTTTCTTGAAATTCCTTGAATCGCAAAACCAGGCAAAAGTCCTTGCGCAACCATCTATTGTTACGCTAAACGGAAATAAAGCATCTATCAATGTGAATAAAACCAGCTATTTCAAAGTCACTACCGGAAACCCGCTCGGGGGCGACTATTCAATACGGTTCCAACCCATCACATTCGGTATAAAGCTAGACATAACACCTTGGATATCCATGGGAGGACAAATCACGGCTGAAATAGCTCCCGAAGTGTCAAATTCCGACGGCCAAAGCGCTGACGGATATCCCAATGTATCGACACGATCCATTACGACCACTGTGCGCTTAAATAACGGAGAAACTATAGTCCTTGGTGGCTTAGTACAAAACCAACAAACCGATGCAAAACAAAAGATACCCATTCTTGGTGATATTCCGTTCATTGGGTTTTTGTTTAGAACCAATGTCAAGATCCGGACAAAATCCAATCTCGTTGTATATATAACGCCGCATATTATCATACCACAAACAAATAACGTTGATTTAAAAAAAGAACTTTCTAATTTCGAAAAAAATGACATGGGGATAATAGACAAGAAAAACTCCTATGAGAACAACGCGGACAAGCAGGATAAAAAATCAGATAAACATATCGATACTACTAAAGAAAAAGATTTGAAAAAAATGCCGATAAACCCTATACCGCAGAACACGGTAACGCCTGCTGCCAAAGATACGGTCCGACAGGCGCAATAAGGCAACAACAATGCAAAACACCGCTCATGGGATTACCTTAACCGATGATGGTTCTTTTCTATTTGTTTCGCTTAAAAAGCGCGACAATTCGTGGCGGATTATAACCAAAAAAAAATGGGACAGTTCAAATACTTTTAAAAACGGCCTTTTACTGAATCGCGGCGTTGTCGCCGCAGTTCCTTGTTCATTTAAAAACGCAAACACTAAAATCAACAATGAACAAGATTTGATTTATTCACAAGACAACGGCCTGCTTGCGCCCTATGCGCACACACCTTCGGTATCGCCGTTTTCAAATTATCTGGCGGCGAACTGCATAGCTGCGGTTCCGGACGATTCGTTTTTGGCAACCCTTCCTCTCGCTTTTTCAAACAAAGATTTACATTCTTTTGTCAGCATATTCCAAACAGCGACTGAGTATAAAATCGGTATTATCATTAATAGCGCGTTGACGGCGGTTTTCACCATGTCCCCGGTCTCTCCCGAAGCGATCATCTCGCATCTCGCAAGGATCGAACGTTACTGTTCGATCATGACGCCGGAAACTCCCATGCCAAGACATGTTTATACATTCAACTTTAAATCCGACGGTATCAATCAAAGTCATTTCCAATGCAACGACCTGACCATTCCTCCGGAAATCGTTTCAAATAAGGAAACGGCTGTTGCAATCGGCGCAGCCTTGGCAAACGTTACTTGCAAGATTCCGACGCTTTCTTTCGATGCAACCCGTTCCTCCTTTCGCCACATCCGCGCAATCGGTTATGCGATCTCTATGGCTTTTTTAGGAAGCGTTATCGCCTGTTCGTTGTTTTTTGGAATTTTTTCCGCATACTCCGCCACAGCGCTTTCCAAATACAAATCAAAATATCAAACCATTGTACAACAAAATCCCGATATTAAAAAGCTTTTGGACGAAAATGAATCGTTTGCAAAAGATTTGCTATCCCTTTCTTCCGTATTCGCAAACCGTACGGGATGGGCCGATTTTCTTCAATTATTGGGCGTAATTCGACCAAGCGGTTTGTATTTTGAAATGCTTGGTTCCGAATCATTGAATAAAACAAATGGCACAGTCCGAATCGCTTTATCGGGCTATGCTTCAAACGAATCGCTTATAACCGATTTTATTTCCGGCCTGCAAAAAAGCAATATTATATCCCAGGTCTCTTTGTCCTCGATGGAACGGGACAAAGCCCAAAATGTCGTTACGTATAAGGTCATATGCTTATTAAAATGTACCGCTTTATCCAAAACGAAATAATCCATATTTGCGCTTGTTCCTTATTGATCCTCGCAGCGCTTATATTGCTTAAAATCGTTGCTATACCAATGGCCGTTTCATGCAGCACGGTTGCAGCGCAATCCGCCGTTTATCGTGGTTTGGTATCCGACAACAACCGGTACGGGGCAATTAAAGAGCAGTTAATTCTAAAAAAATCCGCTCTTGAGGATACGCGTGCCCGATTTGCCCTGGCGACTTTGCAGACGGGCGATTTGTCGTCCATTTTGCAATTACTCATATCCCGCGCCAAAGAATCTGATATACGATTTGTAAAAATGCTGCCCGAAACCGATAGCAAAGCAAGTCCAAATAGCTATCCCGTTGTTTTGGAAATGAACACATCGTATCATTCGCTTGGCCGTTTTATTGCGTCGCTTGAAAGTTTGCCGCATATTTTTTTGATACAGCGGTTAGCCATTAATTCCGAAAAAAACGATATCAACGTCCGGATGCTCGTGAGTTGCGTTCTTGCACAACAGCCAAAGGACGTAAAATGATCCGCCAAAATAAACTTCGCTTTGTCCTGATGGCCGCAGTTACCGTTTTTGCATGGATCTTCGCAATTCGCATTACCGGCAGCGTCCTCAGTTTTCATCGCCCGGCAATTTCGGCGGTAAAGCCCGAAAGCGAAAATGCCTTTTCAGCCTCTTTCGCCATTGTCAACAAAGCCCTCTTAATTCCTGAGTATAAAGCGTCTCACTATAACCCGACTTTCGAAACGCCGTTTAAAACGGTTTCCGAGTCCCGGGCACAAACCAATCCGACTTCGGTAAAAACGCGCGTATTGCCGGCTCCCCGGCCAAGGCTTTCTTTGCAGGGAGTATTGTTCAAGTCCAGTCCGCTGTCTATTCTTGCGAACGAATCCGGCGCAACGTTTATTCTTGGTGTGGGAGACTCAATTTCAGGTCAAAAAATCGTTTCCATTACTAAAACCACTGTTACGCTCAAAGACAAATTCGGGACCTATGAACTTTCGGTAAAAGAATAGCGAAACACGGCAATGGACGTTCGCAATGAGCACGGATCAAGCCTTACCATAGTGCTTATCTTTTCGGTTTTCGCATTAATCACCACTTCCGTTTATATAATAAGTCAATGGACCATCGCCAAACCCGGGCTATTGGCCCCCTCGTCGTTTCAAGCGCTTTTAAACGCCCGATCGGGCATTTGGAAAGCAATGGAACTTATGAACGCCCCGCCGCCCGATACTCTTGCCTCCATCAATACTCTTGGCACCAAATTCAACGACACCTTATTTGGTAAGCAAACGCAAAACATCGCAGACAGCTCGGCTTTGCCGCCGGACGATACGACCGATGTCTCGATTTTCAGTTCCGATTCGTTCGGAAAATGCAAAGTAATTTTCACCTATATACCTTGCTTTAAAAATTTGGAATCCAACGGCATATTTCGAATGCAATCAAAAACGGTTTCAGCCCGTTTGGGCGGCATTTTGCATACGTCGCCAGATACGGTTTGTTTTCTTGGTACTAAAATTCCACCACAAGGAGGCGGATTAATTGACGGTAAGGTCACCCAAATTCCCGATTCAACCTTAGGAGGACCCACTAAAAGTAAATTCATATCTGAGTTCAGAAAACAAGATCTTGTCAAGGTTATTTCTTACTATAAAGCAAAATTTTCAAATACTAATGATTCTTTGTTTCAAAACTCGGTAATTACTATACAAGATAACGATAAAATCCCCACCATAAAAGATATTGTCAATGGTCCTTTACTCTTAGATGGATCTCATCATGATTTGTATTGGAAAGAAAAACGTAGAATCCTAGTACTCGGTGATCTGCAAATTACCGGAACGGTTACTGTTGAAAACATTGAATTTCTTGTTAGTGGAAATGTTAATCTTTTTGACAATTGCGTATTTAGAAATGTTTCCATATTTTGCAGTAAAACATTGACAATTACGGACAAAGCCGTTTTTTCAGGAAATGCCTTATCTCTTTATCAAATTAATGCTAGTAAACGAGGACGGATTGAGAATAACAGCGTACTTGTGGCATATAATGAAAAAAAAGATACATCATCTTCCAGGATCAAAGTATTGTGCTCAATTTTTTTAACTCAAGAGGTACGATGCGATGGAACCGTCATTTCGTGTGGCAATCGGGCCGGGATAAAGACTGACAAAAATGTCATTATACATGGATCTCTTTGGTCCGATAGTGTTATTTGCCACGAAGGAACCCTTTTGGGGTTTATGCGCTGTAAAGAATTGATCTCATCCGAAGAACTCGATTCCCGGCAAACAAGCACACCACCACCTATTTCCGGAAAAAACGTAATGAAAGGTTCCGTTCGCAGGCTTGAAACAATCGCCGATTACCCATATCCGTTTTTTATGGGCAAACCGTCGATCGTGAGCTGGGAAGAGAGTATGTGATGAAGCACGCACGATACCAGGATGGTATGACCATTCTTGAGGCGCTCATCGCGATTCTTATTCTCGGCATTACGACAACGGCCATAACGAGCCTGATCGTAACCGGTGACAGGATTGCGGGCCGTCGCACAACGATATATACCGCAACGACCCTTGCGAAAAGCGAAATTGAACGTCTTCGTGCGTATGAGAAATCATTGGTGCTTCCGAAGGATACGCTATACGACGAGGTCGTCAACGGCGTGGAATACGAAGTCAAACGAAACTGGATACCCAATGATACGATTTCCATGAATTCCACGGTTTTACATAGGGAATATTCCGTTTCGGTAACCAGAAAAATCAATCAATCCGTATCGGTCTCATTCAGGACATTGCAAGGATATTATGGCGAACCGACTCAATAAAGCACACGGAGTGACGCTTGTGGAGCTCATGATTGCGATTGCTATGTCGGGTATCGTCATTGGTCTTGCCATGTTTACCTGGACATATATTTCCCGGCACACGACGCTGCAAAAGCAAAAAAGTCTTTTTTATTCGCAAGCCGAGGCAATTGCAGCGGGAATTGCCAATACCGTACGAACGTCGCCGAACGTTATTTCGTACTCCACAAATGCAATAACCTGCGTCGATAAAAATCATGGCGATACGGTCACGTATGAATTGTACGGGGACAGCTTGCGGAAAAATACCGTCGGTATCCCTTGTGTGGCCGAAGGCGCCCGTTTTACAACCTTTGCAATCGAAGAAAAGGCCATTCCAATTCAGTTGCCTCCCGGCGCTGTTTACGACGAAAAAAAGCAAATAGATGTCTTATTGGTTCTTACTCTCGGCATGGAAAACGGTACCGGATTATCGTGTACCGTTCCCATGCAAATCAAGGTAAAGAAACCGCTCGACAACACGGGAATATCCGCACGGGGACTTTGGAATTTCTGATATTACATTAAATCAATCGCCATATTTTCCGTTATACGATTCCCAATGCACGATTTCGTCCAGTTTTTTACGTTTCTTCGTCACCGGGACGCTTGCCGGATAGCCAATCGGCGTAAACACGATCGGCTCGATCGTTTCCGGCAAAGTAAGAACTCTGCGGGCTTCTTCAAGATTGAAATTTGCGACCCAGCAGGTGCCCAGCCCCGCTTCGGTCGCAGCAAGCGTCAAATGATCCATTGCAATCGCGATGTCGATTTCACCGTAATTTTTACCGTCTTTTCGTTGCCAGGATTGCGTGATATCGCAGCATAAGGCGATAATTGCCGGCGCTGCGCAGAACCAGGGGCGTTCATAGACTGCGGCAAGTTTTTTTTTCGTTTCGTCCTTACGGATAACAATGAAAACCCATGGTTGGTTATTACATGCCGACGGCGCCAAACTTGCCGTTTCCAGTATTTTGAGCAACAGGGTTTCCTCGATTTTTTTATCTTGATACGTACGTACCGAATAGCGTTTTTTTACGAGTTCTAAAAATGTCGACATTCTTGCCTCCCCCTTTTGATCGATCCGCTTATTGCGGATTTATTTCGAGCGGTTTTATTTCCACATCAGAGTAATATGCTTTTAAAATTTCCCTGTATCCTGCGCCGCTTTTTGCACGTCCCAAGGCGCCTCGTTGACACATTCCGACACCATGACCGTACCCTTTTCCCCGTAATACTACCGTATTTCCTTTTACAAACGCCTCTGTTAAACAACTGCTCTTAAGAATAGGATACCCCGAAACATTTCGCCGAAAAGCAAAGCGGATTTTATCGCCCCCATACACAAAATCGCCTTCCGTTGTCGAAAGCCTGCATTCCTTTATTCTACCGCAATGGAAACGCGAACCAAGAGATATTGAAGTAATACGTCCATGAAAGGGATTTTGAGGAAACGCTTCTTTTGAATATTTATTGACAATAAAGGTGAACTGGTCTTTTGTCCATAGTTCTTCCCAATCGATAGGCCCAGCTGTCGCGCAAAACGGTTCGGAACCGTCCCGAACGGAACGCAGATACGGCAGAGACGATTTGTTCCACACGTCAGAAATATTGGCCGTGTTGCCGCCGCAGGTGGAATGGTAATATGCATAAATCAAGCTATCATGATAGACGATTACTTCATCAGTCGTCGCACGAATCGCTTTATTGCATATTTCCGATTCGGCAGACACCCCGCCGTATACCTGGTCCGAAACCGTTGCAAGCATATCATATTGTCCGCCGCCGGCACTTTCCAACAGTTTCTTATAAGTATAGGTACGAGCCGCAACAGCCTGGGCTTTGACCGCTTCAATTACTTCGTCGCTTCCTTTTCCAACCTCAAGCGGTACTACCCCTCGTAAATAATCTTCTACGTTCAGCATATTTATGATAGAACACCCATTTGACCCCGGTACAAGCAAAATGGACCCGCGATAGCTTTGCCCATCGACTCTTTCGACCGAAAATTCATTAACGCATATTAACGTACAGGGATATGCGACTTCGCTTTTCTCGCTTCCGTCGACCAGCACTTTGGCCCACTGCTGCTCCGAACGCTCGATCGTCAGTTTGCTGCAGACAGTCGGGTCCTTACGACCGTCGTGAATGCTCATAGTCATCGAGGCAACGATTTCAGCGGTTTTCTTATTCGCGCTAAGCAATATCCTTACAGTGTGATCGCTGCGCGAAGCCAGGCGGATACTTTGTTGTGTTGGTTTCCGCGGCGGCAACGATTCTAAAGATTCTTTATGATTTTGCACGCCGACGGTTGTGTCTGCGTCCCACTGAATGGTTTCAGCCGCGTGTTGCGTATCGGGCTTCAATGCGGGCGCGGCATCTTCGGAAGCGGATTCAACAGGTTCGGCTTCCGGCTGTTTTTGTTGCTGCTTGACTTCTTGTTTTTTTCGGATATTTTTTTCTGTGTGATGCGAGGTCTGATTGGTGTTGAAAAAACGCGGATTGGGCGTACACCCGCCAATGGTTAGGAGAACGCAAAGAAACATCATCATAATGGCTTGGTTTTTATAGTCTAGCATGGTAGTAATATATATATAAATTATCTGCGCGGGACGCGCAGATAAAATCTGTGTTAAAACTATCCAATAACGAAGAAGAAAGCAACGGATTAGTAAAATACGTAGTAAGCCGCATCATTGTGCGGTTTTCTTTCAAGCGGTCGCGGCAAGTTTTTTAAGTTTTCCGCTGAGCAATTTTCTCTGTATAACCGAAATATGGTCTATTATAAGAATGCCGTTGAGATGATCTATTTCATGCTGTAATGCCCGTGCCAAAAGATCGTCTGCTTTATCGATGGTAAAGAATTCGCCTTTTTCGTTCTGGGCCTTTACAGATACAATGGTTGGCCGAGTAATATCGAGGTGAATGTCCGGAAAACTGAGGCATCCCTCTTCCCGTTGCACTTCTTCTTCGGACTTATAGGTGAACTCCGGGTTTATAATTACGAGCGGAGGATTTTCACCCTTGGTGGTATCGATAACCACCAATTGAATGGATTGGCCCACCTGCGGTGCGGCCAATCCTACGCCGTCGTATTCGACCATTGTTTCATTCATTTCATTTACCAATGCCTTTAAAGCATCATCGAAAACAAGAACCGGCTTGGCTTTTTTTCTTAAAATCGGATTTCCATAATAAACAACGTCGAACATGATTTAAACTATCCTTTTTTCTCTGCTTTTTCTGCATCCGCTTTTTCTTTTTCTTCATTGACAATAGTTGCAATTGCAGATTTTTTAAACTCAACAACGGTGTTCTCGGCAATTTTAACCATAACCGTCGTATCTTTTACATTGCCGACAATTCCCAGAGCACCGCCAATGGTCAGAACTTTGTCCCCTTTTTTCATATTATTGAGCATGTTCTGAGTTTCCTTTTGCTTTTTACGCTGCGGTAAAATCATCAGGAAATAAATGATCGCAAAAATGACAGCCATCATTATAAGAAACGTCATTGGGTCCTGACCGCCTGCTTTCGGTGCGGCTTTATCTTGAGCAAACAATGAAAATGCGCTTATCGCTACAAGGGCAGAAGCAAATTTAGACTTCATGAAGAATCCTTTCTTGTCCGGAAAACCGGACTATGATTAAATCCAATTATTGACTCTGAAAAACGAAATTAACATACGTAATTTTTCGATTTCAGGCCAATAATATATGTTGCCCTTGATTAAAAAGTCAATGCTCACACACCCCGCACAATCCGACTCTCTAGACTTTAAAAAAATACAATACGAATTAATTAAGATTCCAAAACCAGGAAAATCAAAATAATTACCGTCGTTTCTATACTGTTTTCGCATATCCCGGATTTGATATTGCATTTTTTATTTTCCATCGTCTTTAATTGAGTTAAAGTTTTTTTCGATCATACCCGATATAGTTACTTGGGAGCAAACCTATGCGAATTGAGCAATTAATAGGCAATTACACCAGCCTTTCCGGGCAAAAACGGCCCTGGAAGGATCCAACAGGTAGTTATCCTAAAAAATCTTTTTTAGGCCGGGCTTCAGTTTTGGATATCGTTTGCATTAATCCCGAAGAAACCGAAGATGACTTGGCCTGGCTTGAATCATACATACGACAACTTTCATGTGAAGCGGTGCTTGAAAAAATCGATCAGCTTTTTTCATCTAACCAATCTCCTGATGAGCTGCTGATAGAAAAGCTTCTTTTCGAATTGCTTTAACTAATAAATTCATCGGTTTTCAAACAAAATAAAAACCTGCACCCCCAAGCAAGGTAATTGTAATTATTTTCTGCATACCATGGCATATGTATACTTTGCAAAATGGATACTTTTACCCTCCTTTGAAGTGCTTCTTAACGGCGCCATAAGTGTTGAAAATGGAAGAATCAAGGACATTGGTTCTCGTAGCCAAGTTCATAAAAACACCTCGGACCATGTAATTAATTTAGGCGACATATTCCTTCTGCCCGGTCTTATTAATATTCATACTCATTTAGAGGAAAATGCGCTTCGCGATATGCCCCGGCAAGAATCCGACACCTTTGCCGCCTGGCTCGCAAAACGCAATTCCAAACTTAAACAAATACCGGCCCATGCCATTGAGAAATCAATAGCATTAGGCGCCCGCGAATTGCTGTCGCATGGCATAACCGCAGTTGCCGACTTTTCTAAATTAGGCCTCGGCACAACTATTATTTCGCAAGAGGGAATTCGGGCATTTGTATTTCATGAAGCCCATCCGCAAAGCACGGAGGAAGAAAAATCGATTGTGGATATGATATCCAAGCGCACCGGACCTCATTCTCACGATCGCTACACGGGAATTGGTCCCTATGCTTTATTTTCACTTTCTCCCAAAAGCCATCGTACTATCGCTGCGCTGGCAAAAAACGAGGGTTTTTTATACGCACTTCACATTGCGGAAAGCAACGAGGAATTACAGGCATTTTCCGAGCAAAGCGGCGACCTTTACTTCCATATATCAAGAAAAAAGGGATGGCCGTACGGCGTCGTCCGTCGCGGCTCGATGGATTTTGCTCTACAAGAAAACTTGATACCGCAAAACGCAATCTGTTTACATTGCAATTATTTAAGCGGTGCCGAATTCGAAAAGCTTGCGGCAATTAACGCGTCGGTGGTTCTTTGTTTCCAATATTCAAAAGAAATGCTTCACAAGGAATTTCCGCTTGATGTCGCCATAAACCGCGGCCTTAACTTATGCGTCGGAACCGAAAGTATTTCCTGCGAAAGATCGTTCAATCTATTTGACGAACTGTATTGCGCACGGAAACAATTTCCCCATATTAGCGCCAAACAAATGCTGCGATGGGTCACAAGCAATCCCGCGGCAGCGCTTGGCGCAGCCGAGAACCTGGGCAGCCTGGACAAGGGCAAACTTGCGGATTTCATCGGCGTACGCTTTCACACCGACCCGGGCGAAAACATCCTCGAAGAGCTGATTGAAGGCGAGCCTGAAATTAGGCTTGTCATCATTAACGGCGAAGAAATAATCGCGGAATACTGAACACTATTTGAAAAGGCAATGGTTTTTTATCGGAATCTGTCCTTTCCGACTATTCTTTCAATTGTTTCAAAATCGACATTCTCCGCAATTTCTTTGGAAAACGATCGATCGAATACTATGCTTTTATCAAAAGGGTTGGTTGCATCAAGAATGTACACGGGTGTCGGATTATCCAGGTAGGCGAAAATCGTCGCATCTTCAAACGACATGCTTTTCGCAACCCTCGACTGTTTAACCGACGCTTTATCGATCCAGCCGATATTTCCCTTTAAATCGCTTACCTTGAGCATTTCACCTTTGGCATCCATTACAAGCAGCCAATCATTCTCACTGACGGTAAAGACTGGTTCCTCTGCGGATATTTTGGGATTATTCAAAAAAGCCGGAACATTGTTTTGAATCGGAACGACATATTTACCCTGATTAACAGCAGCGCTGAAAACAATGTTGAGACTTGCAAGAATTATTAAGGCGCTATAAATCGATATTCGCATGATACATCCTCCTTTCCGCAAAATCCTACGTCTTGTATTGGTTATTACGGAACCGGACCTGTTGATATTTCGTTTTCCGGGTTTGGGGATGGAAGGGCTCGAAGAGGAAACGACAAAGTTTTTTTAAACGATCTCAATATTATATTTGAGCAACAAATTCATCACATCGGGTAATGAAAATTTTGCTCCTTTATTTTTTTTTTTTCAAGATCGACGAAATACCTCTTGGCAGTGGTGAAATCGGCTTTTTCGATATTCGACTTTTCAAAAAGCGTCTTATAAAGATCGCATTCCCGGAATACGACCGATTTTAGATTGGATTCTATAAAACAGGCCTCTTTGACCGAACATTTTTCGAATTTCGTATTCAACAAATTGTTTTTTTCAAATATCGCATAATCAAGAATGCAGCTCAAAAACGATACCCCGAATGCGAGTTGATTTATCTTGCCGAAATTTACACCCGAAAGCTTGCAATTTTCAAACGAGACATTATCGAATGTCCAATCGTCGCTTTTCATAAGCGTGCAATTACAATTGTAAAACTCACAATCGTGGAACTCCAGAATTTCGGTTTGTTCCTTGGAAAAATCGCATCCTTCGAACCTTGTATTGTAGAATTCAGACTCCGACATGCAAGATTCGAGCGAAGTAAATACGGCTTCAACTTTCATTAATCATCCTTTAATTCGATCTTCGTAAAATTTTCGCTATTTTTTTAAATATAAATGATTCGTTTATAATTTTTTAGTATCGTAATGAACGTTTTTGAAATTGATTTATATATTAAAATCAATTCGCAAATTACTAATGATAAATATATTATATTAATCATTAGTTAGTTTACACAAGAAGACCCGACTTACGAGTCGATTTCTCTTTGATTGCCACAAAGGAGGAAACATGGATCATACGTGGTGGGGTTCCCTTAGTCCTGTGCAGCATTTATACTGGATAATCGCTATTCCAGCTACCGTAATACTTTTCGTACAGTTGATTTTAGCCTTCATTTCCGGATTTGAATTCCATATGGGCAGTGATTTGGGCGCTCATCATGCTGGCGATGTGGGCGCGCCTCATTTTCAACTTTTAACGCTTCGGAATGTGGTTGCTTTTTTTTCTGTTTTCGGATGGACCGGCTTGGCGTTAAAGCATGCAGGGGTATCAAACCTTTTTACGATTCTTATATCATTTAGTTCTGGTCTATTGATGATGATTATCATGACTTCCATGTTTGTCGGATTATCGAAGTTACAAAGTGACGGGACAATAATGATTTCAGGAGCGAAAGGCCTTTCTGCGCAAATATATCTCACAGTGCCCTCCAATAGGACTGGATTTGGGAAAATAGAGGTCGTACTCCAGGGAAGGAAAATTGAATTGGATGCCTTAACAGATGATCTTGTAGATATTCCTACCGGTTCAAACGTGAAAATCTTAGATATAATTAATAATCAAGCAATTGTTGAAAGGATATAAAACCATGTATGTTTTAGCCGCCGTAGCCGTCGCTACTCTTGTAATCGTTATCATGCTTATCAGCGTTCTGTCAAGATATAAACGATGTCCTTCGGACAAGGTACTGGTAATTTTTGGAAAAGTCGCAAAGGGTCAAACTGCGCGCTGTGTTCATGGTGGCGCGGCATTTGTTTGGCCGATCATCCAAGATTACAAGATGTTAAACCTTACTCCAATCCAAATCGATATTCCGCTCGATAATGCGCTCTCACGACAAAACATTCGTGTTTCTGTTCCGGCAGTTTTTACAATCGGTGTATCCACAAAGCCTGAAATCATGATTTCGGCAGCCGAACGACTCTTGGGTTTATTGCCCCAAGACATTTCCAAGCTTGCAGAAGAAATCATCATTGGACAAATGCGACTTGTTGTGGCGCAAATGGATATTGAAGAAATCAATTCCAATCGTGATAAATTTCTAGATGGAATTTATAAAAACGTTGAAACAGAACTTGAAAAAGTAGGATTGCGTTTAATTAATGTTAATATAAAAGATATTAAAGATGCCTCCGGCTACCTTGAAGCATTAGGAAAAAACGCTGCTGCGGAAGCGTTAAACAATGCAAAGAAAGCAGTCGCAGAAAAGGACCGGGATGGCGCAATCGGCCAAGCTGATGCGGTAAAAGAACAAACGATTAAAGTGGCTGAAGCAACTGCTGCGGCCGAATCGGGCAAAGCCGATGCTGACCGCCTCATGCGCGTAAACATTGCTTCTGCAAATGCAACTGCCGTTGAAGGAGAAAATAAGGCAACCGTTACAATTGCCAATTCATCGGCTTCTGCGGAATCGGGTAAGGCAGATGCGCAACGATTCATGCGAGTAAATATCGCCAATGCCAATGCCACTGCCGTACAGGGTGAAAACCTTGCTGCAGTGACTATTGCAAACTCAACTTCGGAAATGCGCCAGAAAAAAGCAGAAGCAGAAAGAGCTGCTCTTGCAGCGGAAAAAGTTCGATCTGCGCAAGCATTGGAAGAAGCCTATAAGGCGGAACAATTGGCTGAAACCGCCCGAGCAGAACGCGAACGAGCTACAAAAACCGCTAATGAAGTAGTCAATGCCGAAATCGAGCGTCAAAAGATTCTCATCGCAGCTGAGGCTGAGAAAGCGAAACTCATCAAAGAAGCTGAAGGAGAAGGAGAAGCAATTTTCGCCAAAATGAATGGCCAGGCACGCGGCATCATGGAAATACTCACAAAGCAAGCTGAGGGACTTGAAAAGATTGTAAAGGCGGCGGGTGGAAACCCCGACAAAGCTGCGACATTACTCATCATAGACAAACTGCCTGAATTGGTCAAGACACAGGTAGAGGCAATCAAGGGTATTAAAATTGACAAAGTTACTGTTTGGGATTCTGGATCCAAAGATGGAGGTCCAAATTCAACAGCAAGTTTTTTTCAAGGGTTAATGAAATCGGTTCCCCCTTTGAATGACATATTTCAACAAGCTGGCATGGTTTTGCCTGAAATTTTGGGAAAGCCTTCCAATTCCAAACCGAAACCTGAACCAAAGGAAACGGAACCGTCTGAACAATAACTACGGTATAATTCTGGATAATAGGACAATGGCATGATGAAAACTACTATGAATTCGTTTTCCGGATTTTCGAGAAAAACTCTTACGTTCCTTTCGCAAAACCATCGGAAAAACAGTAAATCCTGGTTTGAAGCTCATCGGGACGACTATCAAAACTTTGTTCTAACCCCATTTCGGGCTCTATCGGATTCGTTGGCAATGATCGTTGGCCAGATAGACGAGGAAATTGAAACCCGATCACAACGCACCGTGTCCCGGATTTACCGGGATACCCGTTTTTCTAAAGACAAATCGCTGTACAAAAAAGCTCTCTGGATAACATTTAAAAGATCAATAGACGATTGGCCGGATTTTCCGGCTTTCTTTTTTGAACTATCGCCGACATCGTATTGTTTTGGAATGGGGTTTTACGCAGCCTCGCGAGACACAATGGATAAAATCCGCACCTTACTCGAAAAAAAGCCGAAAATCATTCTCACGCAATTATCGGCCTTGAAAAAACTTCATGGGTTCGAATTAGAGGGTGATGAATACAAACGGATAATAAACCCTGCAATACCCGGCGGCATCATGTCTTTATATCAAAAGAAAAACATTTATCTGATCAAAAACAGCACAATCAATGAAAACGTTTTTTCGGAATCGTTATTGTCAGAAATAGGTAACGGTTTCGGCGCATTAGGATCCTTATACCACCTATTTGCAGATCTTCATTCAAAAGACATCGATAAAATTATTATCGCCGACAGTTAAACCAGGCTAACCGCCAAAAAAACCAAAGTAAAGACGGGCATTTAAATAAACGCCCGTTTTTACTTTTCAAGAACCAGTTGCGATACACATCATTTCGAATTAACAAAAGATACTACCGCATCGTCTTTTCCGCCGAATTTCACATACTTCTTGTAAAAATCTTTTGCCTTATCCTGATTCTTAAGATCGTAAAAGTAAATATCGCCGATGTCCTTATAGGCAATAAAGAATTTCTTTTCGTCGTCCCGACCCCGAACGGACTTTTTGTACGCATCGATGGCGTCTTCGAATTTGAGCACAAGCTTAAGTTCGCGGGCAAGCCCATACGCCAATGACGCGCTCTTCGGATACACTTCAAGTCCGCGTTTAAAAGCGGATATTGCCTGGTCATGAAGTTGCTGCATGCTCAATACCCTGCCTAAAAGTCCAAACACTTCGGGTTGGCGAGGTGCTTTGCGCGCAACTTCTGCGTATAATTCGAATGCTGCCTGGTATTGAGATATCCCTTCATACGCTTTGCCCATTCCAAGGATAAAATCGACATTATGGGGTGAAGAGCCAAGGGCACGGCCAAAACTTTCAATCGCCTTGTCATATTGCTTTTTTGAGAGATTTACTCTTCCTGCACCTGCATGGGCAAGCGAATTTTCGGGCATGAGCGTGGAGGCAACGGTAAACGAAATGATTGCTTCATCCTGCCGATCTTCCAGTTCCGCAATTTCACCGTTCATCAGGTGTGCCCATCCGCTCTTTTTGTTTGATGCATATTGAGAATACATGGTTTTTGCCTTATCCTTCATCCCCATGCGCAAGTACACGGAACAAAGACGATATACCAATTCCTCGTTTTTGGAATTACCTGAAAAAACTTTTTCATAAATCATGGCGGCCCGTTCGTAATCGCCGAGCAAAAACAACGCTTTTCCCAAACCTATCGCGGCTGGCTCGCTAAACGTGCCGAAAGCAAGGGACTGATTGTAGAATTTAACGGCCAAATCATATTCTCCGTTGTCTAAATAAATATCGGCAAGATATTTATAACAAGAAGCACAGGACTTGCTCTTGACAATTGCCTTCAGAAGCAAGTCTTTGGCGGTTTCAAAATCGCCCGCCTCTTTATATAAAATCCCTGCCCATTGAATTATTTCGAACGACGAAGAATCGCGGGACAAAGCGCGCTTTATGTAATCGAATGCGACATCGCGTCGCCCAATGGAATTGGCCACCTGCGCAAATTGGACCAAAAAGACGGTATTAAAAGGATCAAGGCGCGCGGCGACTCCAAGATGTTCGTACGCGCTGTCTTTGTCTCCTATCGATAGCAGCAACTTGCCATATTCATATCTGCAATTTGCGTTTTGCGGATCAATGCCGATCGACTGAGACAAAAGCGGCTTTGCAGTTGCGATTTGCTTCTTCGCGGCATATAATTTTCCGAATTCATAGAGTATTTCCGCATTACCCGATTCCAGTGAATAGGCTTTTCGCAGCTGTAAAAACCGCCCGTTATCGTTCCCGTTCTTTTCGTAAGCCCTCGCAAGTAACAGATGCGACATCGCAACGGTGCTGTCGAGATTATTGACGTTTTCCAGCACGGCAATCGCGTCGCGCCATTTTTGATCGGCCAGGTAAATTTGGGCTAAATCTATTTGCGCTTTGACATTTCTCGGATCCGCTATTGTCCATTCCTTGATAACGCTCAGCAGTTTCTTGCTGTCGTTTTCTATGCTGTAACATGACGCAAGCAATGAAAGAATACGAACATTTCCTTTCATTTGGGCACGGCATTTTTCCAACGATTCAATAGCCTCCTTTGGTTGATTGTTTTTAATCAGGCATTCACCGAGCAATGAAAGGCATTCGAAATTTTTAGGCATCATTTCAATTGATTTCTGCAAAACGACGACAGCGTCATTAAAGTGCTCTTGGGAGTAATACACGCTACCCAATTCACACCACGCAGCGGAATCGGTCGGCATTTTCTCCAGATATTTTTTGTATTGGTTTACCGCGGCAACCCTGTTGGCCTGAGCGGCAAGGCATTGACCGAGCATTTTCGACATTATGGGTTTTGCATCGGGAAGCAAGAGAGCTTTATCGAGCAAAACTTCGGCCTTGTGCCAGTTGCGTTCTGCAATGTAAATACCGGCCAAACGTTCGAAATTCCGGATATCGTTCGGATAATCGCTGATGTTCTTTTCAAAAGCCCGTATCGCCTTTTGCGTTTGAGACGATAATTCGAAGAGTTTTGCATAATTATAGAGATACTCCTGCTTTTTCGCCGAGGTCGCCATAGTCATGAGCTTGTCATATGCGGCAATCGCCTTTTTATAATCCCCCATTTTTTCACTTGCAAATGCAGCCAGTTCCAACGCTCTACGGTTTTTCGCGAACTTCGCATCCGAATAGAGCGCAAGAACTTCATCGTAAGCGCCAAGCGCATTTTGGGATTCCATCACCATGAGGGTCAATCCGTCCTGAGCAGCTAAAAGATTCGATATATTTTGAGCAAGTTCAGCCACTTTGGCATGATTTTTTTTAGCGGAATAAGCAGCTATCATTTTTGCGATGATTTGCGGCGAGGGATGTTGCTTCGTGCAATAGAGCTCGAACGCTGCAATGGCTTTGTCGGTACATACCGAGCGCATAAACCCTTCCCCGGCCTTAATAAGCCAATCCTTATTCGAATCATTATCCAATTCATATAATTTCATACATGTTTCAGCTGCGATGCTGTCTTGGCCGGCCTTGAACTGATCTTGTGCGGTGCGAATCATATCGGTACTTAATTTTGTAACCGTTGATTGCATTGTCGGATTTGCCGAAGCATTATCCTGGGTGTCAAACTTTATATGTGTTTTACCATAGCTGGGTATCGCAAACCCGATTGCAGCGCAGATGATGATGGTTTTCAGTTTTGTGTTTTTCATACTTTCCTCCTCTTGCTTCGTCTGTATTTTTATTGCTACGTTTTTGTTAAGCGCGTAAATATTAGGGCACAACTCGCCCTTTGATTATTAAAATTGCTCCCTCATTTTATCTGTTCTTGCCCTCGGTAACCCAATAAAGCATTTTAAAGGCAAGACTATTTCCACCCTTATTATATCATCCACTTTTAAAGAGTACAATAGTTTTTTAATCTTTTTTTTAGGATTAGTAGAGGCGATGAAAAATAGCGAATCTGTTAATTACTATAATACGGCACAAATACTTAAAAATAATGGTGACTTTTCAAGTGCATTGGAAGCTTTGGAATCTGCATTAAGAATCAGCCCTGATTTTTTTGAAGCAAGGGTAAATTGTTCCGAAGCGAACAGAATTTTGGGAAATACCGCTCAAGCCATTGAAAATATGAACGTTGCGCTGACATTAAAACCAGATTTTTTTGAGGGCCACAATGCTATCGGGCTTTTATACCATAGTATTTCTTCATTCGACCATGCCATAGGCCACTTTAAAAAGGCCGTTTCTATTAATCCGGAATTTGCCGAGGCATTTTATAACTTGGGCAATTGCCATAGAGATACTGAAAATTTTGATGAATCCATAGCAGGTTTTAAAGCTGCAATTGCATTAAATCCGCATTTTTTCCAGGCGATCGCAAATTGCGGCGAGGCGATGCAAATTACGGGGATGATTGACCAAGCAGAGGAATATTTTAAAAAAGCGCTCGATATTAATCCGTCAAGCGACATCGTCATCAGCAATTTGTTGTTGACCCAGAACTATAATCCGGGCTATTCCCAACTTCAACTGTTTGAAAACCATAAAAAGTATGCAGCCTTGATTGCACACCGCAATGATAAATTTCCACCCATTTTAAAAAAAATGTGCACGGCGGATAAAAAATTACGTATCGGATATGTTTCCGGCGACTTTAGAAACCACCCGGCTTCATATTTTCTAACACCGTTATTTTCATATTGTAATCATGAGGATTTCCGGATTTATTGCTATAGTAACACACAGGTTCCCGACGCCAAAACCGTTTTTTTCAGGGATCGTTCCGATTCATGGAACTCGATTCGCGACATGACGGATCGGGAAGCTGCGGAAAAAATCCGGAAAGACGGGATAGACATTCTCGTTGATTTATGCGGACATAGCGCCGACAACAGGCTGGGGATTTTCTGTTTTAAACCCAGCCCCGTCCAAGTTACCTACCTTGGATACCCGAATTCGACCGGTCTTACGGTTATGGATTATAGATTGACAGACAACATTTGCGATCCGGAGGGCCAGCAATCTTTTTATACAGAAGCCCTGCGGTATTTGCCGCACTGTTTTTGTAACTATGCGCCGCAGGAAAGGATACAAGCGTCCAGCGAACCGCCGGTAAAGAGAAACAATTTCATTACCTTTGGATCCACCCATACGCTGGCACGACTGAACAATCAGGTACTTGACCTTTGGGCAAATATTTTGGAGCGTATCCCTTCTTCACGATTGCGTATTGTGCGCAATACTTTGAAAGGAAATGCGGCCAAACGCATTAGGGATCGCTTCATAGGTCAGGGAATAACTGCGGATAGAATTTCCCTGGTGCACGACATACCTCCTAACGCTCACCTTGATATTTATACTGAAATCGATGTTTTATTGGATACGTTTCCCTGGAGCGGCCACACGTCGGCCTGCGAGGCGCTTTTTATGGGTGTTCCTGTAATTTCATTGCACGGCGAAAGGTATGCAGGAAACATGGTCAATAGCGTCCTATCGAACATCGGCCTTCCGGAATATATCGCGCAGTCGAAGGAGGAATATATTCTCAAAGCCGAACGCGCAGCAACGGATAGTTCCTCGCTCATCGATCTGCGATCGACATTGCGAAGAAAAATGCTCGAAAGCCCTTTATGCGATTCTAAAACCTTTGTAAAGAATATCGAATCCGCTTATCGAAGTATGTGGGAAGCCTACTGCAATGCACTATAGGTTACGATTTTGCCAAGTTCAGTCACGCTTCGGGGCGAATTTTGAACCGCCATACATTCCCATATCGTTCCGTGAATTGTCTCCATTTTTAAATTCACCGCTCGGGTTTCCGGCGTGAATGCACGGAGAATATCGGGACAAAGTATAGCGATCGGACGTTTTTTTCCGTTTTTTTGACGCGGTTGAATCGGACAATTCCGTGTGAAGCGACTTGGCAAGCACCGTGTCTTTGATGCGCGATTTATCGGTGGGTAAAGAAACATCCCGTTCGACTGCCACAGAGTCGAATTCCGAACCGGCAAAAATAGGGTTTTTAAATAAATTATTCTTGATATCCGTGGAGTCTTTCCGATCATTTTTCTTTTTAAGAATGCCCAGTTCGGGATCACAATCCAGTAAATTGCCGTCGGAATTTCCATAAACGCAATTATACTCAAACGTTATAGCCGACGTACCGTCGCACCAGAGCCCATTGCTTTTATTAAAGGCAATAATATTGTTTTGAAATACCGGGTTTGATTGGGAGCTCTTAATACCGAACGTATAATTGGAGGCGATGACATTATTTATGGCAGTTATATTTCCCCGTTGCTGGCAAACAATACCAACATTATTATAATCGATTCGACAATGATGGACATTGGGACTGCAATTTAAAACGCTTATCGCATTATACGCGCCGCTAATATCGGCATACCCGAATTCAACACCTTTTTCGGGTGCATTTTTAAAAACGATACCGTACCATCGCGGCCCGGCTCCCTTTGCTCCTTCCGGCATAAATGAAATACGTTTATCGGCAATCCCGACGCATTCGAATCCGCCCTGAACAACAATTGAAATCGTGCCGGAATCCAATGCGTCAAGCTGCGGTACCGCCTTGTTGCGCACACGCTCCTTGCCGATGAGAATAGCGGTCCCCGGCCCGATTGCAAGATGCGCACTTTTACTCACCATAATATCCTGGGTAACCACATACGGTCCCTCTTCGGCAGTCCAGCGCGTATCTTTATTGATAATTCCGCCCACTACCGTTTCCGCATCGGTTGCTCCCGGAAAAACAAAAAGCCCCGTGAATAGCACTATAAAAAAGCGGTTCTTCATTCTGTTTCCACCAAATCTTTGTAAGCGTAATACAGCAAATACTTTTCGTATGTCGGAACAGTAATAAAAAACTGATATCCTTCTATCGGATGAGCATCCGGTTTTGCCGCTTGTACCTTTACATACGTTAAAATTTCGGAATCCTTGAATTCCGTCAGCACCCTGACATGATCGCGCTCGATTTTCGCCTGAGAACAGGCGGAAATCATGTCTGCATTCGATATTTCGCTCTTAATTTCGGTTCCGCCTTTTTGTAGTGCAACAAAATTCCCAAGCGAAAAGATAAGCGCAATTGCCTCGGAAGAAAATCCGGGGATTTTTTCATACGCTTTTTTAAAAACCATTCGTAAATAATCGCAGAAGCCCGACAGCTTGGTTCCGTCCAGTAGAATTATCCTTCCCTCTTTTACCTCTATGATGCCGTTTGTTTGCAACACATCGAGCAAATGCATAATGCAACGATTATTGACGGTCAAAAGTTGAGACAATTCGCACGTCGTATGAGCGAGATCCAATTCTCTGAAAGAAGCGGTGCCCGTCGCCGAACCGTGACGCAGAAAATAATAGTGCAACGCTATAATTGTATGTAAACAATGATTCTTGGTTTGAATGGATTCCAGCCGCGAATTCGCTTTTCGTATTTTTTCGCTGGTCGTTCTAATCATCGACATAAACCAGGCCGGGACACCGCTTATTTTTTTAAGAAACGTGTCTGCGTCGATCACGATAACGGCTGTCTCTTTAATCGCAAGAGCCGAAGCACTACGCGGCTTACCGTCTATAAGCGCCATTTCGCCGAAAACCGAACCTTTTGCAAGTTTTGTAAGTTCGACATCTTTTGTACCGATTTTGCGATATATCTTTATCATACCGGATTGAACAATATACAATTCCTGGGAATGGTCGTTCTCATGGAAAAGATGGGTTCCGGGTTTGAATGTCTTGGCAAAAGGTTGCATAGTTTTTTTAACGACAGGAATTATTTTAAAATTTCCCTTTTAATTGTACGTTTCACGCTTTGTAAAATCAAGGAGAATACTTCGTTGCGTCCCATTACGTTTTCAATTGTTTTCGCACTAATCATAACACTATCGGGCGGATGCTCCCGGAATAAAGAAGTTGCATTGACCGTGGATTTTTCGGGGAAACGGCAATTCCGTTATTGTATTGATGCCGTTGTTCGCGGATCAATAGCCTCGATCGACACGCAGCGCTCTTTTCAAAGCGCCGCAATGTGTACGCTCATTTGCTCGGGAGACGGCAAAAACAGAACAATGTTTCATGCCACCGTGCCGTATGCAAAATTTAGCTCCACAATTCTCGGGGAAGACGAAATCAACAACCTGACGCAACAAGCGCGTGACGTAAAACTCACTTGCGCTTTGGACAATGCAACCATTGTTCCCGATGATTCCATGGATTTGCCGCTTATACGAATCGGCGAATGGGATGTCTTTACCGATCTTATAAAGGCGATTCCTGCTTTGCCTAAAACAAAAGTGAAAAAAGGCGCTTCGTGGGACAGAGAAAAAATCATCCCGCTTGACACTAAACAGGGAAAAGCAACGGGGCACTTATACCAATCCTTTAAACTCGATAGTATTTCATATCCGGCAAATAAATTCCTGATCGCCTATATTTCATGGAACTTCACCTATCAAATCGAACTTCACGAACGCGATTCCTTAAAAATCCTGGACCGGATGCCCTCTCGCGGTATCGGACAGGGGCAAGCCGCGGTGGATATAAGCAACAAAAGGCTTGAATATGCAAAAGCGAGTTTTTCGGTGCCTCAAGCGAGCGAAGGATTGTACAAAATATCCTGGAATGAATCTATTTCCCTGAAGTATGTCCCATGAAATTTTTACTTTTCTTTTTATCCATAGCGGCATTCTCAAACGTCGTACGTGCCCAAAACGATAAATTCGTCATTAATAAAGACACAATTCTTTCATCGAGTTTTGAAGTTCCCGACAGCATGACCTGTTCGATTTCGCCCGGAGTCACGATTAAATTCAATTGCTATGGAAAATTTATCGTGCGGGGCCTGCTCATTGCCCAAGGCACTTCACAAAAACCGATTACCTTTACCTGTATCGACCGTGCGCATGGTGCGGAAAAACCTCCCTGTTGGTACGGTTTGTTCGTTATGGGAAAATCGTCCCATGCCGATATGCGTAATTGTCGATTCGAAGGAATGTATCGTGCGCTTATTTACGAGTCGCGCCCACTATTCGATTCTTGCGAATTTGCAGGGAATCATTGCGGACTCTATTGCACAAAAAAAGCCGCGCCACTCGTGCGTAATTGCCGGTTCTACAGAAATATATACGGCATTGTGTCCGACTTTTCGGCACCCTTGCTTGCCAACAATATCATTTCGGAAAACACCATCGGAATAGATTTACAAGTAGGTTCGATGCCCCTTGCGGGTCCAAATACAATTTTTGGAAACCAAACAAATATCAAGACGGAAGCCGCACTCAAAGGTGACAGTACTGCCTTGCCTGCTCGATATTTGTGGGAACTTATGAACGAATTATTTTAATTGGGTTACGGCTTAATTCTCTTTTACAAGGAGGTTTCGCGTGCAAAACGAAGTGAGCAGACGCTCTTTCATGAAAACCGCAGCGGCAACAGGCGCCGCTTTGGGGCTGGGCTCGACTGCCGATACGATATTTGCCGATGTCAAACCGGTACAATTGCCCCAGGTTCCCAAAGACGTTTCGATGATTCAACTTCCTTATGCGCAATCGGCGCTGAGCCCTTCCATTTCGGCAAGGACCGTTGATTTACATTATCGAATGCATCATACCGGATATTATACAATGTTAAAGGGGTGGATCAATGTCCATCCGGAATATCAGAATCAAACATTGGTACAATTGATTCAATCCAATAAAAACGGCATCAATATGGCGGAAACGGTTTTCCACTATTCGATTCTCCTTAACAACCACAACTGGTATTGGGCAAGCCTGACGCCGCACGGAGGCGGCTTGCCTAAAGGGAAAATATCAAAATTGATAAATGATTCTTACGGATCCTATGATGCATTCAGAAAATCATTTCTCGAAGAAGGTATGCAGCTTGGAATCGGATGGGTTTGGACCGTCTTGGACAACAACAAACTCAAAGTGTATCTTTCGGAATACGGCGACACGCCCATTTTACGTGGATATCAACCCCTCCTTGCAATCGATGTATGGGAGCATGCCTACTACATGGATTACCAAAACGAACGGCAGAAATATCTTGAAGCTGTTTTAGATAAGCTGCTCAATTGGGATTTTGCAGAAAGCAATTTACCTGCGGTAAAGTGATTGCACCGAGGCGTCATTTATCGGCAAGGCCCCGGCAGAACGCCGGGGCTTTTTTTGTCGATAAAGCGGGGCATTTTTATTGATATTTTTTAAACAACAGACTTGCGTTTTGGCCTCCAAAGCCGAATGTATTGCTGAGTGCGGCCCGTATGTTCTTTTTGACCGGTTTATGCAATGTCAAATCCACGCGTATATCGATTGCGGGGTCGAGCACTTCGGTATTGATGGTGGGCGGTATTTCGCCTTCTTTAACCGCAAGAACGGTCGCAACTGCCTCGATGGCACCCGCAGCGCCGAGGAGATGTCCGGTCATGGATTTTGTACCGCTGACATGGAGCGTGCTCAGAGAAGCTTCGAACAATTTCTGTACGGCCAGGAGCTCCGGAGGGTCACCCGCCGGTGTCGACGTCGCATGCAAATTGACATAATCGACATCCGGAGGCAATAATCCCGCTTCATCCATCGCGCTTTTCATTGCCATGAATACGGATCTGCCTTCGGGTTGAGGCAGCGCATAATGATGAGCGTCGGCAGTCATACCGCCGCCAACTACCTCGGCCAGTATTCTTGCGTTGCGTTTCTCTGCGTGGGCAAGCGTTTCCAAAACCAAGGCACCCGCACCTTCGCCTAAAACAAAGCCATCGCGTTTTACATCAAACGGGCGTGAAGACTTTTGAGGCTCGTCGTTATTTTCGGACAGGGCATGCATCGCATTGAAGCCTCCTATAGCGGTCTCGTTGACCGACGCTTCGGAACCGCCGGCAAGCACGACATCGGCTTTTCCGAGTCTCAACACATTGAATGCATCGATTATCGCATGGGACGACGAGGCGCAGGCGCTGACCGTGCCATAATTGACACCTCGGAAATCGTACCGCATGGCGATAATGCCGGCCGCTATATTGGATATCATCTTGATGATCATATGAGGAGAGAATCTCGGGTTGGAGCCCTTTTGCGCGAATCGGATAATTTCGTCTTGCAACGAGGTAAGACCTCCGATTCCCGACGAAAAAATCACTCCATAGCGGAATTGGTCGGCCTCAAGTTTTTTAAGACCGGCATTGTCCATTGCCTGGCTGGCCGCTGCTATTGCAAATTGAGTAAAGAGGTCCATTGAACGGACTTCTTTGGAGTCGAGATATTGCAAAGCGTCGAACCCTTTTACTTCACAGGCAAATTTAGTCTTGAAATTAGAACTATCGAATCTTGTTATCGGTCCTGCACCGTTTTTGCCGTTTAGTAAGGCGGCCCAGTATTGATCCACTGTATTGCCGATGGGCGTGACTGCGCCCAAGCCGGTTACAACAACCCTATTCAAAGACGTCATCGGTATCCTCCTTATATGAATTGTACCGTTTGGTATATTTTATTAAGCTTTCTGCCGCGTATAGTTAAAACAACTGTCTATTAATACTATGCATCAAGTTTTACGGAAGATCATTCCGTACACTATTGACAATTAATTATTTCGTTGCATCGCCCCGCGCTATCGCTTTGGAAAACATCACGGCTTCATCTGATTGATCATTTCATCTATTTTGTCCAAAACCATGCCGAGACTCGAACTTTCATTGTACGCTTTCGACATCATCGTGGCACCTTCAAGCAGCGCAATAAACAACGTCGCTATCATATGGGGGTTTGCATCCTGTTTGATCTCGCCGCATCGTATTCCTTTTGTAATGATTGATGAAAACAACCGACGCCATAATTCCAGAGCGCGTACCACTTTTTCCTGCAGAAGCGGATTGGTATCGTCGGCCTCTATGGATGTATTGAGAATCGGACAACCGCCCTTGATTGGCCAGAAATCGGGAAAAGTCCGGTACATATCGAAAATCGCTCTCAATTTTTCAATCGCATTACCTTTTTTAGCCGCTTCGCAATCCATCTTTTCATGGATAAGGTCTCTGGCATATTCAAAACATTCAACGGCGAGTTCTTCCTTGCTGTTGAAGAGTCCGTATATGCAACCTTTGGTAAGACCGGTCGCAGTTTCCAAATCCGAAAGGGATGTGCCGACAAAGCCCTTTTGATTGAAAACTGGGGCGCATCTGGCAAGAATGAATTCCCGGGTTTTTTCGGATTTCTTCATTTGGAAACGACCAATGTCAATCTACAGCTTTTTCCCATATCTAAAATATACCATTTGGTATTTTTTGATGCAATTGAATCGTTTTGACTCGAACCGGCCGCTACGATTTACCTGTAAAAAATGAGTTTGCTCCCGGGCCGTATGCTATTTTTTAGGCATTCCTTATTTTGATTATTTTTTTATACCTTATATTGGACAGGAACTTTTCATGGGACTTTCTGCAGGAATTGTCGGGCTGCCGAACGTGGGAAAATCCACGCTGTTTAATGCACTGACCAGCGCAAAAGCCGAGGTGCAAAACTATCCGTTTACCACTATCGATCCAAACAACGGTATCGTTGCAGTCCCGGACGAACGCCTCAACCGCATCACGCAGCTTATTCCTACCGCAAAAGTCGTTCCTGCATTTTTGGAACTCGTGGACATTGCGGGCCTTGTCAAAGGAGCATCTAAGGGCGAAGGATTGGGCAATCAGTTTTTGGGTCATATAAAAAATGTCGATGCTATTGTCCATGTTGTGCGGTGCTTCAAGGATCCCAACGTCATTCATGTTGAAGGCTCGGTTGACCCATTGCGAGACATCGGCCTCATTGATACCGAGCTTATGTTTGCAGACCTCGGCACTGCCGAACGCGGATTGCTTCGAGTTTCAAAAGCAGCCAAATCGGGCGATAAGGAAGCCAAAGAACAATTGGTTGTTTTTGAAAAAGTGCAGGATTCCCTTTCCCGCGGTGTGCCGGTACGGCAAACCATTACCGAGCCTTCTCAATTGCAGATGCTCTCGCAACTTAATTTGCTGACCGCCAAACCGGTATTATACATTGCCAATGTCGACGAAGACAATATCCTGGCCGACAATGAAGCTGTCGCCGCAGTACGAAAGCATGCCGCCCTGACAAATTCGGAAGTTGTTCGCATAAGCGGTAAAATGGAATCCGAAATCGCAGCGCTTTCGCCTGAAGAGCGGCCTGAATTTTTAGCAAGTGTCGGACTTACCCAACCCGGATTGGCGCAGTTGGCGCAGGCTATTTATAAATTACTCGGGTTGGAAACATTTTTTACCGCAGGAGCGGAAGAGAATCGCGCCTGGACCATTAGAAAAGGAATTACGGCACCTAAAGCAGCCGGAACGATCCATACCGATTTTGAAAAAGGCTTCATAAAGGCGGACGTTTATACTCTTGGCGACCTCGAGCAATATAAATCCGAGGCAGCAATTCGTGCGGCAGGCAAGATTCGGTCGGAAGGCAAGGAATATATTGTCAAGGACGGAGATATTATGTTTTACAAATTTAATGTTTAATAAATAACCCCAGTCATGAATGACAGACTTTTATATTTGTACCGATGGACATTATGGAATGTTTTTTCCAGGATTTTTGTAAAATTCTGGCTTGGGCCCAGATATAATTTTTCCAAGTCACCCAATTCCGATTCGCTCCCGAAACCGCCGTTTATCGTCGTTGCCAATCACGGAACGTTTTTTGACCCCTGGATAATCGGTTATTACAGCCGATACCCCTTTACAATTATGTGCAACGACGATGCCTTCCGCGGTAATGCGGTATCGCGCTGGTACCTCAAAAACATCGGAGCATTTCCCAAGAAAAAAGGCGCTTCCGATTTCAAGGCCATGAAAACAACATTGGCCTCTTTGGCCGCAGGCTATCCGGTTTGCATTTTTCCGGAAGGCCAGACGACCTGGGACGGGGAAACGCAGCTTATTTACAAAGGTATAGAAAAAATCATTCGCCACAGCAAAGCAAGCTTGGTTATGGTGCGAAGTAACGGAAATTTCCTTACAAAACCGTGGTGGGCCGACCATATGCGGAAAGGCAAGATAGATTGTCTGTACAAAACCCTCACGCCCGACCAGCTGCAAACCATGTCCGACGCCGATTTGTTTTTAACAATTAAGAATTTTATCGCGCACAACGACATCAAGGCGAATTCGGCATTGACAACCGTATTTTCCGGGCATAATTGCGCCGACGGCTTGCAACGGTTCATGTGGATGTGCATGCATTGCGAAGGTGAAGATACGCTTACCATGAAGCACGACACCATCAAATGCAAAGCCTGCGGATCTATGTGGACTATAAACGCGCTCGGCAAATTGACACCAAAGAAAACTCTTACAAAATCATTCTCCGATTTGCACGATTGGTCGCAATGGCATAAAATCAAGGTTAAAAACCGATTGCGCTTTGCATCCGATACCGATACCCTCACGACAGGGCAAAACATCCATTTCCAGGAACTTCACGACAACAATCAGTACTACGAATGCGGAGTCGGAACGCTGGTACTCACCAAAACGGCATTGTCGTTTTCAGCTCCAACTAAAAATATGACAATGGAATTTGCGATGGATAAAATCAACGATTACGTAATTCAAAAGAAAAACATTCTCGAAATCCGCTACGAAACATCGTATTTCCGTTTTGTCTTTCACAATACGAGCACTATGAAATGGTTGTTTTATCTGCGATACATTAAAGGATATGAAAAATCCGAAAAACAGGGATTTATTTCCTGATATGTATTAAAAAGGCACTTGCGGCGGCATAGCGCAAGTGCCTTTACAAAAAGCGTAGATTATCCTGCCAAGGTAACAGGTGCATATTTCAGATAGACATTAATCGAATATTATTCCACGTTTACCGGCAGCATCCACCCATGAGTATCGGGCTTGTCGCCGTATTGAATGCCGGTAATTTCATTGTACAACCGAGTCAATGTGGCGCCTGCTTCATTTTCTTTTCCAAAGGTATAAATCCGCTCACCGTGAAGAATCGACGAAACCGGCGTGATGACAACGGCCGTACCGCAGGCTCCCACTTCGGTGAAATCGGCAAGTTCGCTCACATGGATTTTCCGCTTTTCCACTTTTAGCCCGAAATCCTGAGCAATGACCTGCAAGCTTTTGTTGGTAACACTGCCTAAAATCGACTGCGAATCCGGGGTAACATAGCTTCCGGCTTTTGAAATGGCCAAAAAGTTTGATGTGCCGAATTCGTCGATATAGCTGTGCGTTTGCGCATCGAGATATAAACAAACAGGAAAGCCTTTTTTCTTGCCGTCCA
Organism: Fibrobacteria bacterium; assembly: GCA_037447435.1. Classification (GTDB taxonomy): domain Bacteria; phylum Fibrobacterota; class Chitinivibrionia; order Chitinivibrionales; family FEN-1185; genus FEN-1185. The sequence goes on from JBBIGR010000014.1 coordinate 64,400, forward strand.
GATCACCGGCCAACCCTGCCGCATAATTTCCGGCAGCCTTGACATTACCGACACCGAGAGGTGCGGCCCGGTCATATTGCTCCTGGATATACGCTTTCACCGGAAAAAATCCGTTCTTATAATACGGCCCCATGGGTGTCGCAAGCATGATAAAGACATATTCTTCGGAAGCGTGGACGCCGATATGAGGGCTTGATCCGATAAGAAAAGGTCTGACATAGAGGCTTGCGCCGGTCCCATAAGGAGGCACATATTGCTTATTAAGAAGAACGAGCTTTTTTGCCATTTCCAAGAACAATTCCTGGGAAGGCGGCTCCATAACGAGGCGTGTTGCAGAGGTAATAAGCCGTTTGGCATTTTCGTCGGGCCTAAACAAAGCGATGGATTCATCTTTTCTGCCGAATGCTTTAAGGCCCTCGAATATCGCCTGTCCATAATGCAGACAGGTTGAGGCGATGTGAAGCGAAATATGGGGATCGGTGCAAATTTGGATATCTCCCCACGAACCGTTTTTATATTCGCATTTCACATAATACTCTGTTTGCATATATGAAAAGCCGAGATTTTTCCAATCGATATTTTTAGCCATAGTCTACCTCTACTATTTGGTTTTCTATCCCTATTTCTTCGCAGTATGCTTTCGAGTATCCTTCATAAGTTTATATGTAAGACTATCGATAAGCGCGAGCCATGCGGCTTCGATGACATTCGTCGAAACGCCGATAGTACCCCAGCGGTCTTTCCCGTCCGACGATTCGATGAGAACCCGAACCTTTGCGGCCGTACCGTCTCTGCCGTCGAGCACCCGGACTTTAAAGTCTTCAAGCTTTACTTCCGATAGATTGGGGTAAAACTTGCACAGCGCCTTCCGGAGAGCATTGTCGAGCGCATTGACCGGCCCGTCCCCTTCGGCGGCAGTATGCTCGAAATCGCCATCTTTTTGTACTTTGATCGTAGCTTCGGAAAACACGTCTCCGCTTTCCCGTTTTTCTTCTATGACGCGGAATCCTTTGAATTCGAAGGTTTTTTTAAACAGCCCGAGCATTTCCTGGGCTAAAAGTTCAAACGATGCGTCTGCAGCCTCGAATTGATACCCATCGGACTCAAGCGATTTGATTTTCATCAAAAGTTTCTTGACCATAGGGTCCTGTTTGTCGAGATGCGGCATGAATCCGGCGAGTTTTTCAAGCATAGTGCTCGAACCGGCCTGTGCGGACACCACGAATTGCCGTTGATTGCCGACAAGTGCCGGCTTGACATGTTCAAACGACTCGCTTACTTTGCGAACGCCGTCGGCATGAGCCCCGGCTTTATGGGAAAACGCGCATTCGCCGACATACGGCTGACGGATATTATGCGTAATGTTTGCTATTTCCGAAACGAATATCGATACTTCGGTCAGTTGTTTCAGAGAATCCTCATGCAAAACAGGAACGCCGCGCTTTAGCTGGATATTTGGAATTATGGTGCACAAATTTGCATTGCCGCAACGCTCTCCAAGCCCGTTTATGGTTCCCTGGACCTGGACGGCACCTTCGGCAACGGCAATCATGCTGTTTGCTTCTGCGCAGCCGGAATCGTTATGCGTATGTATGCCGAGCGGGCAATCGATGCTTGACGCAATAGATCGCCAAACCGAGAGAAATTCATCCGGAAGCATACCGCCGTTTGTATCGCATAAGACAATACAATCGGCCCCGGCTTCTTTTGCTGCAAACAATGTTTTCAAAGCATAATCCGGATTGTGCTTATACCCGTCGAAAAAATGTTCCGCGTCATACACGACCTCGTCCATGTGCTTTTTAAGATAGGAAATCGTATCCCCGATGATATCGATATTTTCCTGCAAGGAAAAACGAAGCACATTTGTCACATGCAGATCCCATGATTTTCCGAAAATCGTCGCGACCGGCGCGCCCGATTTGACAAGCATTTGCAAAAACAGGTCTTCGCCGTACGGCGTGTGCGGCCTCTTGGTTGAGCCGAAAACCGCGAGTTTTGATTTCAGTTTAAGTTTTTTCGCTTCCTGAAAGAACTCGGTATCGATGGCATTCGTCGGGTTCGGCCACCCGCCTTCAACATACTGGATTCCCAAATCGCTGAGCCGTTCGGCTATGCGCAATTTGTCGGAAAGAGACAAGCTTATGCCCAATGCCTGATTACCATCGCGAAGCGTGGTATCGTATATTGCTATTTTCTTCTGTAAATTCATAATTTCTTTTCTATTGAAATGGCCTCACCTCTTTCCCCCGAGAGAGACGAGGTGAGGTTGTCAACCTTCATTTATTTGACAAACGATGCGACAAAATCGCCAAGTTCACGGGTGCCCATGCCCATTTTACCTGCGGCAAGGCTCTTGATTTTGCCTGAAGCGAGCGCATCATGCACGGCGCGTTCGATTGCGCTTCCCGCAGCTTCTTCGCCAAGGGATTCGAGCATCATACCTGCAGCTGCGATTGCCGCAAGAGGATTGATCACGTTTTTGCCCGTATACTTCGGCGCACTGCCGCCCATTGGCTCGAACATGGAAACACCTTGCGGATTGATATTTCCGCCTGCTGCGATACCAAGCCCGCCCTGGATGATTGCGGCAAGATCGGTGATGATGTCGCCGAAGAGATTTTCGGTCACGATGACATCATAGAATTCCGGACTCTTTACGAACCACATGGTGCACGCATCGACATGGTTGTAATCCTGCTTGATGTCCGGATACTCTGCATCACCCATTTCCTTATGGCTCCGTACCCACAAATCGCCGCAATGCGTGAGTACATTGCATTTATGAACGAGCGTGAGCTGTTTGCGTTTATTGCGTTTACGAGTGAATTCGTACGCATAGCGCATGCATCGGTCGACAATGGGCCGGCTGTATTGCATGACCTGCGTCGCTATTTCATACTGAGTGCCTTTTTGCGTCGCACCACCGATACCGGTGTAGATACCGCCGGTATTTTCGCGGATCACGACAAAGTCTATATGTTCGGGCCCTTTGTCTTTAAGCGGCGTTTCGACGTTCGGATAAAGCTTGACAGGCCGTAAATTGATGTATTGATCGAGTGCGAAACGCGCCTTGAGCAATATGCCGAGCTCCAGGATTCCGGGCTTGACATCGGGATGTCCGATAGCGCCAAGGAATATCGAATCGTGCTTGCGCAATTCTTCGATGGCACTGTCGGGAAGCGTTTCACCGGTTTTAAGATATCGCTCGCCGCCGAAATCATAATTTTCGTAATTGAGTTTGACATTATACTTTGCAGCCGCGACATTAAGAACCTTAAGACCTTCATTGACCACTTCCGGACCGGTTCCGTCTCCCGGAATCACCGCTATGTTATACGATTTCATGAACACTTGCTCCATTCACGTTAAAAGAAATATGACGATTATAATTTGGGTAAAGGCAATTTTTTATTGAACTTTTTCATTCGCGCGATTTTATTGACGATATCCATATACGATAAGGCCGATGCCTCGACGATATCGGTGCTGGTCCCAACACCGGTAAATACGCCTTCTTTACTTCTGGCAACGATCTTCACTTTTCCGAGCGCTTCCCTGCCTTCGGTCAGCGAGGTCAAGGTAAAATCGTCGATGCTGATTTTGAAACCGGTAATACGGTCTATCGCCTTTGTCGCCGCATCAACCGCCCCGTCCCCGCACGCCGCTTCGAATCGCACTTTATCTTCTTTTGCGACACGGATACGGACCGTCGCCGTCGGCACAGTACCTTTGCCGCTTGACACGTTCAAATACTCAAGCACATAGGTGTCGGTCATATCCCCGGCTGTTTTCGACTCCATAAGGGAAATCAAATCATCGTCGTAGACCGTGCCCTTTTTATCAGCAAGCTCGATGAACCGCGTATAAAACGCCGACACATCGACTTCTTCTATATTATAGCCCAGCGCAACCAACCTCGAACGGACCATATGACTCCCCGAGCGACTCGTCAGGTTCATACGATTGTCCTTGAGCCCGATGGATTGCGGGGTCATGATTTCATATGTTTTCCGCGATTTGAGCACGCCGTCCTGATGAATACCCGACGAATGCGCAAATGCATTGCTTCCCACAACCGCTTTGTTAGGCTGCACCGGCATATTGCAGATATCGGAAACAAGTTTACTGGTGCGCATTATCTCCCGAGTCTCGATGCCGACGTCGACCTTGAAAATGTCTTTGCGAACATTAAGCATCATAACCACTTCCTCGAGCGCGGCGTTTCCCGCACGTTCACCCAAGCCGTTTATCGCGCATTCGATTTGACGCGCACCATGCGAAACAGCGGTAATGGAATTCGCCGACGCCATGCCAAGATCGTTATGACAATGCACCGAAATGACGGCCTTGTCGATATTAGGCACACGGTTGAAAAGCGATTCGATTATCCACGCGAATTTCTCGGGGGACGTATAGCCCACGGTATCGGGAATATTGACCGTCGTCGCGCCGGTTTTTATCACGGTTTCGACGATACGGCACAGAAAATCGATATCCGAGCGCCCGGCATCTTCCGCCGAAAATTCGACGTCGCTGGTATATTTTTTACACAACTTTACCGCAGCGATTGCCATGGCAACGATTTCATCGTTGGTTTTGCGCATTTTCTTTTCCATATGCAGAGCCGACGTGCCGACAAACGTGTGTATACGCGGACGCTCGGCCGGTTTCAAGGCCTTTCCGCATGCAACAATATCTTTTTCGACAAGCCGCGCAAGCCCGCAGATGACGGGGCCCTTTACTTCGCGAGCAATTGTCGAGACAGACTCGAAATCACCCGGCGACGAAATGGGAAAACCCGCTTCGATGATATCGACATTCAATTTTTGCAATTGCTTTGCAATACGTAATTTCTGGTGCACCGACAAGCTTGACGGCAATGCCTGTTCACCATCTCTCAAAGTCGTATCGAATATGAATACTTTGTCTTTCATGATTGTAACCGATCATTGCAGGGGCACGGCTACCGTGCCCCTACGTGCCAAATGTTTTAATTAATTCTGTCCTCTTCCGCCGATGCCTTTGGTCTCCTTGGAAATGTCTTTAGCTTTTTCCTTGGGACGTAGAGCGCGAACTGCGGCTCCCGCGCGCCACATTTCATTCTCATGAACTTCGGCAAGCTTCTTTTCCAGGAACTTCTTATAGTCTTTGCCGCCGCAATCACGGATAACCTCACGGGTTTCCTGGCCGGTTTTAACCGATTTGTAAAGCTGTTCGAAAACCGGCAGATTCGCTTTGCGGAAAATGGGCCTCCATTTGAGCGCGCCGTGCTGAGCGGTCGCGGAACAGTTGGAATACATCCAGTCCATTCCATTTTCGTCAACAAGACGGATAAGACTTTGCGTAAGTTCTTCCGATGTTTCGTTGAACGCTTCCGACGGCGAATGGCCGTTTTTGCGAAGCACGTCGTATTGTGCCTGCATGATGCCGGCTAATGCGCCCATGAGAACGCCGCGTTCGCCGGTAAGATCGCTATACACTTCTTTTTGAAATGTTGTCGGGAACAGATAGCCGCTGCCGATGCCGATACCAACGGCCAGGCAACGTTCTTCGGCTCTGCCGGTTGCATCTTGAAAAACCGCATAGCTGGAATTGATTCCAGCGCCCGACAAAAAGTTGCGGCGAACCGATGTGCCGCTGCCTTTGGGCGCAACCATGATAACGTCGACATTTTTTGGCGGAATCACTCCGGTCTGTTCCTTATACACGATAGAGAACCCGTGCGAAAAGTAAACCGCATCGCCTTTTTTGAGAAGCTTTGCTATGGTTGGCCATACTTTACGTTGTGCAGCATCGGAAACAAGGATTTGGATGATCGTTCCTTTTTGAACTGCCTCTTCGATCGGGAAAAGAGTTTTTCCGGGAACCCAACCGTCTTTCACCGCACGGTCCCAGTCTTTTTTAAATTCCTTGGACTGTCCGATGATGACGTTTATTCCGTTGTCTTTCATGTTAAGCGCCTGGGCAGGGCCCTGAACGCCGTAACCGATGATAGCGACGACTTCTTTTTTAAGAACCTTGCGGGCCTTAACAAGAGAAAATTCCTTACGGGTAACGACGGTTTCCTTCACTCCTCCGAAATCGATGACTGCCATAGACTGTTCTCCTTTGATTGAAAGTGATGTATTAAAAAATGCGATAAATTCACTGTGACCCTCACCCTACTTCTTTGTTTGCGCCATTGCAACTTTACCAGTGCGAATAAGCTCCTTGACCCCGTACGGCTTTATCAGGTCGATGAAATCGCTGACCGTTTCGCACGGCGCCGACAATTCGAACGTAATCGAGGTCGCTCCGACATACGCGACTTTAGCGCCGAACAAGTCGGCAAGCTCTATGATTTCGTGGCGACTCGACTTCGTGGAATCGACCCGAACGAGAATGAATTCACGTTCGATGATCGAACATCCCTCAAAATCGATTACCTTGATCACGTCGATAAGCTTGTTGAGTTGCTTGACAACTTGCTCGATAATCGCGCTATCTCCCTCGACGACGATGGTCATCCTGGAAATAGACGGATCTTCGGTTTCCCCGACCGTAAGGCTTGCTATATTGTAACCGCGGCTTGCAAAAAGCCCTGAGATTCTCGACAATGTGCCGCTATGGTTTTCGACCAGCACCGAAATTGTTCGTGTGTTCATGCTTCCTCCATTGCATCGTCAAGCGATTTTCCGGCCGGGACCATCGGATATACGTTTTCCTCGGTCGCGGTCATGAATTCCATAAGCGACGGGCCATCGACGGCCAGGCCTTTTTTCAGCACATCGACAACTTCCGAAACCTTGCTGGTACGAAATCCCGGTATGGCATAGCTTTCGGCGAGCTTGACAAAATCGGGTACGTATCCTTTGCCGCAATTTTCGGGCGACGTGCAATCGCCGCACAGGTTACTGCCGCGTAAACACGTCGCGCTGTAGCGCCTGTTCCAGAACAATTCCTGCCACTGCCGCACCATTCCCAGATACTCGTTATTGAGAATGAGCACCTTGACCGGGATACGGTTTATCGAAATGGTCGCAAGTTCCTGGATGTTCATTTGTATGGAACCATCACCTGCAATATTGACAACCGGTTTCCGCTTCATGCCCAGGCTTGCACCCATTGCAGCCGGAAGGCCGAACCCCATGGTTCCCAGGCCGCCCGACGACAAAAACATGCGCGGCCGCGCAAACTTGTAATATTGCGCCGCAAACATCTGATGCTGCCCCACCTCGGTTGCGATGAGAATATCGGTATTCTTGGTGAGTTCATATAATTGCTCGATGACATATTGCGGTTTAATAACATCATTAGAACTTTTATAAGTAAACAACTTTCCGTTTTTCCACGAGTCGATTTGAGCGTTCCATTCATTGCGGCTCCGCGGCTCTACGACCTTGTTCAGCGCCGTAAGAATATTTTTGGCATCGCCCACAACCGGCACATCGACACGGACAATTTTTGAAATCGCGGCCGGATCAATATCAAGATGGATGATCTTGGCATTGGGCGCAAACGAGGCAACGTGTCCGGTCACACGGTCGTCGAAACGCGCGCCAACGGAAATTATCACATCGGCATTCTGAAACGCCGTGTTTGCCGTTTTAGAACCGTGCATACCGGGCATACCGATGAACAAATCATGCTCGCCGGGAAATGCGCCCAGCCCCATGAGAGTCAAGGTAACCGGCGCATTCAGTTTTGTCGCCAATTCAAAAAGTTCGGCATGCGCTCCGGAAGAGATGACTCCGCCGCCGGCATATACCAATGGTTTTTTTGCCGATTTAATCAGCTCGGCCGCCTTCTCGATTTGACGCGGATGCCCCATAAGTGTCGGCTTATAGCTGCGCATCGAAATTTCGGCAGGATACTCATAATTATCAAGATACCCGCGCGAAATGTCGGACGGCAAATCGACGAGCACGGGCCCCGGCCGTCCTGAGCGGGCGATGTAAAACGCCTGCTTGAGAATTGCCGGAAGGTCTTTGATGTCTTTGACCAGAAAGTTATGCTTTGTTACCGGCCTGCTGATACCGACCATGTCGGCTTCCTGAAACGCGTCGGTGCCGAGATACGGGGTCGATACCTGGCCCGTTATCGCGACCATGGGAATCGAATCGAGATACGCGTCGGCAATACCGGTGATAAGATTTGTTGCGCCGGGACCCGAGGTCGCTATGCAAACCCCGACCTTCCCCGTTGCCCGTGCATATCCTTCGGCAGCGTGAGCCGCGCCCTGTTCATGACGAACAAGAACCGTATTGATATTCTTTGCATCGTATAATGCATCGAAAATCGGAATTGCCTGGCCGCCCGGATAGCCGAACAGCACATCGACGCCCTCTTTTGTCAGGGCATCAACAAGAATTTCGGCACCTTTCTTTTTCAAACTGTCCTCCAGCTGTTAAATGTGCACTGTTGCCGTTACTTCGTCTTGTTCAGTGCCGCAAAAAAACAATCTCGTAAAATACCTTGTCCCCATGGGGTAATCAAGGGTACAAGGGCTTTTGTGGCACTTATATAATGAATTATAATAATCACGGTATTCATCTTGGCTTTCTAACCGACACATTCCGTCCAAGCAAGCAAAAAAAAAGGCCCGTCTTTTTTAAGAGACGGGCCTTTGGATTTTTCATTACTTACTGTAATATTATAAGCCCGTCTCCTGTTTTGGCAATACGACTACTACCCGTACTACGGCTAGTAGAACGGTACTAATAATATTAATAATGCTGTCTGTATATGTTTTTGTAAACATGATAAAATAAATATACCGTATATCGGAATTGGAGTCAATATATTTTTTTATTCACTGCGTATGGCCGCAGGTTTTTCATACCCTAATACCGGATCCAGCCATTTTTCAACCTCCTCATTTTTCATGCCTTTTCTTCCCGCATACGATTCCACCTGATCGCGACCAATGGCCTGCAATCCAAAATACCGCGATTGCGGATGAGAGAAATAATAGCCGCAGACCGACGCGGCGGGATACATTGCCCCGCTCACGGTCAACGACATACCGATATTTTTACTTACATCGAGCAATTGAAATATCTGATTCTTTTCGCTATGATCCGGGCAAGCCGGATACCCCGGTGCCGGACGAACCCCTTGGTATTTCACACGAAGCATTTCTTTTATTTGTAACGATTCGTGCGGGGCGTAAGCCCAATATTCTTTTCTGACCTTTTCGTGCAGCCATTCGGCGCATGCCTCCGCGAGCCTGTCGGCAAGGAGTTTTACCATGATTGCGGAATAATCGTCTTTGGCGTTTTCGTATTTAGCAACAACGTCTTCAAGCCCGATCCCTGCGGTGCAGGCAAAAAGACCGACATAATCCTTTACGCCGCTTTCGATCGGCGCCACAAAATCGGACAGTGAGACGTACTCCGTTTTCTCATTTTTTCTCACTTGTTGGCGAAGGCAATGAATGGCGGAAAGCTTTGTTTCCCTGGTTTCGTCCGAGTACAAAATAATGTCCTCAAAATCCTTTGTTTGCGCCGGAAAGAAACCGACGACCGCTTTTGCAGCAAGCAAGTTATGCGCAACAATTTCATCGAGCAATGCCGCCGCGTCGTCGAACAATTTTTTCGCGGATGGTCCGACAATCGGGTCTTCCAGTAAATACGGGTACGCGCCTTTTAATCCCCATGCGGAGAAAACGAAATTCCAGTCTATATAGCCTCGCAAATCCCCCAGCGATATAGTATCGAGGACAAAGACTCCGTCCTTTTGAGGCTTGGGAGGCTCATACCCATGCCATGAAATCGAGACCCGATTCGATTTCGCTTCAAGGTACGGGATAATTTCCATAGAGACATTCGCCTTTTCATGTTTTTCGCGCAAAAGCGTTTGCTTTGCGACAATCTCCTTGCCGAATAAAAACCTGTCTTTTGTATCCACAAGCCTTTGACATACCGGAACAGCAAGCGAAGCATCGGCGACATGCACGCAAATACCGCTGTATTGCGTTGCGATTTTAACCGCAGTGTGCATAGGTGAGGTCGTGGCCCCGCCGATTAAAAGCGGCATGGTTATTTTGCATCGCTCCATTTCCGAAGCAATATGGGCCATCTCCACAAGAGAGGGAGTTATAAGGCCGGAGACGCCGATAAAATCCGCTTTTTCCTTTATCGCTGTGTCAAGAATCGTTTCGCATGGAACCATGACGCCCAGGTCAATGACGCGGAAATTATTGCATTGCAGGACTACTTCGACGATTTTTTTACCGATATCATGAACGTCGCCTTTGACGGTTGCAAGAACAATCGTTGCCTGCGGCGTTTGGTTTCCGTCGGCGTCGCTTTCCATGAACGGCAGCAAAATGGCAACGGCCTTTTTCATCACCCGGGCGCTTTTAATCACCTGCGGCAAAAACATCTTTCCTTCTCCGAACAATTTCCCGACCTCGTTCATACCGGCCATGAGCGGCCCCTCGATGACTTTCAAAGGCGACCCTATGAGCGCATAGGCCTCTTTCGTGTCATCTTCGACAAACGCGTCGACCCCCTTGACCAACGCATAGGTCAAACGCGCGTTTACCTCCATACCGCGCCACGACAAGTCCTCTTTTTTCGCTTTCGATTGCGCGCCGACGGTTTGTGCGAGGTCAAGCAACCGCTCCGCCGCGTCTTCGCGCCTGTCAAATATGACGTCTTCGATGCGCTCGCGTAACCCCGCATCGATTGTTTCATACGGAACAAGTTGCCCGGCATTGACGATTCCCATGGTAAGTCCGGCTTTAATCGCATGGTATAAAAACGCCGCGTTGATTGCTTCCCGCAGTCCGTTGTTACCGCGAAAGGCAAACGACACGTTGCTGAGCCCCCCGCTTATGCCGCATTCGGGAAACAACTGCCTTATTCTTTTTACCGCATTGAGAAAATCGATTCCGTATTTTCTATGTTCGGCAAGACCGGTCGCTATAGCAAAAACGTTTGGGTCAAAAACGATATCGTGGGGGGCAAATCCTAATTGTTCGACCAGCAATTTATAGGCGCGCGAACAAATTTCAACTTTCCGGATTTCGGTGTCCGCCTGACCTTTTTCATCAAAAGCCATGACAACGACCGCGGCTCCGAATTTCGCTATTTCTTTGGCCCTATTGCAAAAAACGTCTTCCCCTTCCTTGAGGGAAAGCGAATTGACAATACATTTTCCCTGTACGCATGCCAAGCCTGCAAGCAAAACATCCCACTGCGAGGAATCTATCATTATCGGAACATGTGCAATATCGGGCTCGGCTGCAACAAGGTTTAGAAACTCGACCATTGCAGCCTTGGCATCGAGCATCGAATCGTCCATATTGATATCTATGACGCTAGCACCATTGTCGATTTGCTGTTTCGCAACCGACAATGCCGCGTCATAATCCTTTGCGCGTATCAGAGCGGCAAATTTTGCCGATCCCGTAACGTTCGTGCGCTCCCCTATATTTACAAATAATGATTCTGGCCCGACGACGCACGCCGCAAGCCCACTTAAGCAAATACCGGGCTTGCGATGGGGTATTTCGCGGATCTTCGCATCGATCAACGCCTCGCCGATCGCCCGTATATGAGCGGGTGTCGTACCGCAGCAGCCGCCGACGATATTGACGATGCCGTCGCGTGCAAATCCGGCCAGCGTTTGCGCCATTGTTTGGGGCGTTTCGTCGTAGGTCCCATATGCATTCGGTAAACCGGCATTGGGATGAACGCTGATAAAATACGGCGCAATGCCGCTTAATTCCTGTACGTATTGCCGCAATTGCCCTGCACCGAGCGCGCAATTGAAGCCGATTGAAAACGGCTTTATATGTTCGACGGAATATAAAAACGCTTCGACCGTTTGCCCCGATAACGTCCGTCCGCTTGCATCCGTAATCGTGGAGGACACCATGACCGGCACCCGGCAATGCGTTTCTTCGAAAAGCCGCAATAGGCCGTGAATTGCCGCTTTACAATTAAGCGTATCGAAAACCGTTTCGATGATGAACAGGTCGACACCGCCGTCCAGGAGTCCTTTAGCAGCCTCTGTATATGCGCTGGCCAATTCATCGAATGCTATATTCCTATACCCGGGCCTGTTGACATCTGGAGAAATGCTCAATGTTTTATTGGTCGGCCCCAAATCGCCTGCAACAAATCGCGGTTTGTGGGGCGTCGTATGTGTCGCGGCAAGCGCCGCCTGTTTTGCGATTCGCGCACCTTCGTAATTAAGCGTATAGACAATGCTTTCCAAACCATAATCAGCTTGCGACACCGCGGTCGAATTGAACGTATTGGTTTTAATGATGTCGGCCCCGGCGTTTAAATATTGAGAATGAATATCGACAACAACATTCGGCTGCGTCAGGTTCAAGACATCGTTATTCCCGCGCAAATCGCGCGTGTGCGAAGCGAATTCTTTTCCCCGGAAGTCTGCTTCCGATAATTCTTTCTGTTGAAGCATCGTGCCCATAGCACCGTCGAGTATCACGATACGCTTACATATAATATCCGAAAGTTGCCGTTCGCTTTTCGAAACGGCCGAAGAAATGGTTGATTGCATGATTTAACTTCTATTGATGATTTTTATACTATCTTATTGAATAATATAAATTTAAACATACACGGTATACCGTCTGAAACGCAAAAGAAGCAAAACCATGCTCATCACCGATTATCTCCCTTTTGTCCCGGGGCATACTCCCGGCCATGGCCCGACCGCCACGGACCAATGGTTGTTATTTTCCGGTTCAAAATTATTATTCGGCAATAAAAACGATCTTCCGACCACTGCCGAAATTCCGTTTTTGCCGCAGCCGACCAATACCGCCTTATACCTCGGTAATTCGGGGCCGACACAATACTTCTGCGCAAATGTTCCAACGGAATCAAAGGCGCCTGCGTCTTTTGATTTTGTAGAATTAAGAACCGCTCTGTTACGGGCAACACCCGATACGTTTATGATCATAAGCAGGGCCAGCAAACTCTTATCATGGGAAAAGCTCAATCGGTTTTGCGGACAATGCGGCGGCCCAACCGTCGATAAAGCAACCGAGCACGCAAAGGAATGTACCGCTTGCAAAACAGTCGTGTATCCGCGAATATCGCCCGCCGTCATTGTTGCAATAGTAAACAACGGTAAACTGCTTCTGGCCAGAAAAAAAGACTGGCCGTACAAATTTCACAGCGTCATTGCGGGATTTGTCGAAGCCGGCGAATCGTTGGAGACTTGCGCCAAAAGGGAAGCGTTCGAAGAAGTCGGCATCAGGATAAAAAACATCCGGTATTTTGCCAGTCAACCGTGGCCGTTTCCCGACTCGCTCATGTGCGCCTTTACCTCCGAATACGACGGCGGGGAAATCGTCGTTGACAATGTCGAACTGGAAACGGCGGATTGGTATGGTCCCTCGGAACTTCCAGCAATACCTGCGCCGGGCAGCGTTTCTCGGAAACTCATAGACTGGTTTGTGCAAACCTATTCCTGATTTTAACCGATCGGATTTCGCATGATTGCTATTTTACGAAAACGCCGCAGTATCAGAAAATATGCTGATAAGAAAATCGGCAAGGCGGCCATCGCCGTACTGAAAGAATCCCTGCTTCGGTCGCCTTCGTCGCGCGATATAAAACCGTGGGAATTTGTTTTTGTTTCCGATCCCCAAACACTGCACAAGCTTTCGGCTGCAAAAGAACACGGCAGCGAATTTCTCAAGAATTCAGGTCTTGGTATAGTGGTCTGTGCAGACGAAACTAAATCGGACGTTTGGATCGAAGATTGTTCGATTGCATCGACGATTGCGCATTGTACCGCCCACACTTTAGGCTTGGGAAGTTGCTGGATTCAAATTCGCAACCGTAGACATTCTGAAAAAATCACGTCCGAAAAATTCATCAAAAAAATACTTGGTATTCCATCACATATCCGTGTAGAAGCTATAATCAGCATTGGCATACCTGCGGAAAGTAAAAAACCGCTGGGTAAAAGAAAATTGCTCTATAGTAAAATTCATGAAAACACCTATTAATAGTATTTGCAATAATTTGTTATTTTCTTTTTGATACGCTTCGCCGATAATTTATTTTATAGTTTATAAATATTATAAACTATTTATTGTTTGATATTATATTAATGTTATTTGAATGCATATTAATTGTTTTATCAGTGAAAGTTAGATTATAGCTTATGAATAAAAATCAAGGCAATATTGCAACTAAGCTTTGTCAGGTCGGTTTGTGCACAGACGAAAAAACCGGTGCTATCAGCACGCCCATTTACCAAACAGCGACGTTTAGGCATATTGGTCCCGGACAATCTACGGGATACGATTATTCACGCACCTTAAATCCCACTCGAGAAGTGCTTGAAAAAGAAATAGCAGGCCTGGAAAACGGCGATTGCGGTTTTGCTTTTTCATCGGGCATGGCGGCAATCGCAGCAGTCGTCGGAATTTTTAAACCCGGCGATACCATCCTGGCTTCGGACGATTTATACGGCGGTACATACCGATTTTTCGAAACATTTGCCAGGCCTCACGGAATAAAAACGTTATATGTGGATACAACGAAAGACAAAGAAGTTGCCGCCCTTTTTTCAAAAGAGAAAATTGCCGGCATATTCATTGAAACACCCACAAACCCGATTATGAAAATTACCGATGTAAAAAAAATGGCTGCGCTCGCAAAAAACAACAATGCGATCGTCATTGTCGATAACACGTTCATGACGCCGCTGTTGCAACAGCCTATCGGCCTCGGTGCGGATGTGGTGATTCATAGCGGAACAAAATTCCTTGCCGGCCACAACGACACCCTGTGCGGACTTGTGGTGACAAAATCGCAGAAACTTTCGGAACGGATCGGTTTCATTCAAAATGCTTCGGGCGGCATATTGTCGCCGTTCGATTCCTGGCTTGTTTTGCGCGGCATCAAAACGCTTTCCGTTCGCCTTGAACGTTCACAGAATAACGCGCAAAAAATCGCAACGTGGCTTTCCCGGCATCCTCATGTTGTCAACACCTACTATCCGGGCCTTGTTTCGCATCCCGGAGCCGCGCTCCACAAAAAGCAAGCAAGCGGACCCGGGGCCATCATTTCATTTCGCGTTACCAATGCAAAACGGGCACTCTCGATATTACGAAACGTCAAAGTCATATCGTTTGCCGAGAGTCTGGGCGGCGTTGAAACGCTTATAACCCATCCGTCGCGGCAAACGCACACCGACATTCCTTTGACAACCCGACAATGCCTCGGCATTTCCGACGATTTGCTCCGGCTGTCGGTAGGCATAGAACACGTTGACGATCTTATCGCAGACCTTAAAACCGCTTTGGAGAAATAATTTATGGACATACATAACCCTGTCAATTACGATACGTCTATATTACACGGCGCTGCAGACCGGGACGAAGTAACGGGCGCGCTTTCCATTCCAATTTATAATGCCTCGACATTTCACCAAAAGGACATTTCCGTTCGTCAGGAATTCGATTACGGCCGTTCGGGAAACCCCACGCGCAAAGCATTGGAAGAAACGCTTGCAGGACTTGAAAGCGGGCATAGCGCCTATGCGTTTTCTTCCGGCATGTCGGCCATACACGCCGCAATAACCGCATTTGTAAAGGCTGGAGACCACATCGTGGTTACCCGGGACATTTACGGAGGTTCGTACCGCTTTCTTACGGGATTTTTGTCCAAATTCGGCGTCACGCATACGTTTGTCGACACCACGGACCCGAAAAATGCTTTAGCAGCCATCCAGCCCAACACGAAAATCCTGTTCCTCGAAAGTCCGTCAAACCCTCTGTTGAAAATCACGGACATAGTCGCGCATGTAAAAATCGCAAAAGACCACGACCTTGTGTCTATGATAGATAATACTTTTCTGTCGCCGTATTTTTTGCGTCCTCTTGAACTCGGTATTGACATAAGTATTCACAGTGCGACAAAATTTTTAGGCGGTCATAGCGATCTGATCGCCGGTGCCGTTATTGCAAAAACGAAAGATTTGGCAAGTTCTGTTCACTATGTACAAAACACCTGCGGTGCGGTCCTTTCGCCACAGGATTCCTGGCTTCTTTTACGCGGCATCAAAACGCTTGCTGCCCGCATGACGCATCAGCAAAAAACAGCCCTTACCGTGGCGGCATGGCTGCAAAAACAGTCATGGGTAAAATCCGTTTTTTTCCCCGGCCTCCAAACCCATCCCGGCCATAATATCCTTACCGGTCAAGCACACGGATTCGGCTGCGTACTATCATTTGAAACCGATACCACCGAACGGTTGAACACGCTTGTCAAAAACGTGAAAATCCTTACTGTCGCGGTCAGCCTGGGCGGGGTCGAAAGCATTTTATCGTTTCCGGCAAAAATGTCGCATGCCGCAATGCCGGCTTCGACCCGGGCCCAACTCGGCATTTCCGACACTTTGCTCAGGTTGTCGATTGGCCTTGAAAACGCGGACGATATTATCGCGGATTTGGACAATAGCGCAAAGCCGTCGTAGGCGATGAACCGTTCAGGGAAATCGGAACAGGCATCCACCTCCTACGAGACATCTTTACGGATACGCTGCGAGTCTTGCTATATTTGAATGGCCGTTGCCCGCCACTGCCGACGCCCCGACGCCGTTGATGATATGGGTAATGATTCCCACATTACTGCTGAGCCCCACCGTGAGAAGATTATGCATTTTTATTCCCGGTGCGTTGGCTGGAACTTCGAAAGCATTGTCGACCACGACCCCGTTCGTGTGAATTGCCGCATATGCACCGCCTGCCCAGCATTCATGTGTCGTTACCGGATTACCGACCTTATATGATGCCCAACCGTTGCCTGATCCGTTTTTCCACGCGGCTTGGTTCGGCATATCGTAGGGAAACTCGCTTTGATATAGGTATGTTCGCCCTAAGTTGCCGTTCCAAATTGTTTGATATTCCTGCATATGCTCTACAAACAAACCATAAATGGTTACGTCGTTGCCGTTTACTATGATTCCGTTTGCATTTTTATTTACGGTCCAACTTGCACCGGTCCCATGATCCGCACGCCATAGCCAAACATGGTCGACGATGACATCGCTGCTGTTTATCGTTACCATACACGACGTCATTCCGCTGAATTCTCCCCCTGCCCTGCAAAAGATATCCCATACGCAACTTGGGTCGAGGGAATGGCTGGCGGTGCAACCGGTTTCGCCGATAACCACAAGATTTGCCGAATTAATTGTTGAAGCATCAACGATAAATCCACCTATTTTCAGACCGTCCACGTCGGCAGCCTCGAGAGCGGGCGTTCCTTTTACAGGACAAAGAGACGGCATACCAATGCCGAGGACTATGGTTTGTGGCCTCGTTATCTTGATACTTGCGTCGAGATTGTAGATACCCGGAGTGAACAACAGGTTTTTTCCTTGGTCAAGAGCCGCGTTGATGGTTGTCGCATTGTCTGTTGATGCGTGTGCGATGTAAAACAAATCAATCGGAACGACCGAGCCCGTAATATTTCCATTTGTCCAGCTCATTCCCAGAGTACTGTCTTTTTTCAGATCCGGAACCATAACGCTGTAATTGCCGTTATTGTCGACAAATAAAAACGGTTTTTCGCGAATGATAGGCGTTTTGGGGATTATGGTATACGGCGGATTGGGCCAAACCCCGGTTGGCGGATTGACATTTCCCACATAGACGAAGTTCCATCCTGTCGAGGACCATTTTCCATACTGGGAATTTCGTGAAAGCCACTGTTGCTGCCATTGGTTTATGGTACCGTCAATTTTTGAATCCGCAATAAACCCGCCGCTGCCCGAACCGCCTGAGGCCGAAATGTCGAGGTTCCCCTTGACATGCATGCGGCGGTACGGTGCTGCCTGCGAAACGGCCCACCGTGTTGTTCCCGAAGCAGGAACAATGCACATTCCCGCTGCCGATCTCCAGAAATTGCATGTCCCGTTCCCACCCATCCAATCCGACTCTGCATGAACCGATCCGTTCACCACGACGCTGTCGGGAGATAATCCCAAACCAAGCACCTCCGTGTAGAATCCTACGTTGATATCCAAATTGCTATAAGTACCGGGTTTGAGAAGAATCGCGTAGCGGGCAGATCCGAATTGATTCGCCTCCTGCTGTGTAAATATCTTTGTTGCTTGGCTTTGCATAGTGGCTACCGGTGTCGCCGGATCGAATATGTACGTGTTAGGACCGAAATCGGGTGCAACCGGGCTTGACATAGTAATATTAATAACCCCGGTAGTCGAAGCCAGTCTTTCGACATGAGACGCATACCCCGGTTTTGCGGCCTGCAACCAGTCGGTCCCTGTCGTTTTCGCAAGTCCTTGGGTCTGAGTAGTTGATAATTCAGTAATACGGTAATTGCTGGATGCTAGCGGAAAAACCCGATATGCCGATGTTCGATCGCCGGTTTTCACGCTTAAAAGATACAAGGCTTTGCCATAATTATCGAGCCGGCAGGGCATCGAGGTGATGCCCGCATTCAACATACCGGTAAACAAGGTCGAAACGCAGCGCCCATCCGTCGTGAAAAGCTTTACCGAAGCATAATGCCTCGAAGCGGCTTTAAAAAAGAATTGATTGTTTTGAAATGAAATTCCGTTTAAACTTTTACTCTCTTTGTTTGGTAAAACCGAACCGGTTCCAATTCCTGCAAGGGAATAAAGCCCATCATCTTTTGTAGTATCTTTTATCTGGGCAGCCATTAATTGGACAATTACACCGGAAAGGGGTTGCCCGCTTGCGTTGGTTACTTTACCCGAAATTGAAACGGTTTGCGCGTTTCCGGATAATGCGCAAAGCATCATCATAATCAACGCCTTTTTCATGGGCCGCTCCTTATTTATGTTAATCACTTGTAATTTTAACGATTAAGCAGGATGAAACCGACAGATCCATCTGTACCAATATATGGCTAATATATAGAATGGGCTATTGACTCCACCATCTTTTTTATGTACAATACACACAAGATACATACTCTGTACTTATTTTTTTCAGGCGAGGTACCGAACTTTTTCGTTAAATTTTAATTGTCTTGCTTCGGCCCGATATTTGCGGTTTAATTTAACGGAGGTGTGAAAATGGCAAATACTAAAAGTTTCCAGGAATTCATAGAAACCCACGAGAAACCGATTCTTGCGGATTTTTGGGCCAGTTGGTGCGGCCCTTGTAAGATGATGGCGCCTATTCTTGCAACGCTTGCTAAAGAATGGAAGGAGCGTTTGACTATTATAAAAGTGGATACGGAAGCAAAACCCTTTCTTTCGCAGCAATATGCGATTGCTTCCATACCTACCATGATCCTTTTTAAAAACGGGAAAGAATTGCATAGGATAAGCGGGGCAATTCCTCTTGTTAACCTTAAGGCAATATTAAGCGAGTTTGTTTAGAATTTTTTGCCATGTTTATCGACACTGGAATCATTTTTTTTCGGGTGAACCACAATTGGTTTTAATGCCTCGGAGAACTGAGTTTTTTCCGCCAAATCCGGGCACGCGCTCGACCGTGAATCCCGCAGAAGAAAGTGCCCGCCTCACCGCTCCGGCAACGGTATACGTGGCACAAGTGCCGTGCAACACGGTCTTTTCTCCAATTGCGGATAAAAGTTCGGGGCTCCAAATTGTAGGATTTTTTTTAGGGCCATGACCATCGAGAAACCAGGCGTCACACGGTTTAGAGAGCGCATTAACCATTTCAAGCGCTTCACCGATCCAAAGATTGAGGGAAATAGTGCCAAAACCTCCTTCAAAATACAGCGCATGCCACCCTGGTTTTGAAATGTCAATGTGATCGTATGAATTTACAAGTAAGTTTATCAGCGGACCAACTCGAGGTTTGAAACTTTCGAGTATGGCAGCCATTCGTTCCGAAGTAATTGGATGTAATTCAACGGAATTATAACAAATGGTCTGCCCTATAATTTTGTTTTGCTCTAAAAAATCCATAAGAGAAATAAGCACTCGCCCGGCGCCAAAACCGGTTTCGCCGATCTTAAATTCGTTGTCCGATTTAGAAGCATTAGACAACGAATTGAGGATATTACATCCGTTGAAATAAATCTGCTTTGCTTCTTCCAATGCATTCACGACATCGAAATATCGATCGTCATAAAACTCATTGACAAGATATGGGGGGATATTCATGAGTAATAATTTATATAAAGCTGCTTAATAATTCCATTTGACTTTATTTCCAAGACCTGTTATATTTATGAATAATGATTCATTAATAGCTTAAGGATAGAATCATGCGTACTAAAGAAGGTAACAAAGAAAAGGCGATAATCGATGCGGCAATCAGCGTCTTTGCCGGTGTCGGGTATTTTGATGCAAAGATTCACCGAATCGCCGACAAAGCAGATGTGGCCACCGGAACCGTGTACCTCTATTTCGGTAATAAAGAGAAAATACTTTTAAAAATATTCGATTCGGTATGGAGTGAGTTATTCACTATTATGGAGCGAAATTACAAGCGTCACGATATAAATTCGGTTGAAAAATTCAATGGCGCCATTGACGCGATTTTCGACTATTTCACCTCAAATCCGTCCTTGGCTCTGGTTTTTGTCAACGAACAAAACCATATTGCATCAAAAAGTCATCATTTTACATCGTATTATGAAAAAACACTGGCCATAATAGATTCGGTTTTTGAGGAAGGCGTCAAAACCGGGTTGTTCAATGAAAACGTCACCACCCCCATTTTCAGTTCGTTTTTCTTCGGCGGCATGCGGTTTCTTCTTCATCAATGGGCGTATCATAAAAACAAATTTGCACTGAGCGATATCCGGCAAAACGCAAAACTGATTATGCTCCACGGTGTTGCCAAAACGCGGTAATATGTGATTTAATTATTTGATGAAATGTAGGCCTTAAGGACATTTTTATGAAACATGATTCATTTATTATTAAAGGGTTTCTTATGATAACTTCCCAATCGAAGTACAATGCGGCTCGAGCAATGTTTGCGGTTGTAATTTCAATTGTTTCCGATCTTTTAGCCCAGAATTTGTCTATTGACCAGGCAATCGATATCGCGATGAAAAACAACGACAAAATCCTGCAATATCAACAAAGAGACCTGCAACGCTCCTATGACACAAAAAACGCCCAGGGGTCTTTTTTCCCGTCTATTACGCTTTCCGGTTCCTATAATTATATGAATGATCCGCTCACTATGGACCTTGATCCTATTCGCGATGTGGTTTTGCAAACTCAAACCCTAACACAAGTAAATTTCGCGAGTATTGCGTCTCAAATGAAAGGCGGAACCGCAATAGCCGATCCTGCATCGCCGGTCTATCAGGCCGTATACCAAAAGGCATATTCCGCTCTTGACAATCAAATTCCCCATTTCATAGACACGCTAAAAAAACAACAATATCCATCGGCTGCGATTACCGCCATAGTACCGGTGTTCACCGGCGGAAGAATAATTGCAGCATCACGAGCCGCACAGGCCGACAAAAAAGCAGCGGACTTTGAATTATGTAAAATCAAAAATGAAGTGCTGCAGGAAACGGTCAACAACTATCTGTCGGTAGCGCTTTTGAAAAAAGTCGTTACCGTGCGAGCCGAGGTTCTTGCCGGCATGGAACAGCATAAACGAAATGCGGAAAAACTCGCCGACCAAGGCATTATTGCCAAATATCACTTACTCCGTGCTCTGGTTGCCGTTTCCGATGCGCAAAGAAATATTGACGACGACAAATCCAAACTTTCCATGGCCTATCTTGCACTTAAAAAAAGCCTCAACATCCCGTTTACAAAAGACGTAGATGTCGCCGATACGCTCACCTATTTCCCTTTTAACGATTCGCTCGAAAATTTTCTGCACTATGCGTCGTCGCATCAACCGGTTTTCTCCATGCTCAAGGAAAAGCGCCAAATGGCGCATCAAAAGGTTGTCGCGCAACGAGGCGCAATGCTGCCGCAGGTTGCGCTGTACGGCAAGGCGGAACTTTTCACCGAGTATCTTTCCGCTTTAGAACCGCCATGGATCGTCGGCGTCAGCGCGTCGCTGCCTATTTTTACAGGCGGTAAAAACGTGACTTCGTATCAAAGCGCAAAGCATCTCGAAACGGAAACCGCCATTATAGACAATGCCGTTCACAACGACATCGAGCTCTGGATAAACAAAGCGTATCACGATTTGCGCACCGCTCAACTGCGTTATGCGAATTTAAACGCCGACCAAAACCTTGCAAATGAGAACTTGCGACAGTGCCAAAGCCGGTTCGAAAACGGATACGGCACTTCGCTTGAAGTAATCGATGCGCAACTTGTGGTTGAAAAAAACCGTATCGACAGGCTCGTTTCACTCTACGATTATTGCAAGGCAATTAACGAATTATATACCGCTTCGGGCAAATCCGATGCGGTAGTCGCATTTTTGCATGGAAAAGGAGATTAGCATGAAGATTTCACCAATAGCAGCGATCATCGCCGCTCCGGTTCTCATTGCCGCCTGTGCCATAGGCTTTATTGTCGTACGGCATGCTTATCGCGACAAACCGTTTGTCAGCGGGACCGTCGAGATAACCCATATCGACGTTGCTTCCAAAATCGCCGGACGAATCGATTCCCTGACCGTTCACGAAGGCGATTATGTTCGCAAAGGCCAACTGCTCGGCTCACTTGAAAGCAAAGAAATGAGCGCCAAAGTCGAACAGGCCCGGGGAGCGATGGACGCGGTTGGCGCAAAAATGACTATGGCGAAAAACGGTCTGCGTCCACAGGAACGCGAAGCGGCATTGAACCAGTATATGCAAGCGAAAGCGCAATTCGATCTGTTGGAGAAAACCTTCAAGCGGATACAAAAACTTCATTCCGACAGTGTGGTCTCGGCCCAGGAGCACGATCAGGTCGAAGCGCAATTTACTGCTGCGAAAGAACAAATGGAAGCGGCAAAGTCCAAATGGGAAATGGCCCAGGAGGGCACTCGTGCCGAAGACCGGCTTGCCGCTCAGTCGCTCTATTATCAAGCGCAAAGCGCCTTTCGCGAAGCTTTTGCATATGCGCAAGAACTAAGTCTGAAGAGCCCGGTAACCGGGGAAATTGAAAAAGTAATATCACATCCCGGCGAAATCATTGCCGCCGGATATCCGATTGTAACGGTCTTAGACACTTCGGATGTATGGGTCGTCCTGCAAATCAAAGAAAATTCGATGAAACAATTTCGGAAAGGGACCCTACTCGACGGTTTTGTTCCGGCATTGGGAAATGAAAAGCACAGTTTTATAATCACGTTTATTTCTCCAATGGCAGATTTCGCGACCTGGCGGCCGACGAATCAAAAAGGCGAATTCGACGTTCGCACGCTTGAAATTCATGCAAGACCGACGCAGCAAGTTCCGAATTTGCGCGCCGGTATGACCGTAAATTTTGCATTGTAAATTTTATCGCAGGATTTTTATTATATGCAAACATCAAGTTTTTCTTCACTTTGGCGGGTTTTAATCCGCGAATACCGGCGTTTTAGCAAAGACCGCGTTTTGCTGATGCTCTTATTCGGTATTCCGGTCGTATTGTTCACGATGTTTTGCAGTATTTATAATAAAGGACTTGTCCGGGCGCTTCCGGTCGCAATCTGCGACTGCGACAACAGCGAAACAAGCCGGCTGCTGGTTCGCGCAATTCAATCGTCGAGCACCATGCGCGTCACCGCATCGCTTGCAAATGGTGCCGAGCTCGAACGAGACATCAAGCAGGGAAAATTTGCCGGCGCTTTTTATTTTCCGTCGGGAATGGAGCAAGATCTTAAACGCGGCCATTCGGTTCATCCCGTTGTTTACAAAAACTCGCAAAACATCCTGATCGGTAATTACATCTACAAAGAAAGCCAATCAATTTTCCGCACGTTTAATGCCGGTGTTATTTTGAAGAAATTTAAAAAAGCCGGACTATCGACGCCGCAGGCTATTGCACTCGTAAATCCGGTCACAACCGACGTTTGCGTTCTGTACAATCCGAATTTCAATTACACGCAATACATGTGTCCGGGGCTTATTTTTGCCCAATTCCAAATCATTGTCATGCTCTGCGGGCTGCTCATCATAGCCCACGAACGGGAACAAAACACTTTACAATTAGCTCTTGACAATGCGGGAGGTCGGATAGGAATTCTTCTGTTGGGAAAGGCCCTACCGTACATTTCGGCATTTTGCGCCGTTTCGTTGGGCATTCTCGGCATACTGTTTCCGGTGTTCGACATTAAAATTTCGGGAAGTTTCACTCAAACACTTGCGCTGGTTTTATTATTCGTATTTGCCTCGTTTGCTCCGGGCCTTATGCTCGGTTGTCTGGTGAAAGACCCTATCGTGGGAACTCAAGTGGCCATTTTCATTAATTTTCCCGCATTCATTTTTAGCGGCTATACATTCCCCTCGGGGGCATTTCCCAACGCATTTGCGCTCATTGCGCAAGTAATGCCGTTCACTCATTTTTCCAATGCGTTTTTTAAAATTTCTCTGGCTCACGCTCCATTGCAATATGCGACCCATGAAATCGGCACATTGCTCGGTTTCGTTTTTATTTCCCTTATTCTTACGTGGCCGTTTATAGCGATGCAAACGACTCGAAGCAATGCAAAGGCCGCTGTATGAGAACCATCCGAGCGCGCGGCGCGGTAAAAAAACAGATCGATGTAATAAAGCGTCCCGAAAGCGTCGGAATATTGCCCATCGTACTGCGGGAACTCCGTACGCTCTATTCACATTTTTATCTTATTCTCCTCGTTTTGGTCGCACCGCTGATGTATCCGTTTATTTACGGAACTGTCTATGTAAATAAAATGGAGCACGACGCGCCGATCACCGTTGTCGATCTGGACAACAGCGAAGCATCGCGAAATCTTATTCGCGATCTTGACGCACATGAACTTATCGCCGTTACGGAAGTATGCCGCGATATAAACATCGCTCGTCGAAGTCTAAACTCCTTAAAAACTTCCGCAATCGTGATTATTCCTTCCGGTTTTGAAGCGGAATTGAAAAAGAAAAAGCAAACGCGAATCAGCATTTCGGTGAGTAATTTACGATTCATGGTTTCCGGCGACATAAACAAGGCACTGGGGGATGTTTTATCGGCCCGTTCGAAAAACGTCACCATTGCCGCCTTGGAAAGCGCCGGTTTCAGCGAAGAGCAGGCAATTGCCCAGGCAGAGCCGATTCGTCCGTTTGTCATCAATTGTTTCAACGTGACGGAAAGTTACGGTGACTTCATCATCATCGGCTTGCTCATTATCATTCTTCAGCAAACGTTGCTGATGGGCATGTCGGTTTCTATGTCTTTAGAACGGGAAAACAATTCCTTGAAAACGCTTTTCGGACTAGCCCAAAATTCCGTTGGAAAAATTATTGCGGGCAAATCGATATTCTATTTCGTTCTCTATGCGGCGCATGCGTTTCTCTATTTTACGCTCTATTGCTGGATTTATCATATTCCGATGTCCGGATCGGTTTCTGCCGCCGGTATCTTGACCCTTATGCATCTTGTTTCGATTATTGTCTGGTCCTTATTGATTTCATCCTTTTTTAAAACGCGACTCATGTCCCTCTGTACGTTCGTTTTCACGTCTTATCCGCTATTTTTGTTATCGGGGTTTTCGTGGCCGTTAACCTTGCTTCCACGGTATTTATTTTACTTTTCGCAATGCCTTCCGCCTACGCCGTTTATCAATGCCTTTTGCACTATTACGCAAAAAAACGGATCATGGGGCGATGTTTTGCCGCAAACCCTTCATATGGCGGTATTGCTATCCATTGGATTTGCCGGTTTATGGTTACGTTTGGCACTGATGAGGCGGACGATTGCATTATCGGAAAATCAAAAATAACAACAATAGTATAACTTTGCTGCGTTATATGCAATCCAGTGGAATTATTTTTCTTTTTCAAATTAGGTTTTGAAAAACGTTTCACTTTCGAAAGAATTATTTTGAACAACAATAAAAACATCGTCCTCATCGGTATGCCGGGTTCAGGTAAAACAACAATCGGAAAAATGCTCGCGGTATCGCTCGACAAAGCCTTCCTCGATACGGATAATCTTATTGAAAAACAGTACGGCGCGACTTTGCAGACTATAATCAATCATTTCGACTATTTGACGTTGCGCCAGTACGAGGAAACGGTCATAACCGGCCTACAGGTTCAAAATTCGGTCATAGCGACCGGGGGTAGCGCCGTATATTCCGAAAAATCGATGGCTGTATTGTCCAAAAACAGCAAAATCGTTTATTTACAATTACAAATACCCGACCTTCTCAAACGCATTAGGAACTTTCAAACAAGGGGAATTGCCAAGGCTGCCGATCAAACCTTTGAAGATTTATTCAAAGAACGGGAATTACTGTATAAAAAATACGCCAACATTTCCATAAATTGCGAGGGCAAGGGCAAAACTCAGATTTTAAACGAACTATTGACTAAATTAACGTACTGATTTTTAATTCTCTTCAATAACCCTCCTAATTTTTCTGCAGATTCATTTAATTTTGGCCCGTTTTTCGCTAATTATAAACCTCCATATAAATTTTAATTTTTTATTGACATGCTTTCTTTTTTTGGTTATATTTTTAAATGTTGATAAACATTGTCGACATTAAATCGTAATAATAGTATGAATCACTTTTATACCTTAGGGAGGTATCTATGAAAATCGCAACAGACATTACCAAGCTTATCGGCAAGACTCCTTTGGTTAGGATTAATCGTCTGAATCAGGGCAGTAAAGCTGAGGTCGCAGCTAAACTCGAATTTTTCAATCCATTGTCCAGCGTTAAAGACAGAATTGGCTTGGCAATGATCGAAGATGCTGAAAAAAAAGGGCTGTTAAACAAAGACTCCGTAATAATTGAACCGACCAGCGGCAACACCGGTATAGCGCTTGCGTTCGTTGCAGCCGCAAAAGGATATAAGCTTGTTCTTACTATGCCGGAAACCATGAGCGTTGAACGAAGAAAAATCCTCAAATCGCTGGGTGCAGAAATTGTCTTGACCGAGGGCCCAAAAGGAATGAAGGGGGCGGTTGCAAAAGCCGAAGAATTGGCTGCATCTACACCAAATTCGTTTTTACCGCAGCAATTCAACAATCCAGCGAACCCGGAGATTCATAAGAAAACCACTGCCGAAGAAATTTGGGAAGATACAGATGGAAAGGTCGACATTTTTATTGCAGGCGTGGGCACAGGCGGAACGATTACCGGTGTCGGTGAGGTACTTAAAAATAAAAAACCCGGGGTACAGATAATTGCCGTAGAACCGGAAAAATCTCCCGTATTATCAGGCGGCGCAGCAGGACCCCATAAAATTCAGGGAATCGGAGCTGGATTTGTCCCCGGCGTATTCAAAAAAGATTTTATCAATGAAATCATCAAGGTAAAAGAAGAAGACGCAGGTGCCACAGCCCGGTCTCTTGCGAAAAAAGAGGGTGTTTTCGTTGGGATTTCCTCCGGTGCGGCATTATGGGCCGCGTTACAAGTGGCCAAAAGGGAAGAAAATGCCGGCAAGCTTATTGTCGTGGTATTGCCCGATACCGGCGAACGGTATTTGAGCACCTGGTTGTGGGACGAACCGGTAGAAACTCCCAGTGTTTAATTTGAAAATCAGGTATTTTACATAAATAAAAAGAAAGGTATATAATGAACGACAAAGCATATCATTTCGAAACTCTTGCACTCCATGCGGGCCAGACCGTTGATGAAACATTGGCCCGGGCCATTCCCATTCACCGAACGACCTCGTTCCTCTTTAAAAGCACGGAACATGCGTCGAACCTGTTTGCTTTAAAGGAATTGGGAAACATTTATACGCGCCTGGGAAACCCGACCAACGATTCGTTGGAACAACGTATTTCCCAACTCGAAGGCGGGGCGGCTTCCGTTGCCTTTGCAAGCGGTACTGCCGCGATTTTCAATACGGTCATTACCCTTGCGCAAGCAGGAGACGAAATCGTATCTGCAAACAATTTATACGGCGGCACATACACGCAATTCGATGCCATTCTTCCCAAGCTGGGCATCACGACACGGTTTGTCGAACCGCATGATATTGCCGGTTTCGAAAAAGCGATAACGCCCAAAACCCGGGCCATTTTCATTGAAACCATCGGCAACCCCAAACTCGATTTTACCGATGTTGCGGTAATCGCCGCAGTCGCACATAAAAACGGGCTGCCACTTATCGTGGACGGGACTTTCACCACGCCGTATTTGCTTCGCACCATCGAATATGGCGCCGACATCGTGATCAACTCGTTGACAAAATGGATTGGCGGCCACGGCACTGCGATCGGCGGCATCGTCACCGATGCGGGAAAATTCGATTGGAAAGCCGGGCGGCATTCCCTTTTCACCGAGCCGGATGAAAATTATCACGGCCTCCGCTGGGCAATTGATTTACCGGAACCTTTGGCGCCCATAGCGTTTGCACTACGCTTGCGAACCGTCCCATTGCGCAACCTCGGCGCTTGTCTCGCACCGGATAATGCCTGGGTGTTTTTGCAAGGACTGGAATCGTTACCGGTACGCATGACCCGTCATAGCGAAAACGCGCAGAAAATAGCGGAACATCTGGCGACGCATCCGAAGGTTTCCTGGGTCCGGTATCCGGGTCTTAAATCCGACCCTGCGCATGCGCTTGCAAGCAAATACCTTACAAACGGATTCGGCGGCATGGTCGTATTCGGCATCAAGGGCGGCTTCGACGCAGCTGTCAAGGCTATAGACAATATAAAACTTTTTTCGCATCTTGCCAATGTCGGCGATGCGAAAAGCCTGATATTGCATCCGGCCAGCACCTCGCATTCCCAACTTACCGAGCAACAGCAGCGCGAGGGCGGCCTCACGCCGGACCTGATTCGTTTGTCTATTGGTCTGGAACATATCGACGATTTAATCGCGGCGCTTGACGACGCGCTGGCATTAGCATGATTTTGGGCTAAGCTCACGACAAAACCTCCCTCTTTTGCAAAAAGAGGGAGGTTTTTCCAGGAATGCGTAACGGCATGATAACAAAAAAACTTATTGTCAAGAACTCACACGGCATTCATGCCCGGGTCGCTTTAAAGGTTGCACAAACGTGCCAAAACAATTCTTCGGAAGTGACGGTTTGCAACGGTTGCAATAAGGCGAACGGGTGCTCGCTTTTGGAACTGTTGATGCTCGGTGTGGAGCAGGGCTCGGAAATCGAAATCATCGCGCGGGGCGGCGAAGAGGAAAAAAGCATAAAAGAACTTTCTTACATTTTTGATGGAGGGTCGGGAATATAGATGAAATTGTCAACAAAATGCCGTTACGGCCTGCGTGCGATGCTTGAACTTGCCCGACATTACAATGACGGGCCGGTAAACAGGAAAACCATTACCGAAGCACAAAATATTTCCAAAGCGTATTTGGAAAACATTCTTACGACGCTTCGCGAACAAAACCTCATTCGGACCACGCGCGGCGCCAACGGCGGTTTTGTCCTCCAAGTTGCACCAGAAAAGATAACCGTTTTCCAGATTGTTAATGCACTTGAAGGTTCTATTGCGCCTGTGGATTGCGTGGAAACAGAATCGGCATGCGAAAATGCGGGACCTTGCGCGGCAAGGCAGGTTTGGAAAAAACTGTATGACGCCCAAGTCGCCACATTGTCTGCCATTACACTTGCCGATGTCCTGGATATGGATATAGCGTCGCATGGCGCGAACTACGTTATTTAACGTATGAGAAGAATCTTATCCGAGGACCAGCTCACCCGTTATAATCGGCAAATCATTTTAAAAGAAATGGGACAAACCGGCCAGGACAAGCTCCTGTCGGGAAGCGTTCTGGTCATCGGAGCCGGAGGACTCGGCTCCCCCGCAGCGCTGTACCTCGCGGCCGCCGGAATCGGCACCATCGGTATTGCGGATTACGACAATGTCGATCCTTCTAATCTGCAAAGGCAAATCATCCATAACGAGTCGAGCGTCGGAACGCACAAATCGGAATCGGCGAAAAAATCGATACTCGCCATTAACTCGGATATTTCCGTTAAAACCTATTTTGAAAAAACTACCGCCGACACCCTTGTGGACATTATCAATGGATTCGATTTTGTCATAGACGCGACGGACAATTTCGATTCGAAATTTTTCATTAACGATACCTGCGTCAAGATCGGCGTCCCGTTTTCCCATGCGGGCGTCTTGCAGTTTCACGGACAAACGACCACCGTTGTCCCCAAAAAGAGTGCGTGCTACCGATGCGTATTTTGTCGGCCGCCGCAAAACGCCCTAGAAACCTGTTCTGAAGCCGGAATCCTTGGTCCGGTTGCGGGGGTTATCGGCTCTATTCAGGCGACCGAGGCCATAAAATATCTCATCGGAGCGGGCGACTTGCTCGTTAATCAACTTCTTACATACGATGCATTATCCATGAATTTCAGGAAAATTGAAACCAGGAAAAACCCCGATTGTGCGGCCTGCAGAGGCAATGGCTAAAAAGCGTTGTTTTGTGTATCATCATGATATACATTTAACGTATGGATTTAAATCGAATTGTTCGAGATTGCACTGGATTCGATTGGGATGAGTTCAATATCCACAAAAACTGGGATAAACATCAGGTTTCCTGGTGGGAGTGTGAAGAGGTCTTTCTCGGCGAACCCCTTCTTCTTGCGGAGGACATAAAGCATTCTCAAAAAGAAAAAAGATATTATTCATTAGGAATTTCGGATGAGGGCAGAAAATTGTTTATAAGCTTTACCATACGCGGACATAAAATACGACCGATTTCTGCTCGGGATATGAGTAAAAAAGAAAGAAAAATATATGCAGACTCAAAAATTGAAACCGATTCCTAAATTTAAAAAAGAAGATGAAGAACGTGAATTTTGGGCTACTCACGATTCCGCCGAACATTTGGATTGGTCAAAAGGCAGGAAAATGCGTTTTTCCAAACTTCGACCTTCAGTAAAAAGCATCTCGTTGCGTTTGCCCGAAGCCTTGCTTGAGAGAATTAAAATTCTGGCAAATAAGCATGATATTCCCTATCAATCGCTTATGAAAGTTTATTTATCCGAACGTGTGGAAAAAGAAATTGTAGGTAGGCATATTGTTCCCGAGCAGAAGGCATAATCTTTGTTTAGGCGATATGGCCTTTTGCATAAAATGAGGGGGTCATGTCGCAGGGGATAAGTTTATTTTATAGATTATCTACGCAAAATGCGTAGATAATTCGTTTATATAGGTACTAATCACATTAAAGGACTATTCACTGAAATTCACGCTCTGACAATAAGGCCGGTCGGTCTTTGGATGCAGGGCAAATACAATCATGGTTCCATGGAGGCATGTATGATTCGCTTCATTTCCACGTTCTCTGTTTTCGCTTTTCTTTCTTTTCCCCTTTTTGCGGTTGCAGGTACCCCTAAAATAGAGTTTGACAAAACGAATTACGATTGCGGAACATTTGCCGACGGGAAACAGGACAAGCTCCAGGCATCGTTTACTATAAAGAATTCGGGTGACGCGCCGTTGATCCTATCGAGCGTACGGCCCGGCTGCGGTTGCACGGTTGTCAAATTCGATTCATTGATTCAGCCCGGAAAAAGTGGCATCATTTCCGCCACCGTCAATATTGCAAATTATCATTTTGGCCCGATATCAAAAATGGTGACCGTCACGTCGAACGCCTCGAATGTGCCGACGCAACAATTGACAATCAGTGCATCCATTGTCGCCGTTGTGGATGTATCCGAATCGTATGTGAATCTCAATCCAAGCAATCTCACGGCACCTCATACCCTTGTTTTGGCAACACTTAAAAAAGATTTCAAAATATCGGCAGTTGAATTCAAACTTTCACAAGCATCCGACGACAAGTGGCAAAATAAAGTGCCGATTGCTATACCCTTCACATTTGTTGCTACCGATTCACTCAGGGCCGACAAATTTAAAGTTTACAAACTTAACCTTACAACGCCGAAAGTTGACCAGCAATATACCGGCAATTTCATCGTAAAAACAAATCACCCGGAAAAGACTGAAATTTCCATTGCAGGATCCATTAGTAAGTAAAATTTTTACCTACGGCGCATCAAACTCCAGTTGATGCGCCGTTTGTTCTTCCCAGCCTATCTACCAAAGTTTCAAAGCGTTTTTCTTATAAAAACTAACCGTACAAAGCCTGAAAATATTATTCAATGTGCAATTAATAAATAATTGTCCTTTCGGGCTATTTATTTTTTCCTAATTTTTATATACAAAACACATTACTCTCATTACCATTTTTATAACGAAATTTTCCAATTTTAAACATTTATTTTTGGAAAAAGTATTATATTTGTATAAGTTGTATATACAACAGAGGAACTTGGGGCTTCCTTTGTTGTTTAAGTGATTAACTAACAATTTTTTTTTAGCCGTTTTAAATGGCCCTTCCCAAAAACACTTTGCACTGTTTTTTTATATGATTTTCCTGGTACTTAATGGACATCGATAGGCATAATTGAGGATTGATATTTTTTATATATTTTATGCGATCAGCATTTTAAATTTAAGCATAATCGACTTTTCATAATATTTCAAAGGGGTATTCGATAAATATGTGAAATTTTTAGCCAATATTTATCAATAGTATGATTTAAAAAGTCGATATATTTGTAACGGGATTTTAGAAAAGTAATCTGGAAAATTTTTTAACCATTTTTAAAGAGGGGTCTAGTATGATTCGCTTTTCGTTGATTTGGAAAGTTGTTACCTTCGCCCTGCTAGCAGGTCTCGCAGGAAATGCGGCAGCAGCAATTAACATCGTACCAAAACCTGTAACAATGACCGCAGGTGCAGGAACACTTACCTTTGCCGCAACAGATGTTGTCACGCTTTATGGGGATGGCCCATCCAGAGACTCAACCTTGCCGTGGATAGTAAAGCTTTTTACCAATGCCCATATTGCAACATCAATTGTTTCAGATGCGGGTTCAGCCAAAGTAGCAGTAACCATGGCCGCAAATTCGACTCTCGGGAGCGAAGGTTACACCATGAACATAACCGCTTCTCAAATTGCCATTTCAGCCCCAACCTTAACGGGGCAATTTTATGCAGTGCAATCCTTACGTCAGTTGTTTCCAGCGGGAGTTGAAGATTCTTCCGCAACTGGACCTGTTTCATTGCCTGTCGTGTCAATCACAGACTATCCTAAATTTCCGCATCGTGGTATTATGCTGGACCCTGTAAGACATTTTTGCCCGATCGATTATCTTTATCAAACGGTTGATCGTTTAGCATTGTATAAGGTTAATCGTATTCATCTTCTTATAAGCAATGACCAGGGTTATCGGCTTGAAAGCACGGTTTTCCCAAAACTTAATTCTATTGGATCACAAACCTGTTGCCAAACACCAGCCATCCATCCGCCGGCAGGTACAAATTGGTATTATCTGCAATCTGAAATGAAGGCTTTATGTATATACGCGGCAAAAAGGAAAATTGAAATATATCCTGAAATTGATATGCCTGGACATTGTACGGCAATTTGCGCATCTTACCCTTATATGGGGACGCCGAATAATGCTGTTCAAACTTCCGAAGACGTGGGATTAAGCATTATGAACTCTTCAGGCACCTATGCAGATAGTGTTATGAAATTTATTGGTAAACTTTGGAGGGAAGTGTATCCATGCTTTCCATATGCAAAACGAGTTTGTATGGGTGGTGATGAATGCGGTCCCGGCGTTATTAGCGCAGGCAATTTAAAACTCATTGCTATGAAGGTTCAAGATACCTGCAAAGCTGTCGGTATTCCGATGGTCGTCGCATGGGATGAAATAGCAGCAGACAATGCTTTGGAAAGTGGAAACTGGTCTCAAGATTGGCATCCTAATCAAACTGGAGGTCAGGTAAAATCGGAATGCACAACATTGTATCTCGACCATGCAAATGAAAGCGGTGATAATGGAGCTATAAATTGGTGTCCTCCGCAATATAAACCACTTTCCCAAATTTATGCTGCTACAATGACAGCTTCTTATCAGGGATTAGAAGGTACGCTTTTTTCCGAAAGATTATCAGTGTACCCGGCAAATTGGGATACGAGAATGTGGCCACGTATGGCTGCTGTCGCAGAAGTCGGTTGGAATCAGAACACCTATAGCGATTTTGTAACCCGTATCGGACCGTTTGGTACCAGGTTATCTGCAATGGGAATCGGTTATTGGAAAAATTCTGGCGTTACTTGGGGAACCGGCACGCAAAATTCTAAAATGACTAGTGTTTATAACAAATTTAATCCTGTACTAAGTATAACCTCGATATCTCGCCCGGTGTCGTATTCTACAAACCGGACTCCGAGATTTTTCAAAAGCGATGCTTATAAAATCTATGACCTGAGCGGTCGTGTAATCGCAATAAGCAATGGTCAGAAAATTACACAAGCGATTAAAGCAATGCATGGCACATTTGTCGTACAAGACGATATAGGAAATACTAGGACATTTGTAAAATAATTTTTTTTTGACCAGTTTGATTAGGCAATAAGAAACTTGCGGGACCTTAAATAATAGCTCCCGCAGGTTTCTGCTTATTAGGACCAAAATCCGGCGAACTCAGATGGATATATCCAATCAGTAAATAGTCGCCACTAATACATAAAAACATATTTGTTTTCACTATTTGCATAAAGGAGGCTGCGTTGAAACCGTTTTTATTTTTTCAATTTCTAGCATGGGCCATTTTCTTTTGTGGACAGGCATTTGCAGATGATTCGCTCATATCATCTGTCGCTGAACCCAAGGAAAATTCAGATGTAGTCAAATCAATCCCGGAAAAAATTTCCATCACTCCCCATGGTTTCGCGGGAGTGCAAACATTCAGAATTATGGGGTATAAAAACTTAGATGTTGATTATGGACCTGAAAACTTTAATAATTCCGTACTCAATTTTACCTTTGATATCCATTTAGGGGAACGTTATACCATTAGCGCAGGTTTGGAAGGATATGTCTCATTCAGCACCGTGCCATACAATCAACTGGGAAGCGTTGGGAGAACCGAACAGGCTAGCCCGTTGTGGTCCTGGTATATGGCAAACGCGGAAATGTCCTATACCTTCAAAGATTCGACGGACCCTTTTTTCGGCTACATCGGGGTCGGGCTATTTCCCTATAAATACAACGAAGAAGCCCGTAACCTTGGAGAGTACCTTTTTTCACGTACCGGCACCTACCCAGGTTGGATAACAACTACATTCGACTGGACCTCATCAAGACTTACAGGTTTATTGCTTAGCACCAACCTTTTTCATTCCTGGAAAAACGATTTCATGCTTACAACAGAAATGCAGTGGTTTCCCTTCTACGATTTATCCCTTTCCTGGGTCAGTAGCTTTCCAATAGGGAATTTTCTTGATCTTGGCGCAGGATTATCATTTTGCCGGTTCATTTCCGCGAATAACAGTTATACAACTCCTGAAGTAAATGCATCTATGCCCTCAAAATATGTCCCGAATTTTTATATTAAAGAAAATGGTGACACAGCCTATTATACATTTGCGGGAACAAAAGCAATGGCCCGTGCAACATTTAATCTCAAAGGTCTTTTTCCAAACTTTCAACCAAGCACCAAATTAGGACGCCTGGCGGAAGAGGATGGAAAAGTTTTTGGTGAGTTGGCAATCCTCGGATGGGAGAACCAGGGTACCGTGTATGATACACTCTGGCAGCGAATGCCGATTATGTTTGGAGTAAACATTCCTACTTTCAATCTTTTGGATGTTCTTTCTATCCAAGGGGAATACTACGGGTCACCATATCCGAATGATTATACCAATCAAATAGAGTTTAACTCCAAAGGTGTCCCACAGCCTGCAAAAGGCAGCGGATACGGAACCGCAGCTAGCCCTTATACAGTAGCCGACTCAGCTACGGGACGCCCCAATTATTATGCCAATCAATTTACACATTGGAAATGGTCAGTATATGCCAGAAGATGGTTTGGGCCTCATCTTGCCATTGTTGGTCAGATTGCGCGTGATCACTGGAGAACCAGTACGCCATATGGAACTTATCAGGATTTTGAAGATGCATTGATATCCGACAAAGACTTTTACTGGGCGCTTAAGATTGTGTCGGTTTGGTAATTTTTTAGTAGGTAGTGAAATTTAAATTATTATAAATAGATTTGTATTTCTATAATAAAAGGAGTTATCGCTTGAAGCAATAACTCCTTTTATTTGTTTTTTACTTTTGCACATTGCATAGTATCATTTGTCATACTTGCAAACAAGATTGATATTTTTTGCAAGAAAAATCAAATTGAACAGTTCCGGCATCAGCAATACACATATACACATTTTTTCTTTTAAAATTATTTGATTACTATTTTTATCATTCTTGGGGCAAAAACATATTGTTTTAATTTTAAAAATAACATAATCAACATTGTCGTTCAACTATCAACACAAAAAGTTTCAAAATCAGAATTGCCATGTTAAATACCTCTCACATTCATTTTAAGGCAATAACGATCTATACATTCCATTATTTTGAGTTCCATTAAACAAGTAATGTCCTCCAATAGCAATAGCCTTTGTATAGAAACCACCTAGGAAGTTTGTCGACATTGTCCATGATATTCCATTATTCCAAGAGACAAAAATTCCATCTCCACCTGTTGAAGCTAAAACTGCATTTCCGGTCGTTACAATTGATGTGGGTTGTCGAAGCGTATAAGATGCCCATGAGTTAACCGCATTCCATGATCGCCCATTATCAATTGAGGAATACATTTCAACAGCATCAGCCGCTCCAGCATAAACAGTATTGCCATTTGTGCCAAGAGACATTATTGT
>JBBIGR010000015.1:0-85282 GCA_037447435.1 Fibrobacteria bacterium
CTGTACCATGCCGGATCAAACGATAATGGGGTGCCGAATGGGCAAGAATAGGCAGTAAGCACATAATGTAGGATTTGTTAATTATTACAATAGTCAATTATTGCTTTATATAATGGCCGTGTTAGATCAATAATAATTTTCTTTGATTTATTTTTGGTTCCAGCAATATCCAAGTAAGCTGATTTCAGTGAGTCTAAAATCGGGTTTAAATGTTTTTGCAATTCTTTGTCTTTTGATGCTGTATTAATTTCATTAAGTTTGCCAAGTATAGTAGGTACAGTAGCCATTGAAGATAATGCAGTAATTACTTTTTCTTTTTCAGTTTTCATTTTTAACTCCTTTGATTCGTTACAAAGTATTAAAACAGAAAAACTTTCAGATTTTAACCCGCCCAACTGGAGGTCATGTTTCTTAGCCAGCTATATATTTTTATTTTACAAATTTCATACAAGTTTATTGCGCCATAAGTATTGATTGATGCACAAATCTTGCATCATATATATCTATTTAGGTAATATTATCTATATTTTATCCAGCACAATTAACTCTCCCAATATAGAAAACTATAAAAATAAGAATACTTCCCTTTCATAAATATCGTCCTCCAATACCTTCAAAGTCAAATAATTCGCCATATTACCCCATATCAATCTCAGGTGTAATCAAACGTTGATTACACCTTAACTTTCGCATTACCAACATGTTATGAAAAACGGGAAAAATCGATTAATATGCCATCGTGGCGAAAGAGAAGAGCAAAGATGAGTGGAACATGGAGTATTTCTTTTGTACTCCTAAATAGAAAACCCGCCTGGTGCGCTTGTCTGTCGAAACAGACGAAGTAGCGTGGCGGGCCTAATCAATTCTTTCTGAATTTCCAATATGCACCGTTTTCCATTGAAACCAGGCCAAAGCGATCTGCAGCTTTTTTGCCATCCTTGATCAGGTAAAACATATCCGAAATTATTGAGTTTTTATCCGAAAAATATGAATGTCCCATTAGATCGGTCTCAACATCCGAAGCGTCTATTGATTCAATTCCTTTATATATGGTAATCTTTGGAGCCGAATCCCCTAGTCTTTGATGACCATTTACCTTTTTTGAAGCTTTCAATGCCAGGTCGTTTGAAGAGGCATAAAGAGTAATATGACTGTCTTGATTAACGAGACGAGGCGCAATGTCGTTTTTAAAAATACCGGCATCTACATCGGGAGCGGCAAGGATTATTTCCTTAATGACTTTTCTTTCTTTTGGATTACTTTGGTTCATTCTGCTCAATGCTTCCACAACTCCCCGATTTCCCATGCTATGGGCAATAACAACGACATTCTCGGCTTTAGTTTCTCTGATGAAATCAACGAAGAATTGAACTAAATGAGGCGTGGACCAGGCAATATTATCGGCATCATGTGTGTATCCAACCAGTGTTCCCGTAGATGGCCAACTAAAAAACGCCGGAATACCTTTAAAACCTATGTCATAGGTAATTTGAGCGGTTCTTCGCGCGGCATCAACAAAGGTGACGTTATATCCATGGACGAAAATTATAGCCGTTTTAGAAGAGTCCGGATAGCTGGAATTGATATCCCGGAAAAAATCTTCTTTGGATTTCATTTTAATTTCCAAAACCGACACGTGTTTATCCGGCGTTTCGGTAAATTGCAATTTATACCATTTTGGTGATTCCAATACTCCCATTCGGTGATCTCTTGGAATACTGACCATACAATTTCCGTATTTGACATCCGATCGTTCCGATCCTACTTTTGTTTTAAGGTCTGTCGACGCTGTCGTATCCCTATCGGTTCCGAAGAAAACTTTTATTTGCGTATAATTGGCAAGTTTGTCTATTTCCACTTGAGATCTATTTGAGCAACTTTGTATCATTAATCCCGCAGCAATAATAAGGGAACATAAAATGCCTGTAAAAAACCGGATCCGAATCACAAAGCCTCCTATGGTTAATATTGATAAAGGTGCTCGATAGGGGAAAACGCGTGTATGCAGAGTTTTTACAGCTTTTCATTTGAGGGTAAAAATCCTTTATCCCCAAGGGCTTTTATAAAACCCCGTAATCAAAAGCTATTTTCAAAACAAATGTCGGAGCAGAATATGGCTGACGGATTTATAATTCGACCTAAATTTACTTGGAAACCTGCTTTTACCAAAGCTGCGTAAGTAAAAAGTCGCACAGCCCGACCATTGCCATTAGCAAATGGATGTATCCAGACAAACCTATGGTGAGAAATTGCAACCTTCAGATAGATTTAATTTTGGTTTTTCTGTTTTCATATTTGGTATTTTATAAAATGTTTATTTGAAAGTTAATCTCGTAACATTATTTAATATAATGAATTATGACAATTAAAATCAAACAATGTTTTTGCTGCAATAAAATGATTAATTGGTATGCCGGGGTGATTTTTGCGCCGCATTTATGCGGTTTTTTGCGCTATTGCGCTTGATTTTGTCGATATTGCATTCTCACATTGCCCATCCTTCGCCGTTAGGGCCGCATGTCAATGCGTTTCCCACAGGATAATCCCTGCTTCCCGCATCCTCTTGATTTGTTCCGAATTCTTCATACTCATATTTTTATTCTTCCTCTAGCGCGGGCGACATTACGATTTAATAAGCCGGACTCCTAAATCAAATGCTTTTTTCAAATTCTCAGCTGTAATTTTTTCAATGCGACTTGATTTTTCTTCTATATCCGGCATACCATACACATACTTTGAATAATCGTCGAACATAACGGTATCGGTCAAGGTCAGGAGTTCGCAACTGCCTAATGTATGACCTAAAACTTCCGAAAACCATTCTAAAGAATCCTTAACTCCTCTTTTTATACAATCATCGCTATTCATATTCATTGTTGCTATCAACGCCGTTTTGAAGTTTTTAGGTTTGGGGCCTTTAGCCAAATGTCCGTAATCAAGATATTGGAAAAGCAATCGATCGGTAAATGAGCGCATTTGACCCGATAGATTTCCATAATAAACAGGTGAACCGAGAACGATTACATCCGATTGTTCAATACGTTCCAGCACGGGTTTAAGTTCGTCGTTTACCGTACAATGCCCAAAAGACTTGCTGTTTTTCAATTTGCAAGCATAACAACTAATGCAGTCTTTGAAGTTAAGATCAAAAAGATTTACAAATTCACTTTGCGCGCCAACGGATTTTGCACCTTCAAGAACTTGGCGCAACATTGTTGCGGTATTTCCCTGTTTCCTTGCGCTGCCGCAAACGGCTATAATTTTCATCAAACATCCTCTTCTTTTCAATATTTGGATTTGGCTAAAAATAGTTTATCGGCCATTCTTCTTATGTCTTCCAATGCGCGCTTTTTTTTGTTTTAGTTTCCCCTGCAAGCCGGTTTTCAAATTCTTTATACTTTTCTTTTTCGAAATAGTTTCAAGGAACACTACCGGTTTTCCTTTTGCCCGTGGTCTTCGACGGTTTAAAAGCAGTTTCTCTCTCCAAATTGGAGGATATGCTTCAATAATTTTAAGCAAAAGGGCCGTTAATTCTTTTCTGAAGAAAAACCGGGGATTCATACTATAGCTTATTGTCCGACCATAGGATTTGGCAATTAATATGCCATCAGATTCTAGGCTATTAAGTTCCCTTTTTATTGGACGATCCGGACATTTCCAGAAACCGGTTATTTCACGGGCATATCCTTGTTCTCTGGCAGCAATATAAGTGAGTACTCTTTCTCTGCTTAACGACCCTAATAGCGATTTCATAAAGTAGTCCTTAAAAACTAATTCAGATTAGGGTCAATTATTGACCCGCATGGGTTATAATATAACCTTTTAATAACTATAGATCAAGTAACCCATTTAAGGGGCAAGTGCCTGAGATCGTCTGTGGTATAGAGGCTGTCAGAAAGAATAATACAGCGCTGTTTCTCCGGTTAATTGGATGCCCGTGCTGCTTTTATCGAGGTCCGAGGTGAATGCAAGCCCGAACATGACGTTGAACGATAATTTCCAAAAATGAATGTCCAGCCCTGGCCCGCCGCCAACGTATATCCTTTTGCTTTTTGTATAGGTAGTTTGTAAGAAAGAACCATTTTGATAGTTGTAGAAAATGGTGGTTTCTTTGTCGTAGGAATACCAGCATTGAGCGCCGTAGTAGGCGAACAAATTGACAAACCGAGCTTCTTTGAGCATGCGTAGACCCACAACACCGAAGCTCATGGTGAAATTGGTTTTCGTGGAGTCGCTTGAATAAAAGGGCGCAAGGGTGATTTGAACGCCGTTTTTGCCTAGCCATTGCCGGTAGGACAACCCATATCCCGTTACAAACCCGGCTGCGAGTCCGACATTGTATGTACCAACCTTGTTCTCATCGGCAAATGAGGTTGAAAGATTCAACGTACAAAGGAATAATGCGATTGCAAGCAGGACTTTCATATAGTATTCTCCTGAAAATTGATGCGCTAATAAGTAAATACAAAGGCAACTACCGCGACAATGCAGGATTTCAACAGCAAACGAAGGTTCCCTGGCTTAGTATTTGCTTTATTCTCTAGTAGTTCCTGGAATTCGCAAATAAAGTAAATACAATATAAGATAAAGTAATTGGTAAAATCTTGTAAATTATTTTAGTCATATTTAATTTCCAAGTTCACCAATTATGGAGCTAAATTATCCATGGCGAGGGATTTTGAAGCCGCG
The DNA here is from genome assembly GCA_037447435.1 of Fibrobacteria bacterium. GTDB lineage: Bacteria > Fibrobacterota > Chitinivibrionia > Chitinivibrionales > FEN-1185 > FEN-1185. Next base: position 4,690 of record JBBIGR010000015.1, read on the forward strand.
TAAAAAGGGGATAAGAATTCAGATATCTTGACCTATCTTATTTCGTATACAATTCCTTACAAATTGTTATACCGTCCTCGGAGCTGGATTTTGCCATTCCTTCAAGAAACGCCCTGGACTGCTCGGTTTCCAGATCGCCAATGGATTTAAGTACCATGAATTTGGAGATTTCACTTGTTTCACCGAGTTCCTTTTTGAGAAAAGGAATCTGACCTTTGGGACCCAGATTGCCAATTGCAGACAATGCGCAGGCCCTGAAGAAGTTGTCTTTTGCGTTACAAAATTCCTTCAACGGCTCTATGGCCGCGGGGTTATTGGTTGCGCCCAATTCAAAGACTTTCCAGAACGGCCCATTGTCTTCCATCCCGATGTTTACTCTGATATGCTCCGATAGAAGCGCAACCCCGTTGTCTCCTACTTTTGCACCGATCGCGAGGCGGTTTATTTTAGTTGCTATTTCTTTAATCATAATTGACAAAGGCATATTTATGCAAGGCGTTTCGACTTCGTCCATGGACCACATCGGCACTTTGCCGTTGAAAAAAAATGCATGAAAGGGAAATGTCCCGTTTGCGTTGGTGACGGATCCTTTAAAGACATGAAATGATTCCCACGGTGCAAAGCCTCCCGATCTGCGGTTAATGATCTGGAACCGTTCCACATCCAGAGTCAGGTCGGCCTTCTGATCTGGGGAAGTCACGCAGGAAACCGGAATGTTCCGTGCGCACAATTCTTTTTCAAGATTCTGGGCCAAAAACGAAATGGGATCCCCGAGTTTTTCCAACTTAATTTTGACGGGAATGGCACTTGGAAACGGCTTGGCGAAAACGGTATCGTTGCCGACTCTTTTATCAACTATCCGGATAACGATTTTTTGATCCTGTACATCGGCATATTTCCATCTCGACACTGTCGGCTTACTGATTTTATACGTCAGCCCGCCGCATCCGGCAAGCAATAACGCAGCCGGAACGCACAATAAAACCAACACTTTTTTAAACACCATCATGAACCCTCCTTTTACCTTCCTACCTTCCGTACGCGCAAAGAAATTAATGTAAAATCAAGTTACGCGGTTATTGCTTTTGAGAGGAATTGACCCATGGCGTAATGCGTTTTGAATTGGTTAAAACAGGATTGCCCCATGGCTTCGAAATCATTACCGGCCGACACAATAGTCGCGCATGTCTGTACCAGGGAATCGTACGGAACCAGCGCCAGGCCGACACCCGGATACGGATATACCGAGGATTCTTCGGAAACCACGCAACAGGCATTGTTTAACAAATACGATACGCGTACGGCTTCGAATATTTTCGCATTATAATGATGGACGTTCAAAACGATTTTAGCGCGGGCTATTGCTTCGTCCCGTTCCTTGCTATATACGCCGAACAGCGTTTTCACCCGCAATCCTGCCGCGTTCATTAATTGATTTATAATAACCTCGCGGCGCGGGCCGAGACTGCCGAAAAACAGCACGTCGATGTCCTTGTCTTTTTGCTGAACAATTTGCTGTAAAGAGCGGTGAAACCCGACCGGAACATGCTTGGCCTGTATTCCGTATTGTTTGAGGAACGCTATATTCTCCTGCGAATAATCCCATACGCTGGAGGCATCCGAAAGAATTTGTTGAACGGTCGGCGAAAAAACGCCTTCGATAGCGCTGAGTTGTTCCAACTGATACGGTATATACCGGAATTTTTTAAGGGATTCGTGATTTTGGAGTAAATGAAACCCGAGCACCACGTTGATACGGTCTGTTGCCATTTCATTGACGGTCAAATCGCAATCCATTTCCATATCCCGCAAGGTGTTACGGATAAGGAATGCGACTTCGGTAAAACACTGCGAATGCACGTATCCGAAGGGAACAATTATGACTACCCGGTATTTTTCTTTCATTTTTCCCTTTTATGATAAAAAAATATTGCCAAAAAAACTACACTAAGGTATTTTAAGAGACTGTTTGGACAAAAATGGTCCCTTCGTCTAGTGGTTAGGACACAGGATTTTCATTCCTGCAACATGGGTTCGATTCCCATAGGGACTACCATCAATATACTACAATGGCTTACGGATTTTTTCCGTAGGTCTTTTTTTTTGCTTCGTGTTACTGCTGCGCGTCCATCTTGATTTTCCGCATTCTCAAAAACAAAACCAGCGTGTGAATATAGGGGAATGTCAGCACGGCCAAAACCACGGGCGCGAATAGCCGTGCCAAAGAGGTTGTAATTTCGATTTCGCCCTGCGCTTCGAATATTTCACGGTTAAAATCGGGCTCGCAATCGACATCGAATCTGTTTTGCGGCGTATCGACAAGCACATTCTTGAATGCCAAAAAATAGCCGAACGCCTTGCCGGTTTTTGCCGGATCGTCCAAGCCGAACGTCGCAAACGCTTTGAATTTTGTAAACGATACGATTTTAAAAAACCGTAACGCGGACCGAAGCATCCACGAAAGGATCTTCTTTCGCCAGAGTTCGTTACCCAGAAAAACGTAAATACGTTTGAAGAGCGGCGTTTTAAAAAAACCGAACAAACCCTTTTTCGGCGTTTGGTCGGATTCTTTTTTTTCCGTCTGTTTCGGGGGCTTTTCTTTTTTATCGGGCTTTGGCTTTGTTGTTTTTCTATTGTCCGGTTTTGCATCATGACGGCTTTGCCGAACGTCTACGGGAGGCACGGACGCTTTTTCCGTTACAAAGGGCTCACTTGCCGGTGTTTGCTCCCGGGTTTGCCCCTGCAAAGGAACCTCAGGTTCAGGCGGACGCGAATCGGCGGACGCTTTTTGCGGGTTATTTTCAAACGAGAATACCGTGAAGCGATGCAATAGAATTATCGAGGTCGCATCGGCAACGGGATCGAAAACGCAGTCGAAAATCCACGGATGAACAAACGAGAAATGCAATGACGACAGGACGAAATCGTCTTTATACCGCGCTTTGCAAAGGAATTTGATCGGGGAAAACGACACAAACAGCGCAAAGAGGGCGACAAAGCCAAGGATAATGAGCAAAATCGACCAAAGCATAGCAATGCTTTCTTAGAGGAAACCGTTATCCTGCCGTATAGGGCGTACCGGCCGGCGTCAGGGGATCCGTTGCCTTTTTTAAACGCATTCCGCTTTCGGTTATTATCTGGTCGACGATGATATCGTGATAGGCAAAAGGCAAGCGTTCGGTTTCGGGCATGATCTGGCAATCGAATGCTATTGCGTAAATGGGAATGCGGCCTTTCATGTCTTTGAGAAACCGGTCGTAGGCGCCCTTGCCCCTGCCCAACCGGGCCCCGTAAATGTCGAAGGCGACGCCGGGCGTAATAATAACCTGAATATCGCTTTTAAAGAAATTATTCCGCTTTTCCTTGACCGGTACCATGATGTTGTTGCTGCCCAATTCGATGTCCGTGTCGAGGTTGGTTATTTCGCCGATGCCCATAGACGCGTCTTCGTTCATATACGGAATAACGACTCGTTTCCCCGCTGCGATCAGTTTCCGTATTTCTTCGCGTGTCGCGACTTCGGAACCGAGTTCAACGTACATCATGACCGAGCGGGCATTGCGATACGCGTCGTCGTTTCCCAAATGTCCCCATATGGCCGCGGTTTTATCGTCCCTGTCCTTTTGGGGCATTTCTTTGCGAACGGCAAGATATTTTTCGCGTATGGCGTTTTTCTTGACAATCACTTCCTGATCGTAATTGGGCATGGGTTCGTCGATGCGGGCGATTTCGTCGATTTCGCGGCGCACCTTGTCGCTATAGACGCGGACTTTGGCCAGAAAACGGGCGGTCTGGCGCAAAATGTTGGGAATTTCCTTAGACCCGAAAAAGAGGAGAATAAGGACCAGAATGACCGCTATTTCCGAAAAATCAAGCCCCATGTTCATGACGACGCTCCTGCGCGGTAAACGAGACGAGAATGCTTATGCCGTAAATTGCCAATAAGGGAATTGCCAGGAAAAACTGCGACAAGACGTCGGGCGGCGTCAGAACCGCTGCAACGATGAATATCACCACAATCGCATGACGGACTTTGCTTACAAGAAACTTGGGGGTGATAAGCCCCATTTTCGTGAGCACCCACGACACCACGGGCAATTCGAAAATAGCGCCGCAGGCAAGGCTCATTTTAATAAGAAACGAAATATATTCGGTCGCCTTGAAATACGGTTCGATGATGCCGCCGCCGAACGTGGCGAGCACCTTGATCATGAAGGGAATCATGAAATAGGCAAATGTCAACCCTGCAAAAAACGAAAACGTCGAGGAAATCACGATGGGCAGTATCATTTTTTTTTCTTTACCCAAAAGACCGGGCGAAATGAACGCCCAGATCTGGTAAAACACAAACGGCATGGATACGACGATACCGCCGACAACGGCGATTTTCATGCTGAGCATGACCGCTTCGGCCGGCGCGGTAAAAATGAGATGCGGTTTAGGATTGGTAAATCGAAGCGGAAAAACCATAAGCAAGGTAAAGATTTTTTGCCAATAAATGAAGCACGGTATCGCGCAAATAGCAATGGCAAAAACGCTTTTTATCAGCCTGCTTCGGAGTTCCTCAAGATGGTCGAGAAAATTCATGCCCTCGCGGGCAGAACTTTTATCCTTCTTTCTTAATTTCCGAATTAGGCTTGCTATCATTGGCCTTTTCTTCCTCTTTCAGTTTTGCTGCTTCTTTAACGCCGTCGCTCGATGCTTTTTTAAATTCCTTGATGCCCTCGCCGAGACCTTTTGCCAATTCCGGTATTTTTTTAGCGCCAAAGAGAAGTACAATGACTAAAAGAACAATTACCCAATGAAACGGACTCATGGTACCCATGATTTAACCTTTCGTTAAATTCCCCAAACCCCTGAGAAAGAAAAATAAATCTGCCTGCCCGCTTAATAATACTCTTTATTTTGAGCTGTATTGCTGTTTTTTTGTAAATTTTTTAAAAATCGGCAATTGCGTTATAAAATATATTAAGGGCCTGTAATTTGATATTTGACCGAAAAAAAAAGGTGCCTTTTATTTTATGAATTACGAACCCCAGCACAGTGCCGAAAGTTTGGTTTACGGAATACATCCGGTTTCGGAACTCATTTCCACTAAAATCAGAAATATCGACCGCATTTATTTCGACAAAGAGCGCTCCAACGCCCAATTGTTCGAAGTGGTGAAGCTTGCGCGCAAGGAACGGCTTCCCTATCAGATGGTCCCCACGTTAAAGCTTGACCAACTATGCGGCAGCTCGAAACATCAGGGTGCGGTTGCGATTTGCACTGCGGTCGAGTACACGACCGCCGAAGATTTGATGACAAAACTCGAAAAGGATAATCGGCCGGGACTGTTGGTATTGCCGGCATCGATCGAAGACCCCCGCAATCTCGGCGCATTGATACGGACCTGCGTGGCGTTTAATGTCGACGGGCTTTTGCTGGAACGTAAAAACACCGCGCCGATAGGACCCACGGTCGCAAAAACATCGGCCGGAATGCTGGAGCATTTGCCGCTTGTAAAGCCGAAAAACCTCGAAGGTCTGGTAACGGATTTGGCGAAAAAGGGTTTCAATATCGTCGGCGCCGAAAAAGGCTGCTCGGCAAAACCCCAGGACATCGATTTCAAAAAGCCCACGGTCATCGTCATGGGCGGAGAAAACCGCGGCATACCGCCCTATTTGGCAAAACAATGCACCCATATGGTAGGAATCCCCATCTCAAGCCGGACGCCGTCGCTCAACGTATCGGTGGCCACCGCGGTTTTCCTTTACGAATGCGCACGGCAACGGGAATTTGATTTCGGCGAAACCGCGTCGTCGAACCGAATTGCCGGGCACAAATAAAAAAGGGAATGCAGACGCATTCCCTTTTTTTATTCGATCGATTTGGTCCGTACTATTTATCGCCGAGCCCGAAAAACGAATCGAGCGTATTTTCGATATCTTCGCCGCTGATCATATCGTCGGGGTGAGACGCGGCAGCGACCGGAGCGGCTCCCTGAGCCGCCTGCGCTTTCTTTTGTTCGAAAACTGGCTCCGCATCCTTGACAACAATGGAATCGCCTTTCTTCGCATGCGCCGCGAGTTCTTCCCGGTCCCATTTGATCGTTTTCTCGACATGCAGCTCGTTTTCCTCGGTTTCGTCCGCCTGCTTAGTACCGGCGGTTTTATTGACTTTTGTCGAAATTTCCTTTTCAAAATCAAAGACATCGTCGGCATGCGCCGCGGGTTTGGCAAGAACTCCCTTTGGTTTTTCAGGCGCTGGCTTTTCGGCAACGCTCTTTTGCGACGCCGGGGCCGCCGGTTTTGTTTCTATGGTCTTGGCCTGCGGCTTAAGGGGCGCGGCCTCTTTGGGCTTAACGGGCGCCTTCGTGTCTTCATTGACGACGCTGATAATGCCGGTACGCAAATCCATGGCCGCTACATCGTCTTTTTGCTCGGTTTTGGTCGACAAAGGCGTTTGCGGCGGCGTTTGCATGGATTCGAGCGTGGGCATGGATTCGATACGCTGACGCAATTCGAAAATGGCGGTATCGGCATGCGGAAGCAAATGTTTGGCCGCAGGTTTTTCGGCCGGCGGCATGGCAGGCCGCGGCATCGGGTCCGCCGCGACATCGGTATGGACCGCCGGCTTAACACTTGCGACCGCGGGCTGCTCGGCAACCTTGACAGGAGCAACTTTTGTTTTTGTATCGGCAAGGAATTTATCGATGGGAAATACCGGCGCGTCGTCGTGCGGCGTATAGGCCGATGAAAAAAGCGCGATTCTGCTTTCGACGTATTTGACAAAATACGCGTCCAGCTCATGCATATTCGACGAAAGTAATTTCCGGATTTTTTCAACGCGCGGGAGAAGCGCGGAACGCAGCGCATGCGGATTCATGGCCTTTGCGCCTGCAGAGGCTAAAATAGTGTCGGCTTCGGCACATTCTTCTCCGATTGTTCGCATTATGCCCGCTTTTTGCGAAGAGAAGGCATTCTTGATTTTGGAAAGTGAAAAAACAATCGCCCAAATGCCGATTGTCGTTAAACCACTCATAATCACGGCGATAATCAAAAGAAGCAGCTTGAGATCCATACACACAATCCTTTCAAGAAATGCGCGTTCGTTTAAGAAAATAGGCTAAAGAAATATAATACTATATTACACCGGAATCCTTTAAAAATCAATACAATCCCAAACTTCGCACGTATTTTGTCCCTTGTTAAAAAACGCCCCTCACTTAATCGCTAAAATTACCATGTGCCCATGAGAGGGTTATAGTAAAATTTAGCAGGAGAATTAATTATTACTCACAGCATCGCACGGCATGCAACATCATATACTTTTCGGTATTTTGCAACCGCATATTTCCACTCGAACGAATCGAGCGAACTGAGACCGTTCAGAATAAGCCCGCAATATTGTTTTTGGTCCTGAAATATGGAAATTGCCGATTCCATTGCGTTATACAGCGCGTCCACAATGGACTCATAGAGCGGAGATTTGATCCGCGACTCTAGGGATAAGTGGAAAAGTTTTTCCCAATTTTCTTCCGCCAAAGACGGCGGATACTGTTCGCGGTACAAGATGCCGCTCGCCGCATCACGGCCGTGGTTTCGGGTAATATGCGACAACAATGTCCCGTAATACGGCGGCACGAAAACATCGTTTACCGGTGATATTTGCACCCACAAACCGCCGGTGGCCCGCGCAATGACCGGCGTTCCGCATAAAATGCCTTCGGTCGCCGCGCCGAACGGTTCGTACAAAGACGGCATGATCAGGAAACTTGCGCCCCTCACTATCGAATTATACTGGAGTTGCGGAATGCGAAAAGGCCATAAGGCGGCGTCTTTCCCCAGGCGTTTTACCGCATTGGTAAAGAATTCCATATCGACGCTGTTTTCCATTGATGCGCTGACGTTGGGACTGAACAGCAATTTTGCGCTGCCGCGACGGAGCCGTGAAAATGCGCGGAATACCGTATCGAACCCTTTTTGCATGGAGTCGAGCCTGCCGCTGACGAAAAATATCGGCACTTTTTTGTCTTTTTTTGTCAATTTGAGCGAGCCGACTATCCGTTCGTCTTTATAGGTTGCAAACACGTCGCACAGGTCGCTGCGCCATTTTTCTTTTTGCGAACATATGGAAGCCACCGGATTCGTTGTTTGGGCCGCCTGCTCAAGCTGCGGGTCTTTTTCCCCGAAAATCCCGTTTTCAATGCCGATGGGCGCGTTCCTGCTGAAAACGCCGAGAAGATGATTTGTAAAGTGCCCGCGCTGCAGCGGATCGTTGCGCAGTTCATGCGCGAACGGCGTGCTGACCGTGGTAAGGGGCCCCGAAAGAAACGGGACACAAGCCTGCAATACGGTTTGCGCCGATGAAAATCTTCCGAAAAAACGGTGCATGACGGTTTTGGGCAATGGCGAATCGTAGGAATTATGAAGCGTTAAAAGCGTTTTGGCGCTTTTAAGAACTCCCCTGGTAACGGCAAGTTTGGAATTCAGCGCAACGGCCGCCGTTTCCCAGTCGTGCCCGTGAAACAGCACATTGTTTACCAGTCCCAACCCGGCGCAGGCATACGGGACCGCCGCGCAGAACACCAGACTGTCCAGAAGCAGGTTCATGGGATCGGAATAATGGTACGGGTCGAGTTCCGCCACAAACTGGTTTTCGATTTGCAAATAATACGACGGCACCGAAGCCTTGACATCCTCAAAACAGACGACGATGCGGCTTTCGCCGCCGCATTCGAACGGCACCGAACACCTGAGCTCAAAATGTTTTTGCTTTGCGGCCTTTTTTATGGCCGCGTGATTGGGATGATACGGCGTCATGAAAACGGTTTGTTCGCCTGAGTCTTTAAGAAATTTGGGAAGATACTTTGTCACGACCGACAATCCGCCAAGCGATGCGTATTGGTTTTCGAACGCAAGCAGAACCACGGTGCGCTCCGAAGCGTTGAAGGCGCGGTCGCTTGCCTGCAGACAGTCGAGTTCGCGCTGGCCGAAAAACTCGTGATAGGCGGCACGGAACAACATCCAACTGGAAAGTTTTATCTGGAAAATATGGTCATACTGTTGCGGAATCATGGCCCTCTGCTTTATATGCGGATTCGTGTTCGTAGAGTTTCGCCGTCACATTCGTGCGTTGCCCAAAAAAGGCTCGTTCGAAAATACATCAAGACCATGCCCGGCGCCGATCATGTGCAATTGTAAAGATCATAACATGTTTATGGGGTCTATGTCCACTATGACCCGCACGTCGCGCGGGACCGCGACCGCCCTCCGCATCGCCTGCATGGCCTCCCCGATCGCCTTCGGCGAACCCGATTTTATTAAAAAGCAATATCGATAATCGTTTTTGAGGCGTTCCCAGGCGGCCTTTGCCGGCCCGAGTGTTCGTATGCCCGTATGGGCGGTCAGCAGACGTGCTATGCCGCCGCAGACCGAACGGACTTTCGCCTCGACGCGTCCCGTGACGAGTATGCGGGCCAATTTCCCGAACGGCGGATACGACAGCGCCTCTCTGTCGGAAATTTCCTTATTGTAAAATTCGACGTAATCGTGACTTTGGGCCGCAACGATGGCGCTGTCGTGCGGGAAATACGTTTGAATCACCACTTCGCCGTCGCTATCGGCCCTGCCTGCCCTGCCCGCGACCTGCGAAAGCAGCTGAAACGTGCGTTCCTGCGCCCGAAAGTCGGGAAAGTGCAAGCCCACGTCGGCAGCCAGAACGCCGACCAGGGCAACGCCGGGAAAATTGAGGCCCTTGGAAACCATTTGCGTTCCCAGAAGGATGTCGGCGTCGCGCCGCTCGAATGCTTCTATGATATCGATGTGCCCGGTTTTCCCTTTTGTCGTGTCCTGGTCCATGCGGATTATCCGGGCCTGCGGAAAATCGGCGCGAAGCAGTTCTTCGGCCTTTTGTATCGCGCAGCCCTTGAACTTGAGCTGTTGCCCCTTGCATTTGACGCAGGACACCGGCTCATCCTGGAAGTAGCCGCATTGATGGCATTTGAGCAACGCCTCGGATTTATGATACGTTAAGCGTACCGAACACGAAGGACAAACGTACACATGGCCGCAATCTTTACAAATAAGTACGGTCGAAAATCCTCTCCGGTTGAGCAACAGTATGGTTTGCCGCTTCGCCGCAAGCGTCTCCTCGATGCGGATGCGTAAATACCGGGACAGAAACGTCCAATTGTTCACTTCCTGTTCCTGGCGCATGTCGACAACCCGGACGCCGGGCAGCGCGGCTTTTCCGAAACGTCGCGCCAAAGTGACCAGGCGATATTTGCCGGTTTGGGCGTTGTAATAGGTTTCCAGACTCGGCGTCGCGCTTCCCAGGACCACTGTTGCTTTTTGCATATGCCCGCGCATGACCGCCACGTCTCGCGCATGGTAACGCGGGTCGGTGTCGGACTGTTTGTAGCTTTGGTCGTGTTCTTCGTCCACGATGATGAGGCCGAGCCCGACGATGGGCACCAGTATGGCGCTGCGAACGCCGATGACCAGCCGCTTTCTGCCCGATACCAGCTCTGCCAGACTGTCGTAGCGCTCGCCGTCGGACATTCTGCTGTGTATGACGGCGATGCAATCGCCGACCGCATCGCGAAACCGTTGAATCGTTTGCGGGGTCAGGGAAATTTCGGGCACGAGAATTATCGCGCTTTGCCCTTGTTCCAGGGTTTTCTTCACCAAATCGATGTAGACATGGGTTTTTCCGCTGCCGGTTATTCCGTAAAGAAGATGGGGCTTGGCCGCTCCGTTTTCAACGATTTTCGCGACCGCTTCGACTTGTTCATTTGTCAATGTTATTCCGCCGCCGTACGCCGCGCGTTCTTCGGCAACCTTTTGTTCTTCGGATTTGCGCAGCACGGTAATGCGTTTTTTGACCAGAACGCCTTTTTTACACAATTCGCCCAGGACATGAGGGGTAATCGCCAGGGCTGCCTGGCAAATTGTTGCAGTCAATTCCTCACCGACATAGCCTTTGATTTTTTGCAAGGCGACGGTTTGCTTATCGGTAAGTTCGATATCCGGGAGATTATCCGCGGTTTGATATACGGTTACGAATTTCGATTTCGCCTCGATGAGGCTTTTCCGTATAAACGGTTTGAACAATTTGCCGAGATCGCATTGGTAATACGAAGCCATCCATTCGTACAGCCTGATAAGCGAATTATCGGAATCGGACCATCGATCCGTTTTTACATCCTGGAGTTCCTTAAGCTTTTCATGCGGAGAAAACGCCTTTAAGGCAACGATAACCCCCCACAGTTTCCGGCTCCTTAATTCGACAAAAGCAGGCATTCCAACACAAACTATACCAAAAAACCTGGACGGAATTGTATAATCGTATACACCGGACAAAACCATGGGAAATGCGATTGAGGCAATTTTGGAATCGGTATTTGCCATAATAAAAAGCTTGACTCCCACGGTCAGTCTTGTTATAAATTAGAATAATCGTTTATCATATATAAATAACAATTTCCCGAATACCAAGGACGAACTCTCGTGGTCATCGACATTGCCAATGCCCAACCCGGTATGAAGCTTTTGGAAGACGTACTTCTTCCGAACGGGTCCATTTTGATCAACGCGTCCCAAATCCTGTCGCAAACCACTATCGGGGTAATGGCTAAACGAGGCATCAGGAAAATACAAATTGTTGCCGAGGCCGAGGAAACAAAACCGGTTGAAAAAGAAAAACCCGAGGAAACGCCGTCTTCGCCTCAAGACGAACTTGCCGCCATAGTCGAACAATTTACTCCCCCGTCTCCGCCGAAACTGCGGGTTGTGGTAAAAGACGATAAAATGTCGGTAAAATTATGCGTCGAACCCACCGATGCGCAAAACCAGATTTTGGAACGGGACCACATCATTGCGGTTTTATCCGAAAACAATATCGTATTCGGCATCAATGAACAGGCGATATCGGGCATTATCGAAAAATGGCTGAAATACAAGAGATACTATGAAGTAGAGGACATAGCCAAGGGGACCATGCCGCAGCCGGGAAAAGAAGGCCCTTACGAATTCAAGGTGAAACATCTGACCACGCAGGCAGCGGTCGACGCAGTGAGAAAAATCAAATATTATTCCGATATTCCAAGGGATTTATTCGCAGACCGGGTCGACGCCGATACGGTGATTGCGGTGAGAGGAATAGACGTGCCGCCTTTTCCCGGTACCGATGTGTATGGAAACATCGTTACCACCGAAGAAACGATCAAGACGGAAATGAAAGGCGACAATTCCGTTTCGTTTGCAGATGACAATCAAAAAATCATCGCGAAAAGCACGGGTTTTGCCTATGTAATAAATTCGAATACCGTGGGCGTTGTTTTGTTTCAATTCGACGGCTCTATCGAGATCGCGATTCCGCAGGATAGGATGAAAGCCGAAATAACCGTCCACGCTCCGGGTCCTTTGGGCAAAGTGCCGACTCGCGACGACGTCAGGTCTCTCTTATTCGACAACAAAATCGTTTTCGGCGTCAAAGACGCAGTCATCGACGCCCTGTGCAAAGACCTGGTGAAGAACCGGTATCCCGGCGGTCCGGTTCTCATTGCCGAAGGGGTACCCGCAGTTCACGGGGAAAACGGCAAAGTGAAATTTTTGTTCAATACGCTGTCGTCATTAAAACCGAAAGTCAATAAAGACGGTTCCGCAGATTTTAAAAACATCGACCTTGTCAACTCGGTGACCAAAGGGCAAAAACTGGCCGAGCTCGAACCGCCGACAAACGGAACGCCGGGAAAAACCATTTTAGGCTCCGAATTGCCGTGTCTCAACGGGGAAAAGGCAAAACTTCCCATTGGTCAAAACACGGTGCTAAGCCAGGAAGATGCATCGGTATTGTGCGCAGGAACCGACGGCAATGTCCGGTACAACGGCTCGACCGTAGACATAAGCGAAGGATTCGTGATCAAGGGCAACGTCGATTTTTCCACAGGCAACATCAAATACCCGAAATCGGTAGAAGTCGCAGGCGATATCAAATCCGGTTTCCGCATCGAATGCGGCGGCGATTTGCAGGTTGCCGGCACTATCGAAGACGCGGACATACAAGTCAACGGCAATGTACTTTGTAAACTCGGCTTTGTGGGCCAGGGAAAAGGCCTCATCAATGCAAAAGGCGACGTGAACATAGGTTTTTTAAAAAACCAGACCGTGAAAAGCAGGCAAAACATCGCCATTGCGAAAGAAGCGCTCAATTGCACGCTCTTCGCCCGAAAGGCGATCGAAATTCATGGAAACCCGTTATCGTTGGCAGGCGGTAAAGTATTGGCACGCGACTCGGTAACCGCGCATACCATCGGCAACATGAGCGGCATTAAAACAATCGTCGAAGTCGGCACTGATTTTACGCTCATAGAAGAACTTGAAAAAACCGATGTCCAAATTGCGGAACTTGAAGAAAACCGGAAAAAAATACTCGTAACCTATCAGCGTTACGAGAAAATCAAGGAATTGAAAAAATCGCTGAGCGCCAAAGACGAATTTTTATTTGAGAAACTCAAGACGACGCTTTCGAAATACGACATGCAAATTAAAACCCTCGACGACCGGAAAGCGATTATCGCCGGTAAAATGAATAATTTTAAAACATCATTCATCAAAATCGAACATTCGGCAATGCCGGGTACGATGTTTAAAATCGGTCCCAGGCACTTTCTTGTCAAAGAAGAAATTATAGGGCCGAAATCGGTGCGGCTCATCAATGAGGAAATTCGCGTCGTGTAATGGGATACCGTATTACCAAATTCTATACGCTGATGTTTTTCACCGCGACCGGAATTACAGGCTGTTTTTTCGAAATCGCACGTTCTAAAGCGGATTCGACCATGGTCTTTAATTCTTCAAAAGAAAACGGTTTTGTCAGATAGCCGAATGCGCCGAGCTTCACGGCAATATAGGCGCTTTCGACTTCGTTTTTTCCCACAACCATGATTGCCTCATACAGGTTTTCCTTTATCTTCAGATCTTCCAATAAAGCAATGCCTTCGCAAGGCCTTTGAACCATATCGATGAGAAAAAGGTCTATGACGAAATTTCTCGCCATAGACAAAACATCGCGATGTTCGGAAAAAGAGTACACGGTATACCCTTCGTGCCGAAGCATAATTTCAAGAATTTCCCGAACTTCATCGGCATTTTCAACTAAAACGATCGTTCCCTTACTCATAGTTGCCCTTACAAAAAAAATAATCGTTTAAAAAGCGCCCTAATAATATATCGTTTTTTTTAATCGTTTGCAATATAAAAACATCCTTTTATTATGGTTTTCAGTAAATTTGTTGATTACAGCATATGTCTATTTAATTTATCACTATTTCACTCTTAATACTATAAATCGCCCCAAACAATACATTGTTGACAGTACGGGTTATTTACGTTATATTATGATTACATAATATTATGATGGAGAACCAACCGATTCCCATGAAAACGATTTTCGAATATTCCGATTATCGCAATTATCTTCAGGATTTTTTCGAAAATTCCAAAAAGTGTTTTCCGGGATTTTCACATCGGTTCCTGGCGACCAAACTCGGAATTTCGATGCCGAATCTCATTTTGCTCATAATGCAGGGAAAACGGAAATTGTCTTTGCCCCTCTGCGCGAGACTTTCCAAATTCATGAAACTCTCTAAAAAAGAAGCCTCATACTTTGAAAACCTGGTCGGTTTCATGCACGCGAAAAACCATGACGAAAAAAACGTTTGCTTTTTGCGCATGATGAAATTGCGAAATTCGGTTCAATCGAGAAAAATCGAAGAACATCAATATGAATATTATTCGAACTGGTATAATCCCGTAGTCCGCGAATTGGTCGTTCATCCGCAATTTTCGGGCGACGTAAAATGGCTTGCCAAAAAAGTTTCCCCGTCTATTACACCCGAACAGGCGAAGGCCTCGATTAAGCTCTTATTAGAGCTGGGTTTCATAAAAAAGGAAAGGGGCGGCTATGTCCAAAAAGAAGCCCTTGTTTCGACCGGACCGGAGGTAACGTCTCTTGCTGTTGTCAACTATCATCGTGCTATGGCGGCGCTTGCGTCCGGTTCGTACGACCGCAATGAAAAAAGCGAACATAATATCTCGAGCTGTACGGTGAATTTGTCCAAAGCCCATTTTGAGGATTTGATAAAGGAGCTGGCGGAATTACGGCGAAAGACGCTTCTATTGGCACAGGATCCAAGCGCGACCAGTCGCGTTTATCAATTAAATTTACAACTATTTCCCGTATCGAAAAAATGAGGAAAACGGAAAACCAATACCTATGAAAAAAATCCCTCATTCCCTTCCGATGTTTTGCATTGTCGCGATGACGGCGTTGTCGTTGCATTGCTCCAGGCAAGTTGCAGGCGGCACCGAAACCGGTCACGGCGTCATGGTCGGTACCATATTCGCGGCAAAGGGAACGTCGCCTGCGTCCGGTGCGGAAGTTCAAATTCGGCGCAATCTTTGCCTCGCCGACACGGCGCAGGCAATACCGCAAAATATAGAAACCGTAAGAACCGACGTTGCGGGTCATTTCCGTTTCGATTATATAGACACCGGATCGTATGCGATAGAAGCATCCGACAATGCAGGAAATAAAACACTGATCCGCCCGGTACAAATGACAAAAACCGATTCGATCACCGTTGTCGGACCCGATACGTTAAAGCCTACCGGCGCCATAAAAGGCGCGATATTTTTATCCGAAGGCAGCGACCCGCGAAAAGTGCTAATCCTCTCCTTTGGCATGGACAAAATGGCGCGGGTCAACGCCGACGGATCGTTTTTGTTTTCCGACCTTGCTCCGGGAACGTACACACTCCGTTTTCTTCCTCTTTTGTCCAGCTACGACGTCAAAGACACCGAATCCATTTCGGTAGAGTCGTCCGACACGACGGATATCGGTACCGTCGCGCTTTCGTTCAACGGCATTCCGCTGGTAAAAGGCCTGGCCGTATCGCCCGATTTTTTGAAACAGATCGTCGTGATCCGCTGGAACAAATCGCCGTTGCAGCAAATAAACGGTTATGCCGTATACCGCAGAACTGCCGATTCAAACACGGTTTTCACCAAAATAAACACCGCATTCGTAACCGATACGGTTTATGTTGATTCCACCTGCAGTCCCGATGGCAAGTACGAATATACCGTTGCGGTTGCCGGAAGCAATTCCCAAATCGGAGCACAGTGCGCTCCTGTCGCGATAACGGTGAAAAGTAATTTGCAAACCGTAAAAACCCTGGACGCGTCTCAGTATGCCGCAACAACGGCAAAGGCGGTTCCTTTGGCAAACGGTAATTTTTATATACTGGGCAGAGCTCCTACCCCTGCGGTTTTTTTGACAGATTCAAACGCAACGGTTCTGGATACGATTGGAAAATCGGCGTTAAATAAACCCAGCGACGCGGTGATTGACGATAGCGGCAATGTATACGTTGCCGATGGCGCTTCGAATACCGGTTTTAAATTTTCTCCCGCAGGCACTCTGATCGGCCAATGGCCGACCAAGGAGTTTGCGCAGTTCATCGCATTGCAAGACACATTGATTTTTGTTGCGGGCAATAGCCAAATTGAAAGTTTTTCCGCCAATGGAAATTCGATATCGGTATTGGGAACGAATGGCGATCCGGTCAAAGGTCTTGCCGCAGACCAAAAATCCGGGCTTTTCGTGTACACAAGCCGTTCCATTTCATTATTTGTAAACGGCGTACAAATCAAATCGATTTTCAATGCGGATATATCCAACCTCGCCCAATATTCCGACAACGGATCGATGGTTATCGACAATGCAGGTAATTTGCTGTTTATACTAAACGAAATACTGTATAAAATCGACACTGCCGGAACGCTTCTCTTCCGCCATACGCTATCGCCCCTGGTAAACAACATTGCGATCCGGAAATCCGACCAAGCCATTATCCTGACGCAATCAAACGGTATTGTCGCGATATGCAGGCAGTTGACTCCGTAAAACGGGGTTTTAATCCGCAGGACCATGCGGATGCGCATGATCCTGCGACAAGTCGACGTACACGGTTTACGCAGGAGCAATGGTCGTGACGGTCCCCGACGACCCTCGATATTTTAATGCGCCGTTTTGCACGTACAGAACGCCTCCGCCTGTAGGATTGGCCGATGGAATCGATGCCGAATTCTGTATTCCGATAGCGCCGGACGCGCCCCCGAATTCCGATGAGCATCCGCAAAGCCCGACATTGCCGTTAATGTCGACCTCAATACCCCTGGTGACGCCTGCGGCAATGGTTACGGCCGCGCTTTGCGGATTACCCGTCGTGGCTTCAAAAGACTGTATCCAATTTCGCCTTGCCTCGGTTGCCAAACGGATAAATTCGTTGCTGTTAACCTTGGAGTCCAGGCCAAGCAGCATTGCCCCCGGTGCCTTGATTTGAATTTCATTTCCCCCGCCGTTTCCTTTACCGTTTCCGACGGATAATTGCGACGTATCGACCACGGTCAGGACTTCAGACGGAGAATTCGTGCCTATGCCAACCCTGCCGTTTGTCCCGTCTGTCGAATAGCCCTCGGCTCCCAAATGCAAAGCAGCCATAAAAAAACCTCCGGAAAAAAGTTTAAGTATGCAACAAGCCCGCATTAAGCGGTTAACTTTTAAGACAACACGATTCGCCGGCGATTGCGCGCGGTTTCCCTTTCAAAGGGACAATCGTTCTTGGTAAACCGGCATACAAACTTTACATTTTGCGACAGTATCAATTATACACGCGACAAGGTATGTTTTCAAGGGAAAAATTAATAAAGTGTAATAACTTTGATTACATCCGCGGTAGATCCTGCTCGGCTATGTTCGATCCATTTATCGCGTATCAACGGGTAATTTTTCTGCGGCTCTCTCAGCGATTTGCATTTACGTCATATTTACACAAGGTATTATCTGAAACCCCGCTTTTGATACATGTCCCCGGAACAGTTTTTCGGAGGAAGCTCCTTACCTTCCTATTGATGCCCCCCACAGCAATCCCTATGGAAAATAAACGGCACATTATTTGCACTTTGTTTCCCCACTCGTACCTCACCATATTTTTTTGATTTGGGAACCTGTAGGAATTTATTCACTTTCACTAAGGAGGAAATCATGGCCACAAAAGCGGCGAAACCCATTCCTGAGGGAATGCACACGGTGACACCTGTTTTGAATTTTAACGGCAATTGCGAAAAAGCCATTGAGTTTTACAAAAAGGCATTCCAAGCTACCGTCGTCGGCGAAATTGCCAAAGGACCCGGCGGTATGGTTTTGCATGCCCTTATTAAAATCGGCGATGCCAATGTCATGCTTTCCGATTTGATGGGAAAACAGGATAATCCCGTGGGCCTATACGGAAATATGTGGATATACATCGATGATTGCGATTCGATGTTCAATAAAGCTATTTCAGCGGGCGCTGTTGCGGTATGGCCGCTTACCGATCAATTTTGGGGAGACCGTGTCGGCGTCATAAAAGACCCTTTTAATCATCAATGGTCTATTGCCACTTTGAAATTCACCATGTCGCAAGAAGAAATGCAGAAAAAGCAAGACGAGTGGATGAAAACAATGAAATGGTAAATCGGTAGGCGCGACGCTCCCTCAAACTCCTGCAGGAGCGTCGTGCATATCCCTTTCGATGTAAAGCCGGTTAGTTTCCGTCGTATGCTTTTTGCAAGCCCGCAATGTCAAGTTTGGTCATTGCAAGCATTGCGTTCATCACCCGGCTCGACTTTTGCGGATCCGGATCACCCAGGAGTTTACTGAGTACAGAAGGCACAATTTGCCATGAAAGACCGAATTTGTCCGTGAGCCACCCGCATTGTCCTTTTGCCCCGCCTTCGGACAATTTTTCCCATAAATTATCGACTTCTTCCTGGGTTTTGCAATCAACATATAAGGATATTGCGGGTGTGAATTTGAATTCGGGCCCGCCGTTTAATGCCATGAAATCCTGACCTTCGAGTGAAAATGTCGCAGACATTACGGAACCTTTAACTCCGGGCCCGCTATCGCCATAGCGGCTTATATACCCTTTTTTTGATTTCTTAAAAATGGAAACGTAAAAATTCATAGCTTCTTCGGCTTTTCCATCGAACCATAGAAACGGCGTGATTTTTTTCATGATTTTTCTCCTTTGCGCCCGCATTAATTAAAAGGAATAAATAACAGCAAAAAACAAGCCACCTATCGGTCCCTATTCACGCTTGACCGTATTCGGGACTCGACGCAATTATCAAGATACTTGTCGGAAACCCGGTTATTCTATATAATTGGGCGCAAGCCAGTCTTTCGCCTGATCATGCGCCTATAGAGGGCGTATTGGAAGTCATGGATTTCGAATGGCATATATTCTTGCAAAACCGGCTTATTTACCACCGATTGTTCTGAACGTTGGGCCTTCCGCTACGCTGGCTTCCCTCTGCCCGCGGCCGGGCTTCGTTGACCGTTATGGCGCGGCCTTCAACTTCTTTTCCATTGCAACCGGCAATCGCTGCAAGCGCTTCCTGCTCGGTTCCCATTTCAACAAATGCGAAACCTTTTGAACGGCCTGTTTCGTGATCTTTTATTACCGATGCGGAGGTAACCGAACCGTACGATTCAAAAAGCGTCCTAATCCCGGCTTCGGCAATATTGTAGGATAAATTTCCCACATATAACTTATTTCCCATTGAAACACTCCTTTGAAGAGAAGGTAAAAATATGGCTGCGATGCAGCTGTTTTTCTCGGGACATACAACCTCCCGAGAACATCGTTATCGGTCGTTGACCGCCAGTTCGGTTTTTTCCGCAGGTTCGATTTTATTTTTCACTTTTTGTATTATCTTTTGAAAAGCAATACGCTCCTGTTTTCTGCCTTCCAACTCGCACAACGATTGTTGGGCAATCCTTTGGGTTTCGAGCTCGGTCGGCACATGGCCGTTATTGAAAAGTTTTTTCGACGCGTCATTTGCATATTCGGAATATTCTTTCGAATATTCGGAAATGTGCTCGTATAAACTCGAGACAAGTCTTGTCGCTCCGCCGCCGCAAGTTTCGTGATAATCAACTTCCTTCAAAATGTCGCGCAGAACATCGGGATTGTCGATCATAAGGCAGGGCAACAAAAGGTTTTTATTATACGGCTGCCGTTTGCGTATCGCATTAAAAAGCGGGGACTTTGTCAACGTATCGAACAGGCCGCTTGTATGGATGTTTTCAACCGCAATCTGACAGAAGACGCACGGTTCGATGTCTCCGCGATGATTGACATGCAAATACCCTCGGCCTCCCGCAATACAACCGCCGGAATACCAACCGTCGTTCCAGAAATCGATAAGGAAAAGCGAGAATTTTCTCCGTAATTCTATCATGCGATAGAACCGGTATATTCGCTGCTCCGGGGTCGGCACCAGATCGAGGTCCGGTGCGCGGCCGATAGGCATGTACTGAAAATACCATCCAAAACAGGCACCTTGTCTTTGGTAAAATTCGACGAATCGGTCGTCCATGATAAGTTCGTTGTTTTCACGCGTGGCTGTTGCGGAAAAGCCGAACGGCAAACCAGCTTCCCGCATGTTTTGAAAAGCGGCCAAAACCTTTTTAAAATGCCCTTTTCCTCTTCGACGATCGGTTTCCTCTTCATATCCCTCGACGCTGATGCATAAATTTACATTGCCTAATGCCGCGAGACGTTGTGTAGTCACCGTGTCCAAAAGAATGCCCGATGTATAAATTTGAAACCAGCAATCGCCGTGCTTTTCAATAATATCAAACAACTGCGGATAGACAAAGGGCTCTCCTCCGGTGATGACGAAAAAATAAAGCCCCATCGAATTTGCTTCCGTAATCAACCTGTCGACGACGTCGAACTCCAAATCGGAATCTTTTGCATATTGGGCCGAATAGCAGCCCGAGCAGCGAAGGTTGCATTTCATAGTCGGACTGATCACCACGGTTTCGGGTATTTCGATTCCGAGCCGTTTTTTTAATTTCCCGCGCATTGCGGCGCCCTTGACGCATTCGTTAATGAAGAAATTTTGATTTAGTTTCTTTTGCACGATCGGATTGAACCCGCGTATCGATTTTTTCAAAGCGATCATGGTATTTTCCAGATAGGTTTGTACGTACGGTGTGTGACCTAAGTCAAGCAGGCCGCGGGTAGTGCGCCGAATGACCGCATCAGGCAGAAAAGGATACAGTTTAAATACCTTTGACAATAACTCGCTGTTGATCGAGGTTGCCGCTTTTTCGAAAAGATTAAGCTGATATTGCTTCGTAGGCATAGTAAACCTTTCGTTAGAGTTAGGTCGCTATGAATGGCAAAGTTGCCCAAATACGATATTTTATAAAAAGTGATTTGCCTTGTGTTGTCCGGGATTGCGCATTATTCACGCAAACGGTATGCCTAAAGCGATAATTGGCGGAAACCGAATGATCTATATATAAACGGGGAATTTTTATCGTATCCTGATGGGTTTTATAATCCGCTTCGCATTAACTTTTCCATTTTTAATAAAAATAATTCCGATTGTGGGAAAAATTGACGCATTAGCGGTAAATCAACTACCCATACCCCGTTACTAATTATTCGTACCTGAGCGCGTCGATCGGGTTCAGCGACGCGGCTTTTCGCGCAGGATACCAGCCGAAGAAAATGCCGGTGGCTGCGGAAAAACCGAATCCCAAAAGCAGGGAAAATGCGGAAATGGATATGGGCCAACCTTGACTTTTGGAAATAATCCATGAAACGCCCGCGCCGGCAATCATCCCAAGAATACCGCCGAGGAAACTGAGCACAAGCGCTTCGACCAGGAACTGTAAAAGCACGTCGCGCCCTTTTGCGCCGACTGCCATGCGAATGCCGATTTCCCGCGTCCGTTCGGTCACCGATACAAGCATGATATTCATGATGCCGATTCCGCCGACTAGTAGCGACACCATCGCAATGCTTGCCAAAAGAATACTTAAGGTCTGGGCGGTTTGGTTTGCGGCATTGCTGATGTCGGTTTGCGTGCGGATCGTATAATCGACGCCGTCGCCCTGGCTGCCTTTACGACGATCCTTTAGCACCTGATTGACTTCCTGACGAGCTTCCTCGACCTGGTCTATGGATACGGCGGACGCCAGCAGGTTTCCGGCATACGTTGCCCCGAGCAATTTTTTCTGAATCGTGGAAAACGGCGCAATGATGCAATCGTCCTGGTCCTGACCTCCGGCATTTTGACCTTTACCTATAAGTGTGCCGACAACGGTAAACGGAAGGTTTTTGATACGGATGATTTGACCGACCGGATTGGCTCCCGCACCGAATATGTTTGTTATGACCGTTTGACCAAGAAGACATACTTTGGTTGCGCCGCGTTCATCGGCGTCGGTGTAACACACGCCGGACTCAAGATCCCAATCGCGGACCTTGATATATGTCGGGTACGCACCGTAAATCGAAGTGCGCCAATTTTGTCCTCCGGCCTTGACCTGTGCGCTCGTGCGCGCCATGGGAGTCGAATACATCACTGCGGGACATTGCGCTTTAATTGCTACCGCATCGTCTTCGGAGAGCCTCGATGCGGTGCCGGCCTCGCTGCGAACACCGCCGGCCGTGAAAGCGCCCGGAAAAATCATGAGAAGATTCGTGCCCAAACTTGCTATTTGCGAATTGATCATATTTTGCGCGCCCTGGCCGATCGCAAGCATCGCGATGACTGCGGCGACGCCGATGACAATGCCCAACATGGTAAGGAAAGAGCGGAGTTTATTCCGGTTGATGGATCGAGCCGCCATGCGAAGAATACTGAATATGCGCATCGTGATTAACTCCTTACCGCTGAGAGTTCCGTTGCCGCGTTCCGCGGTTCGGTAACGAGCGCGTCGGACAAGATGTTGCCGTCGCGGAATACGACGTTTCGCTTGGCGTACTGCGCTATATCCTGTTCATGCGTGACAAGGACAACCGTTATTCCCTGACCGTTGAGCCGTTGAAAAACCGCCATGATTTCGATGCTGATATGGGTGTCCAGGTTTCCCGTCGGCTCGTCGGCAAGAATGAGAACCGGTTCGTTGACAATAGATCGTGCGATCGCCACGCGTTGCTGCTGGCCGCCGGAAAGCTGATTTGAAAAATGATGCGCGCGCTCTTTTAGGCCGACGATGTCCAGCGCGGCAAGCGCGCGTTTATGGGACTCGCGCGGGGTAACCGTGTGATTGTATAACATGGGAAGTTCGACGTTTTCGATTGCCGAGGTTCTCGAAAGCAAATTGAAGGACTGAAATACGAAACCGAGTTTACGGTTGCGAAGATCGGCAAGTTCGTCGCGCGAGAGTTTGGATACCTCGATGCCGTCGAGCAGGTACGAGCCTGCCGTGGGAACGTCCAGGCAACCGAGGATGTTCATGAGTGTTGATTTCCCGGAACCGCTGGCCCCCATAATCGCGACGAAATCGCCTTTATGAATATCCAGACTGACGTCCTTCAAGGCATTGACCGTTGTCTCACCCATGACGTAGGCTTTTGAAATGGAACGAAGCGATATTATTGGTTGCGACATGGTCAGAATCTTCTTCCCATTCCCGGAGGTCCGCCGCCGCCCATCGGTAGCGTCGCCGCCGCCTTTGTCTTGTCGTTGCTCATACTGCCGACAATGACCGGCTGACCGGGTTCCAAATCCCCTTCGACTTCCGTAAACCCTCCGTTGGAAAGACCTACCTTGACCGCGACGCGTTCGGGTTTGCCGTCTTTTAAAATAAAGACCCTTCCCTTAGTCGGATCGTCCTGTCTTTTCCACTGGCCTTGCATATGCCCTGCCTGCGAGGAATCGCCATGCAGACCGCCGCGACCGTGAGGAAGGGCTGCAGTGTCGCGCATGGCGAATTGTCCATGCTTTCCTGCTGCGGAAGAATCGGCCCCGTGCATTTTGCGCCATTTCTCCGCTGCGCCGGGCGGAAGCGGAGGCATGAATTTAAGTGCGGCGGCCGGTACGGTCAAAACATTTTCCACTTTTTGCACCTCGACGGTGACATTGGCGGTCATACCGGGCAATAACGCCAAATCGCTATTGTCAAGGTCGATCATTACGGTGTACGAAACGACGTTTTGTACGGTTGTCGGCTGCAGTCTGATTTGCGATACGACGCCTTTAAAGGTTCTCGACGGATAAGCGTCGACCGTAAACGTTGCGGTCTGACCAATCTTGACTTGTCCGATATCCGCTTCGTCGATGCTTGCCTGAACCTGCATTTTCGACAAATCGTCGGCAATCGTGAAGATGGTCGGCGTGTTGAAACTCGCGGCAACGGTCTGCCCGACATCAACACTTCTGTTGACCACGACCCCGGTGATCGGCGAAACAATGGTTGCATATTGGAGATTGATCTTCGCACGATCGAGTCCTGCCTTGGCGGAACTGAGCTGCGCGGCGGCTGCGGAGGAATCGGCCACCGCCTGATCGAGATCGGCCTGGGCAACAAGGCCTTTGGCAAAAAGGGCGCGCGTACGGTCGCTGGTCTGTTTTGTCAATATCATCTGGGACTGGGCCTTTAAAAGGGTCGCGCGGGCGTCCTGCACCGCGGCAAACAACAGCGTCGTATCCAACAGGGCGACAATCTGCCCTTTTTTTACATGTGAATTATAATCGACAAAAAGCTTGGCAACGGTACCGCTCACCTGGGTTCCGACCTGCACGTTGAAATGCGGGTTGACCGTTCCCGTCGCGGTTACCTGCACCTTGACGTCCCCGCGTTCCACGGGTGCCGTGCGCCACGCGACGGGCGCCTTATGATGCGCCATGAAGAAATAAATACCCGTAGCCGCTGCTAAGACGAGGACGGCAATGACGCCAACCCAAATCTTCTTCGACATAATTTCTCCTTTATCTACTTTCCGTTTCGCCCATTGCCGCAACGAGTTTGGCATGTGCCGTCCGATAATCGTACAAAGCCTGCGCATGACTGCTTTTCGCATTTGCAAGGGCCAATTCGGCGTCCGTGACTTCGAGCGACGCCGCAGATCCTGCGGCAAACCGTTCTTGTGCAAGCGTCAAGGAAAGTTGCGACGATTGGATGAGCTTTTGCGTTGCGAGTATCCGTTCCGCAGCTTCGATTTTAGTGTAATAATCCTGGTCTATTTCCGATTGAATGCTTTGCGTATTTGCATCGAGCACCGCTTTTGCATTGTCGACGGATGCCTGTGCCGATTGCACCGCAGCCACGAGAGCGCCCCCCTGAAAAATCGGAACCGAAAGGTTTAATCCGATGTTCCAATCCTGTTGCCATGTCGAGGCATCGATATCCCGTGAAGAATATCCGATACCCGCATTCGTATTGAGATCCGGCAGCAATGCGGATTTCGCGGATGCTACCTGGGCACGCGCCGCATCGAGCTTTGCCCGCAGCGACAGGAGTTGGGGGCGGGAAGCGACTGCGCGGTCGAGGGCCGTTTTCCTATCGATGTCGGGTTCCGTTGACTCGAGACTGTCGGAAAGCCGCAAGGAATCGTGTAAATTGACGCCTGCGGCGACTTCCATTTGGACCTTCGCGAGTTTTACATTGCTTTTGGCGGTAATGACGTTGACCGAAGCGTTTGCCGCGTCGACTTCGGCCGATGCGACGGTGTATTGGGCCTGTTTTCCCGTTTCGACAAGGATTTTTGCCTGGTCCAGATGCGCCTGGGCCTGGGAAAGCGCCTCGGCCGAGACCTCGAGAAGTTTCAGGGAAAGCAAATAATTGAAATATGCCGTTTTGGCATTGACCACCACGGAAAGCAATGCGCTCAACGAATCGTTCACCGAGGCCGTTATCAGGTTCGAATTTGCTTTATTTGAATAATATGATTTGCCGAAATCGAAAATAAGCTGTTGCGCCGAAATACCCGCAGAATAATTATTGCCATAATAATCAACGCCGTTCGCTAGAGACGACGACGACATGGAACGGGCCGCCTGCGCCTGACCGCTTACCTGGGGTAATAATCGGGACCGAGACGATTTCCATGCTGCGGTTTGCGAGGCAATAGCAGCATTTGCAATTCTCATCTGCGGGTTCTGTTTTTTCGCAAGGTTGATATAAGAATCAAGACTTAACGGTTCTGCAGATTGAGAAAATGCCCGACAAAAAACGAAAAAAATCGATCCTATCAAATAAACTGCCGTATTCCGCATGGAAATTCTCCAACCCTTTATATTTATTTCCGGTTTCTAAACCTATTTGACTATTAGCGGGCGCGAATTGTTACAAATTATTATTTTCACACCGACCTGCATTATCCACACCCATGCAACAACCGTGCCCTATTTTTATACGGCATGTTTGGCGGATGGGTGGCATGGTCTTTACTCGGGTCGTTTAAAAGGTAGAATTTTCCCGGCGCTTCCGCGTTTTCGTTTTGAAGCCTCTTCAAGCGTTTCTTTTTCTTCTTTTGTTAAGGATTCGATGCCGCGGTCGGAAATCTTTTTCAGAATTCGATCGACGCGATTGTCATAGTTTTCCTTTTGCAGGGTTTCTTGGCGTGCGGCGGTTTTCGAACGTAAAGTCTGCGTGGTAATTTTCGCATTTTTAAGAAACGATGCGAAAAACGGAAATCCTTTTGCATAGAACACTCCCACAAGTATTCCGCCCAAATGGGTCAGATGCGAAATGTTTCCCCACCCCTGCATAGACCCGAACAGTGAAACGGCGCTGAAAATGGCAACTGCGACCAAGACATTGACCGGTACGAGAAAAAAAAGAAGGATTTGGCGCTGCGGAAACATGAATGCATACACGGTAAGAAGCGCGATAACGGCGCCGGACGCGCCGATGACCGGTGTCATCCACGCAAACGGGCTGATGACGGTCAGCAAGCTTAACAAACCGGAACAAATCCCCGCCGTTAGGTAAAACCGTACGAACCGCCCGGTGCCCCAAAGTTCCTCGATTTCGGTCCCGAACATCCAGAGGGTAAGCATATTGAACAACAGATGAAACGGCCCGGCCGGATCGTGGAGAAAGGGATATGTCGCAAGACGCCAGATTTGCAAATGCCCAAAGGTTTGTTCAGGGATAAGGGAAAACCATTGGGTGAGCAGCGGCCCTAAGCCGGGGACCAGTTGCAAAATCCACACCGCAACCGAGGCAACAATAATACCGCGAACACCGCGGGGAACCGATTGGTAATTAAAGGCCATTGTTCTGCCTGAATTTTTCCGCAAGCCGTGCGGCGACATGGTCGGGTACGAAACTGCTTACGTCGCCGCGGAAGCGGGCTATTTGCTTGACCAGCGTTGAGTTCAAATAAGTATATTTCGCACTTGCCATGAGGAAAACGGTTTCCGCATCCTCGTTTATATTCCTATTTGTAAAAGCCATCTGAAATTCGTATTCGAAATCCGACAATGCCCGAAGACCGCGAATGATCGCTGTCGCCTTATTTTCCACCAGGCAAGATGCGATAAGTCCGCGATAGACAATGACTGAAATATTGGGAACATCGCAAAACGCCTTTTTAGCCATTTCAAGGCGCTCCTGAACCGTAAACAACGGGTTTTTGCCCGGATTATCGGCAATAACCGCTATTACATTGGTGAAAATTCCTGCGGCACGTTTTGCAATATCGATATGACCAAAGGTAATCGGATCAAATGTCCCGGGGTAAATAGCAATTGGCATGGTAGATAACCTCCTGAATACGATTAAAATACGTTTTAGCGCTTACGGGCCGGTATAAAGAACAAATGGTTTTTTGGCAAAAAGTCGTCATACGGGGTGTAAAAAAAAGAGGGTCCCGGCAAAGCCGGAACCCTCAAACGACAACGAAACATTTTACTTTTAATCGGCGATCTTCAGCGTAACCGTTCCGGCGCTGCCGGGCGTTTGCGCCGTGATATAAATGAGAGCGGTCGCACCCATTTCCGTTTTAGCAATGAAAACATCACCCAGCGAGCACTTGGCATATGGTGTCGGGCCGACGGGATCGGTCCAGAGCGCGGCGACTTGGGCCTTGGTGTAGATAGTGTCAAAAGCCGCTCCTGTAAAGTTCTGTAATTTGTAGAACACTGTTGTATTCGGGGTGCCTGTCCAGGTGCCGGTGAAATTCAAGCCGAGGGCCTTCGCCTTGTCCGGCGAGAAAAGATAGTCACCGTTTGGAATGCCATTAGCGCCGGAGGAATTGGCGTAACAGAGATCGATGACGGAAAGATTGGCAGCGGAATTCGAATCGGCATAGATCGCTGGCTCGTCCAAATCAATCGAGTTTCCTTGAAGAGACTGGTTCGAACCCGCGACAACGGATTCGGTATAAAGATCACCCGGCACGATAAAAGCGACGGAATCAGTGAAGGTTTTGCTGCCAATCATCGCAGTAAAAATGAGGTAGTGTTTTCCGGGAACTGCTCCGTGATGCGCATAAATTCTCGCTTGGGCATCAACCTTTAGGTCAACGACGGTCTTTTGCACGCAGGTGTCCAAAATCAGGAACAATGTCGAAACGTCGGATCCGTTCTTGTGAACGGTGAGGGTGTAGTTTGTAATCGTCGACGTTCCTGTCATGATGCCATTGATTGTTCCGAAAGCACTGCTCACGTTATAAATGCTGTCGGGCGTCACCGCTAGGTTGCTGAAACTGACTGAATTGCCGGACGGGCTCGTAGGACTGGAGTCATTGCACCCCGCGAAAAACGACACCGCCAAACCCAGACAAAGCAACGCCAATACCTTTTTCATAATGCATCCCCCTTCTTGGGAAAAATTTCATAACTGTTGTCGTGGAGCCCTGCCGACAGGAGTCGGCCGCGGATTGCTATTTGTTAATAGCCCGGGCAACGAAATTGCCAGGTTGGTCCTCGAAAAGAATCACTCCTTTTGCGTAAACCGGCGAATGTGTCAGCGCCTTTGCGGATACATTGCCGAGATACCGCCCTCTCAAATCAAATATTTTTCCGGCCACGCCCGCAGTCTGGTGCATGATTGCACTAGTCCTGCCTGCAAAGGCAACGCTTGTCCAGTTCTTGACAGGTACAAAATTGTCAAACACCGTCATTCTGGTCGTGCTCACGGTGCTTCTCTGCCAGGTTACGAGTCCGTCGGTGGTATACCATTTCAAGCCCATGCGGTCGAACCGGCTGCCCAGCGGGGCGAGCCTGGTCGCCAAGTCGGTCCAGCCTGCGGCTGTATTGCTGCCGGTTGGTATCCACCCGACTTCCGCCACTGATGCCAACCGCGGCCAGATCTGCTGGTCGGGGTAACTTGCATTGATGTAGAGGTATTCGCCCCAGACCAGGCCATCGAGACCGCGCGAGGTCGCTCCAGCCAGGTTCATCGGTGTATTATAAATTGTCTGCAGGGTGTTGACGGTGTTCCACGTTGCACAATTCGCCTGGCCGGCTTTATTGCAATAATCAAGGAACAGATCGAACTCCCATGAAACCACATCGCCGGGCAGGCGGGTATGAAGATATGGTTCGACAAGCGTGGTCGCATCCTGATATATCACCTGTCCGTTGTAGGTCCCGGAAATTTCGCCCCACCCCATCATCATTTTTCCGGCTGCCCTGACTCTTTTCTCAGCCAGTCTGACAAAGGGAGTATAATCCGCGATTGGAGTCGCAGCTTCGTCCCCGCCCATATGAATGTAGTTGGATGTTGTAAAAACCGAAGCGCACACCCTGAAGCATTCGCTTATAAGCGAGTCGACTTCCGGAATGGCCGATGAACCGCATTTAAAATAGGCGCCGTTCGCGGTGACTATGCAATAGTTTGGGTAGGCTGTTGCCGCTGCCCTGCAATGTCCCGGCATTTCAATTTCCGGAAGAACCGTGATGTGGCGAAGTGCGCAATATTGGACAAGTGAGCGCAGTTCATCCTGAGTGTAATACCAGCGAGTCCCGGCCGGAGGCTTTACACCGCCTGCTTCACTCGCAGCGCCCACGGTCGTCAGGTTCGGGTACTTGGGGATCTCAATTCGCCACCCCTCATCGTCGGTCAGGTGCAGGTGTAGCACATTCATCTTAAACAGAGACATGCGGTCAGCCTGTTTGCGGAGTTCATCCAGGGTTATCCAGGTCCGGGCAGGATCAAGCAGGACCGAGCGCCAGGGATAGCGCGGTCTATCGGTAATGGCTACGGCATCCAGGGTAATGATTGCCGGAACCTGGGCCGGTGTTTTCAGCTCCGCCTCAGGCGGGAACATTTGCCGAAGCGTTTGAATCGCGTAAAACTGTCCGGTCGAGGTGGGGGCCGTGATTGCCACACCCGTCGACGTCACAATAAGCGAATAGCCTTCTGCGCCGAATCCCGCGGTATCCTGAATAAAGGTGACCGTAAATTGCGCACTGTTCTTATCGGTGACGACGGTTACTTTTTTGTTGGACTGGACGAGAAGTTCACTCAACCACGCCACTGCCGTATCTGAATTTGCATCACCCCAAATTGTAACATTTGCCGGGACGGTAAATGCCCCAGTTCCAAGGGTCAATGTTTTAGGCTTGGGAACGATGTTAACGGCAGAGAAAGAGCTCATCGGAAACAGCAGTATCGCCATTATCGCAGGAAAATACCACCTCATACCATTGTGCATAGCGTTGCCCCCCTGATTCATTTGTTTGCAAAAACTGAGTAGTTTACCACTCCATTGAACTTAATAAGCTTATAAATATAATAAGCGCTTCAAATCAAGCGTTTCAAAACCCGGAACTCTTCCTGAGGAGGTATTCCACCGCAGTGTCCCCGTACTCGCGTGTTTCACGCTCGACGGAAATGTGGCCGAAGAGGGTTTCGGGCATTTTATAGTCGCGTTTTCTTTCGTAAATCAACACGCCGTCATTTGCAACAAGGCCCATGATGCCGGGGATCAAGGATTGTAATGCGGGATCGTCATACGGCGGATCGTAAAAAACGATATCGTATGTTTCTTTGCAGGAAGGCACGAATCTCTGCGCCTCGGAACGGATGACTTTGCACAGATCGTCTATGCCGAACAGTTTTACATGGGTTTGGATGCAGGCAACCCGTGCGGCATCGGTTTCCACAAAATCAACATGTCCGGCGCCGCGGCTTGCCATTTCGATGCCGAACGCGCCGCTGCCGGCGCACAAATCGAGCACGCGGGCATCGCAAATACGGTGTTGGATTTTATCCGCAATGGAAATGCGCACCCGTTCCTGCGTAGGCCTGAAATCCGTAGCCCGTTTATCTACCGAAATATACCGTCGTCCCAATGATCCCGAAACAATACGAAGTTTCATGGATCATTGCTGAGTGGTTATAATGATGTGGCAATCCATTTTCAAATTCGCACCCGTAAGGGCTATGAGGGAAATTTTCGTAAAAGCGCATTTGGCGTTTGCCTGGTACACTTTGCTCACCAGCGAAACAAAATTCTTATACGTTCCGTTTCCTGTCCAATGATACTGGTGTCGGTAAAATCCCCCTATTTTTTCGGAAGATATTTTTTTAAGCCCCTCGGGAATGCTGATGCCGCTTTGCTTGGCAAGGTCCTCGAAAGACGAAACCAGTTGCGGGAGTTTGTCGTTTACTGTAAACGGCGCATCGATGACCGGTTCGGTAAGATTCAGACCGAATTCAAGCTTGCAGGAAAACGCGAATTTGAAGCTTTTGCCGTCGTTGGGCTTGATAAAGGAATACGGCGGCGGCAGTATTTCGACATTTTCATTTTTAAACGACGTAACCATTCCCTGAATAAGCTCTTTGCTCGACCCGATGCCGACGGCATACAACGTTTGATAATTATCCATATCGAGCGAACGGAGACCGATGCCTGCGGGAACCGCTTTGCCGAGCAACTCCGTGACATGTTTCGCAAACAGGATTTCGTAATTTATTTTTTCCGTAAACGAAAGCTCTGCGTACGGTAAAGACAGGACGCCCGATTGCGTGAGTTTCTGATTGGCATCGCTTACTTCTTTGACAACTTCTTCGACGATATATTGCTGAGAGTACGTGGAAGGCGCGCTCTCTTTCTTGACGGCGTATTCGTGCGTTTCCTGCTTGACGGGCTTAGGGAAAATAACCGACCGTAATTTCCATACTGTAAATCCTGCACCGCCCACAACCAGCGCAATGCCGCAGACGATGACAAGCGGCAGTATATTCAATTTCTTTTTCGCGCGTTTGCGTTTTTTCTGCGGTTCTTTCAGCAGGTTGATGCGTATCATTTCGCACCCCGGATCGCGCAGCCGACCGCAACTGCCAAAAATGGAATGCATTGTTTCATATCGGCTTCGGGAATATTTACCGTCGCCTTTATGGATGCCAACGGATTGAGCATCTGTGCATTGCCGAGCCGTGAAAAAACAACATCGCTGAATTGGGGCCTACCGAACACAGAACCGGTGCAGAAAATGGGAAACGTGGCCGGTTGCGAAAGCGAAACAAAACTTTGTTCAACAGCTTCATTTATCAAATCGGCATACGCTTCGGGCGCCGAAAGCCCGGCGTTATGGTCGATGATGTCGAAATCCAAAAACGATCCGTTTTGCGTCACGATGATGCTTGTCGCATGATCTTTTCCGTGAACGATGATTGCGGGGGCCGATACGAAATCGCCGTAATTTGCTTCGAAGACGTTTACCAATGCAAAAATGTCGAGATCGACGGCGAGCGGATTCAATTTACCGGCTTTGAGCAAGGCCGCCATTTTTTGCACGCCGGAATTTTTGTAGGCAGCCGCAATGTACCAGTCGACCTCGGTATCGCTTGTTGGGCGGCACGGTTCAAAATCAAACGCATAATCGTCGATCGAGCCGATGATTTGCTGCGACAATTCCCATTCGATGGTATCGCGCAGATCCGCGTTTTTTTTATCGACCATAAGTTTCTTGACAATAGCAAAATCCAGAGGCAGTGCCGCGACGGCGTCCTGTCCTTCGGCCTGCATTTTCGAAATGAGCTTTTTAAGGCTTTGTTTTATATAGGATTGATCGGATGCCGAAGACTGGGATTCGTCTATAGGCGATATGGCGACATTTAAAATGCTTTGCGAGGAAGGTGAATACTGCGCAATGCTGATATGGTCTTTTTTTATGTCGATGCCGTTAACGCAATCGCCGCGTGGCGCCATAGTTCACCAAATCTAATTGTGTAGCTGCAAATGCAAAAAAAAAAGAAAGGGTTAGTCCTTTGTTATAAAATGCGTCATTTTTCCCCATAATGCAACAATCTCGATAGATTGGTGAATTTTTCCGGAAGCCGCTTCCCGTGTGGATGTGACCCGGCAAGGGGAATTTTGATCCCGCGATTGCACGGAGTATATTGATCGCCGATATATTCAGGATTATATTTTTCCGTTTCCTGCGGTTTTTGAAATCAAGTTTTACTACTAATAAGGATTTAAAGATGGAAGGCATTTCAAGTTTCGGCCGATTATTGGACAAAGTCAAAGAGAAAAACCCATTGGTGCATCAAATTACCAATTATGTAACGGTAAACGACTGCGCCAATATCGTTCTTGCTTTGGGAGGTTCGCCGGTGATGGCCGACGATGAAACGGAAGTTGAGGAAATGGTATCGATAGCTTCTGCCCTGGTGATCAATATTGGAACATTGAACGGGCGCACGATAAAATCAATGCTTTTAGCCGGCAAAAAAGCAAATGAGGTCGGGGTGCCGGTAATTCTGGATCCCGTAGGAGTGGGCGCCACTGCTTTAAGAACCGATACTGCAAAAAGACTTATCAAGGAAATTCGACTGTCGATTTTGCGGGGCAATTTGTCGGAAATCAAAACAATAGCGGGTTTGGAAACAAAAACCAGAGGCGTCGACAGCGTCGACGCCCAAAACGCCGGCACGACGAACGTTGCCCAAATCGTGGCGAAAGAATTGCATTGTACCGTAGCAATAACCGGTAAGCAAGATGTTGTTTCCGACGGGAAAAGAACGGGCCTGATCGATAACGGTCATCCGATATTATCGAAAGTCACGGGCACGGGGTGTATGGCAACCGCATTGATCGGCTGTTACGCCGGCGTGACCGACAACGCGTTTCTCGCTTCATGCGCCGGAATAATAACCATGGGGTTGGCGGGAGAAAAAGCCCGGGCTGCCATAGGGGACCCGGCGGGAATCGGCAGTTTTAAAGTTGCTCTTTTTGACTCGATTTATAAATTGACATCGCAAGACCTTATAAACGGCAGTAAGTTTCATGAAAGCTAGCAAACCGATAGATTATTCACTGTATCTGGTTACCGATAGAAAATTATTAAAAGGAAACAACCTTCTCGGCAGTATTGAAGAGGCGATTACGGGCGGTGTTACCATAATCCAACTGCGTGAGAAGGACTGCTGTACCCGTGATTTTTTTGATGTTGCCCTCAAAGTCAAAACAATAACGGATTCCCATAATATCCCGCTCATCATCAACGACCGTTTAGACATTGCCTTGGCGGTAAACGCCGCCGGACTTCATATCGGTCAAGATGATATGCCGGCAAAAATCGCACGAAAGCTTTTAGGGCCGGCTAAAATCCTGGGAGTTTCGGCCTCGACGCTCGAAGAGGCGATAACGGCCCAGATAGACGGCGCGGATTATTGCGGCGTCGGGGCTATTTTCCCCACCGGCTCAAAACACGATGCCCGGCAGGTACCGTTGGAAACATTACGGCAGATTAAAGCCCGTCTCACCATCCCTATTGTCGCTATCGGCGGCATCAATCAAAATAATGCACGAACGGTTTTACAGGAAAAGGTCGACGGCATAGCAGTAATATCGGCGATTCTTTGCGAACAAGATTGTCGGAAAGCTGCGGAAAACCTGGGGAAAATAGTTCGGTCGGAAATCCGGGAAAAATGCGTTTAAGGCCTATTGGCCGAGCAGCAGGATTTCCTGAAATGTGTCTACAATGACCGGATCAAATTGTTTTCCTTTACCGCTTGTTAATATTTCCAATGCGGTTTGCTGGGAAAGCGATCGCCGGTACGGCCGGTCGGACGTCATGGCCTCGTACGCGTCGGCAACGGAAAGTATCCTTGCGCCGAACGGGATCTGGTCGCCCCGAATGCCGTCGGGATACCCATTGCCGTCGAAAAACTCGTGATGGTGAAGTACCATAGGAACCAGGGGCCGCAAAAACGGGACATCCGCAATTATATTGGCTCCCAAAGACGGATGCCGTTTGATTTCGTCGAATTCAGATGGTGTCAAGCGCCCGGGCTTGTTGAGAATGAGTTCGCTCACCCCTATTTTCCCGATATCGTGCAACAGCCCCGCATACTTGACATTTTCAAGTTCTGCGTCGGGCAATCCGAGCCTTTTGGCCAGGACAACGGTGTATTTCATGACATTTTCCGAATGGCCGTGCGTATAACGGTCTTTTGCTTCCACGGCGAGGGCGAATCCGCGGACGGTTTTGAGGTAATTGTCCCTGATGTTTTGATACAGCCGCACGTTTTCGATGGAGATGCTTGCCTGCGACGCCAGGACATTGATGATTTCCAAATCGACATTCGAGAATGAATTCTTTTCCCGCAACCGGATAAGATTGAGAACGCCGACGGTTCGTTGCGGCGTTTTGAGCGGGAACGCGATATACGACCGGATAGAGGGGGGCAAATCGGGAAAATCGTTAAACGGTTTTTCTTCATCCGCTTCGACCACCAGCGGCTCTTCGTTATGCGCAACCCAATGCGAGGCGGCGACAAAGGCATGTTGTTGCCAGAACTCGAGCGATTGCCGCTCCGACTTTTCTTCGATAATTAATTGTGAAGCTTCGTTGCAGGACATGAGGCATCCGCCGTCGGCCTTGGCGATTTTCACCGCATAATCCAACGCCTTATGATTAAGTTCCGGTAACTGCAGGGTGGAAGCAAGGATTTTGGTCACTTCATGCAACGAAACAAGCTTGGAAAAAAGAAGGTTTTCTTCTTCAAGTTGCTTATTAATAAGAGCGCGTTTGATTTTTTCCGCAAGTTCTTCGAGATGAAAGGGTTTCGTCAAATAATCGAATGCGCCAAGTTTTAACGCTTCTATTGCGGTATCGAGGGTCGGAAATCCGGTCGTGACCAAAACAGGCAACGACCGGTTGAATTCGCGCACCCATTTGAGCAATTCCACGCCGGACATTCCGGGCATCTTGATATCGGATAATACCAGGTCGATCCGGGCTTTCTGGATGATTTCGATCGCAGCCTCGGCGCTCGGCGCGCATGAAACCGCATAGCCTTTCATGCGTAAATATTGCCCGACAATATCGCTTATGGATTTTTCATCGTCAACGACAAGCAGATGAACGTCGTCGGGACGGGCGCTATCCATAGTTTCAAACTCAGTTGCCATTGTTAGGCCGGTCCTTCCGCTCGCTTCCGAAATGCTGCCAGGTCTTGGGGCGTGTCGATGCCGCAACCTTT
Organism: Fibrobacteria bacterium; assembly: GCA_037447435.1. Classification (GTDB taxonomy): domain Bacteria; phylum Fibrobacterota; class Chitinivibrionia; order Chitinivibrionales; family FEN-1185; genus FEN-1185. The sequence goes on from JBBIGR010000015.1 coordinate 40,981, forward strand.
ATATTTTGTAATGATACAATGGATATGCATTCCATTTTCCAATGCCCTTAATTGTTCGAGCTTTTCACGCTGTTCAAGCACACCCGGTTCAAAACTGCAAAAACGGTCCAAGGATGTTTTCGTAAACCCGTAAATCCCCCAATGCGTCAAGAGATCGTTATGAATAGCGTCGCGGTCGTACGGGATGGGAGCGCGTGAAAAATAAAGGGCCTGCCCATTTTTTGCACATACCGCTTTTACGACATTCGGGTTTTCCTTGTCCTTTATTGTAGCATTGGACACGCAGGTAAGCAAGGAATTATCGTCAAGCTCACGGAGTTTTCCAACGAATTCTTTCAAAAGATCCGGCGGCATAAGCGGTTCATCACCCTGCAAATTGGCAATAAGGGGGGCACTGAAACGAGTAGCCACTTCATGCACTCTATCTGTCCCGGAACAATGGTTCGGCGAAGTCATTTCGGACATGCCCCCGAAACGCAATACCGTTTCATGGATGCGTATATCGTCGGTGGCTACACAAACTCGGGAAAAAACGTTCGCAGCCATTGCGGCATTGTATGCCCACATAATCAGCGGCAAATCCTTTATCAGGGACAATGGTTTCGCAGGTAGCCTGGTCGACGCATACCGCGCAGGAATGACGCAAAGGATTTCTTTTTTTTCCATAACGCCGATTTTACTGTTGTATCACTTTGGGCACTGCAAAATGATTGTTGGTGACTTTGGGGCCATTGGCAAGTAAATCCGCAGGTTGCATGGAAGGCATTTCGACATCGTCGCGCAACGGGTCGTGTACCGGTGCGACGAATGCCGTCGGTTCGATGTTCGACGTATCGATGGCATTAAGCTGTTCGACATACGTCAGTATGGACCCAAGCTGATGAGTAAGCGATTCCGTCTCATTTTCCGATACCGAAAGGCGTGCCAATGAGGCGATATGCGTAACGACATTTTTATCGATCATGATATTCCCTCTTTTAAAGCCGGTGTATGTTAGGATGTGAAATCCGCGAATTTCGCCATGAGTTTTTTCCTGCTTCCGTCTTGAAACAAAACGGTCATACGCATATCGTCGCCGAAGCCGCTGATATTGACGATTTTCCCGCGGCCGTATAATTTATGTGAAACCTGTTGACCCATGCGGTATTGCACAGGGTCTTGGGAAAAATCATCGTGATGAAAGGGCTGCGCATGCTCGTTGACAACAGGCTGTTTTTGAGCATTGAACCGTACTTGCGTCGGCGGTGCGGCGCGGAATTCTTCCCGTGGAAAAAAGGCGCTTTTATCTATATACGTATACAGGTCTTGTGAAATCGACGCAAGAAACCGCGACGGCGTCATCGGCAGCACATTACCGAATCGGAACCGCTGATCGGTGTGCGAACATTCAAGACTCTCCATGGCGCGAGTGCACCCGACATACAGCAAGCGGCGTTCTTCCTCTATTTTCGATTCGTCGTCGAAGTTTTGCCGCGAGGGTAAAATACCGTCTTCGCACCCCACGACAAAAACGTTTTTAAACTCCAGCCCTTTTGCGCAATGGAGCGTCATCATGCTGACCGCGTCGTCCTTTTGTTCCCATCTGTCTATGTCGGACGCCAGGGAAACCTCTTCCAGAAACGAATCGATGCCTTTGCTCGGGTTATCTTCGGTCCAGATTGCCAATGCGTTGAGCAATTCATTGACATTCTCGATCCTTGCGTTTGCTTCTTCGGAATTTTCCTCTTCGAAAACGGTCAGATATCCGCTAAGCGCAAGCATTTCGGAGCACAATTGATGCGGCGAGGCGTGCTCGGCAACCAGGTCGAGAAGCAATGTCATGATTTCACGGAATTGCGCCAGCCCTTTTTGAGCCCGTCCGAGCGCTGCCGACGGTTCCGTGCTGCAGATGTATTCGCAGAGCGATTTTTGGGCCGCCTTGCTTTCATCGACAAGCGCGTCGCGCGATTTGTCTCCGATGCCGCGGGGCGGTACGTTTAAAATTCGTTCGCAACTGATGTCGTCCTTGGGATTGACGCAAAGCCGCAAATAGGCGATACAATCCTTGATTTCCTTGCGTTCGTAAAAACTCATGCCGCCGACAAGCACATACGGAATTTTACGTTTGCGCAACGAATCTTCGAACAAACGGGACTGTGCGTTGGTCCGGAATAAAATGGCGATATCGCGCGGGGAACAATTTCGCGCAATGGCGGATTTTACGGCATCGCAAACGGATTCCGCTTCCATCCGGTCGTCGCGATACCGGGTCACCAGAACCGCTCCGCCGCCTTTCTTTCCCGTCCACAGGGTTTTTTCGGCGCGAACCGTATTCGATATTATCACTGCGTTTGCAAAATTCAATATCGCTTCGGTAGACCGGTAATTTTGTTCGAGCTTAAAGACTTTGGTCCCGGGAAACACTTTTTCAAAAGAAAGGATATTGTCGATTTGGGCCCCGCGCCAGGCGTAAATACTCTGATCGTCGTCGCCCACGACAAATACTCTCCCGCTTCCCTCGGCGAGCAATTTTACAAGATAGAATTGCGCAAGATTCGTGTCTTGATATTCATCGACCAGGACATATTTAAAAAGCGACTGATAGCTTCGGCGAAGTTGTTCGTTATCCCGCAGCAAATAAACGCTCTGCGACAAAAGATCATCGAAATCCATTGCCTGTTGACGGCGCAAACTTTCCTGGTAAACGGCATACACTCTGACCACTTCCTGCTCAAAATAGCTTCCCTGTTTATTGGCGAGGACGGCAGGAGGCATGCATGCATTTTTATATCGGGAAATCGCGGAAAGCAGCGTTTTGGGAGGCATAGTGCGCTCATCCAGCTGCAATTCCTTGACGATTTTTTTTACTAAAGACAATTGATCGTCGGCATCGAAAATCGAAAACGACGGCGAATACCCGAAATGAAGCGCCTCACGTCTCAACAATCTCGCGCAGAGAGAATGAAACGTGCCGATCCATAATCCTTTAAGCGGCAATCCGATAAGCGTTTCCACCCGCGCCTGCATTTCACGCGCTGCCTTATTTGTAAACGTCGCGGCAAAGATCTGCTGCGGCAAGATTGCCTTTTGACGGATAAGGAAAGCGATTTTGGCAGTCAAAACCCGGGTTTTGCCCGTTCCCGCGCCCGCAAAAACAAGCTGCGGTCCCGCATCGTACATCACCGCTTCTTTTTGTACCGGATTGAGAACGACATTATTTAAAAAAGTAGCGCCGCCAAAACCATTGTTCACGTTGCTATTCATGCTGCTAGTCATTCTGCGAAACTCCCAATACCTGTTCGATTGTGGTGATACCTTCGGCAGCTTTACGGAGCCCGTCGATACGGAGCGTATCGAAACCGCCTTTACTCGCGCAATACGCCTTGATATCATCCGACGTTTTACGTTCAAGTACGAGTTTTTTTACTGTAGGGTCCGGTATCAAAAGCTCAAAAATCCCCGATCTGCCTTTATAACCGGTTTCATTGCAAAAGCGGCATCCTTTGCCCTTATATAATGTTATGTCCGGACGAAGTCCCAGTTTCTTGAGAACATCGGGGTCTTCTCTGTACGGCTCTTTGCAGCGGGAACAAATGCGGCGAACGAGACGTTGTGCAAGCACCCCCCGAACCGTCGAACATATTAGAAACGGTTCCAACCCCATGTCCATGAGCCGGGTAAATGCGCTTGCCGAATCGTTCGTATGCAATGTCGAATAAACCATATGACCGGTCAAGGCGGCTTGTATTGCCATCTCGCAAGTCTGCTTGTCCCGCATTTCGCCGACCATCACGATGTCCGGATCTTGACGTAAAATAGAACGCATTCCGTCTTCAAAATTGAATCCGGCCTTGATATTGATTTGCCCTTGGTTGATGCCTTCCAAAACGAATTCGACCGGATCTTCCATGGTCACAATGTTTTTTTTACTTTCGTAATACAAATTAACGCGAGATAACGCCGCATACAGCGTACTGCTTTTTCCGCTTCCGGTTGGGCCGGTGACAAGTACGATGCCGTCGGGCAGGCGGACAATATCGTCGAATTGCTTAAGCATGCCGGGCAGGAACCCGAGTTGATCGAGCGTCAGACTATGCGCGGCCTGGTCTATAATTCGCATGACCATTTTTTCATTGACGCCCCTGGTTCTGGTCATGACCGGAAAAGTCGAAACGCGCAAGTCTATGTTGCGTCCCTGATGCCGGATTTCGATATGCCCGTCTTGCGGTCGCCGTTTTTCGGCGATATCCATTCCGGCCATAATTTTCAAACGCGAGGTAATTTGAGCCCGTAATTGTAAAGGAATGGGATTTTGTTCCGCCAATTCGCCATCCACCCGATATCGCAAACGAACATACGAATCCATGGGCTCGATGTGAATATCCGACGCATTTTCACTCACCGCCTGCGTTATGATGAGGTTGACAAGCTTGACGATCTGCTTTCCTTCCTCATCGGTGAGCCTGTCGGCGTCTTCTTCCTCGTCATGACGAACCACATCCAAATCATCGACATGGACCGAACCCAAAAGTTCCGACATTTGCTCCATGCCCGACGAGTAATTTTTTTCTATCATCGCCAAAATCGAACGTTCCGCAGCAATGACCGGCTCTATTTCCTTACCCGTTTTAAACTTCAAATGGTCCAACGTACGCAAATTAGTCGGATCGGCCATGGCGACGGTCAGCGTCCCCTCTTTTTCGAACAGCGGTATGACGCGATATCGCTTTGCCATTTCCTCGGGAATCATGTTGACAAGGCTGCGGTTAAAATTGAAATTCTCCAGCACGACATGCTGAATATCGAGTTGGGCAGACAAGACATCTACAAGTTTATTTTCGGTAATATAGCCAAGCGCGACAAGACATTTACCAAGTTGCTGCTTGGTTTTTTTCTGTTCTTCGAGCCCCATCCGCAATTGATCATCGGAAATCAACCCCTGATCGATGAGCACTTCCCCGATGCGTTTTCTCTGATCCAACTGGATTTGGGCGCCCAAAACGCTCGTTAAATCGTCTTCGGTTATATATTTCAAATTGACAAGAACCGTACCCAGACTGACGCCGGTACGTTTATGCACCTGCAAAGCCTCCACCAATTGTTCATTGGTAATGAGTCCCTGTGCAATGAGGATTTCACCCAGTTTTTTTCTTCGTCGTTGCATCATAATATGAAAAAATACATTAAATAAATTGAATCGTAAGAACTAATCCGTTGGATAGCTCCCTGCGATCGTATCTACCCCAAATGTGTACGCCTGGTTTCTAAAATCGCTAACGCCCAAATACACCTAATAAGTATATCATTTCGGCATATGATCCCATCCGCCTTTTTTAAGTTCCATAACAATCCCGAGAGAGTTCCTGATGAATAACCCCCTCCGTTTTTTCTCAAAGGTCCCAATTCTGGTCAAAGGTATACCGAATTTTTTAATCAACGGTTCGGGATTAAAACCTTTAGAAGCGGCAAACATCAATTCATAGTCTTCACCGCCATGCAGGAACAATTCCAGCCAATCCTTTTGAAGATAGGCTGCAGCGGACGAAAGCGTATTCCTCCTGCTTGGAATATCTTCCGGTAAAATTATTCCTAATTTATTTTCGAATCCCATTGTTCTTCCGTCTTTGGAAATACCGTCGGAAATGTCCATAGCACAGTGGACAGCCGCATTTTCGCTCAATGCCCGGCCAAGCTCGATGCGAGGTATCGGGTGAATATGGGCTTTTACATATTTTAATAATGGCAGGGGAATCGTATCTTTAGAAGCGTGTTTTTGCAAGATTTGAAGGCCGGCGGCACTCATCCCGGGATTTCCGGTAACCCATAATCCGTCGTTGTGACGCGCGCCTTTCCGTAACAATATCCTTTGTCGGTTCGATTTCCGCCCAAGCAGTGTGATATCGATTATCCAGCATGGACCTGCGCTGAGATTTCCGCCGATTATCGGAAATTTCCACTTTCTGCAGGTATTTGCAAAACCCTTATATATTTGCGTAATTGCCAAAGAAATATCGGGTGCGGGGCAATTTTGCGGAAAAATGATTTGAACCAGGGCGCAGTCCGGCTGTGTAGCCATAGCAGCGCAATCGCTCACGTTTATGGCCATTGCTTTATACCCGATTTCCGAGAAAGTCATATAACGCAATGAAAAATGCACATTCTCGACAAAGGAATCGGCTGTCAGAATAAGTTGTTCGCGATCATGACAGACACGAATCGCGGCATCATCGCCGATTGGAATGGGAAATCGCGGGGATTTTTTATAGCACAAAGAAGGCCTAATAGACTCAAGAAGCGAATATTCCGAAGACGGAGAATAGTGTGCTGCCACACAACCACCTTATGCGCATAGTTTTGCGGCCTTCTCGATTGCATCCAAAGCAGCACGTTCATCTTTACATAATGAAACAAACTCCGTGATGCCGAAAATATCCAAGAGGTCGCTGATAAATTGGTCGCCGCCGTACATTGCCACCGCAGCTTTGCTCTCATGAATCTGTACGAGCAGCTTACCCAAAATATGCATTCCGCCGCTATCTACCATATCAAGCCCTGTCAAATCGAACACGTATTTATGCACCGTACCATCGACGGTGAAGGAGGTCAATGCCGATAGATCCCGACCCAGCCCGCAACTTCCCGATAGCCCGATCCGGTACACGCCGTTTTCGATCCTGCCGACGAAAACAAAACCAAATTTTTCCTTAAGCGTTTTTTTCTCCAAAAGTTCTTCTTGCGAAATTTCAAACTCAACGTCGGTGGCGTACATGGTGAAAAGCTTATCGAGATGCACGGCGCCGAGAATTTCGCGTATTTTAAACGAAACATTGACAAGATATAATTTCGCATTTTTCTCGTCGAGGCGTTTTTTGATTCGTATCAGCAGCCCCAAACCGGAACTAAAGAGATTATGCGTCGATTCCAAATCGAGCACAACCGCAATTGCGGAGTCGGCAACGGCCATACCGATTTGTTCTTCTATCCTTGTATAATTGTCCATATTGATGGAATCGGGCAGCTTTATCCAAAGAAATCCGTTTTTCACGGATACATTCAGGGCTAGATCGTTGTTCATGATATCATCCCTCTACTACTATTGCAGCGTCTTTTATCCGGAATGTTTTGTTGATAAGAGCAGACTTAATGACCTTTGTCATTCCGTATAAATTTATTTCGGTCCCGGGGAAAATGTCCCCTGCCACCTTAATATACCCGGTGTAGGTCCGAGGTTTCTTGAGTTCGGCTTCAAGCGCTGCGACTTTTTCCAAAACATATTTCAATTTGGCCGCCAGTTTATTATATGCGTCGAGCCATTTCTTTAATTCGTCGGATTGCCGTTGCGACGGTTGTCCGCCTGCGGCTTTCAAAATTGCCGCCTTAGCTTTGAGCTGCTTTTGTATCGGCTCCATTTCGATTTCGAGTTTTTTTTGCAGCGTATGCAACTCTTTCATTTTGTCGGCAATCGCCTTTTCTTCTTTGTCTACCACACATATCTTTGTTTCAATACCCTTTTCATTTCCTAAAATATCGATTTCGACTTTCGAAAATGCGATCAACGATCCGCCGATTATCGCCGCATGCGGCTGACTTCCTATTGCGGTTTCACACGTAATATCGCAATGCATGCAGTATTTATCGATATTGAGCATCGACTCGGTGCATATGATGGCCGATTGGGCAAATACAAGGTTGATTTCCTTTTTTGCAGAAACAAACATATCGTTTTTTCCAACAATGCCCTTTTGCAACGTAACTGATCCGTTTCGCGAAATAATTTTTGCCGATTCGGCTTCTCCCCGGATGATAATGTTTCCGTCGGACTCAACCGTGAAACCCGGCAGTACGCCCCCGCAGATGTCGACGTCTCCAGAATATTTTATATTGCCAACCGAAAAATCGACATCGTTTTTTATAGTCAACTGTTCGCCGACGTTGACAAGATCTCCCTGTTTATAAAGATATCCGCTTTTCTCGGCTTTCAAAAATTTTCCATCATCCGAAACCACGGTGTTTTTTCCGGGTCTGATTGCAATGTCAACCCCCGGTTTTGCCGGGACTTTTTTCCCTGTTACGTCGATACCCGCCACTCCCTCGCCGGGTGGCTCTTTCCTTGCAATAACCTGACCGGCACCAACCTGAACGATCGATTGGATATTTCTATAATCCACTTTTCCGCTTTGTTCTTCTTTCGGCTTGATAGCCTTATCCACGTCGAGCTCGAAAATCAATTTAGCGGCTTCGCCATCCACGGGCGGCGTACCTTCGGCAATCACTATCTCGTGATCGTATTGCGCATTTTTTACGATTTCCCGTATCCTGTCGAAATTGAGGCCGTGAACGATTCCTTTTCTCCGGAAACAGAAAACCAAGGCCGTGTCGGTCACTTTAATGTCGTTACTGATGGCAACCGAACTTATGGTGACTGCGGCCTGCATCGGCGTCACATTTAAATCGACATACCGGTCGAGTTCCGGATTGTAAATTTCGAAAAGGGGGCCTATTTTTTCAAAAACGCCTTTCGCGGCTTCCACGATTTCCTTGATTTTATTGATATCGAAATTCGTCACAAACGCCTGGAAAAGGCAATTTCTAATTTCCGCTATCTGGACCTTTGCCTTGTGCTCAGGGGAAACCTTAATGAATACCCCGTCGGCCCTGTTTTCAACAGGGAAAAATTTACTAAGTGGGTTTTCCAAGAATTATCCCCATCATTAAAGGAATAAAAATGCACAATGCCGAATCAGGATCACTATTGTAAGTATAGGAACAAGGGAATTGCTTTTTCAAGCAAAATATTGTGAATTCTCGAACATATTGCAAATCGTATTGACGCAGGTTTCAATTCCCATCGAAAGCGAGGGGCGGGGTTTAGGCCGTAAGGCAATCGTCTGCAGCGCATCGGCCCATTCAAGTGCGTTGAACATTTCCGCGGAAAGCTCATAGCCGTATCCCCATCGGGTAACAGCGTGGGCAAGCGTCTCATATTCAGCAAATCCCCGGCGGGGCAAATAGACAATCGGTAACCCGTTGACAAAGCATTCCGCACAAGTGCCGTATCCCAATTTGCTTATCATGACATCGGCCGAGGCGACAAAGTCTTGATAGGGAAATTGTTTTTCGCCGATACAATGATAGTTTTTTACAGTTCGGGGCAGCGGATAAAGTCCGAAAAACTCCCATGCTTCGAATTGTTCGAGTCGTTCCCAGTTCACGGCATTCATGCCAAAATTGCCGGTGTAAATCAAACCGATCTTTTGGGACGACGAAATACCATAGGTATCGGAAAGCGTATTTCTGATTTCGTTTCCTATCCTGCCGACGGGTCCTGCCGGAATTACTTTTTTGAAATACGGCATATCGCAAGCCGGGTACAAAGCGAGCAACGAATCCGCTAAAGCGTATTGGTTTTCCAATTCTTGTAGCTGAGACGAAAAATCCGGCCGCCGGGAAATGTATTCTTTGTAAATCGTATGCCAGGTGAAATTCGTTATTGCCAACGAAGGAATTTTTGCGTTGAATGCGACTTCAAAGGCAAACGGAACAATGTCCGAAGCAATGAGCCCGATTCCGTTTTCGCGGCACCATTTTGATTCATGCTCGAGCTTATTGGCATTCTCCATCGCAATAGCACGGTATTTGGACAATGTCGCGTCGATATCGACGGTTACGCCGTCGGTTTGAACGCATCCGCAATCGAATTCCCCCAACTCATAGGAAAACGGTCTGGACATTTCCTGAAGGAAAAATGAGTGCGGCACCGTTGTTTTAAAAATAATGTCTATGGAAAGAGGTACTTTATTGCACAAAGCAACGGTGCGTGCGGCATGACCGTATCCGTGCGAAGTTATATAATAGAGCAATTTCATGGATGGCTATCCCGAAAAAAAAGCGGCTGTTACGCCGCATTTTCAAAGACTGTTTATCAAAATCCGAAATCGCTGGAATTACCTGTTTTGGAAATGGCTGGCAAGATCGGTAAGCTGACGTTTGGATGGGGAAATTTTCGGCCCTTGGTGGCCGAGCCCTTTCATTGAAAGGGAAATCCTTCTTTTTTTCGCATCGACCTTGAGAATCCTGACATTGACAACATCGCCGACGGAAACCACCTGCTCCGCGGACTCGACATAGGTATCCGCCAATTGCGAAATATGGATCAATCCGTCGCACACCGCATTGATATTGACAAATACGCCAAACGGAGTGATATTGGTAACCCTGCCGGTTACCACGGCATTTTCCTCGAGTTCAATGAGTTTTAGTTTTTTCTTGGGCTTGAAAAATCCGGTTGTTCCGCCGAATCGCTGCCCGGCGGCCAATTGCCCAATCAGTTTTTTCTCAAGAAACAGTTTCCGAATGACATCGGACTCGGGAAACGACCGCACCGCCTCCGGATCCAAAACCAAAGAATCCTGCGCTATTTGAAGACCGTCGCAAATACTTTTGAGCCACGGAAAATGGTCTGGATGAACCATAGTCCGGTCCAGCGCATTTTCGGCTGTAGGAATCATGAAATATCCGGCCAAACTTTTATACGCGCCGTCGGAAATTCCGTTAACTTTTGAAAGATCCTCTTTTTGGGAAAGACCGTTCTTGGCACAATGCGCAATAATTTCCTTTTTCAAATCAGCGGAAATAAACGGCTCCATATTTACCGAGTTCAGCGAATCGGCACAATCTGCCGAAGAAATGCCGCTCGCAAGATGCTTATCGCAAATAATTCGATCGACAAGCTGTGAAACTTTTTCCTTCGAAATACAATGCTGCAAGGGGTGAAAGGAAAAATATTCCACGCCGATTTTCGAAATAAGATGCGCCGGTTGAATATGGGATATTGCGGCACCAAAAACATTTTGCATCGGCTCTTCCAGATCGGAATATTCCTTTTTCATCCATTCGGACGATGCAATTTCCGGAAAATCGACAGGCTTATCGACAAATGTTATTTGAGACGTATTTTGAATCGAATCAAGAGTTTTCTTGACAATGGCTTCTGCCGCATTTGCATCTTCATTGTTCACGATAAGAATTGCCGACGGTTTATAACGCATGACGAACTGTTTCAAACGTTCGCTCGCCACCGGTTTATCGAGCACGATCTTCTTTTCGGAAGCTGCACCGCTGAGACGGCCGCGATCGGTGCAAACGACCAACGCAAATTGTTTTTTATCTATGATGCCGCATGAACAATAGGATTTTTCCTCTGCCTCAACGGACATTTGCTTCCCAAAGGCCTGCATGACGGGACGAAGCATGGCCTCCTCGGCCTCGTTGCGCAGTCGGATTTTCACATCGCGTTCGGCAATGGGTTGCAATAAGCGCAACCAAGCATCGTCTATTGCTTCGGCAATGAGCTGAAAAGCGGAAGAATCCGGATTAACGACAAAATGATGTTTGAGAAGTTCGGTGATGCGAAACAATTGTACCGAAAGTTTTAATCGGATTTCTTTTTTATCTTCCGCGGCAAGAAGCGTAAGCAATTCTTCCTGCGATAATTCGCGTATGACAATAAGCTTGCCGACATATTTCGAAAATTCACCCGATTTGTTTTTGGGGGTCACTTCGAAAAAACCGTCGTCGTACATGAATTCGCGCACCATGGTACGCGCGGTTTCATCATAGGCAAACCGTTCGGCGATAATATCTTTAACGCCGGCAATGACGTCGTCGGCGCTTTTAAGCGAGGGATCGGTGCAATATGCGGCGGCGCATTCTTCCAAGGGGGGCAGATTTTCTTCTTGTGCAAGGATTTTGTCGGCAAAAACACCCAAACCTTTTTTCAACGCCAGCTGCCCTTTACTTCTCGGATTTACGCGTTCGGGCAAAAGCATATCGTCGAGTTCGAATTCATTGGTCAGATGCGTGATGCGGGCTTCGAGCTCAGGGGTAAACTTTTCGCTTTTCTTTAGCGCGTTAATGAGTCGTTTTTTCTTTGAAGCAAGGTTGGAGGCAATGAACAGAAAATCGTAAATGCGCCATACGCCCCAAACGTCAAGTTCAGAACATATAATAGTATTATAGTCTGCACAATAATTCGGCATCAACCCCTTTTCGAAGCAATCGCACAATTCACGCGCGCATGCTTCGGAAACGGAAAACGTATCGGCGATGTATTTGGAAAATTCTTTCATGACCCTTACAGTGCGGGGTACTAGACCCGGCAGCCAACGCCTTGCGCAAAGGCAATTTTATTACACAGGATGTTTATAGTGGTCTGTGTCACGCGGAATTAAAACTACACAATGCCATCGATCTGCGCAATAATAAACAAAAAGCGGACAGAAATTAACCTGTCCGCTTTGCCGACATACGAGACCGAAAAAAAAAGAAATTTATTTTTTCTTTTTCTTTGCGACTTTTTTCACTGCTTTTTTTGCAACCGCTTTCTTAGCAACTTTTTTCTTGGCTGGCACGTCAGCACCTCCTTTAAAATGATGGAATGTTAAACTTCAGCTGCTACGTTCGCAGCTGTCTATGATAAACATTTTGATTCGATTTGCGTTTTAGCTTTTGATTTACTTTTGAGATTATCGCCGATTCACAATCATTATCTACATATAATAATAACCTCAAAAAGAATCAATGTCAACAACAAAGTTAAATATTTATCGTTTTTTTTAACAGCACGCGATTACGCGAAATTAACTTTTGTGTTACGTTTTTTCATGACTTCGTTTATCACGTCTATTGCTTCCTGAGGATCGTCGGTAGTATTGATGATATCGAAGTCTTCTTTCGAAATATATCGTTCACCGTACATACTGTCGTGCAGCCACGTATCGAGACCTTTCCAATATTCCTTACCCATCATGACAAGGGGCAAATACGTGCTTTTTTGCGTTTGTATAAGGGTAAGGGCTTCGAACAATTCGTCCATTGTTCCGAACCCGCCGGGCAACACGATCACCGCGGAAGTGTATTTGAGGAACATTACCTTTCTACAAAAGAAATGCTTAAAACTCAACAGCAATTTTATATATTTGTTCGGCGCTTGCTCAAACGGCAATTGAATATTCAGCCCGACCGACATGCCGTTGGCTTCTTGTGCGCCGCGGTTCGCAGCCTCCATGATGCCGCCGCCGCCGCCGGTAATTACGCCGTACCCGTTTTCGACGGCACGCTTGGCGACTTCGCGCGCCATTTTGTAATACTTGTCGTTTTCAGGTGTGCGGGCAGAACCGAAAATCGTAACGCAAGGCCCGATTTTCGAAAGCGTTTCAAAGCCATCAACGAATTCCGCCATGATCCTGAAGATCCTCCAGGTATCATCATGTGTCAACTCTCCGTTTTTTCCGTTCGTACCGTTCATAGGTGTTTTCCTCGCTTCCTGTGCTGAGATTCCCTATCAGAGCTTATATTTATCGATTATATTGTAATATATTAATTTTGTCCATCGAAACATCGCAACCGGACGGTTTAAACCGCGATTTTCGCTTTTCGTATAGATACTTTTTCCCAGGACACTACCAAAAAGGCTTTTACGGAATGGAAACAGATCACATAGAAAAACGGATCAAACAGATACTGGGATCGTGCCCTCCCCAGTTTATTGCCGTAAACGTGGCGCGACAATCGCTCACCCACGTGCAAGGGCCCAACCGTTTCAAACAGTATCGCATCTCGACATCCCGGTTCGGCATCGGCAACCGTGAAAATTCCCTGATGACGCCGAGGGGGCTTCATCGCATAGCGGAAAAATACGGCCACGATGCCCCTAAAGGCAGGGTATTCCGCGACCGCCTTGACACAGGCGAAGACTGGCCTATCGGCGAACCGGGGGAAAACCTCATTCTTACGCGCATTCTTCGGCTCGAAGGTCTCGAGGAAGGCACCAATCGCGGGCAGGGCATCGATTCGTTCGAGCGGTATATCTACATCCACGGCACCAATAACGAAAGATCAATCGGTTTGCCCGCTTCTCACGGATGCGTGTGCATGAAAAACGACGATATTATTGAATTGTTCGACTCGGTTTTGGAGGGTACCATTGTATTTATCGATTAAAGAAAAACAATGCGGTTCGTTGTACTTCGTCGGCATCCTCGGCTCGGGCATGAGTGCGATTGCGCAGTACTGCGCATGGGCGAAAATCCGGGTTTGCGGATCGGACCGGTTGCAGGGTTCATCGGATGTCAATGAACTCGGCGATAAACTCGCCGCCCTCGGCTGCACGTTGTTTCCCCAAGACGGAAGCGGCATCACGACCGCCGTCGATGCGGTCGTGGTATCAACGGCCATCGAAGACACAAATCCCGATATCGCTGCCGCGAAAAAGCTGGGCATTCCGGTGTATCATCGTTCCGACGTCCTTGCCGCAATCGTCGAAACCAAACGCTGCATCGCAGTCGCAGGCACCAGCGGGAAATCCACTGTCACGGCAATGATATGGGAATTTTTATTTGCATGCGGCAAAAACCCTTCCCTCATTTCAGGCGCGCCCCTTCTGTGCCTGGAAGAAAAAGGCCTGGTCGGCAATGCCTACTGGGGCGAATCGGACCTTCTTGTCATCGAGGCGGACGAAAGCGACGGCACGCTTGTCAAATACCATCCCGCAACGAGCGTTATTCTCAATATTTCAAAAGACCATAAACCGGTTCCGGAAACATTGCAGTTGTTCAAAACCCTGGCATCGCAGTCGCAAACCGTTGTCGTCAATGCCGACGACAAACAACTGACCGTCATCCCAAGCGTACAATCGTTCGGCATTGCGAAAAACGCTGCGGTGTTTCCCAGCGCGGTACATTTTCTGAGCCCCTATGTTTCATTCAGCCGAAACGGGCGGGTATTCGATTTGCCGCTCCCGGGAAAACATAATCTGTCGAATTGCCTGGCCGCAATTGCTATTTGCGAATTGGAAGATTGCCGGTCCGACGCTCTTGCCGACGCGGTGCGGGCGTTCAAAGGAGTGTATCGCAGGTTTTCGGTAACCGAACTTCCAAACGGCATTACCGTCATAGACGATTACGCGCATAATCCGGAAAAAATCCGTGCCGCAATCGAAGCCGCCCAGGGATTTTCCAAACGACTCATTGCGGTTTTCCAACCGCACGGATTTGGCCCCACTCGTTTTCTCAAAGACGATCTTGTCGCCGTGTTTTCCGAAACATTACGGAAGGACGACATCTTGTTCTTACTGCCGATTTACTATGCGGGAGGAACCGCGCAAAAGGACATTTCGTCCGACGACATCGTTTCGCTTGTCAAAGCAAACGGCAAAGCCGCGTTTGTCGCGTCCGACCGACCCGATTTGATGCACCGGATCAAGTCACTGATACTTCCGCAAAATACCGTCTTGGTCATGGGCGCACGCGACCCGTCGCTTGGATCATTGGCAAAGGAATTGTGCCAAACGCTTTCCGCATCATGACAAAGAGCCTCGACTCAAATTGAGTCGAGGCTCTTTGTTTCACTGCTAAAAATGCACCGGCTGCTTTTTTACCGGACCATTACCTTTTGAACAATGGATTGCGCAGTTGCTGCGTTACGTACCTTTACAAAATACATTCCTGCAACCATGCTTTTAGCACCCACGGTTACCTTGCTTGCGCCTTGCACTTCTTTCGCCGCGACCATTTTCCCCAACATATCGAAGACACTGATGGAAAAATTAGTTTTGCCCGGCATTTTAACCACGATACCTTGCGAAGGAACATAAGAGAAAGACATATTCTTTATTTGGCCGAGGTTGCTCATGGTCATAGATTCTATACCGGTCAATCCGATTAGCGGTCCGTTATCATTGACGGTCACACCGGTAACTTCAAGGTCTACACCCGCATTACCGGCGTCCTTTGAATCGAATTGGAGAGAGATGTTTTGCGTTTCGCCGGGAAAAAGCGTTATATAATTGGTACTGAAATACGTCGGCAATACTCGGGGATCAACATAGCTCGCACCTGACCCTGTTTCGACGACACCGTGTTTGAGAAGGGTCAAATGAATCATATGACCGACTTTATTCGTTGACGTATTCGAAACTACCGCGGTAATCGTATTCGTAGTTCCCGATTTCGTCGCATTGATTCCGGTAACCGTCAAATCCTGACCAACGGTCAGTTTAGCCAAGTCTTTCAAGGTTTTCAATTGAGACCAATCGTTTCCTTTGCCCCGGGCATACACATTCTTGGAAATAACTTTTCCGGTGCCGTCCTTGAAAATGCAATTCATGAAATAGCCGCTTGTCGATGAAATGGAATTGTTAATCTGGACGTTGGAATATGTTTTTGCAAGCGGCGCAAACGAGCTGACCGTACTTGTTTGGGTCGCGGCTTTCACAATTCCGGTCGTGCTCATATTCCAGATTTCGCAACTTGCGGTTCCATTGACCGCCGTCAACGTATTATTGATCACATCGAGGTAGTGATTATTATCGGTAGTGTTGAAGGTTGCCTGAATATGAATGGGTTCGCAGGCATTTTGCAATCCGTAATACGCACCATTGCAATCAAGATAGGAGTCGTATGACTGCCAGACATTGCTCGGCCAAGAACTGTTCGACATCCATATCAATATTCCGCCGGTCCTTACGTTCGGTGAAACAGCTCCGATTAAAGAGTTCCACGCTTCAAACATAGCGCGATAGCCGTCGTAATTCATGCATTGCGCATACTTGCAGAATTCTTTTGAATTGCCAAGATTATCTCCCGGATATACCGGTGCGTAATTGGCGGCCATAAAGGCGCAGAAAGCATCGCCCTGCATTGCGCTGGCACCGCAGAAATCATGCCAACCCCAGAAATTGCTCGAAACGTTGTTCGAACCGTCGAAAACCGGCCATAAATTTGCCTGGGACAATGTTTTCCGTGCTGTTCTGTCAAGCCATACGGACGTCTGCCCGACTTCCGTCGTAAATCCTTTTTGCTGCGGTTCGCCGAAAATACTGTTCGGATTGCGCCAGCCGTACGGGCCGTTGCCGTGAAGCCCCTGAGTCGCATTTGTCGAATAAGTCACAAACGGCATTCCGTGATGCAATGTGTCGATCATATTTTGAAGCCCGTTATCGATTGCGGATCCCCGGTCGCCTTCATTAGCTGCGCAATAGATCGCTTCGCACGGTTCGTTGCGATACCGCTTGATTCGCTCCATGGCATGATTAAGAAAGAGATTAACGTCGTTTGGCAACGGGCCGTCAACCGGGTTCGGACACCAGAATTCGTCGTACATCATAATACCGTATTCACTTGCCAAATCGTAAAAAAGTTCGCGATCGGTTTGGCCCACCCAATTACGAATCATGGTCACATTGGAGTTCTTGGACAATTTCATTTGTGCCGTCAGATGAGCGGGGTCCCAACGTTTCATCGCCTCGTCCATTCCCCAGTTTCCACCTTTACACATAACATATTTATCGTTGCAATAAATATTCAAAAACGATCCGACGAGATTCGACGTGATTTTACGACAACCGAATTTCACCGATACGGAGTCCGAAAGTGTCGTGCCTTCGGTGAAGCTGAATTGACAGGTATACCGGTTCTGAGGACCGTATCCGTTCGGCCACCACAGGGCGGGATTTGCAATGGTCACGGGATTGAGCTTGACAATCTGCTTCTGATTCGCGGCAAGCGTCACCGCCGCTGAAACAGTCTGGCCGTTGTTGAGCGTTGCGGTAAACGTTCCCGAAACAGAGGCTGCCGTGGCATTTTCAAGCTGAGCCGAAATTGCGACGCTTGCCGATGAATAATCGGACGACAATGTCGGATTGATATAAGGTTCGCGAATTGATATCGAACCTTTTGGTTCAAGTATGACCTGATCATAAATGCCGATATCGCGGTCGGGAACCGTCGGAATCCAGTCCCAGCCTTCGGAACATATAAACGTAGGTCCATCGCCCGAAAGCGATCCGCCGTTGTTTTTATGGTCACGTGCCGTGGGTTGATGCCATGCGCGCAGATTTGCACTGGAGTTGGGATAAATGAACACTGCTAAGGCATTTTGACCGGTAAAAGAAGCAACCGACGTGATGTTAAACCTGAACGGCTTAAAGGCCCCGACCGACGTTGCATTGCCTTCCTGATCGTTGATATGGGTACCGTTGACCCATATTTGCGCCTTATAATTGATACCTTTGAAACGCAGCCATATCTGTCGCCCATTGAAACTGGGATCAATTGTAAATGTGGTCCGATACCAGAATCCGTAATTATTGCTTGCCGCATGCATGGCAATATCTTTGTTCTGTTCAAACAATTGGGTTGCAATATTCCGATCGACATACGGATTGGAAAATTTTCCCGCATCAACGTAGGTTGAGAAAACCGTACCAGGCACCGTAGCGGCGCACCACGCAGTGGTCGGCGCGTATGCTGCCGTTGAAATCGTTGCTCCCGCATCTGCAATGCCTGGGACTATGGCAGCAGCGCTTGACGCCGCCATTTGCCACGCATTCGTCCCTGTAGTAAGATCGATACGGGCCTGCGCAAAAAGAATTCCCGCACAAAGCAGTATCATTAATCCGGAACTAAAACTTTTTACTTTCATACATCACCTCTTACGGTTAATTTTATTAATAAACAGTTTACAAGTTCTATTCGGCATTTTCCAATGTTCGTTTCGATAAACGTAACGAGCGCTCATAGGAACCGCACCCTGGAAGGGCACGGTTCAAAACGAACCCTCGACTTTAAATCTCCAATACCAGTCGGAATGATATCGGTATGTTTCCTCAAAATCAACGTTGGGACCGTAATCCGTTTCATCAAGATCGAAAACATTGTCGCGGGCAAATGCAAGCGTTGCGGCAAAATGTCCCATGAAACTTTTTTTAATGTAAATGGACCATTTCGTGTTTTCATTTAAATCCGGTCCCCAGCCGTTCGAATTGTAGTGTTGGGGAACATAGACCTTTCTTGCGTCGTAAAATTCATTTGCGAACGGATTGTCCCAAAATTGAACTTCGGCACTGATTACATCGATAAAATTGAAGCCGGGGAAATTAAATCCGAGCATAAACGGAATTCGTTGATTTCTGTTTTCATAGGGGTGCTTAAGGAGACTTGTGTCCGGATCTTCATTAACGATATTGTCCCATCCGAGCACGCAGAATTCCCCGTACAACCGTAAATCGTTTGGCCCGAACAATTTCGAATCTCTAAAAAACGCCTTTGGATCAATACAAAAACGGCCCATTACCTTTGTTCCTGTAAAGGAATAATAGGTGCTGTCGAATGCGACGGCGGTATCGTTGCCGCCCGCGGCATTAGGCGTTACCACGAGACGGCGGTTTTTCTGGTACATATTCGTCGAAGCATCCTGCGGTGTCGTAAGATTGGGATCTACCGGAAACAGATGCGATCCGCTTATGCCGCCGCCGATTGTTAAAAAACCCTTGAACAAATTCAAGGATGTCAAATAGGTCAGGGCGAAATCTTCACGAGGATAGAAAAATGTTTCGCTGTTGATTATGAGGTCCTGATGCCACAGGCTGTCGAAAAGATCGCTTGAAACCTGGACACCTAATAGTCGTGCGTACGCCTGGTCGAAAATATTGTATATGTAGTCGGGATAACATTGACTTCTGAACATATATTCCCCGAGGTCGCGGACATCCGGGTTATATTTGTATTTAAAATAGCCGACCTTTACACTCATGACCGGATTTGCAAGGTCGCCGATATTCACGCCGAAATATGTTTCATTGAGATAAGCATCATATTTTGCCTTCAGGTCTCTTTCCATCGGGTCGGTCAGATTTATCGGGTAGGGGTAATACAAACGCAATTCCGGGCTAATAACCATATGATATCTATCGTTAATTGTCAAGTCGGCTTCAAGATTTGAATACACCCGCTGACGCCACACATGCTGAAATTGGCGATCGACGGGCCCGTGTCCGTTATACAATTGCCCCAGTTCAAAACTTCCCCATCCGTGAATCTTAAACGATAATCCCTGATCATCATTTTTCACACCTGTCGAAGTCCCAGACTTTTCCGTAGTCGCCGACTTTACCGGGTCGGGTACCAGCGAATCGTCCTGGCCAAAAACAGCCCCATAGACCACACAGCAAACCATGGCACTAACGGTCATTAGTGACTTTAAGAGTTTCATTTCATCTCCCCTTTCGTTATATGTTCTCAGGTCGGTTTCCTTGCGTAAATAATATACCGGATTTTTTAAAAAATATTCAAAATAATTTTAATTTAATGCCATTTAAAAGTGTCATATTAATTAAATTTCCTTACTTTTCAATACTTTACACATGATTTTTAAATTGCCAATTTTTAAAATATTTTTAAATTTTTTTATTATAATTGCGATTTTCCGTTCATTTACATGTGTATACATTTTGTATACGAATAAATTAAAAAAAACGAGTTTAAAGAATCGAATAAAAGTACATACTTTTTCAATACAGCTGCAAGAAATGTTTTAAAATTATATTAAATTATTTTCCATAAAGTTATAAACAATTAAAAAAGGCAAGTGTATAACTATATATCACTTGCCTTTATACGTTATTTTAAAATAATAACGTTTTATAAATTATTTAATTTTACAACTTATTTTTTAGCACCACTGAAGTATTCCTCAACTTCTTCGAGGGTTTTACCTTTGGTTTCGGGTAAAAAGAATGCTGCAGTCACGAAATACACGATAGTGCATGCGGCAAATCCAAAAAACATTGTCGAATAGCCGTATTTTCCCACAGTGGGTAAAAATACTGCCGCAATTCCCGTAGACACTGCCTGGTTAATAAGTAATGCAATGCTCATGCCGTTGGAACGGATTCGAGTGGGCATAAGTTCCGACAAAGCAAGCCACACGCAAACTCCCGGCCCGATTGCGAAAAAAGCCATAAACAAGTAAAGGAATACCGCAACGAGCCAGCCGTTTTTTGCCGTGGGTACGGGTGTTATCAAGGCATTTTCGATTTTAAGAGGCGCAACTCTTGCCTTGTTCAAATCGCCGAACGGATTTGAGAAAAACGCAATCACCTTATTGGCAGGCAATGTCGCATCGCGGCTAATGGATATCGGCTTTTCGGCCAATACGCCTGTCCTCACAACCCTACTTGCGGCTTTAAAATCACCGTAGGAATATATCAGAATCATGGATGTCGGTTTGGATACTATGGCTTGTCCTGCGCTTCCTATCGAAGCCAGCATAGCGTTTGCGGTGGAATCGTTATAGGTAAGCGACAAGGCATCGCCGGAAACCATTGCCTGCGCAGCATCGCGGCAATCGACGCGCTGTTTTTCGGTTTTGCTGAATAAAAATCCTGCGGCCACCAGCGAAACGATCACACCCGAAGTACCTAAGGTGAGCAAAAACTTTCTGCCTTTTTTGTCAACCAGCACCACGGCGATGATGGTTACCAAAAAGTTCACAATCGTAAACAGAAACGAACCCCAATGCGCGGCAACGTCCGAAAGTCCGCCCTGAATAAGAATATTCGTGTTGAACCCTATAATGGAGTTGATACCGGTCAATTGGTTGCATGCCAAAATGATGCAGGCAAGCACGAACGGTATGACATATTTACGTTTAAGAAGCGATTCTTTGATTTTTGAACCGGTCGTGCTTTGCGTTTTTTCGGCGACAAAGGTCTCTTCCATTTCTTGTAATTCCACATCGGCCTGTTCTTCGGAGCGCGAACGCAAAAGCGCAGCTTTTGCAGCGTCTTTGTTCCCGCGGCGATACAGCCAGCGGGGAGATTCGGCCACCAGGAAACTACCGACAACGAACAATAATCCCGGCGGCAGCGATACCCAGAAAATGCTGCGCCAGGCAATGTCTTTGAATGCGAACAATTTTTCGACATTGCCGAGCTTTGCAACCATGTCGACGCGATAGCTGAAATACATACCGATCACCGATGCAGCCACCAAACCCGTGACCAATAGCCATTGGAAAATGCCCGTGCCTTTTCCGCGGTTCGAAGCGCTCAGGCATTCTGCCAAGTAAAGCGGAATCACAACGCCGATGAGGCCGGCGCTTACGCCCTGCAACAAACGTCCTAAAACAAGCGGCGCATATCCGTGGGCAAGCGAAATAATGGGAATACTCAAAACAAACATGATACCGCTCAACGTCATGAGCATTTTTCGGCCGAGCCAATCGGCAAGCATGCCTGCAAAAAGCGTGGAAATGACGCTCCCGAGCAAAACAGCGGCAACGATAATGGAAAGCTGTCCGGAATTGAGGCCCGACGTCGCTTCCAAATACGGAAGGGCGCCCGAAATGATGCCGACGTCCACTCCATAAAGCAATCCGCCCAAACCGGCGACTAGCAACAATAACCGATTGTACCCGACCTTGACCGGCGCGGTAAGCGCACTTGCACTGCTTTGATTTCCCATAGCACTTCCTTCTAAAAGTAAATGTAAAGGGCGTTGTGGATTTCCATATCGGAATTACGGAAATCCGGTTTCGTCATTAATATCATTTTTCTTCCCCCCGCTTTTATCGAAGAGTGGGCTAAGGGGCGAGGACGCAATTCCAATATTTGTTCATCGGGTTTTGACCCAGCGGATGATCTGCTGTTTCTTTCCTTCGATGGAAAATCCTACAAAGTAAATTCCAGCTTTAAACGGCTTTAACGCGTCGGTTGCGGTCCACGACGACGCTACCGGCATCGAAGTTGACATTAGTTTTTGCCCAAGCACCGAGTACACGGTCATGGTGGCCATCGTTCCCTTATTCGCATTCAGCAGGGAATTTTTATTGCCACGCGAAACGTTCGGGTTCAGCACGCCGTTCGACGCGCGTTCCCAAATGGTTTTGGAAAGCCAGGTGCTGTCTTCAACGAAATTCGCGGGGACCGCAACATTTACAAAAGGATACATAAACGACGTTGTGGACGTATACGACGTATCGGTCGATTCGACGAGTTTCGTATAGCTCGAATCTTTCAGGTTCACCAGATATATTGCGGTCCTGTTTTGTACATGTTTCCAATCGCCGGAAACCTGGAACAAACGGTCGACCAAAAGGCTAGCGGCGGCATAATAGGGATGGTCTGACCATTCGGGAAAATCCCATTCCTTTGCAACCGGCTCGCCGTTGCCGTTCGCATCGTTGATCGAAACAAGTTTCTGATCGCTGGGCATATCATACACTCTCAAATCTTCCGAATCGTATCGTGAAATGAAGAGTTTCGTATGAAGCAACCAGCTGCCGAGCAGCGGATGATTGCAACCGGCGGAAGCGATATTTCCGGACCCGAAATCGAAATAGAGCATTGAATTTGTAAACACCCTGCTTGCGGGCCGGGAAATATTGCATACGCCGACCGATACGAACGTGTCGACATTCGTACCGTTTTTCTTCACCCGCATGGTATGGACCGCACGCGGCGTCCCGTTCCCGTTTTGCACGTCCAGAATAAAACCGTTCGGGCCGCCGTCCCAACCGCTGCAAAGATAGCGGTTGTCCCACGACAGTCCGCCGTAATAGCTGCCTTGTCCGTAAACGACCTGCGCTGCCTGCGGAACTTTGTTGGCTATTTGCTTTTTGAGCGTCTTACCCAGGGAATAGCAAATATTCTGGGGGCAGGAAACATCGGTAGAATACACGATTTCCGGCAATGCGGCAGGAGTATTTTGCACGAAACGGGGAACATACGCAGTATCGGCAACCTGAACAGCGGTACCTGTTGCCGCAGCTTCCCGCATCCATATTTTCCCTTTAATCGGGCTGGTCGAATTACCTTCGGTTTCGATACCGGTCTGATATGCCACCCATTGGCCGTCCGACGACAACGTGGGGTAATAGGCATTCGTGACACCGGCCATCTGCTGAATTTGGGGTGTTGCCTGCGAAAAGTCGACAATGTAACCGGTATTTTGACACATGAAAACGACTTTGATGTTATGCGTCCCGCATGCACTGTCGAGCTTGGCTTGCGTCGCGGTTATCCGCGCACTGATGGCAGCATTGGCTGCCGTGGAAATCAGACAGGGCAACGCTGCCCATACTGCTATTTTTCGCATTGTCTTGTTCATAAATTCTTTTCCTTAATTCATCTTTGTTATTAGCGACTTCTAACTTCTAACTTCTAACTTCTAACTTCTAACTTCTAACTTTTGACTTTCAACTTCCTTATTTCGCGATCGTAACGAACCTGCTCATCGTTGCTTTTTCCGAATGCCACGAGAGAATGTACATTCCGACCGGAACCGAACGTATGGAAACGCGCTGTTCATATGCCGACGCGTTATTGCCTCTGGCAACGGTTTCCCCGTTAACATTAATCAATACGGCATCTCCGACGGTTTTGTTTTTTGCGCCGGTAACCACAAGATCGCTCGCGGTGATTTTAACCGACGCAGAAGCGCCCCGCGAAAGGACCAAAGGATTTTTTACCCCTGCCCCCGCAACAATTGTAAACGGTAACGACACACCGAATTTATCGTATGGCGGATATTCTTCGACCTTGATTTTGGCCGTCGTTGTAATATAGGAAACCGAATCCTTGGGAATTTTCCAATCATAGGTTGTAACATTCCCCGGGAAAGCCAATGCGGTTATATTCGCAAAACTTTTCCCATTATCATGGGTAAGGCTGGCAAACGTTTGACCACGGGCATTTTTATAAACCCATTGTACATGAATCGTATCGCCAAGGTGATAAATTTCGCCGCCAACAGGTTTTATTACCGTGATTTTCGGAACTGGACCAGAATAGGGACGAGTTATTGCATCAGTATTGATAGTTTCTTTGCCCAAACCAACATCGGCCGAACTGCTGCTTACGGTCAGGCTAGGAACTGTATTGGCATTAAAATATCGTAATTCCAAAACATAAGCTCCGCTTACCAACGCAACTACAGCGCTATCCACAACAACAGATGTGCGTAACCCTGTATTTTTTGCGATTACGGAATCATTGACAAGAAGAGAGTATCCGCCATTGCACTTTACATAAAAGGTATAATTGCCATCTGCGGGAACATTAAAATAGCCATTAAAAACAATGCCTAAATTATTGGATTGATGCGGGACAGCTTGAATTGCCAAAGAATCGCAAGAACCAGAGGAATCTGGAATAAGTGTAGAAAAATCTGGGAGGGTCGTCCAATTCCCGGTATAATGACTGAAATTGGCACCATTTTCTTTTTGAAATGCAGAAATATCCACCGGCGTAAGGGCTGAAGTGATTTTTATAAACCTGGCTTGAATTACTGCATTGCTTGTTGGAAGTTTGACTTTTGTCGATATGGAATTTTTATAGGCAATGATTGCGTTTGTAGAAGTATCAATCCATTCGGCAAAAACATATCCAGAATTAGGACGTGCCGTTATTACTGTTTGGGAATCCTGATTAACTGTAACAGTCTGAGCTGTCGGCGCAGTAATCACACCACCTGTACCTGCTATTACTGTTAATTGATATGTTGCAGCAGAACAAGGAGCTAATAACAAAAGCCCCGCACTACCGAAGGCAAATGTCAAAGCATTTTTCTTTTTCCTAAAAGTTTGTATTCCCTGAATAAGGATATTGCGTTTCATGTATTGGCCTTTCGTCGGAAGGATATGATTATTAAAACAATTTATTTCGGATAACAAAAACCGGGGATGCCGGCCTTCGATTTGTTATTATATCACTTTATTTTTAATCCGGTTAGGCAAATCAGCGAAGCATTGTTTAAAAACTCACTCATCTATACAACCGGACTTATAAATATAAAGCTTGCCGGAAACAAAAATCTCCGACAAGCTTATAATTTTGCCTTTTTAATCTGCCATATTGCAGAATTATCGTGTAATAGTCACAAATCTAGCAGAAGCGGTATTTGCCGAATGCCAGGAAACAACATAGCTACCACTGGGAATTTTTCCGATGGAAAACAGCCGTTGATCCGGAGATATTTTTTGCCCTATTGCTACAACGGTTCCGTTAAGCGTCGTTAAAACCGCATCATCCACGACCCTGTTTTCAAAATTCACCAGAGTCAATTCGTTGCCCATACGTTTAATTACAACTTTGGCGTCAGGATTTGCTGTTATTCGATTATTGTAGGTTTTGGTCGACATATTGGGATTAATCCACAAGGCGGGGAAACCGACGAAATCGCCGACATACATCATATTATTTGAAGTTTTACCTTTACGTATAAAAGCTTTCGTATAGCAACCGGGAGAGGCGCTCGCCTGATTATCGCCGGTTTGGACCATATAATTAGTGTCGGAATCACACCAATAGAACATATTATTACCGCAATCCGTGCTCGGATTATCTGCAGATCCGATTGTTCCATTCGGACAAGGCACCTTTAGCAGTGTCGTGTTCACATTCTCATTTTGCCCCCATCTCCAAACGTTGGCCGCACACAAATGCGTACTCGGATGATAACTGACGGTGCCGAGCCCATCCTGCAGCATTCTTACTTGGCAACCATCAGCGCCGTTTGTTGGGCTTTTTGCCGTTTTAGTTACAAGATCGACAACGACAGGAACGTTGGCAAGATTTGTCGGCATATCAAAAGAAAGGTAATGCCCTACTTTATTTACAGAAGTATAGACACTCGCAGAACTTCCCGCAGCGGGGTCTTTCCCTGAATGCGACCATAGTGTGTCTGTTTTTCCAGCAGAATTATCGGAATTTACTACGGTCCTTAGGATGATAAACCCTGCGCTATATACAATTCTACGTATCGAAGCAGAATCATCCCAACTAACATTAAGTTGATCTGCATTGAGAGAAACTCTCTGAATTATTGCCAAATTTGACCCATTGGTATCACAAACTGATACTGCTGTACCATTTTGCATTGCTATTTTTGAGCCATCCGGAGAAATCCGGTACGTAGACGATACGCCCCAACCTGCAACACCAGCCCATTGCTGATATTTCATTAGATTTTTTATTGTAGCAGTGGTAGATCCTGCCATCCCAAAGCGCATAATACATAAAGAATCTTTGCTCACATCATTGGCTGTTCCACCACTCATTTTATTAAAAACCAGGATTGCATCATGAACTGGTGAACCATACATTGCTCTCCAATCAGCATCGATTTTGGTAAGAGCAGGATTCGGATTAGTGTAATTGCCTTCTGTAGCAGCAAAACTAAAATTAAAAGCACATACAACAAAGCAATTTACAAGAAACCCAATCTGTTTCATGAACTTACGTAAAAAAAAGTGTGTTTTCATTCTTAACCCTTTCAACATTAAAGCTTCTGGAAAAAAAATATTTACATTTCCATTAAACATTATCTATGTCAGTAAGAAATATTTTATAAAAATATGTACAATAACAATATATAAAAAATAATTCGCCTTGTCTATACTTGTTTTAAAAAAAATAATAGCAGCCAAAATTAATTTTTTTTTTAAGAAATACCCAAATTTTCAAATATGATATCAAATATAATGTTATAAATAAATTTTCTGTTATTTTTCTACCTATTTATAATAATAATCTTATTGGATATTTAAAAAAATGAGATATTCATTACATCTAAGTGATTGTTTTTAAATAATGTACTTAATTATTTTAATAAATAAATTAGAAAAACTATAATAATAAAAAAGGCAACCGGGCGGTTGCCTTTTTTATTAAATCGAGTTTGATTACATAGGTATCCAGCAATTATTCCCTTTATGGTATCGAGGCCTTATATATTCCACCTGAGCCATTGAGACCCAAAAATATTGTTTTGCCTATTAAAATTAAGGCATTTTTTCCAGAAGTTCCAGAAAATCCTTGGGGATACCAATGTTCTCCATTATCTATCGAAACAAAGATATCAGAGAAGCCATTTGGATCATCGAATTTTTGCCCACCGGCAAAAATAGTAGAACCGTATGAAGTTAATGCTCTTGTAGCGATAGTGGTATCAATGCGTGTCCATGTCGTACCTGCATCTGGAGATCTATAAATTCCATAAGTGGGTGTGCCAGCAAAAATATTAGTGCCATTAAAATTGAATGAATATGGGGTAAAATAGGAAAGTGTTACTCTATTATACCAGGTCGAGCCGTCGTCTTGGGATTGTTTTATATTACCCCTGTCTCCTGCTAAAATTGTGCTTCCATTTATTGCAATAGAATAGATTTGACCTGCGATGGACAATGTCAATTGTGTCCAAGTTTTTCCGCTATCAGGAGAGAAATAAATCGCACCTAATGCCCCACCATAAATACCTGTTCCTTTTACCCCAAGAGCATAACAAGAGCCACCATTCCATGTCGTTGAAACTTGCCATGTTTTCGCACTGTCCTTGGATAGAAATGCACCTGCGTCGGTACCGGCGATGACAATGCTTCCCATGCAAGCGAGCGAATAGACGCAAAGTCCTGTTAAACCAGTATCCATTTTATTCCATGATGTTCCACCATTAATAGTCCGATATACTCCAGAATCTGCAGACCCAGCATAAATAACATTTCCATTAAAAGCAAACGACTTGACAATAGTGTCTGTAAGGCCGGAATTTGCAGGGACCCAATTGTAATGTGGGATAATATTTGCCAGAAGATTTTTATTTGCATTCATTACTAGGCTAATGCTATTTGATTGTGCTGTCGTATCACCGGTCCACCCAAAAAAGTTATAGGTCAAAGCAGCAGTCACAGTCAAAATCACAGTACTATTTGAATCATATGTTGTTTGATTTGGCGTTTTTGTCAACGTACCACCTTGCGGAACAGTAATAGTGAGTGAATATTGCTTTATAAATTTTGCCGTCACATTTTTTGAGCCCGTGAAAATAACTTTTAACGGATTCGTTGTTCCGCTCGCATCCCCAGTCCAACCGGTAAAACGGTACCCTGTTGCCGCGGTTGCAGTCAAGGTTACCGAATCACCCATTGCATAGGCAATCGTATCATTTGAACGGCTAATCGTTCCGCCTACCGTAGGTAAACTTGAAGTTGCCAAAGAATAAGTTGGCAAAACAGTTACATGTGCCACGGCGCTTGTGCAGCTTCTTACAACATTCGTAACTATTACCGTGTAATCACCGGAATCTGTTGGCGTTACATTAGACAATGAATAGTTTTGAGCTGATGAATTCGATGGAATATTTGTACCGTTTTTTCTCCATTGATAGGTCAACGGCAATGTTCCAATAGCGACAACATTAAGTGCTATTGTTTGATGCTCAAGAATGCGCTTTGCTTGAGGCTGGGTTGTAACTGTTGGTGGTACATTCACGGTAACTGATGCCCCCGAAGAATCCCTGCCAGCCAAATTGGATGCAATTACATAATAGAATCCGGAATCAGATCCCTGCATGTTAAGTTTTTTCCATGTACCTACTCTCGTTGAATCCAAAAACGCGCCGCCCTTATACCAGGAATACAAAGGCGCAGGAAACACATCCGAATTAACGGTTACCGATAAAACAAGGGAATCTCCACTTGTCAATGTTTTGGCAGCAAGTTTTTGAGAAATGACCGGAGCAATATTATTGGTATCAATTTTTATGGAAACCTTTGCAGAAGAAACGCTTTGCAAACTACCTGCCGATGCCTTGAATGTGAAATAATCCGTGCCGATAAAACCTGGTGTCGGCGTATAAGTGACAGTTGGCTGCGAACTATTTGCCAATGCTGCCGTGCCGTGAGTTGCCGCTGTGTCAATTACCCATGAGGTTATTGCGGTACTGTCCGGCGATATTGCAGACAGCGTTATTTGCAATGCGGTATTTCGTTTTGTCGACACGCTTTGCGGTTGCGGCTGCGGCGGGCGGGGAACATTTACAACATGTAACAGTATTGTTATGGCGCTTGGCGCGGCAATGCCATCTGACGCCTGAATTTTAATTGGATAGGTGCCAGAATCGGTATAGCTTGCCGTATATTTCCAGGTTGAAAACACCAGAGAATTCTTTAACGGGTCACCGGAAGTCATTTGATAAACAATATTATCACCATTTGCATCGGATACCGAATCCGCCAGATTGATCGTAATCGATGCATTTTCCAGAACACTCACTTTTATGGTATCACGGATCCATTTCGGCGCTGTATTTACCGATGTAGACAAAATTCTATTAGACGGCGCCGACATGCCTTTTGAATTTGAGGCGACAACGTAATAGTAAAAAGCAGTATCTTTTACCGCATTTGCAAAAAATGTATCGATGCACGTTCCCAATGAGACAAAGTTGGTCGTGTCCTTCGCACGGTACACTTGGTAATTGTCCGCATTTTTACTCGCATTCCATTTAAAAGTGAAAATACCGTTATTCCGGGTAATACCAACCAGATTTTTTATACTGTCCGGTAATGCAATGGACTTCCGCACCTCTATGGCCACTTTCAGCGTGTCTTGCAAAGACGGAATACCATTGTCCGAAGACCTGAAAAACACCGTATCCATTTTCACCGTGTCGGTTCCAAGATATCCGGAAGGCACGGCCCACGTAAACAGTGAATCCTTGAATGAAAAATTTAATGGGCCTTTGAGTACGGTAACGGTATCGGATTGGCCGATGTCCGGCTCAGTCGATTTTACAGTCAGAGAACAAATTTCCGATGAAAGGATTTTTAAATGTCCTTTTACTAAAGAGAGAACGGGTTTGCCGTTGGCTTTTGCAATCACATGAAGAATTGCCGCTGACGTTGTTATTGAATCGTTGTTTTTATTTTTAACGACGCACGTGTACAGACCGGAATCCGCAAAAGCGGCATGTGCGATGGTAAAAGCGGCATTAGTTTGCCCGGGAATTTCCAAAGAAGCGTGAAACCATTTATAGGTAAACGGCGTATCGCCAACTGCGGTTACAGTAAAAACGATAGACGAATCCAGGGGCTTTGTCGTGTTGGCCGGTGAAATTACCGCAGAAAAAATATTGAGTGGTTTTACCGATAAAGTACAATTGGACGAAGTGACGGTATCGCCCCATTTGTCGGTCACAAAACAATTGTATATGCCGGAATCCGCAAAAGCAATATGGTTTAAAAGCAGACCCAATTCCGTTTTGCCCGTTAAACTTGAGGAACCGTGGTTCCATTGATACTTGAAAGGACCGTCGCCTTCTGCCGTTACATAAAAGTTGGCGATTGAATCCGTGCTTTGAGTTATGATCGTCGGTTTGATGGAGGCCTTTACGATTTTCCCGGCAATGCGGATTTCTCCGCTTTGCGATGACACCTTCCCTCCTTGAATGTCCGCTTGCACATTAATAACCCATCTGCCGGCAGAAGCGAATGTAAAAGCATACCACAGAGTATCGAGGTAATCGTTTTTAATGACAATGGTCGAATCGTTATTGTTCTTATATTTAATTATAGTAAATAGTATCGAATCGATAAGGTTGGAAACCGAAGGACATACTCCGATTCTAAAAGTATTGCCAACCGTATCGTACACAATGTTTCCAGATGCTAAAACCCCTTTTGAATCTCTGAACGCCAAGGTGATTTTGGCATTATCGGTATTGGTGAAAGGATTTTGAGGATTCGTACAAAATAAAACCAACAACATGAAGGGCATTGCATACAATAGTATTAAAAGAAACTTTTTATTCATAGTTTCCAAATCCTTATTAATAAAACCGATTCCGAATTATTTAACACCTAAAATATTATTTTGCAAGCCGGCATATTGTGATGGCGATCACAATTTGTATTTTTTTTTATATATTTTACAAAGTTGCTAACTTGTATAGTCAACTATATATCATATTTAAGGATGTTTTTTTGGTGGGCCTGGAATCAAATCCGTAAAACCTGCGAAAAATCGCAATTTTAAGGACTTTGCAAAAAAAGGTTAAGTTTTTGCAAAGAAAATATCAAAAACGGTTTCCATATATTAGGTATTTTATTGGCTCCAAAACCAGTGGTTGTCGGGGGTGTAAAAATTTTATCTCCTTTTAAGTTTTGTCCGCGTTGCGCCAGTCCCGATATTTTGTCGCATTTGGAACACGGCATTCAATGTAAATCCTGCGACCTTATTTACTTTCATAATACGGCGGCAGGGGTTGCGGCAATTATCGAGATCGAAGATAAAATTCTGCTTTTAAAGCGTTCGCATGATCCTAAAAAAGGTTATTTGGATTTTCCCGGCGGTTTTGTAGATTATCATGAGTCCTTTGAAATGGCTCTTGTTCGCGAAATTCGTGAAGAGCTAAACATCGAGGTTTGCGATATCCGGTATTTCGGCTCATGGCACAACGAATATCAATATAAAGACGTGGCTTATTTTGCCGCCGATGCGTATTTCGTGTGCAAGCCCAAAGATTTGAGCACTTTGAAATTATCCGAGGAAAACGATTCGTACGTTATCATCGACCCGTTGAAAATAGACGATGCGGAAATGGCTTTTCCGCCGATGGTCGTAATGCTGAACAAGTATCGGGCAAGTAAAAAGGCTAAATGTTAGCTTGTTAATTTCATAAAAACCTTTACAAGGAGGATTTCGATGGCTGTTACAAAAGTTCCGTTTTATGGTCATGTCCGTCAATATTTGAACATTAAAAATGAAATCGACACCAATATGCAGAAGGTGTTGATGAGCGGCGAATACGTTTCCGGCCCCATGCTTAAGCAGTTCGAAGGCGAACTTGCCGCATACGCAGGAACCAAACACGCTATCGGCGTTGCCAACGGCACCGACGCTCTCTGGCTTGTCATGATGGCCCTTGGCCTCAAAGCCGGCGACGAGATCATCACCAACGCAAACACCTTCTTCGCAACAGCCGAAGCAGGCTGGATCGCCGGTTGCAAAGTCGTGCTTGTCGACTGCGACGAGAAAACCCGCTGCATCGACATCGCAAAACTCAAAGCGGCAATCGGTCCCAAGACCAAAGCGATCGTTCCGGTACATCTTTACGGCCAATGCGCTCCTATGCGTGAAATCCGTAAACTTGCCGACGAACACAAACTGTATGTCATCGAGGACAACGCACAGGCCATCGACGCACGCGGCGACAATTTCAAAATCGGCGAACTCTCCGACGCGGTTTGCACCAGCTTCATTATCCAGAAAAACCTCGGAACTTTCGGCGACAGCGGCGCGATTTTCACAAACAATTCCGATATCGACGCAAAAGTACGCAAGCTCCGCAACCACGGTTCGGCAGCGCGTAATTGCCACAGCTTCGGTTTCAACAGCCGTCTCGACGATCTTCATGCCGGTATCCTGAGCGCAAAACTCAAGCATATCACCGAATGGTCCGACATGCGCCGCAAATGGGCAGCACGTTACACCGAAGGTCTCAAAGGTTTGGATTTCATCACTCTTCCGTACGAAGTTCCCGGTTATCGTCATGTATTCCATCTTTACGTCATCGAAACCAAAGACGCTTCGGACCGCGAAAAGCTTTTGAAGCATCTCAACGCCAACGGTGTTGATGCGAAAACACATTACTCGATCGCGATCCACCAGCAGGAAGGTTTCCCTTGGGGAAAAGAAGCTGAAATCCGCGGCACATTGACAAACGCAGAAAAGAACGCCGCATCCTGCATTTCGCTTCCAATGTTCCCTGAAATCACTGCGGAAGAAATCGATTATACGATCCAGGTAGTAAAGTCGTTCAAGAAGTAATGTAACGGCACCAATCGTAACGTCGCGCAAAACGTCTTTGTTTTGCGCGACGTTTGCACCCATTCTTTTAATTCGAGGAGTTTCAGATGAGTCAACAATATACCGTTATGGTCGTTGGAATGGGAAAGCGCGGCATGCACCACGCCACACATTTTCACGCGAACCCCAATTTCAAAGTGGTCGGCATCTGCGACATTAAAGAATCCCTTCTTGTGGAACCTGCCAAACAACTCGGCAATCCCAAAATCGGCACCGACGCAAAAGCAATGGCAATGGAATTGAAACCCGATTTGTTCTGCTTTGCCACGTTACCCAACATTCGCTCCGAAATGATCAAAATCGGGCTCGACTGCGGCGCAAAAATGATCGCGTTCGAAAAACCCGTCGCCCTCACGTCCGACGAAGGCGCAAAAGTAAAGAAATTGCTCGAAGGTAAAAACGTCAAGGTCGTGGTGAGCCATCAGCACCGCTACGGCAAACATTACCAGGCGGTCAAAGACGTCATCGCTTCCGGAAAAATCGGCAAAGTCCATACCGTATACGGCAACGCGCACGGCTGGGCTGCGCATATGCTTTCCCACCTCATCGATTATTCGATGTGGTACAATAATTATTCCAAGCCGCAATGGGTCATGGCGCAGGCAGCCGGTACCAATAAATTTTCCGATCCAAAACTTCACGAATCGCCCGATTATATCGGCGGGTTCGTCCAATTCGAAAACGGCGTTCGCGGCATTTACGAATGCGGCGGCGGCGCGCCCGACGTACCGGAAGTGGCACGTTGGTGGGGAAAAAACAAAATGGGAGCAATCGGCACCGAAGGGTATGCCGAAGTATATACCGGCAACGGCTGGAAAGCCGTTACCAAGGACGGAATTCTTACCGGTGAAGGTTCGATGGATTACGCCCTCGACATGCCCGGTTACATTAAAGACATGGCAGACTGGTTAAGCGACGATAAAAAGGTTCATCCGTGCTGTTTCGAAAACGCTTATGCCGGTTTCGAAGTCATGATGGGAATGTTCCGCAGCGCAGCGCAGGGCGGACAAGTAGGAATACCTCTTGCAGGCGGCATGAACGAAATCGAAGCGCTCAAAAAAGCCTTGCCGGCGACGAAGCTGTATGTTACGCTTGAAGAAAGCAAGAAAGAGTTCAACTGCTGATGGAAGTCATAATCCAATCGAATAAAGAGACTGCGACGCATCTGGCGACAAAAATCATCGCCGATGAACTGTCGAAGAATCCTCACATGGTACTTGGCCTGGCAACAGGCCGTACCATGGAGCTTCTCTATGAGTACCTGGTTAAGGAGCACACGCAGAACAATCTCGATTTTTCTCTGTGTCGAACCTATAATCTCGACGAATACGTGGGCTTGCCTGCAGAAAGTCCCTATTCGTACTATTCATATATGCGGAAACATTTATTCGATCATGTCAATATCGATTTACGAAATACGCATTTACCGAACGGTATGGCACCGGACCTCGACAACGAAGGTATGCGCTACGAAAAGCTTATTGCACGCGACGGCGGTATCGACCTGCAACTGCTCGGCATCGGCAGAGCCGGCCACATCGGTTTCAACGAGCCGCTTTCCGCTCTCAGGTCTCACACCAGGGTAAAATCGCTGACACCTGAGACCATTGCGCAAAATGCTCCGCTTTTTGCCAAACCCGAAGACATGCCCAGACGGGCAATTACGATGGGAGTTGGAACAGTATCAAATAGCAAGCGATGTCTCATGCTGGTGACCGGCGAAGAAAAGGCAACGGTTCTTGCCAAAGCGGTCGAAGGCCCTATAACCGCAATGATAACCGCCTCTGCGCTGCAATTGCATCCGCGATGCACGGTTATTTGCGATGAGGAAGCTGCCCAAAAACTCGAAGGCAAGGATTACTATTATTGGATTTTCAATAATGAACCGGAATGGGAAAAATTCCGGTAATAACCCTTACTTTTTGATATTGACTTTTAATTTATACCGGTCGGCCAGGTAAATGCCTTTGATGAATTCGATCGGATCGCCCGCCTTTGAAAAGGTGGTACCCGAAATGAATAAAACAGGCATCCCGCTTTTTATATCCAATTGTTTTGCTTCATGCGCGCTCACCAGCTTCGGTTCGATCACATGGTCGGCTCGCGACAATTTTATATTGAGATCGTGCTCCAGGAACCGGTAAATCGAAAAATGTTCGTCAAAATTCCGCGTTAAAATTTCCTTACCGATGTAATACGGTAAAAAAGAACTTTCCAAGGCAAATGCTTTGCCTTCGACGTAACGGATACGCTGGATCATCACTAAAAAGTTTTTCTTTTCTTCCTGTAAACCGGAATAGGCATCTATCGATTCGCTGTTGAAACCGATCTTTTTTACTTCCAAAATTTTTGAACTGACATTAAACCCGAGCTTGATCATTTCCGTGGAAAAGCCGTCGAGCTTGATAAGCATTTGGGTATTGTTCTGACTGTTGGCGAAACTCCCTTTGCCGTGCTTGGTAAAGACCCACCCTTCTTTTTGCAGTTCACGAATGGTATGTCGAACGGTCATTCTGCTTATCCCGCATTGCTTGGCAAGTACGGTTTCGCTGGGAATCTTCTCGTTCGGCTTTATTCTTTTTTCTAAAATATCGCTTTTCAGCGCTTCTTTTAGCTGCAAATAAATGGGGACTTCGGAATTTTTATTTATTTTTCCGCATATGTCATCAGCCGGCATTACGCCTCCTTTGGAGGATAGAGGGCAAAAGCGTAGACCATGGTACCAAGATTAACCGGTGTATAATTCAGATATAGGTACTAAAATAGCACAGGGTTTGCAAAATGCCAAAAAAAGATTATGCAAACCCTGTTTAATGGAGTGTATAAAAATATACGAAGAAAGGATTTAAACCGCTTCGGTGACCTTTTTTAGCTCCCTGACTTTTTCGAAAAATTCTGGCAATTCCATTTCCTTTAAGAATATCATACCCCGCGCAGCCCGAAGTCTCGGATTGGAATTTTTCAGGAAATAATCATGACCAAGGCAGGTTTTGATCACCGTATACTGATCGACCTGATTTTTTTGGGCAAGCTCCGAAAACGGTCCGTCATGCTCGGAACTTGGAAAAGACGCTGCGCTTTGGGACCCGAAACAATTCATGAAGGCATTGTGCAGCTGCGACAAAGTGTTGAGCGAAACAGGCACAAAATAATTTGATTCCGACGGTTTGAATTTGAACCAGACGTTGCGATAGCCCCAAATCTTCAGTTTTGCCGAGTCGGCGGGATTTTCTTTCTCGTAAATCTTGACCGCTTCGGCCACTGCCTGCAACGCCTTATAATGGGTATCGGGGCCGCTTGCCTCGGGATCAAATGCAACCGATATCACGTTCGGCTTTACTTTTAACATAAGCTCGTATATGGGCACCACGTCGCGGTTGACCTGCGGCTCATCGGAGAAAATATCGCCCTGGTAAAATCCCAGGCGCAAGGCATGGACATCCTTGGCCTCCATGCCGAAATATCCCCATAAAAGTTCGGCTTCCCATTCGCGGATCGTGCCTTTTAATTTCTGAATGTCGGGCGGATCTTTCGCGCCAGGGTATTGTGTTGACAAATAATGTTCAAGGTTGCCGAAATGATATTTGATCACGTTCAAATCGCGGGTCGCATAGACTTCGGTCAGGTTGCGCAAGACGCGCCGGGCTTCGGCTTCGTCTTTTTTATCTTTGCTGTATGCGGCGCTTCCGTCGAGGAACAAATACACGTCTTCCATTTTGCCCTTGGCGTTGGACGGACTGAAGTATCCTTCGGCAAGGAGCCTGGTGAATTCCGGCGAATCGATACGCGATTTAAGCTTCAAAAGAAGCGACAGGCAATATTGATTGGTCACCGACGTGAAACCGGAAGTCAGATTCGCAAAGCTGTGATGATTGGTGCCGTCACGGAACAAATGATTGATAAGCCCGAAATACCCGAGCATGACATCGTCCTGATGCGGTTCGGTATGCAAAAAATTCGTTGCAGAGTACACCGATACGCCCTTTTCGATTTTCTTTACGATGCGGTCGTATGCCGCATTGGTAAGATCCTTAAAGGCTTTTCCGCTAATGCGCAACAGTTCTTTGGCAAACGGATCGGCATTAAAATCATCTTTTGTCAAATCGTGGAGCGGCTTACCCGTCGAAACCGAGAGCGCAATCACGACCTCGTCGGCGACCGTATCGCCGATGGACTTTTGGCTCGAAAAATCGACGAGCTTGCGTTCCGTTAATTGTCCCGCAACGCCCTTGGTGCAATAAAATCGCGCATACGGCAGATCCTGCAACACCGATGCGGGATACAACTGGTGTTTTTTCTCTTCCACGGCGTGTTTGACAACCGGGACTTTCCCGTCGCCCGCGGCTAGTATCAGCACCGTAGCCGTCGGGTTGTAGGTTATGGTCGCCAAGCCGATGGTGATGACAAGCCGGTTGCGCGACACCTCTATGCCGCCCAAATCCGTGGACGACGAAGCCTGGGTTTCGTAATTCGTGCCGGTCAACCGCGTCACCGAATATGCACCCGAGCCGCGGACGTTATAAGCGATGTGGCCATCGGGCCCGATACTGCCCACGAAAAAGCCTATGCCGCCAAGGTCGCGGATCCTTGTTTCAAAGTCCATGCAAAACATGTCGACCGAAGTGATCACTTCCTTTTGAAGCAATTCCTGCTCGTTTTTCGGCTTGCGGAACCGAAGCGACAAATCGATTATGTAATTGGGAAACACCTGTTCCATGGTGCGGCCGGCGGGAACGCCGAGATTAGTGGCATCTATCAATATAGCCTTGTTCGCGTCGAGCCCCATGGAGTCCATATAGAATTTTTTAATAAAATTATTGCTGCTGTTGTGCTGATGCGAGTTCATGGGGTAGAATTCGTCCATTTGTACGAAGGTCAGGCTTTTCATGTCGGGCATTGTCGACCCGTTTATGCCGTATTCGGAAAGCAAACCCTGGATTTCCTTTGAAGTCCATTTCGAAAGTATCCTGTTGGTCCATTTTATGAACCGTTCCGGTGTTTTTCCGGTGGGAAGCGATATCACACCGCCCGGATTTTTCAATACCCATTCGATAAAACGAAATGCGGTCAATTTTCCTATCAGCGCCGAATTTTCGACTTCGATGACGGGAATTTTCTCCGTCGGCCCGTACATGAGTTTGCGGCCGCTCCGCGTTAATTCGACATTTTCGACCTGGGAATTTGCATCGTATGTTCGGGTTGTCATGATTTTTCTTCCGGAAAAAGACTGTTTTGTGTGATACCCTAACTGTTATATACCTGTTGAAAAAATAATTACTGGAAAGGCAAAGGGGGTAGATCTTGTATATACATGATACGGTTTATAAATCTCTCTCTCGTCCCGCTCGCACGCCTATGCCAGTCTCTTCGGCGGCAATACACCTGGCAAAAAAATACTCTCGGTAAGCGTTACCGTTAGGTCTTAGGCGCTTGGGCGAAATAACGTATTTATTTGCCAGGGCCGCTAAAAAAGAAACTGGCTTAGGCATGCGAGCGGGACGAGAGACTAACGTAATCGTCAAAATTGCGCAAAGAGAAAACACCCTATCCTATATCTTCCAACCGGAGGCTTTTCCGGTCATGGTATCCATATGGATGAGGAGTACCGCGATCTTGTCGAACGATACAGGATCGTATTCGAAGCGTTGGTCGGTATAGTGTTTCATGATACAATCGAGCGCGGCTTTTTTTTCGTTTGCGTCGGTGACCAGGCCAGCATGCCCGAAACCCATGACGCAGTAATAACGCATGGTCCATTTACAGGCGCTTTCCGCTGTCACCAATTCCGTGTTGCTTTCGAATTCCACGCACACGGCATTGTTTGCCTTAATGATGTCGAGCTTTCGGCCCGACGACGCGCAATGCGCATACACGACTCGGTCGTTATAACCGAAATTAAGCGGTACGATATACGGCATGCCGTTGTCGCATAATGCGATTCGGCACACCTGGGCCTTTTGGATGATCTCTTCCATAACCGCGATATCGGTAATTTCCTTATCGGTACGCCTCATGCCAGCCACCTTTGCAATAATTTCGTTAAAAGTTTCTGCGCGTTTTGCGCGTAAACGTTCGTATCCAAAACGATCCGTTCTTTATCGTGGATAAAACCGTCTTCGACCAATTCGCTTTCGCATTTTTCAATAAGACCCTGCACGCTTTGCACCGTTGCCTCGATGTGGTATTGCAGGCCGATGACCCGCTCCTTGTAGATGAAACCTTGATTGACACATGCCAAGCTCGAGCCCTGCAACACGGCGCCCTCCGGAATCGCGAACGTGTCGCCGTGCCAATGCAATGCCGTATATTCTTTTGGCAATGCGTCGAACGGTTTTACGTTTGCGACGGCCGGCGATTGCAACACGGGAAACCAGCCGATTTCCTTGCAACGGTTTCGCGTCACCGGCGCACCAAGTGCGTCGGCAATGAGTTGCGCGCCCAGACAAATACCCAGCACATACTTCCCGCTTAAAATCGAATTCCGGATAAACGTTTTTTCCTGCTTGAGCCAGGGGTATTCTTCATATTCGTAAACATTCATGGGGCCGCCCATCACGACAAGCAAATCGAATTCGGGACAATTTTGCAGCGAATCGCCGGCATGAAGCATCGAGCGCGTCACGGTGTGACCGAGATCCTTTGCCCACGATAAAATAAAAGCGGGATCTTCAAAATCAACATGCTGCACATAATGGATTTTCATACGGACTCCTAAAACACCGGATATTCGGAGATAGTTTTTTATTTCCTTTAAAAGGATGTCGGCAATTTCCAAAATATATCGGCTCAATCCCGGTCATTTATTTTTTCAACCAAAATCGTTTCCTCTATTTATATTATTGATATATAACGGTTTAATCCGTTGCTTCCACCTTTGCTAATACTTCTTTGGATATGTCACAAGGGGGATAGTTTTACCTGAGATCATATCTGCGCGTTCCGCGCAGATAATAAATATATTGCTACTATGGTTACGAATCGGTATAATCACATTAACGTTTCCGGAGGAATTATGAAACGTATCGCAGCGGTTACTTTGGTTTGTTTTACTTCGCTATTTCTCTTTTCGTGTTCAAATACCGAAAAATGCCTTGAAAAAGCGGGATATAAAAATTGCGACGGATTGAAAAACGCATTCAACTTGCAAAACAGCGACGAGGCTCAAAAGTACCATGACATCAAAACAAAAT
Source organism: Fibrobacteria bacterium (assembly GCA_037447435.1). Classification (GTDB taxonomy): domain Bacteria; phylum Fibrobacterota; class Chitinivibrionia; order Chitinivibrionales; family FEN-1185; genus FEN-1185. Next base: position 81,631 of record JBBIGR010000015.1, read on the forward strand.
GCGGATGTAAAGACTGATATGTCGCCCAAAGAGCATGGCGTGAACGATAGGCGTAAATTCAAGAGAAGGCTCTTAGTATACAACCTCGATGTGTTCGATGCGCAGACGAACGCCCCTTTGGGCCGCATGGTCGATATCACACCGGAAGGCATGATGCTGGTTAGTGCAAGACCGGTCGAAGTCGATTCGGTCTTGCATTTGTCGGTCGAATTGCCGTCGGAAATTTTCAGTGCGAAGCGGGTCAATTTTACCGCGATCGCGCATTGGTGCAGGCACGACATAAACCCTGAACTTTTTGATACCGGATTGGAATTTACCGATATTTCCGATAAAAACATCGAAACCGTTGTCGGACTCATTGCCGATTACGCATTTCCCGATTAACGGCACTGTACGATGAACGATTCTTCACTGTTCTTCAGATTCGGCGTAAGCCTGGCTATCGGCGTATTGGTCGGTATTCAGCGCGAGTTTTCTTCCGACAATCACCAGAAGGAACTGGCGGCAGGAGTACGGACATTCGGCATGCTCGGCCTGGTGGGCTGCAGCGCGGCCCTGGTTTCCGATTTGCTCCATTCGCCATGGCCGCTTGTCAGCGTCATACTCGCCTTGTCCGGTTTTTTCGCCATTAATTACTATCTTGACGCAAAAGCAGGAAAACCGGGCCTCACGACAAAGGTCTCATTTGTTTGTACCGTGCTAGCCGGTGCCTTGACTTATTGGCAAAGTACCACGACGCTGGCGGTTGCCATCGCCGTTGCCATGACCGTACTACTTTCCATTAAAATTCCTTTGCATAAATTCATCAAACACCTCACGCACGACGACGTGAGCGCGACCTTAAAACTTGCGGTCATCACCGCAATCGTGCTTCCTATTTTGCCCAATAAAATGTTCGGACCCGAGCCGTTCAATATTTTCAACCCGCTTAAATTGTGGCTGTTCGTGGTTTTCATTTCGGCCATCAGCTTTGTAGGATATGTTCTTATCAAGGTCGTGGGATCAAAAAAAGGAATAGGCCTCACCGGCGTCATGGGCGGCTTGGCCTCGAGCACGGCCGTGACATTGAGCTTTACCGGCAAAAGTCATGAAAACCAGCACCTTGCAAAGCCCTTTGCCCTTGCAATAACCATAGCCTGGACCGTCATGTTCGTACGGGTGTTGGCAGTGGTCGCCGTGCTCAATAGCTCACTTATCAAGACCATACTTTTACCCATGTGCGGGTCCATAGCCGCCGGGCTCATTTGCTGTGCGTTTTTGTATAAAGCGCAAAAAACCGAGCACCGTCACGATTTGGCATTCAGCAATCCTTTCGAACTTGGGCTTGCGATAAAATTCGGCATTTTGTTTGCGGTCATTCTGTTTATTTCCCGCGCTACGCAGGTGTATCTCGGCAATCTCGGCGTGTATGCGTCCAGCTTTGTCGCGGGAATGGCCGATGTCGACGCGATCGCGTTTTCGATGGCAAAACTTGCCCGAGGCCTCGGCGGACTCGACCATACGATAGCGTCCCGCGCCATCGTTCTTGCTGCGGTGTCCAACACCATGGTCAAAGGCTGCATCGTGATTTTTACCGGTGCGAAGCCGCTTAAAAAGGCCATCATTCCCGGATTCGTCCTCATGATGATCGTCGGCATTGCGTTGTCTTTTGTAGTGTAGCGGAATTACCTATGGACCTCAAATATCAACCGTATTCCTACACGCCCGTTTTGGGTTGGTCGATTTCCCGTTACGAAACATTCGACAAATGCAAACGCCAATATTTCTATACCTATTATTCAAAGTTCGTCAAGGGCGTACCGCAGTACAAAATAACGCAGCTCAAGGAACTCACTTCGGTCGCGCTCGAGATCGGCAACGTGGTCCACGATGTGGTGGAAGCGTTTTTAAAGCGGCTCCAAAAAAGCGACAGCGACATAGACGAAAACCGGTTTTTCGTCTTTGCCAAGGAAAAGACACTGCAGTATTTTTCGTCAAAAACCTTTTTGGAAACCCATTACGGTTTGTACGACGCGATAGATAAAGACAAGGCTTTTGAAAAAATAGAAACATGCCTTAAGAATTTCATCACAAGCCCTATGTTCACCTGGTTGTTCATGAAGGCGATAACCAATAAGACGAATTGGATGATCGAACCGCCGGGATACGGCGAAACCAGGCTCTGCGGTCTTAAGGCCTACTGCAAAATGGACTTTTTATTCCCTGTGGATAAAGATATTTACATTCTGGACTGGAAAACCGGTTCCAAAGACACCTACAAGCACTCGCAGCAGCTCATCGGCTATGCTGCCGCGGCAAGCAATAATTTTTCCATTCCCTGGAACACGATTTTCCCTAAAATCATTTATTTGTACCCCACGTTCGAGGAATTCGAAATACCGTTGACGGAACAGGATTTTTCGGGGTTTTACAACAGAATAATGCAGCAAACGCAGGAAATGCACGCCTATTGCGCCGACGTGCAAAACAATATTCCCTTGCCCATGGATAACTTCCCGTGCTCTCCCTCGAGCTCTTTATGCAGGTTCTGTAATTTTTCGGAATTATGCTTGGGTAAAAAAAGCGCGCCCTCGAATGAGGGCGCGTTTTAAGGGAATCGTAAAGTCCGGGTGAGGCGGATACCGCATTGCGGTATCTTTGATTTTATTTCTTCACCTTTGCTTTGCTGACGCCGCTATCCATGGGCATATCGACATTCGACGTGTCGACTTTTCTGCCCTGGCGTTTTGCTTCGGCACGCAATTCCTCGACGCTGTTCATCGGTTCGCCCAAATGCAAGGTCATGAATTCGGCGTCGTCCGACAATTCGCAACCCGAACCGTTTTTAAGCACCCATTTGTAATTGACTTCGGCAAGATCGGGCTTATTGAGATATTCGTCGTAAATGAAGCCGATCATGAAAAACGTATTGCACAATTTGCTCTTGTCGTTGCCCAAAATCAGGAAACTGCGGTAATTGTTGACCGCCTCGTTGTATTCGCCTTTTTCCGTTTGTATTTTAGCAAGCTCGGTAAAGGAGCGAACGCCTTCGGGGGTGAACGGATAAAAAGAAACCAACTGACGATAAACGCTCGACGCTTCTGCGGTATTCCCCGTATCGCGGAGCGAATCGGCATGTACTATCATTGCTGCGGGGGTTCCATCCTGTTCGTCCTTGTATTCGGCAGCGGTATACGACACCGTGTGCTTCTTACGCATGGCGTAAATGATGCTGTCGACTTTGTTATACGTTTGTTTCTTAACAAACTGCGATACCGAGCGGTTGATTCCTGCGGTATCTTTCGCGGTCACGGCGTTGCGTTCGTCCCACATGGCGTAGACGCATAACGCGGTATCGATACGCACGTCTTTTGAGACCTTCGGCACGAGGTAGTTATTGACATAGTTGATGGCCACTTCCGCTTCCCAGGCGCTTTCGACGATCGCCTTTACGTCGGGTTGGTCGGAAAATCCGCATTTCTTGGCATCTTCGGTGAAGAGTTTCCACTTAAGCAACCACTTCGCCAAATCGCGCTGGCCGTTGGGGTTGTTATAGAGACCGCGTTGCGTTTCGGGAAGCCAGCTCATGATCACCGCCATGTCTTCCGGCGTGATCAGCTTGCCTTTTCCATACCATTCGGACAAAGAATCCGGAAGGGGCTTCTTGTATTTT
>JBBIGR010000015.1:85313-100221 GCA_037447435.1 Fibrobacteria bacterium
ATCGCTTCGGACCATATATACCCAACGATCGCGAATGGACGAGCTGTCGACCTTGGTCGTGTCTTTTTTATCGGCTTTTCGGAACAGAGAATCGGGAACCGGATATTTGGCCAAAAACATTTTTCGCGCAATGATGTCTCTTACTTCCGCAAGCGACTGCTGGATTATGGTGTCTTTGGGCGGTTGCACCACCGTTGCGGTTTTCTTGGTACTATCTTTTACCGCAGGTTCGGGAGCAGCTTTGGTTATCTTTGTCTTATAATCGGCCATGTGCGCCTTATAATATTCTTCGATTTGGCTTTGGGTAAAACCCATTCCGCCGTCGAGAACTTTCATCAAATACAATTGCGCCGGAAAGTAACGTTGTTTCCATTCCCAATCGAGTTTTGATTTGATTTTTGAGGCAAGGGATTTCGCTTCGCCGTCATCGTTAATGACTTTCATGTCGATTAAATAGGTGGACATCGTTCGTTCACCGGGGAAGAAATCGCCGCTCCACGACGGATACATGCGTCGCATTTCGGAAAACGAATTATACGCGTCTTTTGTAACTGAAAAACTGTCTATTTTTGCGACAATGTCCTTTTTGGCATTGCTTTGGCAAAACGAACCAAGGCATAACATAAGTACGGCAATTGAAACTCCGACAATTCTCGTATGCATTGAAAAACGCTCCGATGTTATATAGGTTGAAAAATTAGTTTTCGAAAATTGGCATTTTTTCACGACAATTCCCCTTCTTTTTCTGAATATTACTTGAGTGCTGCGATAGCGTCGTCGATTTCATCGTAAATTTCGAGTAGCGAAGTGGCACCGATGATTTCGATGATTTCATACACGTTTTCATTGACATTCGCTATCTTGAAACTCCCGCCCTTTTCCTTGGCCGATTTGCTGAAATGCAAAAGGATACCGAGGCCGGTGCTATTCACATAGCGGAGTTTTTTGAAATCGGCAAGAATATTAATGAAGCCGTCATTGAATAAATTACAGATTTTTTCCAACACGGTTTCCACATTGGTCGCATCAAGATCGCCGATGAACCTCACGAGTTTCGTGTTGGTATGACCCTTGATTTCTTCATATTCAAGATCGATCTGAGACTCCATACCTATTCCTCTCTTAATTTTGTAACATGCACCGAAGTACCTTCGGTGGAACAATTGATATCAAGTCCGTTGGAAAGCATCTTGATTAATGCAAGACCTCTTCCCCTTTTATCTCCCAATTTTGGAGCGGGCGTTTTCACGACGGACTTGGATAATGCTTCGAGCGCCTCAATTTTTTCAGGGTCGCTGGCATTGACAACTTCAAGCTGGATTTTGTCGCGGTCTATGGAAATTGTAAGATCAATATTTCTCGCCGCCTTTTCGCTACCATGTTCAACCGCGTTATTGCACACTTCATCGACAATAGTCTCTATTCTGAACGCATCGCGCTGCGTATACCCTTTTTGACGGGCGACCCTACTTACCAATTGGCGGACAGACGGAACGAATTGCAATTCGGGCGGAAACGACAACCATACGTTTTCCGCTTTTTTTTCTATTTCCCAATTGTACGCATTGACCGCGGAACGCAATTCGTTGTAAAACTTGAAAATTTTAGTTGCGCCCATGAGCGTCAATTTGGTTTTTATGTCGAAGGATAGCCCGGCAATCACCAGGTCGCCGCCTTTCTCGACAAGAGTCTGACGATGCCCCATTAGCTGACCGATGGCAGCGGACGACACGAACGAAACATTCGACATTTCAGCAACAAGAAAATTCTGTTTCATTTCCAAAATGGAATTGAACTCCGTGTTGATGAGGTCGATGCAGTCGGAATCCATGGCACCTTCGAGCTTCCACATAAGCACGTCGGGCTTGTATTCTACCGGTGATCTTTGGATTTTTAAACCTTGCATAGCAGGATATATTTCCTATTCCCGATTTTTACCGTGATTTACGACCACGCTATTCCTATACGTCTTCGCGTTTCCGTACAACGCGCACGGTCGTCATATTATTTTCGCCGATTTCAAGCTTCACGTCCTCCGAAAGCAGGCGGACGATTTCCAGACCCAAGCCGGCTCTTTCCCGTTTCTCAAGCAACGGTTCGATACTCGGGGTTTCGGTTTTATTCATCGCGTTTTTCAATTTATCAAGGTCGTCCCTGGTACCGCCCTGGTCATGCGCCTCGAATTCGAAGCGGTCGGGGAATATTTTGCAATCTATTTCGACCATGGCATCCATAGTACGGGAACCGTGGATGATTGCGTTATGACAAATTTCATCGACAATGACTTCGGACCTGTATGCGAATTTCGGCGAAAAATGATTAACTTGCAACGTTTCCGCCACGAATTTTCGTACCGGAGGTATATAATCAAGGTCCGACGGAAACCGCATCTTTATGCAATATGGATTACTATTGTCCATGACCTAAGAATATCTTTCTATAAAACAATACGTCTCGAAACAAACGGTTTTCAGGGCAAAATTTACTTGTCGCCATGCAGGATGAACGCTTCATCCCCGGAACTTACCGTCCCTTTTTTTACCAGCACTTCAACAAGCCGCGATGTAATTGATAAAAGAGTAGTGAACGACGGCGCATCGTTAAGACCTTTGATCTTTGTCGACGCTGATGCGTCTTTTTCGGAAGCCCCGCGCAGCGAATCGAGAATGCATTCCAATACGAACATGATCTCACCATAGGTAAGATTGCCTTTTCGATACGATGAAAATTCCTGAATAGCCCCAAGAACAAGATCATTGAGCTTGTTGAATTCGTTTTGGTCGTCAAAAACATTTTTGTAGGACCCAAGTTCAGGCATGTTACTCCCTCCGCAAATTCTTGTAGTCAGGAACGAAACGCATAAATTTCCGCGCTAAAAGGTCGAGGCTTGGTACAACGCCATACCTTTTGAATAAAATAAATTCTACCAAATATAAATAAATATACTATTCAGGAAGAACTATTAATACGTTTAAGTAAAAAATAAATTGCCAGAAAAACACGCCTTGAAACCGGAGATTTAATTTTTCTTTGCCCCGGCCGGAGCGTTCTGCGATTGCGACGCGGATCCTGTTTTTGCGGCTTTATCGCTGCCTCCCGAGGGATTCGCATTTTTATCCTGCGATGAGGCGGGTGTCGAAACCGACGGAACAGCAGACCGCGAATTTTGCTTTTTAGCTCTTTCAACGTTTGCCGCTTCGACACTGGGGACATTGAACATATCCGAAATCGACGATGCCTTATATTTTGAAATAGTTGTCGAATCGGTTGGAACGGCAAAGTGGCTTTTTTCGCTTTTCATAACCGCAGAGATCAGATTCGCGGATTTGTAGGCGGCAGAATCGACAAGTTGTTCGATAATTTCCTGTCTATCGGTGGCGCTGATATGCAAATCCCTGTCGATATCATCAAAAAACACAAACCCTTCCGGCTTATCAAAATCAACCGAAACGTCTCCGATAAACGCATAATCCCTGAAACGCAAGCTATATACGGAAACGGTGAGCAACAATTTTCCATGCGCAGATGCCTTCACCAGTAATTTTCTCTGCGGCTTAACGGAATGGTCTTTTACTGTTACCCAAATAAAGACCGTGGAATCGTTGCTGAATTGCTTCAACGATTCGACAAGCCTTCGGGAAACAGTGGGAAAATCATCGAAGTTTATGCGTCGCCGGAAATCTTGTGACGTTAAATAATCCTGTAAATGATAGTCGACATTTACGGACAGCGCTTCGCGCAAACGCATATCAAAGGCTTTTTCAAGAATGGGAGCATCGTTTCCTAATACACCAAGAAATACCAGATCGGACCCGCCTGCATTTTCCGCCTTACCGGTCGTTATGCTGAAAAATGCCATCAAGGTTACAAGAATAATTTTTTTCATAGCACCATTCTTTGAATAGGTTACGGCACTTTTTGTATGCCTGTTATTTTTATTGTCGGACTTAAACCTATTTTTCTTCACCGTGAAATAATCATCTTTGCATAATACGGTTTTTTTCCGCCCACTTTCAAAATATAACAACCGGTCAAAAGCGGCCTGCTCGGCGTAAACTCCATTGCACTGTTTCCGATCGCAACGGTTGAATTTTGAACAAGCGTCCCATCGACCCGATACAGGCTCACCCTTACATTTGATCCTCTGTCGGCCGCGGCATTGCAATAAAAACTGCCGTGGGCATAACGAATTTCTTTTTCAAACAATTCCGAACCGGCCATCTCAGAGTGCACGGTTGTTACCGACAACGCGACCGGCTTTCTGCACCAGGCAACAAGATCCTGTGCGCGTACGAAGCGAACATCAGGTTTCTTTAGCGCATATTCGATGAAATCTGCCCAGGCCTTACGAATTTCGGGGCCGGTGGTATTCGAAGAACTTTTTGCCCATGCGTCGGTGGTAAACTGCGAATGGCCGCCGATCATAAGCGGTGCACGGTTTCCCTTGAGCCGGCAATCGAGCGTATAGCATAAAATTGAATAAAAGTCCGCTCCTTTAAGTCCCAAATCGCCGCTTGTATTGTCTATAATATTGTAATCGAGGCCGGTTATTCTCGTTTTGTCGTCGTCCTTTATCGCACCGGCCAAGGAGGCAGGAACCATGAACGGCTGCTGCGGTAATTCCCAAACTCCCGGATAAGAACCGATATGCGTATGGCCTTCGCTGTCCCAATCGTCGGTATAATCGGACCCTGCGCTTCCCTGATTCAGGGTGTAGGGCCAGGTAAAATTGGTACCGTCTTTTCCGTCTTCCCATCCGTCTTCTATCGAACAATCGTAAGTAAACCCTCGGGCCCTGATGGCCGTAAACGTCGCAGCGTTATAGGCAAGCGACGGCGTGCGCCATCCGGTTATCGACGCCTTATCGACCCCGGCGCCGTAATTGACCACGATAGTGGGATTTTCCCAATCCCACATGGAGGCGACCGTGTCGGGCGGCACGGGCTTTGCCAAATTGGTATTCGTTTTATCGATTTGCGATTCCCATTCTGCAAGTGTCGTCGCATTTGTCGTCGCATGGTTAAACGAATGGTTTCCTATTTCATGCCCTTCTTTATAGGCCCTGCCGATTGCGCGCATGAGGTCCAGCGGCTCGTCTTCCATGTCCTCGTAAAAGCCCACGGTATAGGTAAGGAATGTCGCCCTGACCAACGCATTGTCGAAAGTGGCAGCATTGCCGTTTCCTGCAGGATTGCGCTTATTCTTCAAATAATCCAGTATCCAAACAATGCCGCCTGTCAATGAATCACCGGATGTCGGATTATCGTCGAAACCCAGAACAATGAATTGCGGGACCTGGGACGCGGTCAAATTTCCGGGAGGTTTTATGGAAGCGGGAATGTTATCGGAATAATCGTATAAGCCCAAACCGAAAGCGGAAATAAACCCTGCAAAAACCGCCAGCAAAAAATAGTGCCTCATGAACATCCCTTTACAGCCAATCGTTATAGTATAGTCGTTAGTATGAAAATATTTCTCTTTAAGACGGATGTGACGATAAATTACTGTTTTTCGATTGCGTTGTTTGCCCGGTATATCCAGCTTAGTACCTCGGCAACGGCCGCATACATTTGCGGAGGGATTTCGCGATCTATTTCTACCTGAGACAATAATTCCAAAAGGTCGTCGTCCTGCCGTATGGGAACGCCGAATTTCCTGGCCGATTCTTTGATGGCCTGCGCGACATACCCTTCCCCTTTGGCAACGACTTTGGGAGCCTTGTCGACATCTTCCTTGAATTTCAACGCCACCGCCCGGTCGCGTTTTAATTCTTTTTTGTTAAAAGCCGTCATAATCGCCCTTATGCCGATACATCGACATTGTTGCGGCCGTGTTGCGTTGCAACTGGCGATGCTGCGGCTTTTTGCGTTGCTGCCGCGTCTTTCATGTCTATTCCCAGTACGCCGAATCCCACGCCGACAAGCGTCTTGGTCAAATCGCTTTTGTTTTGCTCGAACCATTTTTTCGCATGCGGCTTTTGGAATTCCATTCGCATCGCATAGCGCTTGGAACCGTCGAAATCCATGAATACGTCGACCGTACCGAGCCCTTTTGGCGCGACATGCAGCGACAGCGCCACCGGCCGGTTTTGGGGCACTGTTTTCTGCGATCGTTTTTTGACAAAGCGTATCACGACGCCGGTCCATTCTTCGCCTATTTTCATTGGTAAGCTTATCACTTGTTGCTTACTATCGGCCAGATCGACCTGCCTGGCCAGAACCTGCATTGATTCTATTCTGCCAATAGCCTGGTCGACATGCTGTTTCAGGACCGCAAGCCCGTCGTGCATTGTTTGCGACGGGACATCGGCTTGCTTGCCCGCGTGCAGCAGCACTGCCTCCATTTTCCCCGTAACGGCATGGTCCGCCTTTTGTGAAAAAGCCGCGATGTTCTTCACGAGGTCGTCGATATGCCTCAGCGTATTTTGCATCGCCTTTTCAAATCCTTGATTATTAGCAACTCCCGGGTCGGGCGTTTGCGCGGCCCGGGAAAATTGTTCGTATTCGTTTTTCAGTTGCGTTATGTCTTGCGAAATCCGCCCGAGCATTTCCGTTGCGTTTTCAATGGAAGTCACGATCTCCCGCGCAGCTTCAATCACGGGATTTTTCGTAACCGGTGCGTCGGGCGTGGAAACGTTTTTTTGCAAAATGCCGGCGTCCTGTTCCTGCGGAACGAACGCGGCGGCGGAATCGAGCAAACTGTTTGCAATATCCTTTGCCGCTGCAATAAAATCATTGGAAAGCATTTTCGATGTTGTCAGGATTTGGGAAAGCCCGTCGCTGCCGAAAAGTTTTTGCACCGTTTGTTGCGGCGTTGTTGCGGCGTTGACCGTTTCCTTGATTTGTTTGTCTATGGTTTGTGCACAATAGGAAATCCCCGCCAGCATATCGGTCGTTTGCACTTGCGAAAGCGCAGTCGCCAGCGAAAGCAGTTGCATGGGTTTCAACACGGGCCCTTTTTCAGAGGCAACCGGCAATGCCGGTGAATCCGAATTTGTCTTTTGCATATCGCCGCGTTCCTTTTCGGCATCGGCCTCGTCGCCGGTTGCCGCCAGCGCCAATGCGCGAGACAAGGTTAAAAGCGCGGTTTTGAGATTGGCATTATCGGTTTGCAAAGGAGTGTCGGTATTGGAAAAAGTCCGCGCTTCGGTATCGAGCCCGACGGCTTTGAAAAGATCGTTGACAAACAAGCTTTGGGGGCGGGAATCGGAAAATTGCATCGGTACCGTGGCGCTTTCCTCGGTTTTTGCCAGCGTTTCCGAAATAGGCAGCGCACCACCGAGTGCGGTCATCACATCCAAAAGTATTTTCGGCAAGGCCTGTTGCGGCGACGGCATCAACGTTGCAAGGGTGTCGTTGCGCAACCCGCTCTCCATTGCGGTTTGCAACCATTGCCCGAAAGCAATGCTAAATCCCGCGTCTGCGGCCTGGGGCACCCGGGTACTTGCTTTTGCAATGCCGGGACCGCTGCCTTGACCCAAAAGGGATTCCGATTGTTGTATGGAATTATCGAGGTCGAGCAGGTTTTCCAGATTCAGGACGTTGTTTTGATCCAACACCTGCAGGAGCGCAGACGGAGCAACCGATTTCCAAACATCGGCTTTCAGCAAAGCTAAAAGATGCCCCATTTCGTTTTCCACGTTATCGGGTGCGATAAACGAAGCGCGCAAATCGCTTATTGCCGATTCATAAATTTTTAAAACAACCGGTCCGTTTTGATAGGTTTGCGCTAGTTTTTGCCAGGGCAAATCGGCCTGTAATTCTTTATTCCTCGACAACCAGGCGATTGCGTCCTTGACGGAATTGAACGAAACAAACCCCTCCGAAACATCGGTGAGCGGTTTAAGAACGACGTCGGCGACGCTTCCGTCGGAAGCAAGTTTTGCGGCGAGCCTGTCGGTCAACTTCTTTATTTGCCCGGTAATGTCTTCTATGGTTTTCTCGGTCACGGTGTCGGTATCGGGTATGGCGGCGACAGTGGCTTTGAGCTCTGCAATACTTTGTTGTGTTTGGGGGTCGAAATTTTGCGGCGATTTCGCGACTGCGGCGAGAATTTGGTCCAATTGCTTCAATGCGTTTTTGTCAAAAGCGTCCGCGGTAAGTTGCTTTACAACCGCGTCCACGATCCGTTTGAGCAGTCCGATATCGGAAACCGGGGGATCGACCGTGTCGCCCGGTATCGCCTGCTTGGCGGCCGAAGCATCCGGCGCGCGCGCCGCGGTATTGCGTGCCGACTTGTCGGCCGCAGAAGCTTCTGCGGCAACTTGTTGCACCTGTAAAGGCATTGTTTTCATGCCGCTTCCCGGGAAGGAATGTTACTACCGATTTGCCTACCGGTCGTTGTCCTTAGACATGCGAAGTATAAGTGAAACCTGATCGGCGCTGATATGCAGGCGCCGCGAAATTTCCAAAACATCGCAGCCTTCGCGTGCCGCAGCCATGACCCGTTGTTTCATATCGTCATTGTCCTGCGACGTCAAAGGCTCTTCGATCGCGTCGTGAACCGTTTCCAAAACAGGCTCCAAACGGGGCTCGCTCGTTTGCCGGATCGGAGTTTTCTCGATGCGCTTTCGTAAAACCTCCATTGCTCCTTCTTTTTCTTCGGCATGGCCGCTTTGCACTTTAGGGATTTTCCCATACGCCTCGCTTGCATACGAACGGGGAAAAATTTCCTGCAATGTTTTCGGAGGAAGCGCGGGCTTTTTTTTCTTCCTTAAACCCTTTGTCAATAATCCGAAAATCCCGACTAAAAGCACCATTCCCGATACTACGGCAATAAACCCGATCACGATTACCATCCAATCGAACATGGATTTTGGCCGGATTTTTTGTAAAAAAGCCTGAACGTCGAACGGTTGGCGTTCCGAAGCATGCATTTGCGGATTGATGCCGGCAACCGCATTTGATTTGGGCATTTGTTTTTTGAGGACCGCAACGGAGTCTTTAATGGTCTCGGCAACTTTTTCAAGGTCGGTCATTGCCTCGCCTTTTCTTTTGCGAAGCTGTTTCTCAAGGTCTATGGAATCGAGCCTTTGAATGAGGGCGCTTTTACGGGCAGCCAGTGAATTGTCTGAATCGGCGGCGGCAGACGGCGCAATCATCACCAGCGAAAACCATATGCAAAAAACAGCATACGGAATTTTTAGATATCCGGTATTGCCGACGGATTTTACCTTATTATTCTTGCAAAACACTACACTCTCCTTTGGGTACCTGTTCGTACTTATAAGATACATTTGGAACGAGGCGTTATAAAACAGGCATGTGACCGGGTTTTATTTTTATAGATATTTTATACATAGTTGCTAATCATCATAATAGATTGTATATTTTTTTATTATACGATTACGAGTTCGCGGACGCCGGGTCGTCGCTTCCCTCTTCGCTATTGCTTCGAGGGACACCGTTATTATTATCCACGCAAAAGCGCCGACAATGGTACCGAGGTTTACGGAGTATATATTTTTTTCATATAGACGCCATTACCTATGATAAAATTTATTGTATTTTTCAATGACGAACTTGTCAAGACCTACGAGCTTGATGAAATCGTCGTCACTATCGGCCGATTACCCGAAAACGCCATTTGCATATCCAATATGGGCATATCGCGGCGTCATGCCAAAATAGAACGCGACACGAACAGTTCATATACCATTACCGATCTCAATTCGCTTAACGGCACTTTTCTGAATAATTCTAAAATCAAGAAAGCGATCCTGACGAGCGGCGATAAAATAACCATCGGCAAATATACCATCCTGTTCGAGGATCTCGACAGAAAAGACAATGGTCTCAAGACGACACAGCAAAAAAAAGACGATACAACCATAACCACATCTTCATTTGTCGAAGAAATGATGCCCTTCGAGCCATCGACCCGGGAACAAACAACGGTATCAACGTCTTCGGAATCGGTGAATGCAAACGCCGTGCTCATCGAAATCAACAAGCATGTTATTTATAAACTGGATAAAGCCCTGGTGACTCTGGGGGATTCGGAAAACGACGATATATTCGTTTCGGGCTTCCTTGTCGATGAAGGCCATGTGCTTATCGAAAGGACCGGCGCGGATTTATGGATAAAGTCCCAAAAGTTGCTCGGACAATTCAAAGTAAACGGCAAAAAAACGAAAAACCACAAATTAAAACATAAGGACCGCATCGAAATCGGGTCCAGCACCTTCCGCTATATGGAAAACGGATAACAATGAAACTTGCACTTATTTCCGATATTCATGCAAATATCGAAGCCTTAGAAGCTGTCATTGCCGATGCGAAAGCAAGTTCGGTTGATGAAATTTTGTGCTTTGGCGATATTGTCGGCTATGGCGCAAACCCCAACGAATGCATTGATCTTATAAAAAAATCATGCTCGCTAATTCTGTTGGGCAATCACGATGCGGCCGCGGTAGGCCAGCTTTCTACTCAGCATTTCAATATCCATGCGAAAATCGCGATTGAATGGACAACCGAAAACCTTACCGCCGCTTCCCACGATTTTTTAAAGTCTTTGCCTTTAAAAGAAACGAAATTTTCACACACGTTTGTCCATGCAACGCCGTACGAACCGAATATGTGGTATTATATCACTTCGCTGGAGGAAGCCGCGTTCAATTTCCAGTTTTTCGATACGGATTTCTGTTTTGTCGGGCATACGCATATTCCCATCATCATCGTGCTCGAAGACGAAAAAGAAGTTTATGTTCACCAAGGAGAAACGCTGCACTGGGGCCATCTCGAAAATGTCAGGTTCCTCATCAATGTCGGCAGCGTCGGACAACCCCGTGACCGAAATTCAAAATCATGCTACGGCATTCTCGACACCGATGCGAAAACCTTTACCTATCACCGGGTGCAATACGACGTTGCAAAGGCACAGGCAAAGATGCGCAAAATAAAAATGCCCGATTTTCTGATTACCCGTCTCGAGGAAGGCCGTTGATTTTTCATCGGTTGTAATATCGGCCCTCATCGCTTCGTATTCCTATATAACGCACTTTTTCAGCCCTTTTGCGGGAGAAGTACCATGAAAATGATTCGCTTTACCGTATGGTTCATTGCGGGGTTTCTTCTTTTTTTCCATTGTGCCTCACCGAAAAACCCGCCGACAAACCCGTCTGATGCCAATATAATCATCGATTCGTCGCTTAAATCCGTACGCGATTCCATCAAAGCGGCAACGGTAGTGCAATGCACTGTTTCGGTGTTTTTACCCAATTTGGTCGACAGTTTTTTCGTGACGCTTGATAAAACAGGGTACGATACGACCATCGCAAGCGGCAAAGTTACCCAGGACATCGTGACGTTTCAATTGGCTCCGCAATCCACGGGGACATTCAAGCTGTCTGTAGTCATCGTCAAAGCCGACGGGTCACGGGACTCACTTGTCAAAGACATTACCGTGTTCGTTTTGGCGCCCATTGTCGGATGCGATTCCCTTTCCTTCCACGCGCCGCTTTCGGCCGACTCCTTTACATTCAAGTTTACAGTGACGGATCCGGACAGTAATATGCGTTTTGCCTATATCTTGATAGATACCGCATTCGGCCCGACACAAACCACCTCGTTTTTATCTCTGAAACCGTTCAAGGAAACCGTTTCGCGTACCATTAAAGGCAACACATTTAAGTCTGCGCTGTCTGCGCCCCTTGTGTGCCAGGCATACGCATTGGATGCCGACAGCCTGTTTTCCAATATCGCCTCATGCACCCTCCATGTGTTCGATACCACGAAACCGTCGATCACGCTTTTGGAACCCGACACTTCGGCCACCATAACCAGCCTGCCGAAACGGATAAAGGCAATAATATCCGATTTGGCCGGTATCGCCAGCGCTACGTTCAACGGGTCGAGCATGGTGTTTTCCCACGATACGGCGACCTATGAGGCATCGACAATCGATTCGGGAAAAAGCATCGATTCGATTGTCGCATTCGACAAACCGGGATACAAGGACTCGGTTGGCAATAAAACTGTTCTTAGGTTCGGCCTTACCTATTCGGGAAAGAAATCGTTTCCGCCCAAAATCAAGGAACTGACGAGGGCAACTACGGAAGGCCGCTCTTTCGGCTCGCTGTTTCTGGACACCTGCGTGGTGCTCACCGATACGTCGATAAAAGATCCCGTTTCCTTCAAGAAAGATTCGCTTTCATGGATCATTACCGACAGTACGGGAGGAACCATCGCGGTTCCCGGCACGCATATTGTTCCGCTTCCCTTCCCCACGGACACGGAATGGACGGGGATTTTCCGCTTGACATTCAAGGTGTTTTCTGCAAACAGCCCCGCGTTATTTGATGTCAAGCAGCCCGCGTTTTTCGTTACCGAAGTGTATGATCCGCCCCGTATCACGGTAAACGGTTTCATATGCAGTACAAAACCCCATTCCGACACCATGTATCTCGATGCGAATACCACGGTGAGCGCCGTGGACGACAAATTATCGAGCCTGAATTGGAGTTTTAAAAACGGTAAACATTTCAAGGTGGACTCGCTCTATTCGTCTTTGAGAGGATTGCCTAAAAAGGCGGAAACCCAAACAGGCCCCATAATCGTGAGCGGCGGAATCAGCCCGATTTTCGGATCCTATTTTAACCGGCATATCGTCATTTCGCCGATCACGGTCGCGGATTCCGGGTATTACGGTTACGACACCCTGCTTTTTTCCGTCAAATCGGCCCAAGGCGCCGATTCGAAGCAGATCATTTTTTCACATGCGACAAATTGTCATCTCATATATATTCCCGGGCCGTAAGCAGAGGGGTACCGGCAGAAATAAAAAAGGCCGTCCTTTGCAAAGGTCGGCCTTTTTTTATGTATTGAAAGAAACCCGCGTTAAGCCGGCACATTCTTTTTAAGCAATGTTTCGGTAATCACGGACTTGAATTCATTGCTGTATTTGAAAAGCGGGACAACGCGTTTGTGAAGCGGCACCACGTCCCCGGTTTTGGGATTGCGCGCGGGCCGGGGTTTTCTTACCTTTGTATAAAAAGTGCCGAAACCGCGAAGCTCTATGTTTTTTCCCGTTTCAAGGTTCTTCGCAATGGTCTCAAGGAGTTCCTCGACAACGATCTTGGTGTCGGCCTGGGTAAGGCCCGTTGTTTTGGATACGTCAACGATAAGATCGTGTTTGGTCGTATTGGACATCAAATCCTCCTGGCAATCATCTGTTTCATCGACAATATATTGCACCATAAATATCGGATGGCGGGACAAAAAAGTCAAGTGAAAATTATTTAACCAAGCCGTTTTCGCCGTCCGATTATTGCTGCCCGGTCATGGCTATTTTGAATTTCGTCAAATCGGCAAAATAATCACCGACAACCGCCGATCTGACCCGCCTAACACCTCGGGCTTTCGTCTTGGAACAAAAACAGTTTTCGAAGCGGCGCACGAAATCGGAGTTTTCCCGTGCAAACGGCGTTTTCTTCCCCGGCGGACGGCGATGTCCGAGACTGTAACGCAACCCGGCGGTTTGCATTGGAAACGAGTTCAACAATTCCATTTTTGCAACAGGCCTCGCCAGGCAACGTTCGATGATTTCTGCTTGGGAAACCATGTCGAGACAGCCGAAATCAATGGCATTTTTTTTACAATAGGCGGTTTTAAATTTCCGAAAAAAAGACTCCCAGGATACGGTGATGCCGCGCCATTGAGAAAGAGGCTTTAACAATTCAAAATACCGTTTTGCGATCCGTTCGGTCGAAACCCATGCAACCGGCACCCACAGGTTTTCGTACAGCAATCGCGCATACCCTATTTCGCGCTCGTTAATGCCCTGCGGCCGGCGGCCGACGAGGGGTTTACCGTGACGCACGCTTTCAGTAAGAGAATACCCGAACCCTTCGGCGACCGACGTGCTCAACACCGCATCGCAGCAGGCATAAACCAGATCGTCTGCGTCGGACCGTGCAAACGCGCTATTGGTGTCGAACAGTACTGGCAACGAATGCCCGGCACAAAGCTTTTTACAAAGCGCGAGGAGCCGCGCATTTGCAGCCGACGCGCCGCGCACGGAACCCAGTAATAAATTGGCCTCGGTAAACACCGCAGCGACGAGAATCGCTTCGAGCGGATTTTTCCGGACGGCAATCCGCGTCGGACAGGCAAGAAACGGACGTCCGGCCAAAAAAGAAACTCCGTCTTTTTTGGCCTGTCGATGCAATTGCGATATCGCTTCAGCCTTACGTATGCGCATTTTGGGGCGAATTTGCCCTGGCGGATTCTTTAAAAGCAACACGGCGCAGCCCGCGTTTTGCAATACCTTCCTATTCCTGCCGTTTATGGCCACATACCTGAAATTGGGAGCCGAAAAATACAAATCGTTTCGGATGTCGTGCCCGAGCTCTTCGAGCGATTGTATCTGCAAAAGCTGCGAAGTCCTGCCTTCTTCGGCAAAATCGTGTACAACAGAGAAAAACCTGATATCGTCGCGGAGGCCGTTGCATTGCCGGACAACACGCGAAAACGCCGACGAAAGCGCGCAATTTTTTCCCAAGGTCATGTTATGCGCGACAACGGTCACGGGGCCGGGCACGTTTTTACCGGTAATGACGGCAAGCAAGGCGGCCCGGATTGCGTCCCTCGTTTTCGCGTAGCTTTTTCCCGTGCGGAAACCGCGATACCCCATTTCTTTACAAACATGGATTTTCGCAGCCGGTACGGTTTGTAAATCGCCCCCTTCGCCGCAGACGAACACGATCGCATGACGGGAACCTTTGTTAATTTCTCCGAATGCCCGCGCATACCCGCGCATCACCGCAGTCACACCGCACGGCCTCAGGTGATAGTGGATTTGCACAAGCGTGCCGCCGCCGACGCATTTCATTCTTTTTTCCCCTGCCTGGGGTGAAAACTCCTATGCACTTCGCGCAAATATTCCCTGTCCACATGCGTGTAGATCTCCG
>JBBIGR010000016.1:0-94501 GCA_037447435.1 Fibrobacteria bacterium
TGTACCATGCCGGATCAAACGATAATGGGGTGCCGAATGGGCAAGAATAGGCATTCACTTCCAATAACACCTGATATTTCTTCTCACCAGATAAATTCTTCCGCTTACGGGGTGGCTGTTGATTAACTGGGGGCAATTGTCGGTTTTCCATTGTGTTCCCTTTTATCCGCCCGGAAAATGTTTAATACCCAATGCTCTTATAATTTAGTTTAATTAAACCGGGAAAACGGACATGATCTCAGAAACGGCGGGCGATATGCTTCTGAGACAATTTCACATTTGCTTCAAGCTGGATGTTGGCTTTGCCGATGTCATCGTCGAAAAAACGCCAGCCGGTAGCTTCGAGGAGCTTGTTTATTTTTATGCGGGATTTTGCTTCTTTGGACATAACACTCTCAATTGAAACGGTTTTCAATCTCTGCCACTAAACCTGCAATAGTATTTGTCGTAAACGAATTGTCTTTTCTCCAACCCGAACTCTTCTCCTTTTCTGCATAGTATACAGAATGTTTGGTATCAAATTGAATTCTATATTTGATTTGTCCGTATCGAACTGGCAAAGCACCTTCAATACGCCAATCATGAATATCATGCCGTATTGCTGTCATTCTTACAAGAAATTCATTGCAAGTGGAAAAACGAGAAGCCGGATTTGTATTGCATGCTTTCTTAATAGTACGGCGGAGAGGATCGCAAACCCATGGAGGCAAAGTAGAAATATCTACCATCTTGCCTTTCGCAATAAGCTTCTTTATGCATTCTGATGCGAAAAGTTGTTTGTCAATTGAGTCTTCAGTGTTATGGTATTTAAGGAGCTGTTTAGCATTTAACCAAGCTGCTTCATCATAGGGAAAGTGTCCGCCAAGAAGCTGAAAGAGAAGAATGCCAATTTGATAAAGGTCACCTGTTATTCCGTATCGTTGATTCAAAACTGATTCTGGCGGCCTGTATGCAAGAGAATGACCAGAACCTGGAACCGTCGTGCTTCCTTCCGGTATTTGTTTAACAGAGCCAAAATCACCAATTAAGGCCCGTCCAGTATTATTGATCAGAATATTTTGAGCCTTAAGGTCGCGGTGGAGAAGGTTGGCAGTATGCAGGTGGCTTAATCCTGCCAAGATATCACGAACTAACTCAACTGCCCTTAAATTACCTTGAATTCCAGCACTGATTTCTACATCTAAATCACCTCTTTCATAGAACGGCGTCAAAAAATACGCATAATCATTATTTACAAAAGAGGCATCTTGAATAGGTATTACATTCTCTGAGTTTATTGCTGCTAAATGCCGGGGTTCAGTATGATAAGTGGGGTCTCCACTCCAATCATAAAATTTTATAGCTACTTTTTGGCCATGAATTCTATTTCGTCCAAAAAAGAGCCATCCACAAGCTCCTTTCTGGCTCTGCTTCTCTATTTGAATACTTTGTGATAATTCACGCAGTTTATCTTTAATCGGTTGCGGAACGGCAAGAATATCAAGATTTAAGTTTGGCTGGTTCATGGAAGTGCCGCAAATGATGCTTTAAAGGCATCATGTTGATAATTGTTAATATCAGTTGGAATTGTTACTGGCTTTTTTCTTAGCACAGCTGCAATTCTATTGGGAGAGATTAACTCTACAGGGCAGCCATCATAAAGTTGAATAATGCCTTCCAGTTTGAAGCTGGTAGCGCCACCAGCGTATTGTCCCTTTTTACTGCGTGACTTGATTACGACTTTTTCACACGTATTCTCACGGAGGTAGGCAAAAATGGCTTCGCGGAATGCACGAATTTCGCTCTGATTTGTGTCGTCAGCACATGTGATTTTACAGACATTGGATGGAATAAGGCTAAAGCCATTCTTATCGCCGTCCAATGTAATCAAACGAGCATCAGAACCAGCTAATTCAATTCCGCAAATCTTCATTTTGACCTCTCTTCAATTGCATTTGCAGCCCTTAGGACGGGGCGGCTGTCTTAAGGGGGGGCGCTCTTTCTGTTTTATCGATTAAAAATAGATTTCACCATTCATTATGGCTTTGCTTTTCTTGTCTTCCCGCCGCCGACTATAATTTCATTCTGCCTGGTTTATTTTGCACAACGTTTTGCCAATGGTGAAGTGCCCGGCGATGGGCGAGTGCCAGCGAAGCGCGGACATGAGCCCTCAAACGCCGGGCATTTGCCTTGTGCCGAGGACGGGCTCCGCCTGCCGCAGCACCATTGGCATGTTAGCGGCTGTGTTTGCGCTGCTACCGCAATGTATTAGCCGCCGATTCGTCTTTGCATTCGGATTTTCTCGCGCCCCTCTTTGCACTATTCGCCGCCGCATGGAACTGCGCCGGCCTTAGAATCCGCTTTTTTGTCGTGCTCAATGGGTTCAAGTTTCCATGTCATTCTATTGCGGCTCATTCCGTCCACTTCAAAGTTTATGATTCTGCATCGCTTATCAGATGGATGTTTCACAATGGCAACATGATCAAATGTAAAATCTTTGCAGATAATACCACAGAATCTACCCATATATGGTTTGCCGACAAGATGGCTGCATGTACCGTATTCTTTCCCGCAAATAGAACATTGTTGAAACTTAACAATGGTTCCAGAGCTCATAAAAACCTGCGGCGGGAAAACCAATTCCTCAATTAATTCCAGACGCTCCAATTGCTGGATAACATGAGAAAAGCCTTTGTGGGCTCTAACAGCATCGGAAGCAGACATCTGAGATGCAACTAGCGCATCCCATGCAGAATCTGCCTTCGATTCCTTTAATAGGACCCACATTTTTAATTCATTTATAAGACAATCGCAAACGCATTCAAAGCCTAAGAGCAAATTTGCTAAATCCTCATCGCCCTTTTTTATTGCATCGTGCTTTTTCTTTGAGACCTCTTCCAACAAATTGGTTAACCGAGCTTGAGCTTCAATTTGCAGGGCAGAATCTCTAGTTATAGAAAGGTAAACCTCGCATTCACGAATTATTTCATTATAGGTTTCATAAAATGGAGCTGTTTGGCTATTCATTACTTGCCCCTTTTATCACATCTGCAAGGTTAATGAGACCTTCTGGTGGTCCTTGGTAGCTTATTTTCTTACATGTTTTTGATTTTGACCTCTCTACCACAATTTCTATTTTGACCTCTGGTTTACCGGTAATTCCCTTATAAAAATCAGTCACATAATTTGCAATGACGCCAAGAGCAATCGAAATTAAATGTGGATTGTGTGAAAGGAGGGCTGATGAAACAAATAGCAACGGAGAAACCCATTCAAAGGCATTATTTTGCACATAAGCAGCTTTTTTGTCAGCAGGCAAAATATCAGTCAGTGGAATGCTATTATTCCTAAATAGAGTTCGAACAGTCGCAGATTCTGAAGCATGGCGGAATTCATCAATATTGGCCGCGATCTCGAAATTTAATGGAAGGATGGCAAAATCAGAAACATTATTGCAGCCTGTAGCATAAAGCTTTTCAGGTACGTCAATGTAATCAATAACATTTATCCCCATGTTTCCTCCTTTTGCATAACTTGGAAATTTAGCAATTTGCATGTGCTTTCTTTCGCGCATGGAACTGCGCCGTTAATGCACCATTTCAGACGCCCTTAATTTTTATTACGATTGCTTCTCCTATGAAATCGCCTGACCAAAGAAATAGCTTTGTATTGATTGATATTTTGTCCTTAACCTTATCAGGAAATAGAAACACAATTAACAATTCATAGGGAATGCCTTTTTTTATTGATAAATTGTCAGATATCCTAATCCGAACATCCCAACCTTCCTTGGTTGATTTCTCATTAATGCTTACAGGACAACCAAAGTAGTTAACATTTTTATAAAGATTCTGAAAATCAAAATCTTTATAAAATGTAACGATGGCGGTTATCTGATAATCAATATTTTCAAATATCATAAAATCGCCTTTTCAAACAAAAAGCAGAGATCATATGATTCATTCGTTTCGATTCCTTTTTTCGCCGCATTTATGCGGCTTATTCCGGGGCGCGATTTAGCTCTCTAATTATTGCCTTTCTCGGCGGCCTATAATTCATTCAGCGCAAACATTGCCGCTAACTACCCCAAAGTATGCTAGCATACTTTGGGGTAAAATGGATCGTATTATGCATATTCAGCATTATAAATCTCAAATTTGAATATCGATGATAAATTTATTGTATCTTTTTTCCAACTCCGTTCCTTTTCCCCCAAATCGCCTTGTCTTAACTTAACCGATTACGCAACTTCCAATAAATAAAATATCCCTTCCCCTTGTTAATATCGTCCTTCAATACCCACAAAGTCAAATAATTCCGCTTATTATACCAAATCAATCTTAAGTGTAATCAAACGTTGATTACACCTTAACTAACGCAATGCCAATGCTTTATGAAAAATAGGAAAAATTCGAAAACATGCCTTCGTGGCGAAATGGAAGGGTATATTGAATGAAAAAGCTGGAGACGCGGACAAAGAAGAAGTGCAAAAAAGAAGGTCGAGAGTTTTGGGTAGTGGACATAAAAGTTGAAAAGCCGTTTTATTTAAATCGATTTCAAAATCCGATATAAAATTTTTAAATGAGTTTCTGAAAAAATCTTAGATTTTTTGGTCAGATTTGAAATTTCATGGATTTATCGATCTTAAATCATAATATCTCGTTTCAGGAGGCGATAAGTTATTATTCTCGTCTTCATCATTTGAACCGGAAAAGACATCTCTTTTAAAGCATCGAGGTAAAATATCATCCCAAAATGTTATTTTGAATAAATCGGATTTTTGTTCGGTTTCGCCGTTAGTTCCGGATTCTTTTATGCGCATACTACACCTCTTTGATAAAAGTCAAGGCGTTCTATACATTTATACATGGTATCGCCGCAAGCTTTGGCCAAATTAACATATGCCAATAAATCGGAACTTGCGGCAAAAGCGCCATTGGACTTAACGCTAATTTTGATCATACCATAAATTTTCGCTTTTTGCTCGTTATTTAATTGATCGCGTTCATTTGAAATTGGCACTACGATTATCCCTTTTTGCTCATTGAACCAATCCAACATGTCTTCATCTAACTTGCAAAGCTTTTTATTTTTTAATTCATGATGACCACTTGGATGCTTAAAAATAGATCCTTCCGCGCGTTTCTTTAATTTATTAGTAACATACTTTTTTGTGTTTGAAACAATAAAACATCCCGATTCGCTTCCAAGAATATGCGATAATGCATACCGATAGATATAGTGCTCTTTTAGCAATATGGGGCGTGAGGTTTTAGTTTCTTGAGGTTTGCTGCTACAAACACAAATAGTATCAAGTTGTGTATCGCTTTCTTCCAATGCATTAAAAATTTTTGTAACGGTAATTACCTGTTTTTTGTTGCCGCTTTTGTCATATTCGATGCAGTCCGCGAATAATTGGGATACATCCGGAGGCGGAAATATTTTTACTACAACATGTGTTTCTTCTTGCGTTGCCTTATGAATGGCCTCTAATAAATTCATTGCGCAATCTTTTGCCAAACTTGTTCTCGTTTCATTTATATCAATTCCTATTTTGTTTGTGCCTTTATTTTTTGCTTCATGCCAATGATCGAATAAATACAAATATTTTTCCCTCATTGTATGACAAATAACATGTGCCCGGCTGGCAAATTCCTGCAAATCATAACCGCTTTGGAGCTTAAATTTTATCATCTTTCCTGCAAGTCCAAGGCATAATAGAATTAAAGAGAATACAAGGTACCAAAAAAAATGAATTTGATCGGGTGTAGTTAAAACTTTTAAAGTGCTGATTATCGAACCTATTAAGCCGAATACCGAACTAAAAATTTCAATTATGCTCACCGGCTTTGAAATTAGAAATCGGCCAAGATGGTGGCTTATTTTATTCACATTAATCCTTGTTTTATTAAATAGCAAAATGAGAAAATTAAAGTTTTATTTTCAATTATTAAAAACCTAAATTTTAAATTTAACAAAGAATGCAAGTCGTTAGGATTTTAATATTTTAAATTTGCGAGATTGTAAGTTTATTTGCCGGTGAATGTTTTAACATAAATATTGGCAGGTAATTAAAACAACAAAAACAATAAAGATATTTTTTAAGTGTAAAGAAATCTTATCGACAATGCGTACCAAGAGCTCCGGCAATTTGCCGGTTACCACGCGGACTGTTTTGGAAAACGTCTCACCCGTGCCTTCGAGAGCCTCAGGCGACGGGTTGTTATTCTATCTGGTGGCCTTGATTTTATCCGGTGGCTGAGGCTCTCGAAGCCACCGGCAGGGAGTTCCTCTTTCATGAACCATTACTGCGAATTCCAATAAACCTTTTGTTTCTTTTTGTTTTTTCTTCTCTGCATCTTATTATAGAGAAATTTATTGATACCAACGTTTCACGCACTGCCGAAGTTGCCGCATTGGCGACATGACGGTGCCAGCGAAGCGCGGACGGTGACGGAGGCATCAAACGCTGGCAATTTGCCGAAGGCCGAGGACGGGCTTCGCCCGCCGCAGCACAAAGCGGCTGTTGTAAGCAGTGAATTTGCACCCTACCATAGTATTTCTTTTCGCCGCCATCTATGATTTTCATCCTACTTCGTGCCCGATTTCCTCGCCGGGACACATGACGTGTGGAGGCGATTTTGCTGAAATGCTGCAAATGATGATTGGTACTGAAAGATACCCTAATTCCCTTCGTTATTTTTGTTAGAGAAAAATGGGTGATTTCCAAAAAATTTGACTGGTAGTGGGATATCGCATGAAATATCCATACTCTTATCAAATATCTCGAATGAAATAGACGCATATTTCGCGGATCTGTACATAAAATCAGGTTCAATAGGAATTTTATGTATTTTTGGAACCAAATGCCATTTGTGCATAGGATTTGTGCATGGGGTTGTATTGAAAATACCGATGTGTTGCCACATGTTATGAGCTACGCCACTGAACGGTACATACGCATGCTTATAAATAGATTCCCTCCCAATCTCCTTTGCCATTTCTCTTGCTGTCATTCCAGACCACGCCCCGACATTTACTTCAGTTGCCCAATCAGCGAGCTGACCATTTAGCCATTCTTTCCTAATTTTTATCAATTTATTAAGCTGTTCTGCATCGGAAGGTTCTGACTCTTCTTGCAATGCTTCTTCAAGAAATTCTATAAATAATTTCTCCTGACCAAGGCCGTATAGTACAAATTTTTTGCACCTCTGTAGAGGGTCTGCAAGTACCCAACCGAGAGAAATATATGCATCAATTTGACAGCGAAGGAACAATGGAGCAACATGTGCATTCCAGATTGAAGGGGCTTTTACCATTTCAATTGTTAATGTTGCTTGGCGAGATAGAAGCGCACCGATGCATTCATGTACCCAATTATCATAAATATCGGGCTTGACTGCCTCCCATCGTTTCTCAAAGCCCAATTGGACATTATCGATATAATCTTTTATAAATGAATCTAACGACTTTTCGGCGTTTTCAGCCATCAGAATTCTCCTTTACATTCACTTCGCATGCAGAAAGATGGAAATTATGATTCCAAAAATATTTGGACCAGGTAAAGGTTAATTGGAGCATTGCAAATTCTGCCATTGCACTTGATCGCACAAATCCAGCTGCACGTTTTGCTTCTTCAGAGTCTGGTGAATTAAAAATAGAATTAATATCGGGCAGATCAATCGTAGAATTAAGCATAATTGCTTTTGTTACAAAGCGATATAGCAGCATTGAGGCATATAAGGCTATTCCCGGAGTTTCGTATTTATTTAGGGCTTTCTTTAAGCAAACTTTCAATCGATCAATTAATTCGCTTTTGTTATAAACATTTTCTGGAGGACCAAAAAATTTGATTGGGCATTCATCATAAAGCAGGACTAAGGGAGCGATAGCATTTTGAACTTTACCTAATATGCCTTTTTTATTTAGTGATTCCGTTAAAGCTAATTTTTGCTCCTGCGTAAATGTGCTGTAAGAGGAAATAAGCGCGAAATTTTGGGGTATTTCTTGATTTTGAATGTCCTTTGCCGTAACGAATATTTCTTGCTGAATTCTTGCGCTTGGTATATAACCAAAAAGCTCATTCAGAAGAGCAATCCACACAAGTTCAGGAAGTATATCATTCACATAGGTTACATTGAAATTCATCTTTGGAATTTGCAGCATCGGGGGGATAAATCGCTTGCCTATTTTTTTATGCCCCTGGAGAATTTGCTTTTTCTTTTTCATTTTCGGATTATCCTTTTTAGGCTTCTCTAACCCGCATGGACGCGGGTGATTCCTCGGGCACAAAACAAACGATTAAATCTGGTCACCTAAATCTTCTTAGGCGGCGTCTATAATTGATTGGTGCAAATTTATTGCTTACAACGTTTTGCCGTATGCCTGCTGAAGCTGACTACACCTGACTTTGATGCAGCTTTGGCAGGCTACGGCTGTTAGCTGCTGAATTACCGCTGCTTTCCTCCTGCGCCGCTCTTCTGCCTTATTCTTTTCTTAGTTTCTTTTAATGCCTTCTTGATTTTAGCTGGTGTTAACAAGTGAGATTTGCAGTAGTCACAATATGGCAACTTCTTTTTGGCTCTATTTGTTAGTTCTTCAATTCTATTAGGATTTATTATTTTTACCTTACAATAGTTACATTTGAAAGAAATCTCATCTGTTTTCCAGAAACCAATGGTGACCTGATACTTCTTTTCCTTTTTAACGAAAGTTATTTCTGTGTCCATTATTTCATTTTCAGCCCATAATCGAGAAAAAAGGATTGATACATCAAGATTCTTTACTCCATAGAAATCGCATTGATATAGAACTGGGTCTTTCTGGTATTGTTCAGCGGAAAGAACCGGCAATTTCACCTTATTTCTTATATCATTGAAATCTTCACGGTCACTATCACGATAAATTAGCATTGATATTTGCTTTGCTTTTAAATCCAAAATGAATTTGCTTACTCCGCCTTCATGAAAGAAGGAATCTCCGAAATATTTCAGAAGATCCTTTCCACCTGAGAAATCAACAGTATTCAAGTAAGCGTAATATTGTACCACTGCTTTGAAATAGTTTTTAGGCGATCTGTCTTCTTCATCATAACGGAATTCTTTATGTAAAGTGAATTTCATTCTTCGGCCTACCTTTTTCCCTTTTATTTGCCTTTCTTAGCGGCGCATCTTCCTTCTTGCAGCGGTAATCTTGCAGCTAACTACCGAAAGTATGCTAGCAGACTTTCGTCAAAATGACATCTATTATACATATTCGGAATTATAAATCTCAAATTTGAATATCGATGAAAAATTTATTGGATCTTTTTTCCAACTCCATTCCTCTTCCCCCAAATAGCCTTGTCTTAACTTAATCTATTACGCAATCTCCACCAAACCCAAACTTCCCTTCCCCTTGTTAATATCGTCCTTCAATACCCACAAAGTCAAATAATTCCGCTTATTATACCAAATCAATCTTAAGTGTAATCAAACGTTGATTACACCTTAACTAACGCAATGCCAATGCTTTATGAAAAAAAGGAAAAATTCGAAAACATGCCGTCGTGGCGAAACGGAAGGGTATATTCAATCAAAATTGTTTTTTTTTAAGTTATTCTTTTTTCCACACGCGAAGGAAAAAGACTTTTCGAATTTTTCAAAAAAGCCTTCATCGATGCCCAATATAAAAAAGATTGCAAAATTACCTGACAAGAATTGGAATACCAAATCGAGCACTTGGTGAGCGACTATAAGTAATTCATATTCTTTAGAGAAGGAAGATAAGGGGATCTTCAATATTTGGGCGCTAAGGTGAAAAAGCCGGAGACGCTGACAAAGAAGAAGTGCAAAGAGAAGATCGGGAGTTTTGGGTAGTCTTATCCTATTGCTTCAAAACATTTGTCAATTTGATTCTTTGTAAATTGAACAATTAGCTTTCCTAGGTGAAAAACTTCAGTTGAAAATAATTTGGGTTGTTCATTATCAATCTCAAAATTAATTTCAGAGTTATGAATTGCTGATTGGATCTCAAGGGGCATTTTCCTAATATCGAAACCACCCTTTATTTTAAAATCTATATAATCTTTGAAGCTAATACATTTTGAAACTTCTTCGGAATTAGGCTTTTCTTGAAAAAAGTGATAATAAAGCCAAATTTCAAATGATGGATTACTTTGTGCTACAAACCAACTTTTATGTTTATCGTTTTTTTCTTTTACATAAGATTTTAATTCGTTTATTTTGTTATCTTCATTCCACCTATCGGTATCTATAACGAACCATACCTCATCTTCATATTCTTTACTTAGTTTGTAAGTAGCATCAATTTCATCATTGCCAAAAAATCGTGCATTTGCATTATTCTTTAGTTTTTCCGGATCAGTTTTACCGTCTTCACTTGGAATTGGTATTATATCAATATTTGAAGATAAGCCTTGGAAAAAAATAAAATAATCGACTTCCCTTTTCTGACCTTCGCAAAAAATATAGATTTTTTTAGCGGTTTTAAAAGGTTCAAGCTTCTGATACAATTTATTACGAGTTAAGTATCTCATAGGGTTACCAATTTAAATCTTTAAAGTTGGCTAAAAATGGAATTCCTCCATATCTACCATTTAAATATCCTTTTTCAATATCAATGGTATTATGAATTTTGAAGTCACTTAAAGAATAAATTTTAGATGATCCATCACAATCTTTTTGAGTGAACCATATTTCATCGGGTCTGATAAATTTCTGGTCAAGTAAGTTTGATTCGTGGGTTGTAAAAATTAATTGCCCTTTAACATTTTCATCGAGAGCTATTTTAGAAATTATTTCTTTTATTGTAATTGGATGAATACTTCTTTCAATTTCATCAATTAAAATTACCTTGTTATTACAAATGATTCCTTGAAAAGCAGGAATATAATCAATTAATCTTTTGGTCCCATCCGATTCTTGACTTAAATTAAATTCGATATCAACATCATTTAAATTTTTATGACTTGTAATTAGCCTTTTAATCACCATTTCATTATTTTCGTAAACCGCTGTTATTTCTTCACCTGTTTCTCCATTAGTAAGTGCTAAATGATTTTTTTGAGAATTTTTTAAATTTTCTAACATGTCTTTTACGAATTGTCCATTCTCTTTATCAAAAAAATCCTCAGATTTCTTTTTTTCTATTTCAATTTTTGAAATTCCAGTATTTAAACTTGAAATAAAGTTATTAGCAAAGTCTTTTGTATCTGATTCTTTATCAAAGAGATGTGCAATGCAAATAGGTTTTGAATCTGGTTTAATAATAACTAATGTATTTTTAAACCAATCAAAAGCAAATTGAATACTTTTAAAATCTTCTGGATATTTTTTACTTAAGAATGTAATTAATAAATCATCTTTTTGAATTAATTTATCAGATAACACTTCTGTGAAGAGTTTTTCCTTATCAGTTTTATAATACTCCTTATAAAAAACAATATTTTTTAAACCATCTTCGCAAGTTCTTTCAAAAATCAAAGTGTCTTCATCTTTCGAACTTTCGGCTAAATACTCGTTTAAAATTTCATTGTGATCAAAAGTCAGAGTATAATAATAAGCTTTTCCGTTAGAAATAAATTCAATCGCAAGTGAAATAGGCAAAGAATAATTTTTATCATCAAGTTTAAATTTTAAATCGTCGGAATTTATTATGAGCTTCCCATTTAAAACCATTTTCCTTAATAGAGAAATAGATTTTATCAAGTTGGATTTACCAGAGCCATTTGCACCATAAATAGCACTATATCGTAAAATCTCAAAATTTCCACTTTTTATTTTATGATGCTCTAGTCTTTGGGTTTTATTCGGGAATAAATTAAACTCTGTTTCGGATTTAAAAGAAAAAATGTTTTTGGCAACGAAGCTTATTAACATATTAATACCTTTCCGTGGGAATTTCACGCCAAATCCCAGTTAAAATAGTATTTTGCATTGCATTAATCAAAATATACAATGGAAACGTGAATTTGACACGGTTAATTGCTATAAATAACAATTGAAATTCTTTTATAAATAGTTAAAAATTCCGGATATTCGTTGCATTATTATTCTACCATAGCAAGGAGCCCCTTTTACGAGGCTCCTCATTGTTTCCCCCTCACCCGGGAGTGGAATTATCCGCTGCGGGTTTGGGAGCCGGTTCGGGTTTCGGTGAAGATGATGCCGAATTTGAACGGGTTTTCCGGCTATGCGCTTTTGTCATTATATCGGTGATGGCTTCATTGAGTTCGGAAATTATTCCGCTAAATTCCGAATCGGTTTCGGCTTGTGCATCGACATAATGGAGTATCTTGGTAATATGATACCCGACCTCATTACATTGGCTCCGTGCATCGGACGATGGCGCTTCTTTGGCCTCGGCAGCTATTTTGGTTTGATACGATTCCTTGTATGCATCCTGCGCATCGGCCAGCGATTTCACGATATCCGCTATTCCAAGTTGGGTGACAAAATTCTGCGCAATGGGGTCCTTGAATTTTTCCAATATGGAAAGTATCGCCCCGGATTTCTTTGTGGCCCCGGACTTGTCGGCCCGGTTTCCTTTGATCAAGGAAAGAAGATATTCCGCACCGGTTTTCGTATCGGGCCTCACTTCGATGCCGGAAGATCCTTCAAGACAATTATACAGGCTGCGTAAGGCGACATTACGGGCCTCGTCTTTTTTCGCAAGATCTTCGGTAAAATGTTTGTCCCTCATTGTTTTAAGCATCATCTCCAACTTGGAAGACGAGCCCATCATTTTCACACATTGGCTTTTCACGAACGGATCTTGTATCGCATTTCGGGAAAAGATCTCGTCGAATATGTCTGCGCAAGCGACAAATTCGCTCGGGACAAGCAATGAAGTCGAAAATTCTTTTATTTCCTTATTCATGCAAACTCCCTTCTCACAAAAAATGGTAAATGATTTTTTAAAAACAGTTGTTTTATACTGCAAATACCATACCGATTTTTTTATGAAGAAAATCGGTCATGCAATGACATTAAAAATTTGAAAGGGAACAAATATCATCACGCAAGCGTATAAAATTTCTCGGGAATGCGAAAACGTACCTTGCAGGGCCATAAAAAAAATGTAGAAGGTCAAACAGTACCTTGCACGGCCAGCTCATTATTGCGGATAAGAATGCAAGACCTTGTTTGGACAATTCCATTATTGGAGTTGCGAAAACAAGGTCTCGCACGGCCATTTCATTATTGGAGTTGCGAATTCAGTACCTTGTTTGGCGAACTGCATTATTGCAAATAAGAAAACAGTACCTCGCAGGACCATTAAAAATTTTGCGGAGTCAAAAACAGACCTCGCAAGGGCATCAAAAATTTTGCGGAGTCAAAAACGGACCTCGCAGGACCATCAAAAATTTTGGGGAATAAAAAACGGACCTCGCAAGGGCTTCAAAAATTCTGCGGAATAAAAAACGGACCTTACAAGGCCAACAAAAATTTTGCGGATTAAAAATTGTTATGGTTTTTGTTGTTGTGGTATTTGAATTCAAAATGTGATTTCCGGATTCCTAATTTCCGATCCCCATTTTACGATTTTCCGTAGAGACGTAGCGCGCTACGTCTCTACATTAAAAAAAATCCATAAAAAAATATTCCCGCGGCATTTTTAAATGAAAATATTTATAAATTTCCCCTCTCATTTTCATTTTGATACGCAAATTGTCAATTAATACAAGGATGATACGGAAACGGTTTTCGCATTCTTTGTAAAAAAATTCCAAATTATGGGAAATAGGGAGGTCGAACGATATGATTAAATAAAAAACCCCTCAATTATGACATTGTTGCCAAGATTAAGGGGTTTTTTGGCTGGAGTGGAGGGATTCGAACCCCCGACCCAGTGGTTAACAGCCACTTGCTCTGCCGACTGAGCTACACTCCAGTAAGCTATAGAATAGCCCCATAAAAATATATATTCTTTCCGTAATAGTCAAAAGTTTTTAACGGCCATTGGACATTTCCCTAACCTCTGGCCCCTCTCCCAATAATAATTTATAATGAATGCGCGTTTATACTAACGGCGGAATTTTAGACCGGTTTATATATAATACATATAATAAAGGAAGAAACGGAACATGCGTCTGCGCTTTTTGCTTTTTATCGTATCGTACTTTTGCCTAGCCGTTGCACAGAATTCACCCAAATCGGTACCAACGACAACGCCGACCGTATTGAGAACGATTCCCCACGACATGCAGGCTTTTACGCAGGGATTGTTTTATTATAAAGGATTTTTATATGAAAGTACCGGTCTTTACGGCCAATCGAAGCTGCGACTGATAGATCCGTCGAACGGCACGGTGATCAAATCGGTTGTTGTGCCCGATGTTTTTGCCGAAGGATTATGCCGCACCGATTCCTTTTTGGTCCAATTGACCTGGAAAGAACAGGCTGCGATAAAATATTCGGAAAATGATTTCGCGGTCAAAGGATCGTTTTCCTATTCCGGAGAAGGCTGGGGCCTTACCTACAACGGGACCAACTATATCATGAGCAATGGGTCCGATACGTTATATATGCGGAACAAGAATTTCTCGGTGATCAAAAAGATTCCCGTTACCTGCGAAAGAAAACCGCTGCGGGAGTTGAACGAACTCGAATATGTCAATGGATTGATCTATGCAAACGTATGGTTCAACAATAATATTTACGTCATTCAACCGTTAAGCGGAAACGTCGTCCGCATCATCGATTGCATGCCGCTTGTCATAAAAAACGCTTCCGCAAGCGACCAGGATGTTTTGAACGGCATTGCCTATAACGACAAAACCCGGACGTTTTACGTGACCGGCAAAAACTGGCAATATATCTTCGAAGTGAAAATGTAGGGGACTATTTCGTATTTATCAAAGCCGCCGCATAGCCCGCACCGAATCCGTTGTCGATATTGACAACCGTCATTCCGGATGCGCAGGAGTTAAGCATTGCGAACAACGGGACCAGCCCGTTTAAATGCGATCCGTAGCCCACGCTCGTGGGCACGGCAACGACCGGACAGGCGACTAGTCCGGCGACGACCGACGGCAAAGCGCCTTCCATGCCCGCAACCACGACGATCACGGACGCCTCGAGTATTTCCTTTTGATGCGAAAACAAACGATGGATTCCGGCAACGCCGACATCATTGAGGACTTTACACGGATGGCCGAGAATTTCGACCGTGGATTTCGCCTCTTCCACAACCGGCATATCGGAGGTACCGGCCGAAACGATGAGTACATTGCCTTTGGCGTGTTCCTTGGGTTTCCAATGCGCGGATTTTTTCCAAAAACACCGGCCCGCCTTGTTTATCTCCACGCCCGGAATTTCGGTTTCCAATAAATCAATTGTTTCCTTGGTCGCACGCGTGCCGAACGCGGTCTCTTCGTGCTGCAGAATGTGTTGCGTGATTTTGAGCACCTGTTCGGGGGTTTTATTTTGGCAATAGATGACTTCGGGATATCCTTTTCGCAAGGAACGATGATGGTCTATGTGTGCGAATCCCATGTCTTCGAACGGCAATCCGGCAAGCTTTTTCATGGCATCCGTAATTGAAATGGATTGATCCGAAACCGATTGCAATATGGACCGAAGATGGCTGT
Organism: Fibrobacteria bacterium; assembly: GCA_037447435.1. Classification (GTDB taxonomy): domain Bacteria; phylum Fibrobacterota; class Chitinivibrionia; order Chitinivibrionales; family FEN-1185; genus FEN-1185. The sequence goes on from JBBIGR010000016.1 coordinate 15,572, forward strand.
TTTCCAATTATCCCCCTTGTGGTAGAGACGTAGAGCCCTACGTCTCTACAAAGGGCCCTGCGTCTCTACCACAAGGGCCCTGCGTCTCCTACAAATATATCACAAATATACCATTTTAAAAAATCATATGTCTAAAGAAAGATTTTCAAGCAAATTGCGCAATTCCGAAATCTTTTGCGCCTTAAAAACATGAGACCGCAATGCCGAAGCGCCATTCAGGCCCTTCGTATACCAGCACAAATGTTTTTTCATTTCTCCCAGCGCGTGTTTTTCGCCGTATTCGGACACGGATTGTTCCAGATGCGTTAGCGCGGTATCGACCCGCTCCTTCGGCGTGGGCAATACGACCGGGCTTTGCGAAAAAGCCTGCTTGATTTGAGAAAAAATCCACGGGTTGCCGAATGTTGCCCGTCCGATCATGATGGAATCGCAACCGGTTTGGTTTTTCATCTCCAAGGCATCGGCGGCGCTATTGATGTCCCCGTTTCCGATCACGGGTATCGACAGTTCTTTTTTTACAAGCGCGATTCTTTCCCAATAAGAATGCCCGGAAAAGCCCATGGTCTTTGACCGGGGATGCAGGGTCAGGGCTTTGACCCCGCACTCCTGCGCGGCCTGCGCAAAGGCGATGTCGCACCATTGATGTTCGTACCATCCGGAGCGGATCTTTACCGTAATAGGCACCGAGACTGCGCCTACCAGCGCGCGCAGCATTTCTTTATAGAGACCGATATCTTTGAGCAGCGCTGCTCCGCCGTTTCGTCCGACCACTTTCGGTACGGGGCAACCGCTGTTCAAATCGATAAAATCCGGATGAACGGTATTAACGACGATTTCGGCCGCGCGCGCCATATGATCGGGGTTTGCGCCGAACAGTTGTATGCCGATGGGACGCTCGGTTTCCGAAAACGCAAGCAATCCCGCGGTTGCCTTAGACCCGTAAAACAGGCCCTCGGCGCTGACCATTTCCGAAACGAGGACGTCGGCGCCGTGTTGTTTGCAAATGCTTCTGAATACTTTGTCGGTAATGCCGGCAAGGGGGGCGCAAACGACCTTATTGCGAAATAAATCCACTTATCTTTTTTTCTTCCCTGCTTGCGACACCTTGGAATTCACCGTGGAATCGAGCGTGTAAAAAGCGGCTTGGGGAATATAGCGGCATAAAAATGCCTGCCGGTCCAGATAGGTCTGGGAGGCTTTCTGGTAATCTTTCTTTTCGAGAAGCGTGTAAATTTCCGTCATTTCCTTATTTGCCCGGTCTTCGTTTTCCTTTTTGATTTGTTCGCTGCGCGATTTATTTCCTTCGGCCAACAGGCGCATGTTCCGTTGCCGGACTTCTTCCGCCTGGGTCAAATGACCCGTATTACCGCTGTCGGCCTTGGCCAAGGCCTTTTTCTTTGCCGCAAAAACAAGATCGGACATAAGCGTGCTCGAATCCTGCAACGAAACCGGAGAAATGGAGGCAAGTTGCTTTACGACGTTCGTATCGATGTATTTCCGCGCAGCCATTGCCCGGCTTAAAATCGCCAAGTCGATAGTCCCTATTTTCTCACGGGCAATGTCCCGCTTTTTGACCGCGGTGTCTAAAAATGCGTTTGCCGCGATGACGCCGTCTTGGGCAAGTATCGATAAATTTACTTTTACCAATGAATCTTCTTTAAACGCCAATTCGTCGCCGAGTTTTTTATGCCTGAAAAAATATTTGTCCCATTCTTTTGCCATGATTTTTTTCTTAAGCCCATCTACGCGGTCCTTTATCGCGGCCAAACCGTTTCGCGCGTCTTCAAGCCGCCACTGCGCAATATCGGCTTCGACTTTCTTCGAACACGATACGATGAAATCGCGCTCGTTATCGACGGTTATTTTCGACGATACCTTGGCTTCGAGCATGCTCATTTGACTAAGCGGAATATTAAGCGCGTCGGCGTTTTCCTTCAAATAAGCGAGTTCAAACTGGGCTTCGTCGAATTTTTTATCGTCTAAGGCCCTTTCCATAAAAGCGACGGCTTCGCGGCTAATGCCCCGTTTACGGGAATCGAGCGATTGCGCCATATCGGACACAACGGGCGCGTTTAACGCGCGGATCTGGGAAAAAATGTTGTCCAAAACCGCAAAATCGGGCCTCTTTTTCGCAAGTTCCGCATTGAAGGAATTGACAAGAGTGTTTACCTCTTTCTGCATTTTGCTTTGTTTTTCGAGAAGCAAACCGTTTTCCTCAAGGTAAATCTGGCTTTCGAGTTCCCCGATTTTCCACAGAATGTACTTGGCGTTGGGATTGTCTTTGGCGATATTCTTAAAACGAAGCACGGTTTGCTTCGCCTGCGCGATCGCCTGTTCCATTTTCGGGCCCATGCCCGCGACGTCGGTCGCCGAGGCGATGGTGAAAAACGCCCGTTGTATCGTTGTGTCGATATAGGTTTTGTTGATGTATTGCGACGAAGGTTCGGTGTTCGATGAGGCGAGGGAAAGTGAGAATAATCCCACGAAAATGCCTATCCCGATGCGATGCGTATTGCTCATAATCAATAGAAATTAATAAGTGCATGAACAAAGGCGAACGAAATATGGAGAGTTTTTAAAAACAAAAAAAGCAAAACAAATTTTTAATAGTTGTTTTTTATGCGCCCAAAAAAACATATTTACTATTTCGTGTAGCGGCTCAAACCGATAGTATAATACATAAAACATCAAATCATTGTCGGCCGTATACCTTTTTTACTCACCCCTTATTTCTTCAGGAAATTTGATGCGTTTGATTTATACTTTTTTGTTAAGCGGTTTTATTGCGGCCCAAACCTTTGCCGTCACCACGTCCAGTGATTTTGTCCCCGAAGGATTCATTTCGGATACGGCTGCCGCAAGTGCCGATTCGCAGGAAGACGATTTTCAAAAAGGCCTTAATTCGCTTTTTGAAAACGAATACTCGGAAATCGATACTTCGATGTGGAACAACACGAGAATCAATGCCGGACATTTTAATTCGGAAACCTGGACCGATACCGCCCGTTTGGTTTTAAACGATACGAACCAAAAACGGAAATACGTTCATCCGTTCAGCAATTGCATCACGTCGGATTTTGGTCAGCGTAAAAGACTGTGGCATTACGGCATCGATATCCGTTTGGCAAAAGGCGATTCGGTGCGAGCGGCGTTCGACGGCATCGTTCGCGTTTTGCAATTCGATAAACACGGATACGGCAAAGTCATCGTTATCCGGCATTTGAACGGATTGGAAACGCTGTACGGCCATTTGTCCCGCGAACTCGTCTCGGTGAATCAAAAGGTTTGCGCCGGACAGGTCATCGGGTTGGGCGGAAGCACGGGGCATTCGACGGGCAGCCATTTACATTTTGAAACGCGCTTTTTCGGCGAACCGTTTAATCCGCACGACGTCATCGACTTCGACACCTACAAACTGAAACACGACACCCTGGTTCTGACAAAAGATAATTTCTCGTACCTGGTGGAACAACGCAAAGCCAAATGGCATATCGTGCGCAAGGGAGAAACCCTGGGGCATATCGCCAGACTCTACAATACGTCGATTCAAAAACTGTGTGCGCTCAACGGACTTACCCGCAAGGCAATCATGAGCGTGGGCAGAAAAATCCTCGTGAAGGCAGCGCCGCCTGCCAATGTCAAACTAACGTTATCCGGCGGCGCGCTGGAAAAAAGCTGATTCCTTATTTCATTCTCTTGTCTATAGGCACGAACTGCCGGCGGTTGGGTCCGATGTAAATTTGTCGGGGCCGCCAGATTTTCCCTTTTTCGTTTTCCATGGTTTCTTTCCAATGCGCCATCCAGCCCGGCAAGCGCCCGATGGCGAACATCACCGTGAGCATATTGGTCGGGATGCGCATGGCCCGGTAAATGATACCGGAATAAAAATCCACGTTCGGGTATAATTTGCGTTCCATGAAATAATCATCTGCCAAGGCCGCGCGTTCGAGTTCCATTGCCAAATCGAGCAGCGGATCGTTGACATTGAGTTTCGGCAGCAAATCGTCGCAGATCTTTTTCACGAGTTTTGCCCGCGGGTCGTAATTTTTGTATACCGCATGGCCGAAACCCATGAGCCTGAACTTGTCTTTTTTGTTTTTGGCTTTTTCCAGATACTTTTTAATGTTTTTTCTGTCTTTGCGGATCATCTCCAGCATTTCGATGACGGCCTGATTCGCGCCGCCGTGATACGGACCCCACAGCGCGGAAATTCCCGACGATATTGCGGCGTACAAATTGACGCCCGTGCTTGCGACAAGCTTTACCGCAGACGTCGAACAATTCTGTTCGTGGTCGGCATGGAGTATCAAAAGCTGGTTTAGGGCCTTGACAATATCGGGATTGATTTCATATTCCGTCACCGGCGAGGAAAACATCATGTTTAAAAAATTCGCGCAATACGAAAGATCGTGGCTCGGATACACCACGGGTTCGCCGCGGGATTTCTTATAGGAAAACGCCGCAATCGTGCGGACCTTGGACAACAGCCTTGCTTCGGTGATGTCGAAGCTCGGATCATCGTACGACAAGTACGGATAAAAACTCGATAACGAGGTCACCATTGCCGACAAAATCGCCATGGGATGGGAGTTCGGCGGAAATCCGGTGAAAAAGTGATGCATGTCTTCGTGGATCATCGAATGCTGATTCAAATAGCCTGAAAACTTTTTAAGCTCGATTGCCGTGGGCAGTTTTCCCTGGACGAGCAAATACGCGACCTCGACAAAGGTGCAATTCTCGGTGAGGTCTTCGATGTCGTATCCGCGATATCGCAACCGGCCGTTTTCTCCGTCGACAAAGGTGATTGCCGACAGCGTCGACGACGTGTTGGCGAATCCGTTATCATAGGTAAAACATCCGCCCTGGGATTTGAGCGTGGATATGTCTACGCCGGTTTGGCCTTCGGTGCCTTCGATAAGCGGCAATTCGATTTTTTTCCCCTCGACCGTGAGTATCGCTTTTTTTGAGGAGGAGCCTACGTTTTTTACCGGTTTCTTCATAAATGTATACCTTTTAATTGAATTCGATTTCTTTTACGTGTGGAGCCTGGTAAAAATAAATCAATCCAGCATATCGGAGTAGCATTGGGTACAATCTTTTTCTCAAATCCCAAAGCCTGCAATTAAAACCGGACAATTCGACCGGTAAATCTGCGGTAATGAGCCTATTATATATTAGTAACTGCATAAAAAGCGGTTGCGCGAAAAGCGCAGATACGATAACGGATGAGATCTTTTAATACTTATTATAAAGGATTTACGGGATGGACGCCTCGTCGGAGCAGCAGAGCGCAAAAACAGGGAAAAAAGTCGCATTGGTTACCGGCGGCAGCAGGGGAATCGGAAAAGCGATTACCGAGCGGCTTGCTAAAGACGGTTTTCACGTGATAATCAATTTCAGATCGAACGAGGCCGAAGCCCGGGCTACTTTACAAGCCGTAACCGATAACGACGGCAGCGCCGAACTCGCGCAGTTCGACGTCGCAGACCGCGATGCCGTATCCAAAGCCATGGCCCCGCTTTGCGAGAAATACGCCGATTCCCTGCATACGCTGGTCCTTTGCGCCGGTATCCGTCACGACGAACTTCTCATTTTCATGTCGCCGGAAAACTGGGACACGGTCCTTACGACCGATTTGCTGAGTTTCCACTCTGTTGTCAAGCCGTTCGTTCGGCAGCTTTTGCTGAACAGGGCGGGAAGGGTCATCGTCATTTCTTCGACGTCCGGCGAAAGCGGTTTGCCGGGACAGGTCAATTATTCGGCTGCGAAAGCCGGGCTCATCGGCGCGACCAAGGCGCTTGCCGCGGAATGCGCAAAACGCAATGTCCTGGTCAATGCGGTTACCCCGGGATTTATCAATACGGAAATGCTCGACGCGGCAAAAACCAAGGAAATGGCGGCGCGCGTCCCGCTGTGCAGAGTGGGCGAACCGCATGAAGTGGCGTCGGTCGTCTCGTTCCTTGCTTCCAATGAATCCAGTTACATTACCGGCCAGGTGATTCGCGTCAATGGCGGAATTTACATGTAGATAGCGGCGAAAATCATGACTGTGGGAAAACCGGCCCGTTTTAAACATTTTTCTTATTTGCCAAAAGTCCTTTTCGGCCTTCTGTGCGGTATTGCCGCGTCGAACGCCTTGCCGCCGTTGCCCGATACGGTCGGCGTCGGCGCAATCGCGGCAAACGATTATAAAACCGCATTGCGGGTAATCGCTGCCGACACGCTCACCAAAGATACGGTGTTCAAAGAATTCAAGCGGGGAATTTTGCATTTAAGACTCAAGGAAAATCCCGAGGCGCTGGAGCATTTGCGCAAATGCGACGTTCCCGGATCGCCGTTGCGCGGCAATGCGCTCGAATGCATCGGCGACATCGAAGTATCGGCAAACAGGATCCCCAACGGAATAAACGCCTATCTGGCCGCCCTGCGCGATTCGCTTGCCCCCGACGGCATGTCGAAAGACATTGAAGACAAATTATTCGAAATCCTCAAAGTAAATCCTTTGCTTGTTGCCTCGTACCCCGAACTCGCGGGCATTGCCGCTGCCAAAAAAGCCGTGACCATTCCCTCCGCAATGGACAGCATCGCCTGGCGTATCGATACCGTGTTGTCCAAATCGAATTTTGTTCTCGCCGATTCCCTGCTTTCCAAGTACTGGGATTCTTTGGCCGAAACTGCCAAAACCGGCTTTGCCGAAAAAGTTGCGAAACAAAAACGATGCGATACCTGCCTTTCGACCGCCCGTCTTTTCGCTTTGGTAAAAGCAGCGGGTCTGGGCAGAAAATACCAGGTCGCCGAAACGCTCATGTGCAGAGTCGAAATACGGAAAGATTTCGACACGCTAATAGACAAAAAGCAATTTATCCTCATGAAGGGCATGGCAGCCTACGGGTTGTCGCATTATGCCGATGCGGTACGGCGATTGTCGGTTTACGGAAAAATGCCGGACCCGATTCCCGACGCGATCATGGCGCTGGCGCGCTCGAACAGGATACTGGGCAACGATTCGCTGGCGTCGTACTGGTATCTGCGGTTTGCGGAATTGTTTCCCAAGAATGCCAATGCGCAAGACGTCTTGTGGTATTTGGCGTGGGAGCAGGAGGAAAAGGGAAACTATAAAAAAGCGATAACGTATTACCGGAAGGTAATTGCTTTAAAGAAAAACAACGGCCGCTCCGACGAAGCGTCGTTTCGGGTCGGATTGTGTTTATATAAAAACAAGCAATACGGGGAGGCCGCTTCGGCGCTGGACGCCATAGCAAAGGCATCCGACGAATCGCCGTTTACTTGTGCGGCACTGTATTGGAAAGGCAAATCCCAGTATGCCCAGGGTAAACCCGACGACGGTTTGGAAACGTTCCGCAAAACGGTGCGTATTTTTCCAACGGATTTTTACGCGTATCGCGCGTCGGAGATGCTTTTTCTGGCAGGGGACAGTACTTCGCTTCCCAAGCTCGACACGAACCGCTCGATGATACGGGCCAGATCGTGGCTGGATTCCGTTGGCCCGCGCGATACGAAACCGCTTACGGCGTCCGACAGTATTCTGCTCGAGCGGGGAATGCGGTCCGCAGTATGCGGTATTATGGACCGGGCCGCGCAATTTCTTGACGGGCTGGAAATGAAATATCCCGAAAACCTGGCATTGCTTTTCGAATTGGCCCAGGTGTATACGTTGGCGAACGACCCGGCACTCTCGTACAAAGTGAGCCGCCGGTTCGCCTGGCGCGTTCCTCCTGCGGCGCGAGCCGCTATGCCCAAGGCCCTGCTCGATTTGATGTACCCGCTACCGTATTTCGATATCGTGAAACATGAAGCGGAAAAAAACAACATGGACCCGTTTCTGGTCCTTTCGGTCATGAGGCAGGAAAGCATTTTCGACCCGCTTATCGTGTCGAGGGTCGGCGCGATCGGGCTCATGCAGCTCATGCCGTACACGTCGCAGGCCGTGTGCAAGGATTTACACGAAGCGTATCAGCCGGATTCGTTGTATAAACCATCCGTCAACATCCATCAGGGCGCCTATTATGTCAAGAAATTGCTCGACCAGTTCGGCGGCAATATGATTTTGGCGATAGCGGGCTACAACGGCGGGCCGCCGAAAGCAAAAGAATGGTTTGTTAAAAACAAGCATAAATCCTACGATATGTTCGTCGAAGACATTGGCTTTACCGAAACAAGGAATTATGTTAAAAAGGTGCTTGCCAATTATTGGACATACCGGCGTTTTGCGGATAATGCTGTCGGAAAATAAACCGAAAAATTATTTTACAAAGAACATTTTCTCTCATAAGGAGCAATCATGAAAATAAAAAGGACTTTCCTTCTCATCGCGACAACGGCACTTTCGCTTTTTGCAGCTCAAAAAAAAGAAACAAAAGTCGATTCGATGGTGTATGAAACAGGCGCGGAATGGCGAATTTATTCCACCGACGCGGCGGTAAAATCATTCTCGTTGCAGCGCGATTTATTGTGGTTCGTATCCGAAAAAAGCGTTGGCTGGATGAATATGAACAGTACGAAAAAAGCGGACCAGCAAAATTTCGAAGATATCGGCGGCGTTCCTGCGGCCGATGCGTCCTGCTGCGCCATAGATGCTTCGGGCAATGCTTGGGTCGGGACAAAAGGCGGCATCGCCCTGCGCAGCAAGGATTCGTTCAAATTGTTTACAAAGAGCAACGGGCTTCCCGATGACGACATCCATGGGATCCTTGTCGCCAAATCCGGCGTCTGGGTCGCAACCGACAACGGCGTCGCCTTGTTCCAGGCAGGCGCGTGGAAATCCTTCGGCGTTGCCGACGGACTTGCCGGAGAAAAAGTGCATTGCATGATCAACGGCGCAAACGGCACGATTTGGTTCGGTACAAATAAAGGTATTTCGGCTTTCGAGGCGGGCAAGTGGACGACGTACAATATGAAAACGGGGCTGAGCTGGAACGATACGAAAGCGTTATGCTACGATCCGCGGAACGGGAATATTTGGGCCGCGGTCGGCGAAAAAGACGTCAACATGTTCAACGGCAAGGAATGGAAAACATTCATGGACGTCGCCGACGGCATCGTCGCGCTCATGGCCGATTCACAAAGCAGAATTTGGCTTTCCTGTGCGTCGGGCCTCATGAAATTCAACGGCGACGAATGGGTTTCGGACCCCAATAAAATAGGAATCACCGCAGCGCAGGTGACGTCGATGTACCGGGACGACAAGAACAATTTGTGGTTCGGCATGGAAAAAGGCGTTTTGAAACTCAATAACCCGTATCCCTATTGATCCGTTGCAGGGATATTTTATCGGGCCGCGGTTTTGGGCTCCTTTGAACGGGAGCAAATAGGATATATATTTATTTTGGCTTTCGTGTTTTACAACGGGCATTTCAGAGGGAAGGTCGAAAGGTAATGGACAAAATAAGAATCGGCATCGTCGGCGTGGGCAATTGCGCCAGCTCGCTTCTGCAGGGCATAGAATATTACAGGAAAAAAACGGAAGCCGACGCAATCGGGCTCATGCATTGGAAAATCGACGGCTACGCGCCCTCCGACATCAAAGTCGTTTCCGCCTTCGATATAGACAAAAGAAAAGTCGGCCTCGACGTGAACGCCGCGATTTTCGCCCGCCCCAACTGCACGGTTGCCTTTTGCCCCAAAATGCCCAAAAGCGGCGTGACGGTGGGCATGGGAAAGGTGCTCGACGGCGTTTCGGAACATCTTGATCAATACGAAGACGATTACACGTTCCTCATAAGCAAGACGCGCCAGGCCACGAAAAAAAGCGTCGTCGAAACCCTGAAACGCACCAAGACCGAAATACTGGTCAACTACCTGCCGGTCGGCTCCGAGTTGGCCACGAAATTTTACGCGGAATGCGCCCTCGAGGCGAATGTTGCGTTTGTAAATAACATCCCGGTGTTCATCGCCTCCGATCCCGTGTGGGCGAAACGCTTTATGGACAAGAACCTCCCGCTCATCGGCGACGATATCAAGGCGCAGCTGGGCGCGACCATCACGCACCGTACCCTGACCGATCTTTTCCGCAAGCGCGGCGTGAAACTCGAGCGCACCTATCAACTCAATACCGGCGGAAACACCGATTTTCTCAACATGCTCAACCGGAAACGGCTTGCATCGAAGAAGGAATCGAAAACCGAGGCGGTACAGTCGGTCGCGGCAAAGCGTCTTGCGAAAAGGGATATCCACATCGGCCCCAGCGATTATGTTCCCTGGCAAGACGACCAGAAAATCTGTTTCATACGCATGGAGGGCAAGCTTTTCGGCGATGTGCCGATGAATCTCGAACTCCGTCTTTCGGTCGAAGATTCTCCAAATTCGGCCGGCGTTGCAATAGATTCCATTCGATGCTGCAAGCTTGCGCTTAAACGCGGTATCGGCGGCGTGATATTGTCGCCGTCGTCTTATTTTTGCAAGCATCCGCTCAAACAATTCCCCGACGATATCGCCTTTCAAATGACCGAAGACTTTATTAACGGAAGCAGAGCCTCGTAGTCGTTTTTGAGGCCCGGTTTTATCAAAAAAGGAAATCGAATCGATTTCCTTTTTTTTTATTAAAAACAGTAAAAACAATGCCAATTCAGGCCCCTTTTCGCCGTAATCGATATGGAGCGTGAGAGAGGAGGCCTTTATGCCTATGAATCGGAAGCGGTTAATTGCAGTTTTGGTAATTGTAGCGGCATCTATGCCGAATTTTGCGACAATGCAAGATTCAACCGGTCATATGAATCTTACGGTCATAAAAAAGAATATGATAGGCATAGGGGTCGGCATGGCAGACATGGCGAGTATCAATGACAAGATGTCGAGTCTTGGTATCGATCCGTTCCGCAACTACGGGCTTTCATTGGATCTTGAATCGCAAACCGATTTTAACAGACTCATGATGGGAGGTGAACTGCGGGGTTTAATTTTCATGGACAGAGTGTCGAACAACATGAGATCGTCGTTTTCATCAGGTTCTTTGTTACTAAAGTCGGGGTATAATGTTATCAACACGGACCACGTTCAACTATACCCGTATTTAGGGCTTGGAGTAGGTCTTTTGGATTTGATGGTACGAGACAATGAAGTTCCGTTCGATTCCGCGTTAGTACGACGGCACCATTCCACAGTCAGCATGTATCAAACCAAATTTCTCGTTGACTTGGGTGTCGCTTTCGATTTGCTTGGAGGAAAAAATCCAAAACATCTTGGTGTGCTCGGTATCAGAGCAGGTTACAGTTTCGATCCGTACACGTCCGACCGATGGCATCACGATGGGGAAATTTTGACAAACAGTCCTACTCCTGCCTTAAACGGGGCATATGTCATGCTCACGTTGGGAGGCGCTCATAAAATAAGCGGTATGTGGAACTCCGGGAATTGCGACGGTAAAATGTGCTGCCACGGCTCCATGCAAAAAGACGGTACGCAATAAGAATAATCAAGGCTATACGTTAAAAAAGGGATGAAAAAGAAAGGTTTTCATCCCTTTTTTTATTTGTCGTTATCGACAGACCTCAAGTCAACGGCGCTTTGTTCCGTATTCGGAATCGGCGGCGGCGTTCCGTAAGAGCAATTCCCACCCGCATAAATTGAGTTGAAATATAATAACCCGGATGATAATATTATATATTCAATAGCCAAGATATAATAGGATTGTTTGCAGCTATAGCGCATGAAACCGTCCCGTAGCCTTTTGCAAAATATTTACTTTCAATATAAGTACCTTAAAAAAGGATTTATCGTCATGAAGAAGTGTTCGATGGGTTTATACGCGTTTGTTGTTGCGACAATTCTTTGTAGCTTTATAGGAACGGCCTTTGCGCAGGCTGCCGCAGCCGCAGCAGCCGCTCCAAAACCGCAAGCCCAGTCTGCGGCGCAAAATGCCAGCCCAAAGAAAACAAATATCGCGGTGATAAATTTAAAAAGCTCGTCGGGCGTGACCGCCGGCGAAGCGGAGCTGATTTCCGACCGCTTGCGCGGCGAACTTTTCAATACGGGTAAAATAAACGTCATGGAACGCGATCAAATGCAGGAAATTCTCAAGGAACAGGGCTTTCAGCAATCGGGCGCCTGTTCGAATGAGGCGTGCATGGTGGAAATCGGGCAATTGCTCGGTGTGGAGCAGCTTGTTTCCGGATCGCTGGGAAAAGTCGGGTCCATGTTTCTTGTCAATTTACGAATTATCGACGTCAAGACCGCTAAAATTATTAAAGTGGTGTCTGAAGACATCAAAGGCGACATAGAAGACGTCGTGTCGAATTTGCCGGGTATTGCCGTAAAATTGGTGAGCGAAGCCACCACGGCGCCGATCCCGATCGCGGTTGAGGACAAAAAGAAAGAAGAAAAGAAACCTGAAGTTAAAAAGGTAGAGGAACCGAAAAAAGAAGAGCCGAAAGAAGAAACCAAAGTCGAAAAGCCCAAGGAAGAAGAAAAAAAGGTCGAAGTCGAACCGTCGGACGAGAAATTCGAAAAAAACAAGAATAGGGCGGGCGTTCGATTGGCGTTTAATTTTTTCGGAAACAGAATAAACGTCGTAGAATCCAAAACATATAGAAATTCCTATGATCTTATCACCTCCAGCGGTTCTTATCCGGTAAAAGACAGCGATTTTGACAAGGTCACTTACTCGGCATTTTTCAATCCGCAAATAAAATTTATTATAAAGGCCGGGCCTTTTATGTGTATCGATATAGGGCCAAGCTGGACGCACGGTGCGGTTGAATACCAACGCACGGTATCCACGTATTCGGGAACATTTTTGCTGGATACTTCCCGGATTTGGAACGATAATTACAATGTTTTTGGACTCGGGCTCGGCGTTAATTTCGTAAAACGGTGGTATCCGTTCAAACTGAACGTCGGTTTATTGATAGATTTCAATTATATGAATTTGATTGAAACCTTTACCCGTACCGTGGCGTACGATAATGTTTCATCGTTTACACTCCGGGATACGGTGTATTTTTATAATAGCGTCAATATTGCTCCCGGTGTCCGTATTGGGGCGGAAGTAATGGCCGGAAAGCATGTCGGGTTTAGTTTTGATTTTATCTACCGTTATTCTTATTTTGAAACATTTTCCGATAAAGCGGACACTTACGATAGTAACGGCTATACGAACGGTTCCGTTGAAACCGTTTATAAAATAGATATGCCGTCCGTTGCCTTTGGCCTCGGGGTCAATTTCTATTATTAATAGTATTATGTTCTGTTTTTGCCTCAAGCGGCTTCAATCGATGAAGCCGCTTTTTTTGTAATCCGTGCAAAGTATTGACGGATTTTTACAAAAACGATTGCCGAAACGCGGGGAAAACCGGTGTTTGCTTAAATTTTCTTATTTAAGCAAATCAATGAAACCACAGCATATTATATGAAAAAAGTTTGCGGCTGAATTATTTTGGTGCTTCTTGCAACGGGGCCGGTATACTATTCGGGTACATAATTAATTATTTTAGCTCTCCGACTACCGTGACTTCCTCGCAGGAAAAGGAAAAAGGATTTTTGTTCATGGCTTACTTATTTTTGGCATTAGGCATTTTGTTCGAAGTTCTTGGGACAATTTGCATGAAGTTCGCAGACGGATTTTCGCGTCTGGTGCCATCCATCCTCGTTTTCATTTTTTATGTGCTCAGTCTTGTTTCGTTGATATTCGTATTGAAAAAACTGCCCGTGAGTATCGCATATGCGATTTGGGCAGGTCTTGGGACGGCGCTTATCGCGGTCATCGGGATAGTCTGGTTCAAGGAATCGTTCAGTTTCGTCAAGTTGGTATCAATCACGCTTATCGTTTTAGGCATTGTCGGATTGGAATTATTGTAAAAGTACCGTGAATATATTCATTACAGGGGCAACAGGGTTTTTAGGCGGCGAGATTCTGGTCTATCTGGCAAACCGCGTCGAAGTGGAAAAGGTTTATTGCCTGGTCAGGGCAAAAAACCGGGAAGATGCGGACAATCGCATCCGCAAAGTATTCGCGCTTCATAACGACCCTTTCGACCCGCAAAAAATAAAGGCCGTGCCCGGCGACCTCGCCGATACGAACCTTACCAATCTGCTCGCCCGCTTTCCGGGCCTTTCCGACATCAACGTCATCATACACTCGGCGGCAAACACGTCTTTCGGCAGGATTTACGACTCCATTGTCGAACAGATCAATATCAACGGATTAAAACGGATCCTTGCCTGGGCGCAAACCTTGGCCGATCTGCGCTTGTTCGAGTATATCGGCACCGCGACCATCTGCGGGTCCGATGTTTCAGACCGGATAATTTACGAATCGGAGTCTCCGAACCTGACGGCGAAGCACCTGGTCAAGTATACCCAGACAAAAATGATGGGCGAACTCGCCTTGGCCGAATATCTGCCCAAGGAAAAAATCCTGGTTGCGCGTCCGTCGATCGTCATGGGCGACAGTAGAGACGTTACCCCCCGCTCAAGCGTTATTCTGTGGGCCCTGGCGGTTTCGAATCTGGTCCGTTTGGTTCCCCTGAACCCGGATTCATCGCTCGATATCATTCCCGTGGATTACGCCGCCAAAGCCATTGCCGAGCTTCTGTTCGCAAAACGAAAACATGCGGTATATCATGTATCGGCGAGTACGGCGTCTAAAACGACGCCGTTGCTTCTTGGAAACGCCATAACGCCGCATTTTCCCGGTAAGCCGCCAATGAAGTTTATCGACCCGTCGATGATTTCCCAAATGAAATTGTGGTCCAAGGGCAAGCTGCCCTCAACGAGCAGTCTCAACGATTATGCCGAGCATTTGGAATATTGGAAAACCTCGCTGGGCGATCCTTTTGCATTACGCATCCTCTTCGCGGGTTGGGAACCGTATCTCCATTTTATCAATTTAGGCCACGTATTCGACAATGAGAGACTGCTTTCGGACCTCACGATAGGGCCTCCTCCTTCCGCGCACGAATACATTATAAAATGTATTTCGTTCATGAAAGACATCGACGTGTTTGAAGGCGCGTTAGACCCTTAAAACTTGTACCGGTATCCCAGCATAAACCCGATATTCGAATTTTTCAAATCGAGCTGTTTTGTTCCGTTGCTTTTTTGCGCGTCCGACACCTTGTCGATCGATACCAGCCCCAGCGTGTATCGTACGTCAAAGAGAATTTCTCCGGGACCGGCGTCTATGGCCATGCCGCCGCCGACGGTTATCCCGAAATCAAACGGATTGGTCTGGGTTTTGAGGTCCATAAGGGTATCCGATTTTTTTATTCCCGAAGGCTCCCAGAGAATGGTCGAGTCTTTTGTTGCAGACAAGCGGTACGAAACGTTCGGGCCCGCAAAAAGCATAAAATCGGAAATCGGACTGATCGGTATGCTGTACCGCAACGTAACGGGTATCTCGCAATAATCAAGTTTGTAAAAAATCCCCTTCGATTTATCGGCATAATCTCCGACGGCCGATTTTCCTTTCATGGCATAAAGTCCTTCAAGCTGTACGGCGAAATTTTCGCTGAATTGATAGGCGCCGCAAATGCCGCCGTAAAACCCGGACCGATACGCCGAGATCATGCCCGAACTGTCGGCAGCATCGTTTCCCCATAATGTCGACAGACCGATTCCGCCTTTGAGCGCGACACTGAACGGTTTCGATTCGGCAAATGCCGAAATGACCAAAACGAAGATCGTGGAAAGTAAAGCGGCAACCGGGTTTTTCATTGCAAATCCTTGCTTGGAGAAAATTGGGAACTATGCGGAATTCTATTGTAAATATCGATTTTGGGCGTCATTCAATGTCCGTAATAAAATAATCCAATTGCACTCATCATAAGGCAAGCGGCGCAAACCCTGAAGAGGGTGATTTTTACAGACACCTTTTCCTCAAGATGTTCGTATCCTTTTAAGGCGATTAATGAGCCCATGAGAATGGATATGATACCGCGCGTAGATTGCACGATATTGCCGAAAACGACGCCGATGGACCCGAAACAGGAAAATAAAAACAACATGCCGACAAACCAGAAAAAAGCAAAAGGGAAAGCCGCTTTCCATTGCAACGAATTTGCCACGGGAAAAAAAGGCATTGCCGCGACGGCAATAAAGCCGCAAATCAAATAGCAGAGCGATGCGGTAAGCGCCGCAGCGTGAAATAAACCGGCCGACGGGAAACACGTGATGGTTTGGCGGACAAACACGTCGGACAGGGAATAAAAAATACAGGCAAGAATGATCCATATCCATGCCGCTGCCGTCATTTCCTTCCCGAGCAAAGACAATAAAACCGCAGCGCAAACCGCCAATCCGATGGCCACCCATTGTAATCCGAGAAAATGCCCGTGCGAGACAAAAACCGTTATCAGCGCAAGCACGAGAATCTTGAGACCCAAAAGCGGCGAAACGCGCGAAGCATCGGATTTTGTCAAGGCCATAAACATCGCAGCCTGGCCGCCGAAATAAAACAGAACGCACAGAAGCAGCGGTTTGGCGATAGTCAAAACCGGCGGCATGGATTTCTGCCAGAAAAAAGGCAAAACGAAACAGGAAAAGATCCCCATGAAAACATGGCCGCTTACCAACAGCTGGATGTTTGCGTTGCGGAATTTCGTGACGAAACGCTTGGAAAAAACATAGGAACACGATTGGAAAAAAGCCGCAATGAGGCCGACGAAGACGCCCAGTATCATGATGGTTCCGACCTGTTAAGCGACAACGCGTACGGTAAAAAAGAGGCGGCATGCGAAATAAGGCGGAAATAGCTGTGCGGCGATCGTACAAGCATTTTCATATACAGCGGACGCATCTGTTTTCTTTGATAAAAGCTTTTGATAAAATCCCGGTGCATGGTTTCAAGCAATTGCCTGGACCCTATTTCCTTGGGGACAAAGACGAAATGTTCGCAATCCATTTTCGCCCAGTCGTCGTCTACGGCGCCGTCTTGGGAAATATTCCCACTGATGGGAGCGCCGGGAAACGGCGTGAACGCGGTGACATTGGCGTCTTTTAACGGAAGCGACAGGGCAAAGGCCTTCGTTTTTTCGATGGCCGCGACGGTTTCTCCGGGAAAGCCCATCATGAACAGGCCTTTGACGAAAATCCCCGCGGCGCTGATCCGCGTTATGTCGTTTCGTATGGTCTTTAGCGTGAGGCCGCATTTGTGTTTGTCCAGAATATCCTGGTCGCCCGATTCGATGCCCACGTTAACCATAAAGCAACCGGCAAGCTTAAGCATCCGCAATAAATCGTCGTCGATATGGCCGAGCCGCACGATGCAGTTGAAACTCACGGGCCGCTTGTGTTTCGAAAGCAATCCGCACAATTCGCCCACCCGCCCGCGGTTCACGGTGAAAAGATCGTCGTAAAAGTTGATATGACGCACGCCGAAATCGACGGCCAGTTTCCCGACGAGGTCGCTTGTATACTTGGGAGAATTAAACCGGAACGATTTGCCGAATACCGATCGGTCGCAATAGGAACATTGATACACGCAGCCGCGCGACGAAATCACGTTCGCTCCCGGATGGCGGGGATACGAAAACAGGGGCATCAGATATTTGCGGGGAAAGCCTTCCAGCAAATCGTAGGCGGGAAAGGGCAAATCGTCCATTTCGCAGCCGGTTTGCATGGGCCCGCTTTGGATGTCCGGACCGTTTCTAAAATACAGTCCTTCGATTTGACCCGGCGCAACGCCGTCCGCAAGTTTACAAAAAGAAAATTCGCCTTCGCCCGCAACCACGTAATCGACGGCGTCGTATTTTCGGAGAATGGTTTCTTTTCCCCAGGAAACATGGGGGCCGCCGAAAACCGTTTTAATGCCCGAAGCGGCGTTCTTGACGCGTACGGCGCAATCGTAGGCATCCATAAAGCTCGACGTTATGGCCGAAAAGCCGACAATGTCGGGACGGAATGCGACGATGCGTTTCGCCCATTCCTCATTCGATATCGTCTGGGAAAGCGCGGCGTCGAAAATCGCGACGGTATGCCCCGCGTTTCTGCAAACGGCGGCAATGGATGCCAAGCCGAGCGGCGGCATGGTACAGGCAAGCTGATGCAGACGCCGCGATGTACGGTCAACGGTAAAACCGCGGGGATGGAACAACACTATGCGCATGGGTGGATTCCAAAAAGTTAACGGACCAAAAATTCCCACAAGGGCCCGACAATGCCCTTTTCGCGGAGCCGGTTCGCCACGGCAATCATTTCGGGAGGCTGTTCCCCAACGATCCAGTTTTTCGATTGTGCGGAAAATTCGGACAAAACGGAAAACATCCGCTCTTCGGTGCAATGGGGCGTCAGGTAAAAATGAGGACGGAGCAAGTCGGTTTCTTTCGTGACGGCGTTTTCGGCAACGGCCCGCTTATGCAAATCGGTATTCGGATAAATGCGCATGCCGACAAAAGGGAAATGAACGGTCTTTAAAAGGCGTTTCGAATTTTCATAGCCTTCGCGCATCGTCGCCTCGGTTTCGCCCGGTCCGCCGATGATGAGGAAATGCGCGTAATTGACCCGTGCGTTCCGCGCATACGCGCTGGCATTGTAAATGTCCTGGAAAGTAAAGTTTTTCCCGTATTCCCTGAGCACGGAATCGCAAAAACTGTCGGACCCGAATTCGATATGCCGCAGGCCCGCTTTTGCCATGAGGTCCATGAGCTCCTGCGTTAAACCCGACGGCTTGAGAAAGCATCCCCAGGTCATGCCGAGATTGCTGGAAATCACTTCTTCGCAAAATGCGCGGACATGACCGGGCGACGAATTGAATACCGAATCCACGATAAAGAAATAAGACGCGCCGAGATTCTTGATTTCGCAAAGCTCATTCCCCACATCATCCATGTTTCTTGACCGAACGGAATGTCCTTCTATGACCGGATAGGTGCAATAGCAACAGGAGCAGGAACATCCCCGTTGGGTCTGGATATTGAGGATCGAGCTTTTGCCGATATACCAATGCGCGAGGCGTTCGCTTCTGTATGCGGGGACGATGTCGGACGTTTTCATTCCGGCGAGCGGATTTATGACTATCGAACCGTTTTTCCGAAAGACCAGACCGGGCAAAGCGGTATAGGATTCGTTTTTTTCCATTGCGTCGAGCAATTTGACAAAAGTAACATCGCCTTCCCCGTGAATGCCGAAATCGGCGGACGTTGCCTCGAGCAGCTCGGCGGGAAACAGGGAATAGCCGCTGCCGCCGACAATGATCGGCGCGTCGGATATTTTCCGTAGCGATTGCGCGATAAACGACAAATCCTGGGCGAAAAACCGGGGGTTTTTTATTTGAATATCGTCTATATTCCGCAAAGAAAGGCCGATATGCGACGGCTTAAACGACGCGACGATTTCGGAAAGGTCCCGGCCGTCTATCGCACAATCCGCAACGTAAATTTCATGGCCTGCTTTTACAAGCGCAGCGGCAATATGCGATAATCCCAAAGGGTATACCAAATAAGGGGAGTCGCATCGGTTCACACTGACAAGAAGGATTTTAAAAGCCATAATTAATGTATGCAAAACTACGTGATTGATGGTTGCTTGGGCAAGGAGTGCGGGATTTTGTCCGTATTTTTTTTAAAAACCCGGACTTGCACTTTGATGATGGTACTTAACCGTGTTTTGGATTATTTTTTCATTTCGGAACGCCAAAATCGTCATATCGTAACGGTATTGCAATTATTCCACGACTTCTCCTGCAAGGAACCTTATGCCACATTCGAACGTGCTCATTATCGTCCCAACGTACAATGAACGTGAAAACATCGGTTTGCTGATCACGGAAATCAAAACATTGCTTCCGACGGCGCATGTTCTGGTCGTCGACGATAATTCGCCCGATCAAACGTCTTCCTATGTCAAAGAACTTTCGAAAACGTTCGAAGGCATTTTCGTACTCGACAGGCCTAAAAAAGAAGGGCTGGGCAAAGCCTATATTGCGGGGTTCCGTTGGGCACTTGACAAAAAATACGAAATAATTTTCGAAATGGATGCGGATTTTTCCCACGATCCCAAATATTTGCCCGATTTTTTAAAGGCCGTCGAAAACAGCGATCTGGTCATCGGCTCACGGTACATCCAGGGCGTCAACGTGGTCAATTGGCCCATGAGCAGGCTGCTGCTCAGCTATTTTGCCAACCTGGCGACGCGGATCATCACCGGCGTTCCCGTGCTCGATTGCACCGGCGGGTTCAAATGTTTCCGCCGTAACGTCCTGGAAACGATAAACCTCAATAAAATCGATTCGTCGGGGTATTCTTTCCAGGTCGAAGTGAATTATATGGCCTGGAAAAACAAGTTTGTCATCAAGGAAATCCCCATTGTTTTTACCGACAGGAAACGCGGCGTATCGAAAATGTCGACGAAAATCATTCGTGAAGCGTTTGTCCTGCTGTGGAAACTACGACTGCTGTCAACGTTTTCCAGGAAGAGCTAAGTGTCCGAAGAAAAGCTCATTTCAATCGTCATCGTCAATTACCGCGTTCCGGATTTTTTGGCGCGTACGCTTACGTCGCTGCGTGAAGCCGACGATTACGATACTGCGGAGATCATCGTCGTGGACAATGCCTCGCAAGACGACTCCAAGGAAACGATAACCGCGCAATTTCCGGAAGTAAATTGGATAGGCCTAAAAAACAACATCGGGTTCGGAAAAGCCTGCAACGTCGGCGCGCAAAGCGCGCGCGGGACATTTTTGCTGCTTCTCAATCCCGATACGCTGGTTTCCAAAAATACGCTGCGCGTGTGCGTCGATTTTTTCAAAGCCCATCCCGAAGCGGGTATCATGGGCCCAAAAATCATCAATGCGAACGGCACGCTTCAGGCGAGCTGCCGCAGGAGTTTCCCTTCGCCGCAGGTCGCGTTTTTCAAGCTCGTCGGCCTGTCGAGACTTTTCCCTAAAAGTAAAACGTTCAGCAGGTACAATCTCAATTACCTGGATCCCGACGAATGCGCCCGGGTCGATGCGATATCGGGGTCGTTCATGTTCATGCCCCTCGGCGTGTTCCGCGAAATCAACGGTTTCGACGAAACGTTTTTCATGTACGGCGAAGATCTTGATTTGTGTTACAGAGTACTTTCCCTGGGGCGGTCGGTATGGTATAACCCGGCAACGCAGATCGTGCATTTCAAAGGCAAAAGCGCGGCGAAGCAGAGTTGGAAAGCGAAAAAAGCCTTTTACGAGGCCATGATCATATTCTCGCGAAAGCACAAGAAAACGCATGCGGCGTTTTTCCCTTCGCAGCTTTTATTTTTGGGAATCATGGCGCTTGCCGCAGTCAATTTCATCGCCGGTCTGTTCAAAACGTTCACCGCCTGTTTCATCGATTTATTATTCATCAATACCATACTCTGGCTCGGCATCAGCGTCCGGTTTTCGATGCTTGCCATGGAAAATCCGTATTTCGGGAGCAATACGGCGACCGTGCTGCTCATGCACGGGCTGTTGTCGCTGGCCTTCATAGGCATATTTTTTTACCGGGGCGTGTACTCCAAGGAGCGATATTCTATTGTCAATTCGCTGGTCGCGGGGCTATTCGCTTCGATGGTTTTCATGGTCGCGGTATTCTTCGTCAATTCAATGGCGTTTTCCCGCATCGCGTTTTTATTGTCCACCATCGGCATCACCCTTGTCCTGGTTGCCTGGCGCGAAGTTCTGCCCAAACTGATCAGCCGGTTCCGGAGGTTTATTTTCAGCACCGGCACGGTTATCGTTTTAGGCAACGACAGTATCGCCCTGGCGCTCATAAAAAACGTCGAGACCGATGCGAGCGCGACGATCGCCGGCGTTTTGTGGCCGGTAAACGAACAGCACCCGGGCCAGTTCGAAGGCTATCCGGTGCTGGGTCATATCGAAGACATCAAGCATATATTGGCAAACGGCCATGTCGATCAATTGCTTATTGCAACAGCCCAGCCGTGGTATTCGTATGTCATCGAGGCCCTGGCAACGGTCAAAGTCCATCGCCTCACCATCCGCTGGGTGTCTCCGGAGCTGTTCAACCGCACCGGCGAAAAACTTCCCGATGTCATCCCGCTCAGGGATTTTACGGTGTGAAGAGACAATGCTGGTTTTCAATCACTTTCATAAGCCGTGATTTCGACCATAGTAAGAACCGAGAAATCAGAAAATTCAGTTGTTTTAATTGGTGAAATCTATTTTAGAAATATTTAGAATTGAGTTTAGTTTTCGGCAATGATAGAGTCGGGGGTGATGAGCATGTCATACAATATAGAAGAAAAAGTCCCGCAAGCAAAGCTGATGGAGTTTTGCCGGAATAACCATATTCACAAAATGTCTTTGTTTGGCTCGGCCCTTCGTGATGAGCTGCGTCCGGATAGCGATATTGATTTATTGGTTGAATTCGAAAAGGCCCATGTTCCCGGCCTCATTACGCTTGCAGGCATGGAAATTCAGCTTTCGGAAATGTTTGGCCGTAAAGTTGATCTGCGTACACCCGGAGATTTAAGTCGGTATTTTAGAGATGAAGTCATTGCCGAGGCGGAGGTCCAATATGAAGCTTGATGATAAAGCCCGGCTAGAACATATCCTCGAATCGGCGAATGATGCCATTTCTTTTCTTGGGAATATGACAGTGGATGAACTTTCACAAAACCGTATGGCCCTTCAGGCAATTGTCCGCTCCGTTGAAATTATTGGTGAAGCCGCTTCGCAACTGACCCAGGAATTTCGCAGCAAAAACACTCATGTTCCATGGGTACAAATCATCGGCATGCGCAATAGATTAATTCATGCATACTTCGACATAGACCATGAACTTGTTTTTAGCACCGTTCAATCGGATATTCCGATTCTAGTTAATCAAATCAAACAAATCATTTTGAAAATTGCATAAATACTCTCGTAGACTGAATATAATAAGCATAACCGCCATGGGAAATGTTTTCGGAGCTCTCAAACGTGAGATCGATTTAATTGACCTTGATGAAAAAAATCCCTTTGTAGAATATTTAAAAAAGTTCGGAGAACTTCGTCGTATCCTCTGAAGCTTGATCTCAATTATTTATCCTCAATACCTTTCCCCGATAGCCCTGTTCGGTAATTTATATTTCTTTGGTCACAAAAAAAGCATCAACCAGGACATGTATGGACGAACAAATAAATAACCCTCAGGAAAACATCGAAGAGCAGAATAGTTCAGAGCCGCAAGCGCCATTAGCCGAAACCCCGGAAATTGAAACCGGAAATGATTCTGTAGAGGTTAAGCCGGTAAAAGCCGGTGTAAAAAAGGCCAAAGAGCAAAAACCCGAGGATGTTGAAGAAGACCTGGAAATTCCGCAAAACGCCGCGCCCGACAATCCGCTGCGCGTTTTAGAGGCATTATTGTTTGCCGCAGACGAACTTCTAACGACCGATAGAATAAAAACGATTGTTCCGGGCCAGCCGGATGCGCGCAAAATCAGGCAAATGGTCGACAAGCTCAACGTGCAATTTTCCAAAGAACGGCATCCTTTTGAAATCGTCGAAATCGGCGGCGGATATCAATTCCGTACTATATCCTATTATTATCCCTGGGTGGTTCAACTATTCAAGGAAAAGAGCGCGAAAAAGCTCTCGATTCAATCGCTGGAATGTCTTGCCATCATTGCATATAAGCAACCGATCACCAAGGCGGAAATCGAGCAGGTTCGCGGCGTGCTTTCCGACGGTGCCATGAAAACCCTTCTTGAAAAGCGGCTTGTCGCGATTTCAGGTCGCAGCGATAAAGCCGGGCGCCCGTTGCTTTATTCCACGTCCAAAGAATTTCTCGCCTATTTCGGCATTAATAAAATCGCCGATTTGCCGCGTATCGAAGAGTTCGAGGTAATGGCAAAGGAAAAACTCGGCGAGCTTACCGAAACCGAATTGCAAGTGATAGAGCATGAAAAAACCGTTGCAATGCCCGAAAATGCCGGAGAAAATGCAGACGGTTCCGCAGCCGAGGCTGCAACAACGGAAACCGAAACGCCGCAATCGAATGATGCCCCGCAGGCAATTGCCGATACAAGCGAGCAGGTCGCTTCCGAAGAAACACCGCAAGACCAATAACCTATGACAGCCGCTTCATCCCAATCGCCGCAAGACTCGCTCACCCCGCTTATGCGGCAGTATAATTCCATCAAAGACAAAAACCCGGAAACCGTGCTTCTCTATCGTATGGGCGATTTTTACGAAATGTTCAACGACGATGCGAAAATCGCGTCCAAGGTCCTTGGTCTTACCTTGACGTCACGGAATCACGGCAGCGCCGAAGACGTTCCCTTGGCCGGTTTTCCCTATCATGCGCTCGACCGCTACGCGAACAAGCTTGTCCGCGCGGGCCATAAAATAGCGATATGCGAACAAACCGAAGATCCGAAGACGGCAAAGGGAATTGTCAAACGCGACATCATCGAGGTGATAACCGCGGGAACGGCGACCGAAGATAATTTCATCGAGGAAAAAAGCAATAATTTCATCGTGGCCATCGTGCCTTCTTCGGCACGCGAAAACCCGGCCGCAAAACCGCAAACCGATGCCGCCGATGCGGCGTGGGGTTTTGCGATTTGCGACTTGTCGACCGGCCGTTTCGAGGTCGAACAATTGGCGGAAAAAAACATCGTCGAAGAACTCGTCCGCATCGATCCGTCGGAAATCGTTTGCAGCGATTCCGAAAACAACCCGCTTTTGCCGATCGTCGCGCAGCACATGAGAAACGTCGTGCTTTCCAAATACGACTCATGGAAATTTTCCTATGAAAACGCGGCGCAATGTTTACAAAATCATTTCGGCGTTCTTTCTTTATCGGGACTGGGCCTGGAATCATTTTCAAGCGGCACCTGCGCCGCGGGCGGATTGCTTCTGTACCTCAAGGAACAAAAGCGGAACGATTTGAAACATATCACCACGCTTATTCCGCGTTCCCTGTCCGAATTTGCGGACCTCGATCCGTCTACGATTCGCAACCTCGAATTACTCCGGCCCATGCATTCCGACGATTCGGGCGGTACTCTTTTATCGGTACTCGACAAAACAAGCACGGCAATGGGCGGAAGGCTCATGCGCAGCTGGATAACGCATCCGCTTAAAAATGTCGACCATATCAATAAACGCCTGGATTGCGTCGCGTGGCTAAAGTCCGATGTTTTCGTGCGCGGCGAAACCGAACAATACCTGCGGCATGTCGCCGATCTCGAACGCCTCATCGGCCGCATAACCTTTGAACGCGCAAACGGGCGCGACGTCGTGGCGCTCGCGCGCTCCTGCGAAATATTCCCCAAGATCATCAAACTGCTCATGGCGTCGCCGTGCGAACCGATCGGGCGGATTTGCAACGCCCTCGACGGCTTTGAAGAAACCGTTGCATCGATAAAGAACCTGATCGTGGACAGTCCGCCTTTGTCAATTAAGGAAGGCGGGTTGATAAAGCCGGGGATCAGCGCCGAACTCGATGAAATAAAAAGTGCGTCCGTCAACGGGAAGCAGTGGATCGCGGCCCTGCAGGAGTCGGAACGGAAACGGACCGGCATCGGGTCCCTCAAAGTCGGGTATAACAGGGTGTTCGGGTATTACATCGAAATCTCGAAAGCGAATTCAACGTCCGTTCCCGAAGATTACATCCGCAAACAGACGCTTGTCAATGGCGAGCGGTTCATAACGCCGGAACTAAAGGAAATGGAATCCAAGATCCTGGGGGCCGAGGAGAAATCCGCCACGCTCGAATACGAACTTTTCCTGAAACTGCGCTCGTCGATAGCCGCGCAATGCGTTCGCATTCAAAAGGCGGGATCGGCAATCGCCATGCTCGACGCGTTTGTTTCCTTGTCGCGCGTTGCGGCGGAAAACCTGTACTGTCGTCCCATTTTAAATACCAAATCCGATATGATCATCAAAGACGGCAGGCATCCGGTCGTCGAACGCATGATCGGCGCAGGAGAACAATTCGTACCAAACGACACTGAGATCAAGGCCGATTCATCGCAAATACTGCTCATTACCGGACCCAACATGGCGGGAAAATCGACGTATCTTCGCCAGAATGCGCTGATCGCGTTGATGGCGCAAATGGGTTCATTCGTCCCTGCCGCAGCCGCGGAAATAGGAATTGTCGATAAATTCTATACCCGGGTCGGCGCCTCCGATCGTCTGGCCCGCGGGCAAAGTACGTTTTTAGTGGAAATGATCGAAGTTGCCGACATTCTCAATAACGCGACCGACAAAAGCTTCGTGTTGCTTGACGAAGTAGGACGCGGCACTTCCACGTTCGACGGTATCAGTATAGCCTGGGCCGTGGCCGAATACCTCCACGAAACAACGGGGCACAAAAGCCGAACGGTATTTGCGACGCATTATCATGAACTCACGGAACTTGCCCTGCTGCTGCCGCGCATAAAAAATTTACATATTAAAGTCAAGGAATGGAACGACCGGATCATTTTCCTGAGAAAAATCGACGACGGCAGTTGCGATCATTCATATGGAATACAGGTTGCGCGCTTGGCGGGAGTCCCGAAATCCGTTATTATCCGGGCAAAGGAAATCCTTGCCAATCTGGAAAATATGGAACTTACGCCGGACCATAAACCGGTTCTTGCGCGGCATCCGAGCGAAAAAGCCGCAAAAAGCAATGGGAAGCAAATCGATTTATTCGCATCCGACGACGGCGTGCAACTCAATATGATCGATTCGCTCAAAGGCGAAATTTTGCAGGAACTTTTACATTTAGATGTCAATCATCTCACGCCGCTGGACGCATTGAATGTGCTTTCCGAGCTTGCAAAAAAAGCGGGAAACAGTGCGGGTTAAGGCGAAGAAAAAGTTATGAGCGTGCTGCCGGGTTTCTGGTTTTCATAACACAATTTAAAGTAACTCGGACTCAATGCTTTGTTGCAAATTCTGGCTTCGTCTATGCTTCCGTTGAAACTTTCCTGCGGCCGTAAAGACCAATCGCCCATGGTAAAGGGCGTCGTACTGGTTTGAAAGATGCCGGGATGAGAAACCGCGGATACTTTTGTCCCATTAACATATAAAGACGCCGTGTCCCCGTTATACGTGCTTGCCAGGTAGGTCCAGGTATTGATAGGCAGCGCCGCGGGACTCACGGCCGTTACGGTGTCCCCATCCCTGAAGCTTATTTTTATCTGGGTCTTTGCAGGATAATTTCCAATTGTTTCCAACGAAAATACGACAAAAGGGGATATGTAGGATTGCATTCCTTTCACAAGAATTTTTGACCATTGCCCATACGAAATCGGGTATACCCAGGCGCTCATCGACATCGTTGTTGTCAACGGAGGGTTTCCGAGGGAGATATAATTATTTTTGGTAAAGCTATCGGCGTAGGCTATGACTCCTTTGCTTTGTATAAAGTCTACGAGGCCCGAGCCGCCCGTGCCGGCATACTTGGATTGCGCCGAATTTGCGTTTGAGTTTTTTGCAGCGTCCGAACAATGCCAAACGCCCTGATAACCAAGGGCGGTATCAAAAACCGCAGTACCGTTTTGCCCGTTGATGCCGGATTTATTTCCCCAGGAAATTCGCAAATAGTTGACATTGCTGTTTGCGTAAATGGTGTCGGCAAGCACCCAAACGGCGGCAGCACCGGCGGCACTGTCCCAAAATTCGATTTCAAAAGGCAAAGCGGTTCCGTCTAATTTGGTAAACCTGATATCGCTGCCGGTTTTGGTGGAAGAATCGAAGGAGAAATTCGTTTTATCAAGCCGGACCAGCAGCGGAAATTTTACGACGTTCTCGTAAATTTGTATGCCGCCCACCGACGTATTCAAGGTCAGGGTTTTTCCCGCAGTCGAGACATAAGAGATGAAAAATGTGGCCGAATCGGAATGAAGCGCTTTGTCCGTGACGATGATGCGCACGGTGTCCTTCAGTTTCGCGGTTGCGGATTTCGGATTTAAAATCACCATGAATTTCCGGGTGTCGTCTATGCCGATTACGGATTGGCTTTGCGGCCATCGTATCGTCGCGGTAAGTTGTTCCGCATAAACGGGATCCGGATCATTGACGCTGACAAACAGGGTTTCCGGCTTTGTCGTGCGCGATAAATCCAGCTCGTTTTTATCGGTAAACGGAATCGCATACGTTACCTGAATTTTACACGGCCGGTTCGGCGGTACGACCAGGATTGTCGACTCCACGGTGTCGCCGCGTCCGTATTTGTCTGCCATCGTGATCCATATATCGACCACCCCGGTGTCGCTCATCGTCGGAACCCATTGCAGCCGACGCTCGGTTTTATTGACAAGGGGCTTTGTCAATTGGCGGTCGCCCGACGTTGTATTGACAAGAAAGGTAATCGGGTCGCTTGCCGTGTCTTTGGGCTGTACCAGCAATAAATTCAAAGTGTCTTTTCCAACCTCAAGAACCTTTGGAATACTATCGACCGAAAAAGCGAATCGTGTGGGCGGCGGCAATGTCGTTGCTTTCATGACAAGACATTTTACCGTATAGGGCACGTATTCGTAACCGTCGGTAAGGGTGAAGATAAGGGTTTGGACGCCGGTATCTTTTTCCTGGGGGACCCAGGTGAAACTGTTTTTACCCGCAATGTTCGAAAATCCCGATAGCGAAGGGAGAATCAACGAGATTTTATCGTCGGGATCGGGATCGATTCCCTGATAGGTGTAAACGCCGAGTTGATTGGTAATGACATACGCAGGAATATTCGGATAACTGAAAAATTGGGGCGGATGGTTGATTTTCACAATTATCAGTTGCGTCGTTTTATTATGATTTTTGTCAAAAGCCGATATTTCGATGGAGTCGGTCCGGCTGACGCCGTTCAATTGCGCTATGTCGTACCAAATCAAACCGGGCGCATCCGTCGATACCGGCAATTTCACACGGTTCACGGTGACGCTGTCGACGCTGGACGCTTCATCGTAGGCAATAATCCGGATCGATGCATTGTCGAGGGGCGTATATATGACGGACTGGCTTTTATCTATAATTTTATCATTCATGAAAATCTGCATCGCCGGCCCGATCGTGTCCACCTGGTTTTTGTTGTAAATGATAGTCAGCGAATCGAAGCCGATCGTGTCGGTTTTAAGGAATTGGGAAAGGACAGTGATCTTGTTCGTGTCGCTTGTCAATGAGCAGGGCATGGACCAATGTACCGGGGAACCGATGCCCGAATTCGGTGCAACCACGACGGTATCGACGGTATTTGACCGGGTACCGTTCATCCAAAGCTTCACCATTGCCTTTGCCGTATCGGGAGTAAAATTTTCAAAATAGCCGAGTATGGTTTTGTCTTTTACCGAGCTGGTTGTGGTACTCCGCGAAGGAGGGCTTGAAATATAAAAGTTAATACCGCTTCCCTTTCCGACCGAAGGATCGAAACTGAGGTAATACGTTTTATAAGACGTGTCCCGCGAACCGGTGTTTGCGACCGCTTTGACCAAATAGGGATGCGGCGTTTTATATGTTTCCATATTGTCTATTATTTTCACGAATTGGGAACCTTGTGAAATCGAAAAGGGAGCGTTATTTACAAATGCGGTAAAATTAGGGGCTAAAAGAGCGCTGTCCGAAATCGAAATTTGCAAATAAAAAACGGAATCGGCGGTTATGATTATGCTGTCGTTTCGAACCCGGTTGCCGCATTTGATGATCGGATGGAATGTGTCTTGCAATGTCGGAAAGAAACGGTATACGGGCGATTTATGGTTTCCGTCGAGATCGGAAACCCAAAGTTGTCCCGAATCGGAAAGCGGTTGGGTATACAGGACCTTGAACGTCGTGTCCGGGTTGGGAGAAACAATAATGGTATTGTTGCCGAGATCCCAATGATACATGACGTCGTTGTCCGAAACCTTCGCTGTCGAAAGGGTAATAGATTTGCCGTAACAACCGACGACCGGCCGCGGCAAAAGCGGGGATTTGCAAAACAGGGAATATTCCGTGACGATTTTTTCTATGCCGTGACGATAGGTCGTTATCTCAATTTCCATTGTTCCGGTGTCGCAAAAAGAAAATAAAAACGAATACGGTTTTGCGGGCAGCATGGTTTCGTTTGAATCCGGTTTTAAGGAAACGATGTCGTGTGCACGCCGGTTTTGTTTTGCCACGCAGGTAATGGAATCGACAAGCTCGCGTACTTCGACCTTGAGCGAAAGAGTTTCCGTTGCAAATATGTTGACGGTATCGAAATTCTTAAAGGATACGGAAAAAACGGAAGCCCGCGCATTGGCCGGATCGGTAAACGGGTTGTAATCGCGGGTGCATACGCATATGGAAAGGAGCGCAATGACCGAAAAAATAAAAATATGTTTAACTTGGTTCATTGTAACTTGCTATTTGTTAACAAATCGTTAATATCTGAACGACCAGCAAAATTCAAATGCGCCTAAAAGGCCGATGGCGTAGCCGACGATCATTCCGGTCATATCGTTATTCAGTTTTTTCATTGCGTCGCTATGGTTAACGCTCAACGAATTCACCCTGTCTGCATCGATTGCTTTCAGATTGTCGTTGGCGCTGCTTGTCTGAATGGAATAAATCGCCCCAAAAGCGCTTCCGATGAAAAACACGGCCAAACCGCCGAACCGGTAGGTGTTTCTTTTAAAAGAATCCGGGTCAGAGAGAATTTTCGCCGGCACGCCGTCGACGGTCGCATTCTTTCGGGAAAGCGAGTACGAAAACGGTCCGGCGGTAACGGTCTGCGGCATGCCTTCGATTGTGAGGTTGGCCCTGCCGTTATCGTGGAATTGGCTATTGATAATCCTGATGAACTTGGTCAGGGTATTGATACCGTACACGGAATAGGATATTTCCATATTTTGAATGTCGGTGCCGATTGCATCGTCGTGAATGAAAATACCGTTCCAATCGTAGGGGTTTGGGTTCATTGCCGCTTCGGTATTGAAGCGACGGTCATTTTCGGAAGAAAATACGACGGGCTTTTCCATCGTTCCGCCAACGGTAAGAGTTCCTTGCACATGCAGTCCGGTAAAATTCTTAAATAGCAAAACCGTGCCCGCGGTGATGACGACCGATTTTCCCGCAGGCACGTAAATGTCGGAATTGATCAGGTACGGGCCTTTTTCCGCCCGAACGGTATCCGGCAAGTCGCCGACCAATACGGCGAATTTTAATTGGCCGCAAAAGGCAATAGAAAAAAAAACGAGTATGACACTCGCAATTTTAACTCCGAACTCCCTCCTTCGCTTTGGCTTGGGAGGAGTTTTTACTGCGGTATAGTTGCCAATACGTGTGGAAATCATCCTTTGATCTCTTTTCCCTTTTCACCGATTCTCTGCATTTCGAGTACCGCTTTTTGGAAATAATTGTGTTCCGGTGTTGTTCGGAAAAGCAATTTCACTTCAAACCAACTGTCAAGCGCGTTCTTCATTGTCGCCTGGCTGGGATGGCTATCGAATTCTTTGCCGTAGCATAACGCTTTGTAATACAGCATTTCCTGACGGAGTGTGGCATTGTTTAAAAAATCGCAACGCGTTTTGGAAGCCATGTCCAAATAAGAAAGGCATTTTATGGAATTGTTTTCTCGAAACGATTGCCGGGCTTTTATGAGAAAAAATTCTCCGTCTTCAACGGACTGCGTTGAAAGCACTAAAGAAACGGCCGAATAATTTTGAATCGATTCGAGCATTCGCAATTGGAACAAAATCACGCTTTTTTGCGATTTTTGCCCTAAAGAAAGCAGCATGAAAACTTTTTGCGCCTGCTGCAGGTGGCCGGCTTTGACTTCGCGAATAAATATTTCAGCCAAATCGTCGGTGCCGTATTGCTGTTTCAAATCGGATAAAAAAAGATCGCCGGCAGGGGGTTTTTTGTCGTCGATTTTTTCCTGCGGAGCCTTTAACAAAGTTGCCGTTACGGAAGAGAGCTTGGCTTTTTGAGGTTTAACCGCCTCTGGTTTTTGCGCTTTTTCCTGCTTTACCTGCGAAATATTCGGTTCATTTATCACGACCACAGGTTCGGGTGTTTTTTTATGTGCATGGCTTTTGACCTGACGGATAAACAGTATCGTGCAGGATAAGAAAGCGACCGCGGCTAAAAATGAAACAGCTTGCTTTATAGGATATTGACGTTTTAATGAAACAACGGTTTTGGCATTGGATTCCGTGTTCATGAAGCTGCTCATGACGCTTTCGGGCGATAGCGACGTGACGCTTTTGTGGATTTTGGTGAGCTCTGCGACCATTTCCTCGGCGCTTGAGGGCCGTTTTTCACGGTCGCGGTTCATGCATTTTTGAATCAGTCGCTTGAGGCGCGCAGGGATGCGTACGGCAAACGAATCGAGCGGTCTGTATTCGTTTTTGATCTTATGCATCATCAGCGTGGATATATTGCTTTCAGGGAACGCTTTCGTACCGGTAATCGATTCGTACAATACGGCGGAAAGCGAGTAAATGTCGGTGCGTATGTCGGCCGATTTTCCTTCCAAAAGCTCGGGCGAAAGATATTGCATTGTTCCAAGCACCGAAGAATTGTCCGTCGTATGTATGGAGGCGTCGATGGGGCGTGCAACGCCGAAATCCATCAATTTGACAACGCCGGAATTGGAGACCATAATATTATTGGGTTTTAAATCCCTGTGAATGATGCCGTGATATGTTTGGCCATAAAGGGTGTATTCGTGATTGTGGGCATAGGAGAGCGCCCTGCCGATCAGGATGCCGATAGAGGTACAAACCTCAACGGGTAAACCGCCGCGATCGGTTATAAGTTTATCGACAGTGCATCCGTCTACTTTTTCCATCTCGATATACGGCAAGGCGTTCCATTCGCCGACCGCATGGATTTCAACGATATTCGGATGATTAAGCTTGGCAGTGATTTTTATTTCGGTTTCGAACCGTTGTTTGGAATCCAGGGAATAATTAGGGTGCAATAATTTAACGGCCCGTTTCACTTCGAGATGGGAATTCCAAATTTCATATACATTGGACATTCCGCCGATTCCGAGAATGGAGGTAATGGTTCCTGAACCAAGGGGTAAAGGTTTGGTTCCATCAGGCAAAATAACGACATGAGGCACTTTTTTTAACGTAAAGGCGCCATTATTTTCCGTCTTTTTTAACGGTGTTTTTCGTGTATCGCTATTATCCATTGAAACCAAAAACGTAAAAAATGGTGTAATGCTATAAAAAACAAAAACTTAAACAATATAGAGCCGGGCACAAAATTATGGCTTTTTTTTGAGAAAATAAACCATTATATATAATATTATAAATATGGCTTTTTTTCAACCGAATTCCAAAGAATAAAACGGAAATACGCGCAATATTTTCGAATTAATCGAATAGCAAATGTTAAAAAAATAAAAAACAAAAATGAGGAAAAAAAAGCGGCCAAATTGAATGCTGTAGAGACGTAGCGTGCTACGTCTCTACATAAAGTGATATAACAATAGCAAAATTATACGTTTATGGCGTCCCAATCCGCTTTAACCATAATTTCAACGAGTTTATCGAACGTAACTGCCGGAGTCCAGCCCAATTTGTTTTTTGCTTTAGCAGGATTACCAAGCAATAAATCAACTTCGGTCGGTCTATAATATTTGGGATCAACCCGAATAACTACTTTACCGCTTGCCTTGTCCGTACCGATTTCTTTTTCATTTTGACCGGACCATGCAATATCCATATCCAAACAGGCAAAAGTTTTTTCCGCAAATTCACGGACAGAATGGGTTTCACCCGTTGCGATAACATAGTCGTCGGGGGAATCCTGTTGCAACATAAGCCACATGGCATTCACATAATCGGGCGCATAACCCCAATCCCGCTTCGAATTGAGGTTTCCAACATATAAACAATCTTTTTTACCCGCCTTAATGGCCGAGGCAGCCATCGTGATTTTACGGGTTACGAAATTTTCACCCCGTCGCGGAGATTCATGATTAAATAAAATGCCGTTGCTGGCATGGAGATTGAATGCTTCTCTGTAATTGACCACAATCCAATATGCGTATTGTTTTGCAACGGCATACGGAGAACGGGGATAAAACGGCGTTGTTTCGCTTTGCGGCGTTTCCCGGACTTTTCCGTATAATTCGGACGTTGATGCTTGATAAAAGCGAGTATCGATGCCCGTGTCTTTAATCGCATCCAATATGCGCAATGTTCCGGTGGCGTCGACGTCGGCCGTATATTCCGGCACTTCAAAGGAAACCGCCACATGGGATTGAGCTGCAAGATTGTAAATTTCATGCGGCTTGACCTTTTCAAGCACACGGTTCATGTTGCTTGAATCCGACATGTCGCCGTAATGCAAATAAAAATCGGTTTTTTTGTCATGCGAATCCCTAAACAAATGATCGATGCGTTTGCGGTTGAAATAGCTGGCGCGCCGAATCATTCCGTGGACTTCGTAGTTTTTTTCTAAAAGCAATTCGGCAAGATACGAGCCGTCTTGTCCCGTTACTCCTGTTATGAACGCGCGTCGTTTCATGGGTTCCTTTCAAAATCTTGTATTTGTCAATATTTCGATAAAAATCGGGATAATAATAAAAGAATGTTTGATTCCATTGCAATGCCAAGTATTTTTCACTTGAAGAAAATAATATAATATTTTATTGAACACGTTTAAGTAACTGGTTTAAATTCCGTTTACCGCAAACAAAAGTAAAATATGGAACAACGTCCTTCGAACGCCCCTTTTCAATTTCCCAACGCTTCACAAAACGATTCGGGCACTTCAATCCGATTCAAGCGGATTTTCTCCATTTTTTTAATCGTTTTATTTTGTATTTCAGGAATGGGTGTCGGCATGACATGGTTTCTGTACAGAATGTACAAAACACTGCCCACGGTCGATCAGCTCGAAAATATCGAGCCGCCGCTTTCCTCTAAAGTCGTAGGTAAAGACGGCAAATTAATCCATGAATTTTCCATCGAAAGACGTTCCTGGGTTCCCATTTCCGATGTTCCCAATGATTTGATCAATGCGATAATTTCCATAGAAGACAGAAAATTTTATACCCATTGGGGTGTGGATTTAAAACGAATAATCGGTGCAGTTTTCATCAATCTCGGCCGAGGTCATTATGCGCAGGGAGCATCCACTCTCACGCAACAACTTGCCCGGAATGTGTATTTATCGTCCAAAACTTCCATGATTCGCAAAATCCGTGAAGCAATGACCGCGGTTCAAATAGAACAATACTATACTAAGCGCGAAATTCTCGAACTATACATGAATCAGGTGTATCTCGGAGCCGGAGTATACGGAGTCGAAGCTGCAAGTCAATGTTATTTCAGCAAACATGTCTCGAAACTTACGACAAACGAATGTACCGTACTTGCCGGGCTCATCCAGCTGCCCGAACGCTATCGGCCCGACAAACCGGGAAATCTCAAACGCACCGCCGCGCGCCGCGCGAATGTGGTCAAGGCAATGGTATCGATGAAGTTCATGGATAAAAAAACCGCAGACGACATTATGGCGACGCCGGTGCCCACGAATCCGCAAAAAGATATTTCCAAACGCGGCCCCTATTTCATTGAAATGGTCAGGAAGTATTGCGAACAAAAATACGGCGACGATCTTTTATATAACGGCGGCCTTACCATTTATACGACCCTCGACGGTTCGGCGCAGGATATTACCGACGCGGCAACCGAGGAGCATTTGAACGGGTTGCAAAAGAAAATGAACAGCTATTATCTCGATAAAACACGGATACATAGAAAATTGAAAATACCGCGGGATACGTTTGAAGCTCATTTCGATTCGATTTATGCGGCAAATCAAAAGGAATGCGAGGCTTTTCCCGACTCGTTAAAACGTCGGGTCGTACAGACCGCGCTTATTGCAATGGATGTAAAAACCGGTGCAATACTCAATTTAGTCGGCGGCAGGAATTTTCTTGAGAGCAAATTTAACCGTGCCGTGCAATCGGTTCGGCAACCCGGTTCCGCATTTAAGCCCGTTTTGTATACTGCAGCAATGGAACACGGCTTTACTCCTGCAAGTGTCGTGCTCGATCAGCCTATAACCATCATGACGCCGCAGGGCGAATGGCGGCCCGAAAATTACGAGGGTAAATTTGAAGGCCCGGTAACGGTCCGTCATGCTTTGGCCCATTCGTTGAATTTGGTTGCGATTCAGGTTCTCATGCAAATCACCGGCGATACGGTCGTGTCGTATGCCCGGCGCATGGGATTCAAACAACATATGGATCCGGTACCGTCGCTTGCCATCGGGTCCTGTGAAGTCATGCCCATGGAATTGCTCGACGCGTATTCGATTTTCCCCAATAAAGGCGTACGGGTCGACCCGTATTTCATAGAGCGTATCGTGGATAGAAACGGCAATGTTCTTGAAGAACACGAACAAAGCCCGGGCGTGCAGGTGTTGTCGCCGCAAACGTCGTATATCATGTGCAATCTTCTGACAAGTGTGGTCCGTCAAGGTACGGGCGCCGCGATACCGGGGCTGGGTTTCGACAGGCCGTCGGCAGGGAAAACCGGAACGTCAAACGATTATTCCGATGCCTGGTTCGTGGGCTTTACCCCGCAAATCGCCTGCGTCGTATGGGTCGGCATGGATGAACGGCGGTCGCTTGGGTACGGCGTCACCGGTGCGCTCGGCGCGGTACCGTTATATGTAAAGGCAATGATCGGTTTACATAAGAATGTTCCGGTCCAGGATTTCGAAAAGCCCGACAGCGTCATAAACGTCAAGGTCTGCTCGGTGTCGCGGAAACTGGCAACCGGGTATTGTCCGCAATCGTTCGACGAAGTATTCATAGAAGGAAAACAGCCCGAGCCTTGCGACATGCACGGTCCAAATAAGGCAAAAAGTTCGGCCATCATGAATATGTTCGGCCCAAAGGAACAAGAAACAAAAGTCCCGCCTAAAAAGAGATTGATGTTTTAACGAAATTATCCGGTAAAGACGCCGTTTGCCGCGTCTTTACAACAAAACCTCTCCCACATCGTATTTTCGAAATATGAACGACAAAGAATTACGCGATACTCTCGATCGCTTTCCGCAAAGCCCGGGCGTGTATATCATGCGCGATTCGGGCAACGTGCCGTTATACATCGGCAAGGCCATCAACCTGAAAAACAGGGTAAGATCCTATTTTTCCGACAAGCACGAAGACCGGCCGCATATTCCTGTTATGCTTCGGCGCATGCATCACATCGATTGGATCGCCACCAACACCGAAACCGAAGCGCTCATCCTCGAAGCGAATCTTATACGTAAACACATACCCCATTTCAACATCGATTTAAAAGACGACAAACATTACCCCTATATAAAAATCACGGTGCAGGAGCCGTTTCCGCGTTTGCTCGTCGTGCGGCGGGTCGACAAAGACAAGGCGCGGTATTTCGGGCCCTATACCGATGTCCGCGCCATGCGCAGGTTGGTCCATTTCGGCCGACGGATTTTCAAGATACGCGACTGCAACAAAAACCTGCCGCTCAAACATCCGATACGGCCTTGCGTCAATTATGAGATCGGGCGGTGCAGCGGCGCGTGCGGCGGAAAAATATCCGAGGCCGACTACCGGAACAATATCGACATGCTCATGCGGTTCTTATCGGGAAAGCGCAAAGACATCGTCAACGAATTGCAACAGAAAATGGAATGCGCCTCCTCGCAGCTTTTGTTCGAAGAGGCCGCGAATATCCGCGACCAGATACAGCTGATCAACGATGCGTCGAAATTGCAGCAGGTGGATTTGGCAGCTCCGCAAATCGACTGCGACGTGTTCGGCATTTATAAAGGCGACCGGTCGTTGTGTTTGGCCGCGTTGCACGTGACCGAAGGGCTGCTTTTGTCGGCGCGGCATTTTACTTTTGATAAAAATGCCTGGGAATCGACGTCCGAAGGGCTGGAACCGCTGCTGCTCCAGTATTATCTCAATGCAAACGAGCAGCCGGCAAAGGAAATAATAATCAGCGACGCAGCCGGTATCGTCATCGATGCGGCGCTCATTTCCAGGGCGTTCGAAACGCAATTCGGGTACAAGGTCGAAATTACGGTTCCGCAAAAAGGGCCAAAGCGTATCCTCGCCGACATGGCGATAAAAAACGCCCGGTTATATCTGATGCAGAAATTGCCGTCCAACGCCATGGACGATCTGAGCGATATGGAGAAACTGTTAAAGCTTCCCCGTTTCCCGCATGTCATCGAGGCATTCGATATTTCCAATCTGGGCGAAAGCAATGCGGTTGCGGGCATGGTGCGTTTCGTCGACGGGCAGCCGGACAAATCGGGGTACCGCAGGTACAAGATTAAAACCGTGACCGGTCAAAACGATTTCGCAATGATGATGGAAGTGGTCACCAGGCGTCTGACCCGTCAAAGTGAAGAAGGCCAGCAATTTGCGGATTTGTATCTCATCGACGGCGGGCTGGGGCAATTGCACAGCGCGATGGTTCCGCTCGCAAGTTTCAAAAACCCGCCCATGATCATCTCCCTTGCTAAACAGGAAGAGCTGGTGTTTTCGCCGTACGGCGACGCGCCGGTGCAGCTCGGATCTACCCACCCGGTACGGAAACTGTTGGAACGCATACGCGACGAAGTACACCGGTTCGCCATCACCTTTCACCGGGGCTTGCGCAATAAGCAAGCAAGCGCCTCGGCCTTGCAGTCCATTCCCGGCATGGGCAAAAAGCGGGTGGTCGAGCTGCTCAAGCATTTCGGCTCGGTAAAAAGGGCCTCCGAAGCCACCGAAGACGAAATTGCGTCGGTAAAGGGCATTCCGAAGAATTTGGCCAAGGAAATTAAGGCGTTTTTGGAAGAGCTTAAGAACAAGCAGAGTTGATTACCACCCCTTAAGCGTCTGCATCGCGTCCCGTACCGACATGACGCTCAAATGCTGATCCTTGCAATACGACAAAAAGTCTTTGTAAGTCGATTCCTTGCACCAGTAAATCGGTAACGGCGGGGCAGTGTCGGGCTGGATCACGTGAAAGCCGATGATCACCAGCGGGGCGCCGAGGCGCTTTGCCTCTTCGATGCGGGCGACGATGTCGGCGGCGGTAAAGTTGCCCGTGACCGCAAAATAACCGAGTTCCTGCCTGTCCACGCCGTCCAGATAATAATAATCGTGCGACGAGCGTATGTTGACAAAATATTGTTTGATCATACTTTTGACCGTGTCGTTGTACATGCCGGACGCATAGGCGAAACTTTGATGCGACAGGCCGTTTTGCTCGAGGAAATCGAAACTGGCCTTAATGCGCCAGGCGGCAGAGTCGGGCGGCATGGCCGTGAGATTATCATGTTCATAGCCGTGGCCGCCGCTTTCCCAGCCATACCATTCCATTGTTTTTTCCTGGTCGAGCGTGACATTGCCGGCCGCTCCCAAGTAGCTGTTCGGGAAAAAATGCGTCGCGGTCCAGGCGGAATCAGTTGCTTGCATCAAGCGAAAACCGGTATTGTAAATGGATGCGTCTGCATCGTCGAAGGTCACGACCACGATCGGAGCGCCTTGACTTTGTTCGAACGGGACAAGGGCATTTGAACATGAAAAGAGAGTGGGTAAAAGTATTGCGAGAAGTAAAATGCCAATAGGGCCAAAGGATGAAATGATTATTTTCATTTTTCTACGACCTCACCCGGCCTGCCCAAAGGGCAGGCCACCCTCTCCTACGAGGAGAGGGTGGGATAAAATTTGTTCCATATCGGCGATTATGTTCAAAACAAAAGCCATAAAGACCCGACAAGCCTGTCCATACGGACATTGCCGGTCATGGTCGATTCCGCGCCAAGCCTGATCAGTGAATGGTTTACATTTGGAGTAACGGCGACGCCGAGTTCCGGAATATGGGAAACAATGTCGAAACTGCTTTGATATTCGTATCCGCCGTACAAGCCCATCCAAGACAAAAACATATAGGTGGCGTCAAGCCCGACCTTACCGGTCGTATAAGAAAAAGCCTTATCAAAGTTTTCATAAAACAGCATGGCGCAAAGGTCGAGCGATTGCGTGATTTTGTAACGCGATTCGGTCAATATTTCAAAATCATAGCCGCTATTCATGGTCGCGTTGCCGAAGCCCTGGTAAGCCCGGTATTTGAGGGCGCAATGGATATCGAATGGCTGAAAAGAAACGCAGGCGTCGTCACCTATTGTCAATGAATTGTCCTGATA
Organism: Fibrobacteria bacterium; assembly: GCA_037447435.1. Classification (GTDB taxonomy): domain Bacteria; phylum Fibrobacterota; class Chitinivibrionia; order Chitinivibrionales; family FEN-1185; genus FEN-1185. The sequence goes on from JBBIGR010000016.1 coordinate 55,587, forward strand.
CACGAGATCGCCGGTTTGTATCCCGGCCATGAGCTTATTGCAAAACGACGCATTGTTTGCAACGGTAAGCATGACATGCCCGGCGGTATTTTCCCTTGTGTTAAGAGTCGCCGCGCCGCTGATGTTAACTATCCCCATGTTGCGGGAAAGGTCCAGGCCAAAACCGTAGGAATCCCAAATAACCGATGTCCGGGTAAATTCGTTATATACGGAAAACGGCTTGTAATACAGTGCCCTGCCGATATGGGTAGACATCATGCCGAAGCCGGCGGAAAATCCGTTCTGCCGGTAGTTAAGAGACGCTTCTTCGATAAACGGCGTGGTATAGGTGGGGCTGCCTTTAATGTATACTTTGCAGAATACCGCATCCGTAAAGGCATGGCCGAGCCAGGCATCCACGATACCCGATTCGTTTCCTTTTGTGCCCGCCGCATTCTGATGCGTTGCTTGGGCGCCGGCCCATACCTGCACATGCAGGGAATCGGGAAAGGAAAATTCCGATGCCAAGGAAGCCGAAAAGAAACACAATATTGAAAAAACTGCGGCGGAATTTTTTAGGTTATTCTCCATTCGGCCCGAATTCCTGGAAATACACGCAGTCTTCGCAGTCCTCGGAAACATATTGGAACGAGATGCCTTCTATCATGCCGTCGACAATCCAGCAGGGTTGGCCGTTTGGTTTGATCTTTTTAAAGCACTCGTCGCATGTGGTGGCATTTTTTGGATTATGGTTCTTGAAATATTCCCAGCACGCGGGACGTTCTTTGGGTTTTGCCGGCCGTACCGCTTGCGCGGCCTGCGTTTTTTGCGCCTCTTCCTTGACTTTCATGGTTTCGAAAATGTCATGGGCGTCCCGATGATTTTTCACGATCTTCAGAATGCGCGAAAGCTTAGTCACGGAAAGCAAGTTCGTCGCATAGCCTTCGGAAACCACAAGCACCAGCAATCCTTTGGCGGCAGCCGCGTCTTTATGGATTTTAATGATCGCGCCGAGCCCGCAAGAATAGATGTTATTGATTCGGGTGATGTCCAGAATGATTTTGAAGCGGTTATGCTGCTTGAGACTGTCCCATACTTTTTCAAGCGCCTTGGTGCGTTCGGAATTGAGGGTGCCTTCGCAGGTGATAACGGCAATGTCGGCATCGTAATCCGAAATGACGCCGCTGTCGCTGTTCATGGTTATATAATACGCGCATTGCTTGCATTTTTTAAGCTGCTCGCCGGATTCTTCCTGGTACACGCCTTTTAAAACCCAGCATTTAACATTGTCCATATCCGAGGGGTTTTCGCGAAAACTATTCCAAACATAGCATGTTTCGCGCTGTTCTTTAGAGCATTTGGTGACTTCATAGCATTTCACAAAACACGTCCTTTCATACAGGGTAGTATCTTTATAATATAATGTTAGGGCCGCTTTGCGCAAGGATAAGCAAACCACAAATTATTTTCACCTCATATGGATACGAACAAGGAAAACAGGCTTGCCTGGCTCGCCCTTAATTCGATAAAGGGCCTGGGGCCGGTACGGGTCAATACTCTCGTTAAGCAATATGGGTCGGCGGCGGCATTGTTCCACCGCGACTCGTTTGCCGATATCAAACAATGGGCGGCACATGCTGCAGTCGCAGCCGAGCTGGAAAAACCGGAGATATTATTTGCAAAGGCCCAGGCCAAAATCGACGCCGCCGCGGCACAGGGAATTATCGTATTGACCCAGGCCGACGACGAGTATCCGCCGCTGTTGCGCGAAATCGACGCGCCACCGCCTGTCTTATATGTTAAGGGGAAACTCGATTGCTTCTCCCGCCACTGCATCGGCATGGTCGGGACGCGAAGGCCCACGAGCTATGGAAAAGGCGTTGCCGCATCGATCGCCAAGCAACTCGTTGAAAATAAAATTACAATCGTCAGCGGACTCGCGCTGGGCATCGACACCGTGAGTCATCGGGCCTGTCTCGACAATAACGGAACCACCATCGCGGTGCTCGGCTGCGGCCTGGACAGGATTTATCCTCCGTCAAACAAGCACCTTGCGGAAGAAATCGTCAAAACCGGGGCGCTCGTTTCGGAATTCGATTGCGGCACATTGCCCGAGACATACAATTTTCCGCGGCGCAACCGCGTAATCAGCGGACTGTCGGCGGGCGTATTGGTTGTGGAAGCGCCGCGACGAAGCGGCAGCCTTATCACGGCAAACTATGCGCTTGTGCAGGGTCGCGACGTGTTTGCCGTGCCCGGCCCGATAAATTCCGAAATGTCGGACGGGACTTTCGACTTGATAAAAAACGGGGCCGTACCGGTACAATCGGGCGCGGATATCCTTGAAAATATTCGGGAAATACACTTAAAAACCATTATGGCATCGGCAGAAGCCCACAGTCTCGAGATACGGCATACCATGCCCCTGCCACTATTGACAGAACAGGAAAGAAAATTGTACGATCACATCGCTTCCGAACCCCGCCGCCTCGATACGTTGGCCGAGCGGGCAGGCACCAGCGTCGCCGATTTATTCGACGTATTGCTCAATCTGGAATTAAAAGGCATGATCCGTCAGGTTGCCGGCCAGCAGTTTGTGAGGGCATAATGGCGCTTGTCAAATCCATGAAGGGGAAAAAATTCGGCCGCTATATTGCCGCTGCCCTGGTATGCCTTTTGATTGTCTCGGTATTTACCGGCAAATCCAACGTCCTTCGCATGTACCGTTCCCATACGGATATCAAGGAACGATTGGAAAAAAAGCAAAGGCTTCATCATGAAATCGATTCCTTGAAACAGGAAAACACGAAATTAAAAACAGATACGGCATATATAGAAAAAATAGCCCGGGAAAAGCTCGGTATGGCGCGCAAAGATGAAAAAGTGTATAAATTCATCGGCGAATCGAAACCATAAATATCCATGGCGCCGCAAAAAACACAGGCCCTCGTATTAAAGATTTCCGATTTTCGCGAGTCGAGCGGTATTCTCTATTGTTTAACGCCGGACCACGGTTTGGTGCATTGCGTCGCCAAGGGTATTAAACGGAAAAAGGCGGGAGTACCGTCGCTGGAACGCGGGTTTTTGGTCGAAACGATGCTGTATTGTAAACCAAACCGCGAGCTGCATTTGCTGGGAACCATGGACGTCGTTGAGTATTTTCCGTCAATCAGGACCGATTTGTTTAAAAACGTCATCCGCGATATCGTGTTTGAAGTGATCATTAAGACAATGTCCTGCGATCTGCCGCATCCGGACGTGTTTCGTTATTGCGTCGACTTTTTTATGTCCATGGACCGATCGATTTCGCAGGAGTGCTTTCCGGATTTTCTCGTAAGATTTTTTTACGAATTTTGCCGTCTCATGGGAGTTGCGCCCAATATCGATTCGTGCGTACATTGCAGCGGCACTCTTTCGGGTTCCGGCGGTGGCTATTTACAATTGGAGAACGGCAGCATGTCGTGTCCCGAATGCGCGACTCTTCGCAATACGGCGCAACGGTCTTTTGTACCGGGATTTGTTCTGGAAACATTCCGGAACCATACGCTTCGCGGGGAATGTTCGATCGAGGCGGCACAATTGAACCCCGCCGAAACTCGTCGCATTATTTGGTTGCTCGCGCGGTATTGCCAATATCATTTTCACCATGCGACCGAATTCCGTTCTCTTTCGTTTCTCGACAGTATTTTGCCCCATTCCGACTTGGTGTTCAGCTATGACCATGCTTGAACAAATCATTGAAAATTATAAAAAGCTATGCGCGTATTGCGATTCCTTTTTTGTAGCGATGGAAAAAATCCATGCACAAGATATGAAATGCGCAAAAGGCTGTAGTATCTGTTGCGAGTTGACAAGCGTAAGTATGCTGGAGGCGTACGTCATCGCGGACGAAATGGAAAAGGTTTCGGAAAAACAATGCGATACGGTGCCGACGAACCGGCAATTGGGATACGGGAAATGCGTCATGCTAAAAAACAATGAATGCAGCATTTACCGCTTTAGGCCGATTATTTGTCGCACTCATGGCTGCATCATCGCAGCAGACGAGCAAAAAAAAATCCGGGCCGCTTGCACCTTGAATTTCATTGGAAAAGATTTAGGTACTGTTCCGAGCCAGCAGGTGTTCGACAGTAATAAGATTACCGACAATCTTATGCGATTAAACGTCGCATTTTGCATTGAGCAAGGTACCAAGGAGTTTTCGGCAAAGCGTATTTTATTAAAAGATCTGGCACGACGCAAAAAGACGGCATAACAACCACGAACTTTTTGAAAGGAAAAAAATAATGGCATCCATTATTCTCGATACGCTGCTTGCAGACATCAAAGAAGCTATGAAAGCCCAGCAAAAAGACAGGCTTTTGGCATTGCGGACCATTCATTCGGAAATTAAAAACCTTGAGCTTATCGAGCAAAAAGAATTGAATGACGCGAATATTGCCCAAGTAATTTCAAAGGCCATTAAGCAGCGAAACGAATCCATCGAACAGTATAAGGCGGCAAACCGTTTAGATCTTGCGGCGACAGAACAGGCCCAAATCGACATTTACGGTAAATATATGCCTGCGCAGCTTTCCAGGCAAGAAATTGAAGCCATTGTCGTTAAGGCGATGACAGATGCGAACGCGCAGGGGAAACAGGATATGGGAAAGGTCATGAAACTGGTCATGCCGCAGGTCAAGGGCAAGGCCGACGGCAAGCTGGTCAACGAAGTCGTTGCCGCAAAACTCGGATAACCGAAAAGGATTTTTATACTAATGACAATAGCGCTTATATCGGGCATCAACGGTTTTGTCGGACATCACCTTGTCGATTTACTGATGAAACAAGGTAAAACGATTGTCGGCATCGGTATCGAGGCAACGTGCTTTCGCGATGACATCGGCTATGAGATGGTCGATATTACGGATTCCGACAGCGTGGCCCAATCCATAGAACGTATGCGGCCGGACGAAATTTATCATCTTGCCGCTATTAGTTTTCCAGCCGAAGCCGATCGTACGCCCCGGCCCGCTTTGGCCATTAATATTACCGGAACAATTTCTATGATCGATGCAATGAAACGGTTCATGCCGCGATCAAAAATTTTGGTGGTCGGTTCGTCAAAAGAATACGATATCGACGCCGAAGGATTGATTTCGGAAACAAGCCTTCCTAATCCGACGAATTTTTACGGAATAACCAAGTACGCCACCGAACTTATCGGTATGCAATATTTCAGGCAATACGGGCTCGACATCCGCTTTACCCGTTCTTTCAACCATACCGGACCGGGACAATCGCATTTGTTCGTGTGTTCCGATTGGGCACGGCAAATCGCTTCGATCGAACAGGGCCTTACCCCGCCCGAAATTCATGTCGGCGATTGCAATATCGAAATCGACTTTTCCGATGTCCGCGATGTGGTCAGCGGTTATGCAGCTATTATGGAAAAAGGTTTACCCGGTGAAGTCTATAATGTTTGTTCCGGCTCCATGCAGAAACTTTCAAATATTCTGCATTATTTGATCGGCAAGTCCACAAAGAAAATCGAAATTGTGCGGCAAGAGAAAAAAATACGGGAAGTTAAAACATATAAAAAACTTGCAGGCGACAACAGTAAATTGAAACAGCAAACCGGCTGGGCTCCGCAGTTTTCATTTGAAAAGACCCTGGACGACTTATTCGAATACTGGATGCATCAAATCGGAAAGTGACGATTGCAAAGAGGGCGTATTTTGTGCAAGCGGTCCCCTCACGGGAAAATTTCGAACTTGCGCTAATAAATAAAGCACCGGATTCATTTGAATCCGGTGCTTTTTATTTAAATAAGCGAGAGCATGATTACTTTTGGCATCCGTTCGGCGTCAAACCGCCGTCCCAGCTGCGTATGAGTTTTCCTATCCTGGTCCAGCGGATCTTGATAGGCAATAACCATATCGGAACGTCTTTGTCTTCCGAAAAATACAGGATAAAGGCCTTTGCCTTGATGAAGTTGCGGTTCAAAAATCCCCAATACCGCGAATCGGTCGAATTGTCGCGATTGTCGCCCATCATGAAATAATTGTCGTTCTTCACGATATAGTCTTTAATTTGCTTGTTGTTGACATAAAGCAATTTTGAGACATTGATGTTTTTGTCGGTATATTGCATGCCGACCTGTTTGACGATATCGTCGAGAATGGTCCAATTGTCTATGATGTCGAACGGAATATCGTCGAAAGACAATTCCCGGTACCCGTAGGTGATGACTTTTTGGTTGTTCGCGTATTCGCCGTTGATATACAGTTGGAATTTTGCCACCGTCGGCTGCCTTGGATTTTCCTGCTTGACAAGGTGCTTGTAAAACAGGAATTGGCGAACCGGCATTTTGGGGTCGATATGCAACGTATCGCCTTTTTTAGGGACCCGAATCGGTTCGAAGTCGGTAATGCGCGGGTCTAATTGGCCGTTATGGATATATTGACCGTTCGGCGGCAAGAGTAAAGGCTTCCCGTCGACAATGACCGTCGTTCCATGAGACTCGATGGTTTGGCCGGGCCCCGCAACGCACCGTTTGATATAATCTTTTTTATCGGATCCGGGATATTTGAAAATAATGACATCGCCCGGTTTCGGATCCGTGATGCCGGGGAATTTCGTATACATGAACGGCAGCACGGGCGCGCCGTAAATGAACTTGAGTCCGAGCAAAAAATCTCCGACCATAAGGCTTTTTTCCATGGAGCCCGTAGGGATTTTAAAAGCCTGAATAACATAAACAATGGCAATAAGCGCCATGGCGAGGGCGGAAATCATGTCTTTGGTAAAATGAAAAAGCCCGGCTTTTTCCGATCTGCGCAATTCGCTTTTGTCTGGGCTTTTGTCCTGATTTGGGTTTTGAGTGTTCAATGTGGTCTCCGGCATTTTTTAGTATTGTGATCAGTAACTTTATATACGGTCACCTAAAATACTCTAAAACATCATCGTGAAGAAAGCCATTAGACAAAATGATAGACCCGTTGTAAATAGTCGGATTCCCGCGAATATCGGAATATCTGCCGCCCGCAATCGAGACAATGCACGCACCCGCCGCGCAGTCCCAGGGTTTGTCGAGTAAATTAGCGCATACGTCAATTTTCCCCGAAGCTATGCAACCGTACGTGTAGGCGTCCATGAATCCGTACGGGTAATCCCATTTTTTCATCAATTCAAGCAAAGACTTTCCATCCTTAGTATCCTGCTTTTCAACAAAACCAAACCCGCTTCCCATGGCGACCTCAAGATACTTCGTTGAGGAAACGTGAATATTTTGGTTGTTTAAGAATGCGCCTTTTCCTTTTTGCGCCCAATAGGTTTCACTGAGCGCCGGCAAATGAATGCACGCGGCGACGAGGTCTTGTCCGTCTTCAAGTGCAATAAGTACGCTGTGCGTGGGCAAGCCGCGAATAAACGGTCGCGTACCGTCGAGCGGATCAACGATCCAGCGCCTGCCGCTTTGGCCTTTTTCCTCACCGGTTTCTTCGCCTAAAAAGGCGTCGAGCGGAAATTGCCTGGTAATAATGTCCCGGATAACCGTTTCACATTGTTTGTCTATTTCGGTAACAGGACTGCGATCCGATTTGATTTCGATATTTTGGATCGCATGTTTCTTTGAAAGTTGAATGCTTCCGGCTGTTTGTGCGGCATCGAGCATTGCCTTGATTTCGCCATCGTATATCATTATCCGGTCCTTTGGGAAATATCGCTTTACAAAATATTAATTTAAAATGCATTACCGAGGCGATGAGGTGCAAGCGGAAATATTTGGTCTTTGCAACCTTTTTGCCATCGCAATAGTATATTACATATGCCACCATAACGCGAGGTGCTGCATCGCAATGACCATAGCGTACGATCCGTATTCTCTTTTTTCTACCTACGAGCCGGTGAGCTGGACTCCTTCCCTGCGCGCTTCGAAAGACGGCGAAGGTTCCGAAACCCACGAGCCGATCTATTCCCTTCGGCGCGATCACGGCATCAAAGGGTTTTACACGCTTCATAACCCGAACGACGAAATCAACGACGGTCGCCATAAACTGGATAAGGTGATTGTCGAATATAGAATCGGCGCAATAAGCTATGCGCTGTATACGGTTTCCGATTTGTTAAATGCACCCTATGGTTTCGACGGAGGCGGCGAGGGAAACCTTGTCGGCGAAATTGCCGAACGAATCGCACGGCGTATTACAAAATACTGGCTCAAGCACAACAGCGAATACGGCAAAACAGGAGGGATTTTCGATAGGCGTTTCAACCCGAAACAGCGTGAGGATTTCATCATCGCGAATACACAAGACTACATTTTAAAGATACTCAAATACCCGAATCTCGTGTTGCTGAAAAAAACCGGAAAGGGCAAATTCGGCTACGAAAATATAAAGGAATTGGACGGGTTGTTCGATTACCGTTATTTTCAACAACGGACCATAGTCGTATTGGAAAGCAAGCTCGAAAAATTGACAATCGACTGCGACGATTTGATTGCAAACCTGTTCACGCCTCTTTCGCAATTGTTTCCCAAAGCCCATTTTTCCTATGTATTGTTTACCGATAAAAACTCCATTTATCATAAAAGAAATTTCGAGCGGCGGCGTCAGATCAAGCAATTTCCTCTCAAAGTATACGGACGCCTGCGCCAGGCGAATATTTCGACCTTGTTTTTTTCTTTCAATGAGTCGCGGGAGGATTTTGAACGCATCAAGGATCATCTGGTTACCCAGTACCGCGTCATCAACAAAATGGGCGTCACGCTTCGCGGGAAAACCGTGATACGGAAAAACGAGATCATGGTGTTCGACCAGGGAGAAACACCCCATGTCAAGCTCGTCAAAGACGACGCGAGCGGGATGTGGCGTGAGGTCAAGCTGACACATAAAAGAACAAGGACGTGATGAATGCCGTAACCATGAAGACGTGCGCTATGTCTTCACGGCGTTCCTCGCAGCAATTTCCGAAGCTGCGTCGAAAACCCTTTTGTGAACACGATGACGTACGGATACCGGTCCGTACTCGAGGAGAGCTTTGCGCTTTTACAAGTCGGATTTTGCAAAAACACTTTCATTGCCGGCAAGCCCAGATATTCAAAAGTCAAATACGCCGACGAGCTCTCCGCGGAAACCGACAATTCGCTTCTGTGTAGCCTGAGCGCATCCGCATAGGAAAACACGGTGTCTATATTGTCGCGCAGTTCCGCATAAAGGTTTTGGCGAAGTACTCGTGAAACCGTGTCGACGCGGTTTTTCGTATGGTTATTGACAATAGTTAAAACGATCCGGTCTATTTCGAGGGGAAAAGCGGGGGAACCGGATTGGATGACCGTCGCGTCCGCGTATAACGGCGTGGCGTCAAACGTCAAAACGACAAAAAAGAAGACTGCAGTTGCAAATGATTTGGCACGCATGGCGTTTATCGGCGTATGAAGGTTCCGCACCACCACTCGTTTTCATGTGCCTGGCCGTGCAACTGAAAACCGTGGGCCAGCGTATTGGTAATGATTGTTTTGTGTTCTTCCAGAAGAAGGCCTGACCAAATGAGAACGCCGTTTGGCTTGATTATATCCCGCAGTCGCGGCAGCAAAGGTTCCGAATCCGCGGAAATCATATTCATGACGATACAATCGAAATAGGAATGAGTCCGGATCATGTCCAGCGAGCCGATACCGAACGAAATTTTAGCAGTTGCTTTATTTTTGCGTTTGTTTTCTGCAAGGTTGGCCAGGCATACGATATCGGTATCAAGGCCGAATACCGTTTTACACCCAGCGAAATCGGCAACAAAGCATAAAACGCCGGATCCGGTACCGATGTCGAGCATGGTCCACTGTTTGGGAAGTACGGGTGTTGCGGCAACGATGCCTTGACAAGCAAGACGAGTGGTTTCGTGATGGCCGGTGCCGAAAGCCATTTTCGGTTCAATTTTTATCCAATGGTCGCGATGCCCGATGGGCGGCGGCAACCAGGCAGGTGAAATCCATATTCCCGGCGCCACTTCGACGGGCCGCATGTTTTTTTTCCAGGCCGCCTTCCAGTCCTGATCCGCGATTACCGATATCGACAACGGCAAAGACGGTGAAATGTCCATTAGCTTGAATTCCGCCGTGTGAAGAGACACGCTGTCCTTGAAATAGCATTTAAGCCGGATCTTATTGTTACCGAGGCTTTCCTCTTCGCATCCTAAAACGGCAAGGCCGTACCACGATGCCACGACGAGTTCGGCAATATCGGTTGTAAGTTCACAGGTAAGACAAAATGCCCGCATAATGAATCATCAATCTTTCACGGCTTTGGAGCGTTTAATGGCGCAGAACTCCCCGCAAATACTGCATAAGGAAGGATCGCCCTGCGGGGGTAGTGAAGCCCGATAGGCTCGCGCTTTTTCCGGGTCTATGCACAGGGACATGAATTTTTCCCAGTCAAGAGACATTTTTGCGCGGGAAACCTCATGGTCCCATTCGATGGCGCCCGGATGGCCTTTTGCAATGTCTGCGGCATGACCGGCGATGCGCGAGGCTATGACGCCTTCCTTGACATCCTCAATTGACGGCAGCCGCAGATGTTCGGCGGGCGTGACATAACATAAAAAATCGGCTCCAGCCATGCCGGCAACGGCGCCGCCGATCGCGGCGCTGATATGATCGTATCCCGGGGAAATATCGGTTACAAGAGGGCCAAGTACGTAAAACGGCGCATTGTTGCACAATGTTTTTTCGATTTGCATGTTCGCCGCAACCTGATGCAGCGGCACGTGACCCGGTCCCTCGACAAAAACGCCGACGTTTTTGTCGCGTGCGCGTTTGACAAGTTCACCGAGCGTCACAAGTTCCTGGATCTGAACGCGGTCCGAAGCGTCGTGGAGGGCGCCCGGCCTGAATGCGTCGCCGAGGCTCACGCAGACATCGTATCGGGCAAGAATGTCGCATAGCCGGTCGAATTGTTCATAGAGCGGATTTTCGGCCTTGTTGTGGTGAATCCACTCCATAATAATGGTGCCGCCGCGGCTGACCGCACCACCCAGCCTGCCTGCCAATTTAAAGCGTTCCACGGAATGCTTCGTAACGCCGCAATGCAATGTTAAAAAGTCAACGCCTTCTTCGCAATGGCGTTCGATGACCTCGAACATTTCATCCGCTGTAATGTCAAGAACCGATTTTTTCTTCGTGTTTGCAATGAGGGCCATTTCATATAAGGGTACGGTCCCGATTGCGACCGGACATTCGGAAAGCAGAACCTTGCGCGTTGCGACAAGGTCTCCCGATGTCGAAAGGTCCATTATCGCGTCGGCTCCGTATTTCACGGAAATGCGCATTTTTTCCATTTCTTCGGAGATAATGGATCGCGCAGACGACGTGCCTATATTCGCGTTTATTTTGATTCGCGTTTTAGAACCTAAACAAAGCGGGGCTATATTTCGTTTCGTATTCCGACAAATAACGATGGAACCATTTGCAACGCCTTCGCGAATCGTTTGTACGTCGATATGTTCGCTGATGGCGGCTGTCTGCATTTCTTGGGTGACCGTGCCGGCTTTTGCCAGTGAAACTCTTGTCATTGAAATTTCTTTCTATAGGGATGTGGGTAATAAAAAATAGATCAAGGTGCGGGGGTACCTTGGGAATTTACCCGACATTTTTTAATCCGAAAAAGAAAATACTATTGTTTCCCGTATCTTAATATGATAGAATCAATCAAACATCGAATTATTTTGATTTCGAGAAAGAAATATTCCGCGCAAGCGGAAACAATTGTGTTCTTTGGGAATCGTAATCTATATTTCAAAGTCAATTTTCCTTATGTTGTCGTTTTGTACGTAATCTCATTATGGAGTCAAAAGCTGATGAGCGCCAAAAATGTCAAAGAGGTTAAGACAGCCAAAAAGCTGACCAAAAAAGACCTTCAGCATTTCAAAGACAAACTTAATATCGAGAAAAAACGAGTCTTTGAAGAAATGGGTGAAATTCAGAATGAAAACCTGAAAACCTCCATAGCCGATCAGTCGGGAGAGAATTCACGTTACAGCTATCATCTCGGCGACACCGCGTCTCTTGCGTACGGCAGAGAGTTTTCAATGGGACTTGCCGAACGGCAGCAAAAATACCTCGAACAGATCGATGAAGCATTGCAACGAATCGAAGAAGGCACCTATGGTACCTGTCTTGTCACCGGAGAACCGATTCCCGTCGAACGCCTGGAAGAAGTACCGGTTGCAAAGTATTCGGTCAAGGGAAAAGAAATTTTGGAAAAGCGCAAGCAAAAAGGCGCGTCATAATCTCTTTACGCAAAAGAGCAACGGTCTTTTTCTCCGGTTCGAACCTTCATTTTCCGCGGAATTGATGCGTTGTATGCGACGCAAATTTTCATTCGCATGGTGTGCGCTTCTTTGGGCATCCTCCGTGTCCGGGGCAAATGACCCCGTTTTCTATTTTTCCGATTCTTCCAAGACGTTTGAGGTTCGCCAATCCAAGGATCTGTCTTTTCAAAGCATAACCTCATTTCTGCGCAAGACGCCCGGCAAAAAATTAGCTGCCTTGAAAACGCTTCAGGATTCGCTGGGCTTTTTTTCCGCAACATTCGCAAATGCGAACAAGGATACGACGGAAATTGTTTGGGGTACTCGGTCAATCGTCGATACTGTCGCCATAAACGGCGCAGTGTCGATTCCCCTCGATTCTGTCGCAACCGTGAAGTTTCCCCGGCCTTACGACAGAGCCGAAATAGAGGCTCTGGCAAACCGCTGCATTTCGTTTTTAGGAGAGAGGGGCTATCCGTTTGCCTCGTTGTCGGTATCGCTTTCTCCGGTAAGGGCGGTAAACCGGCTCACCGTGACATTTGATATCCGCGACAACGGCAAACATGCGTTTTCGAAGCCTCTTTTTTTAGGGCCTATTTCAACGAACAGGCATCTCTTGGAACACGATGCCGCATTTAAGGATAATCAAGTTTTCGATTTCCGTCTCGTAGAGCAGACAAAAAACCGGCTTCTTCTCAGACCGTATATCGTCTCGGTCGACCCGATGCCTCCCTCCGTGCTATTAGAGGCGCAACTGGGACAATCGCCGTTAAACGGCATGGACAAGGTGCTGATGCCCTTTTATTGTCGAGACCAGAAAGGGTTGGGGCTCGACGGCGCGATCACTTTTCAGGCCGGCGGCCAATCCGCGACAACGACCTTTTTCGGAATAGTCAATATTTCCCTGCTCAATTTACTTCACGGAGGAGAATCAGGCGAGGTTTCGTATACCGGCCAAAAAGACTACAGCAAACTTTCTTTCGCTTTGTCGAAACCGTATATGTTCGACCTTCCCCTGCATGTGTCGGCCGATTTCGGGCTCGAAATTCAGGCAGAGGAAAACGGGTTTCTGAGAGGCGGCATCGAAGGTTTGACCGATATCGCGTCAGATTGGCAAATAGGAATGGCGCTCGACGGTCACGAGGTTTGGGACACGTCGGGCTCATCGTCGGAATACGTGGGAGCCGAGATAATTCTCAAACGTCCGCAAAAACGGCAAATGGCCAATACCTTTACGCAAGGTATGGAAATTCGGACCGGCAGCGGCTATGCGCGGAATTACGGCAGGCAATTCGATCGGTATAACGTGGAAATTTCCGGCAATGTGCATATGCCTTTTTTTGTACGGCAAGCCCTTTATTTCGGTGCGGTTTGTCAAACGTTGTTCACCCGTCCCGACGATTCCCTCCGCACGCCCGAATTATATCGGACCGGCGGGTATCGGTCCGTACGCGGGTACAGCGACAATGAATTCGCGTTTAAAACCGTTGGCTACACGCAAACCGCATATCTGTTTTATTTCAGCCCCGAAGGAGCTGTGTATGCCTTTGTCGACGCAGGAGCGGGATTCGGTCCGAACAGTCAGCCGACGATTTCGGATGCCACCGTTCTTTTCGGATACGGCATCGGCCTTCGCATCCCTGTTTCAATAGGAACGGCGACACTGGAATGGGCAAGAAATTATACCGACACCAAAAGTTTCGGTCGTCTTCATGTTTCGATACAAAATCCTATATCAACGGCACTCAGGCGGTAAAGACGTGGAAAAAAAAATGTATATCGCGATGCTTTTCGGGGTCATTGTTTCGTCCGTATGGGCGCAGGACAATTCGCCCCGTTTCTTTGCGATGCAATGCCTTGCAAAGGGGAATTACAAGGATGCCGACAGCGCATTTACCGTTGCGCAGAAAACGGGAAACCTTTCGGCCGGCGATCTGTTACGATGGCAAAGCGCAAAGGCCGTTTTGTCGGACTTCGTCGGGGCTGCGCAGCTTTGTTGCGACATTGCAAAAGGCGATAACCGTTTTGCGCAAAGCGCGGTAAGCAGCCTTGTCCAGATGCTCGACGAACAACCCCTGCAAACTAAAACGCAGGCCCTGGCACGGTACAGGGATTGCGCATTGTCAAGTTCCCTCTGCGACACGCCCGATATCAAAAACAAATTGAACACGCTATACGGGTCTTTGGGATTGTTTTCCCAACAGGACAGTTTGCTCGTGCGGCTCGATACGAAAAAATGCCCGTCGGGCAGGGATTTTTTCGATGCGGCGCGGCAGCGATTCATGCAAGGCTTTATGTCGTTTGCGGTCTTTCCCGCCGCTAAGGCGTATGCCGAAATTGCAAATGACATAACGATCCGTTCCATGGCGGCGACCATGCTGTTTGAGGTTTACAGGCAGAAAGGGCAACGCGATTCGGCTTCCCTCTGGCTTTCGCGAGCGTCGCTTTCGAATGAGCATATAAAAACCGCCGCTATAGTATTTTTACAATCCATCGGCGCAAGCAACCGCGCCGACAGTCTTATCGAAAGCCTTCGGCCTTCGGTGACAAAAGACACCCTTGTTCTGCGTGCCCTGGCCATGAGCGGCGATGCGAACGCGGCGTATGCAAGAGTAAGCCGTTTCAAGCAAAGTTATGAAGCGTTGATTATCTGGAAATGCAGGCTCGCCGTTTTCGCTCATCATACCGATGACATTACCCGAATCATGGACAGCAGTGCGTTACCCGTAAATCCCATATTTGCAAAAGAGCTTCTCGACTACCGGTACAGGCTCGAAATGCTTTCGTCCGAGCAAGGTGCGGTAAACGATTTTTGCGATATCCGCTATGCACTATTCAGGAATTTGCCTAAAAAAGCGGCTGCAGTTCCTATAGCCGCTTATACGAAACCGGTTCGGGATATGCTTTGCTGCGATATTGCGCAGGTTTTTTTGCAAAACAACGATTATCAAAACGCGCTCGGCACGATGCGATCCTGCACGCCCGACAGCGGGAGCTGTGAATTGCAGTATCTGTACGGCAGCACCCTTATTTTACAAGGCGCGGTACAACAGGGCAAAGCGGCTTTGGATCAGTTGATGCTTTCCAGTCCGGCCGACGTGTTTTGCAACAGGGCGCGGGTCTTTCTTGCCGAGCTGCAAAAGAAAAAATAAAGTATATTTTTGATGAATATGTTCTTTTTATCCTTTATTGCCGGATTCCAATGATATACTAAGAGGATACGAGGAGGCCAAATGAGCATACGATGGGTTAAGAATCTAGTAATTGACGATGTGAAAACCAATCTCGAAATACAGCTTGGCGACCGGACCATCGGCGACAAATGTTATACGCGTATCGGTACGGAAATTGAAAAATGGTTCGACAATATTTCAGATGCACGCGAGGATATTATTGCGCAAGGTCTTGACATTTTAAAACGAAGACTGGAAAAAAAAACCGTGAATTATCCAGACGGAAGGTCCTATGATTGGCAGTGAAAACAAGTCGGGAAAAAAGCGCTATGTCGTTATTCACGGCCATTTTTACCAACCCCCGCGCGAAAACCCGTGGCTTGATATAATAGAAAAGCAGGACTCGGCCTCACCGTATCACGATTGGAACGAACGCATATACGACCAATGTTACAGGCCTAATGCCAATTCCCGTATTCTCGATTCCCGCGGCATGATCGTGGATATTCATAACAATTATTCCCATATGAGTTACAATTTCGGGCCGACACTGTTCCGCTGGTTGGAAAAAAACCACCCGAAAATTGCGCAAAACATCATCGCTGCCGACCGTGAAAGCTCGCTTCGGCTAAAAAAACACGGCAATGCGCTGGCCCAGGTTTACAATCACATGATTATGCCGTTGGCGTCGCATCGGGACCAATTGACTCAAATTCGCTGGGCGAAATCGTTTTTCCGTAAGCGGTTTAAACGCGATCCAGAAGGATTTTGGCTTGCCGAAACGGCAATAAACATGGAAACGGTCGAATGTCTTATCGAAGAAGGAGTCAAATTTGTCATATTGTCGCCCAACCAGGTCGAATCGTTCCGGAAAATTGACACTTCGGATTCCTGGAAAGACGTCTCCAACGGCAGCATAGATACCCGTCGGGCATACCGGGTTTTTCATCGCGACCGCGACGGCAATAAAAAGAACGGTTATTTGGATTTATTCTTTTTCGACGAAGGATTGTCCCGCGAAATAAGTTTCAGCGATTTATTATCCAATGCATCGACGCTGGGCACGAAAATTCGCTCGTGTTTCGACGATTCTCCCGACGATCAGGTCGTTGTCATCGCAACCGATGGGGAAACATTCGGCCATCATAAACCCTTCGGCGACATGTGTCTGGCGTATTTCTTCGATTCGGTTGCGCAGAATATGGATATGATCCCGGTCAATTTCGCCTATTTTCTTGAAAAGAATCCGCCGCAATACGAGGTGGTTCTGAAAAGTGAATTCGGCGAGGGGACCGCATGGAGCTGCGCTCACGGCGTGGGCCGGTGGTCGCGCGATTGTGGTTGCAAGGCCGGCGGACCGTTATCGTGGAATCAATCGTGGCGTGCCCCGCTTCGCCATGCGTTTGCAATATTACAAAAGCATGTCGATGAAGCTTTTGTCAATAACCTTTCACCGTTGATATCGGATCCTTGGAAACTCCGCGACCAGTTTATGGATCTATGCGATCTGCCGACGATAGCGGAATTCAATCAAACGCTGGAAAAACTCGGTTTGGCCCGCGGTCTTACCGTTACGCAGGCAATGCTTGTCCGCCGCATGTGCGAAGCCCAGAAATACATGTTGTTCGCCTATACGTCGTGCGGCTGGTTTTTCTCGGATGTTAGCGGCATAGAAACCGTTCAAAATATCGCGTACGCGGCGCGTGCATTGTCGCTTGCCGTCGATGCCGAAGAGCGCGACCCTATTTCCGCCGAATTCATGCGTTTGTTGTCGCAAGCGAAAAGCAACATCGTTCCCAAAGACGGGGCAACCTTGTTTACCGCACATGTTTCGGGCTTTTTGCGCAATCTCTCCATTTTATCGTTTACCGCGATCGTGGAAAAAAACATCGCCAGCGAGCTGGCGTCGCGAAACGATTTCGAATATTTCGGATACAAAATATCGATTAGCAATGAAGAACAGATATATTCGCAGCAAGGCCAACATTTCAGTACCTATGACGTCGCGATACAAAACGAGAAAATCGGCGAGGATGCCGTGTTGGCGATTTGCATCACAAAAGACGACGGGCAGATACGCGGATGGTGCCTGCGGAAAGCATTGACGAAAATCCAAGGATTCGACCCAAAACGGCCGGAAAGCTTTATGATGCATCCCAAGTCGCTTAAGCTCGATTTGTCTTGCGTTTTCGAAGAAACGAAATTGCAGTTGGCAAAGTATTATTTGGAGGAAATGTCCAAGGATACCGAAGAGAAATATGCCAAATGGATGGATTATCATATTTCGAGCCTCGATTCTTTAAGCGGGCTCGGTGTTGCGTTGCCTCCGTTCGTAGCCGCTCCCATCGCGTATGTGCTTACCCGTCAATGGAATGTCGCGCTTAACGAGATCGAGATTTACGGGCAGGAAGAGGCGGTTTTTCAAAAGCTTCTCGATTTGTGGAATTTGTCGAAAAAATTCGGTATTACCATCGACTTTTCCGAAAGTGCGGTCATGATACTCGACCTCGTTACCGCCGAACTCAAGTTGTTCGGAGAGACCTTGTCGACGGCTTCATCCGAACGCATGCGGTTTTTGCTCAATATTATCGACCGGTTTTCAATACCGTTTTCCAAAAACAAGGTTGAAGACCTGTTTCACGGTATCCTGAAAAGCACTATTCGCCCCATGTACGACGAGTTTAAATCGAATCACGACGATTCGCAAAAAGAGCAGATCATTAAACTGTTGCAGTTTGCCCGCCGAATGAATTTTAATACCGACGAATTTCCGATTTCATAGGGGAAAACACCGGGTAAAAACGGCTTTTTTTTCCTGCAACGAAAGTTATTGAAATCGGGTCATGCCGGAGATATTTTTAGGTTTCAAGCGAAAAACGGCATCGAATTCGATCCTATTCGGGGAAATCGGGAGTAGCTTCCCGATGTTACATTGTAAAAAATAAAAGAGTAATCAAAAATGTTTGAACAATATGCGATTTTTTGGGTTGTCCAAGTCCTCATTCTCTTATTCGGAGTTTCAATCGGTCACTCGATTTTAATTTTTAAAATCCGCAAAGAGGAAAACAAGCGCCGCGAATTGGAGCTTTCCCTTCTTGAAAAGCGCTCCGAAGTGCTTAAAGAAGGCAAGCAAATTGCCCATGATCTCGAAGAAGTCCTCTACAAGGCAAAAGTTCAGCAGGAAATTAACGATATCCTCAAGAAAAAAGGGTCCTAGCCCCGATTTTTTCCCGTTTATATTTTTAAGCCAAGAATATGGCGAGCGATCTTTTCCGCAGCCTCGTCGGTAATCGTATATTTTGTTTTCTCAATTTTCGTCTTAATTGAATTAACATAAGCCGTTCTTTGCTCGTCTTTATTATTCATGGCTTCCCGAACGCTCCGCACGCTGTTTGCCGTGTCGGAAATGGTCACGGAATCCATAACCAGTGCATCCTGAGGTTGAGACGTCTTAGGCCGTTTAACACCCGTTTGCTCTTCAACAACCAGGTCTGCAATTTTTTGTATTATAAGGGATTGATCGACCATAAAACACCGACCCGAAAATATTTATGAGTGCACGTCCGTATACGTCTATTAGTTATATCGGCAGAATGTGACGACATTTTATCATAGAAATAAAAAAAATATTGACATGCCGAATAAAATCCATTATAATTCTCTTGCCAATAATTTTGAATAACCAGTTCAACGATGATGGGAGGTGATATCGAATGATTCTTGACGAGCAATTTGATGCAGACGAAATTCTTCGCGATGTCGACGAAGCAGATGTTGATGCCGATGAACCGGCAGAGGATATGCGCGAATTGAATTTCGGCTCCTTGCATGATGAAAACGCTAACTTCAGCGATATGGCAAGTGATCTCGATAACACCGATGATTTATGGGAATAAAAAACAACGCCCATAGCATGGGTGTTTTGCAGTAATGCCCCATTTATATATAAAAGTGTAGGGCAGACCTCCATGGGGGGTTTGCCTTTTTTTATTATGAAACAATATTCCTATTTTGTGTCCGACGCCCACCTGGGCATTGCAATGCCCGGATACGATCGCCGGGAAAATGATTTGTTCGCGTTTTTCGAGCAAATTTCCCTTGATGCGACGGATTTGTATATTGTGGGAGATTTGTTTGATTTCTGGATAGAATACAAGTACGCGATCAGGCCCGACTATTATAAAGCAATCGCCAAGCTCAGGCAACTGGTGGAATGCGGCGTCTCGGTGCATTATCTGTCCGGGAATCATGATTTTGCTTTGGGAGAATTTCTAACGAAAACCGTCGGCCTTACCGTTCATCACGAACACCTGATCACCGATATACAGGGTAAAAAGGTGCATTTGTATCACGGCGACGGGCTTGCTAAAAACGATGTCGGATACCGCCTGCTTAAAAAAATCCTGCGAAACCCGACGAATCAAAAACTGTACAAAATGATTCATCCCGATATCGGCGTCCCCATGGCTTCTTTTTTTTCCGGTTCGAGCAGGAAAATGCTGGCCAATTGGATGACCGACGAAAAACTTGCGGAATACCGGGCGGTTGCGCGGCAATATCTTGACGAAAGCGATATCGTGATTTTCGGGCATACCCACCGCTACGAAATTACGCGCTTCGGCGACAAAACATATGTCAATACCGGCGAATGGATACGGAAATATTCCTATGCGAAAATGGAAAACGGAATCATACGTTTATGGCAGTGGTTTAACAACCGGCCTGCGGAAGAAATACATCCCCGATAAGATCCCTGCCGTAGCTAAAAAAATTCCTTCAAAGCGTCGTACGCGTCATCGAGACTTTGCGACATCACTTTCGTGTTTCCGATGACCGGCATGAAATTGGAGTCGCCGTTCCAGCGCGGTACGATGTGCATATGCAAATGCTGGTCTATGCCCGCGCCTGCGGTCCTGCCCAGATTCATGCCGATATTGAAGCCGTGCGGCGCAAATGCCTTGGTGAGCGCTTGCCTGCATTTCGCAAGAAGCGCCCACATTTCCTGGCTGCATTGGGGCGTGATATCGTCGAGATTGCTTGTATGCATATACGGGACGATCATGAGATGCCCGTTATTGTACGGAAAAGCATTACAAATGATAAACGATTCTTTTCCACGGAAAAGAATAAGGTTTTTCCTATCTGCGGTTTCCTTGGGCTTGGTGCAAAAAATGCAGCCCTGATCGCCGGATTGCCCCACAGTTTCCTTAATGTATTTCATACGCCAGGGTGCCCAGAGTTTGTTCATATTAAAATGCCAATGCGATTCCGGTGTTAAGCACAAGCCCCATTCCGCCGATGTCGACCGACGGGTCTAGTTGACTAAAAGGAATAATATACTTGCCGTCGACGTAGACGCCGATCGGAATGACCGGGATTTTCACCATAAGTCCGAGATCTATATGCATGCCGAATGTCGGTTGCGTGAGCCCGCTGATGATTTTCTTGACAACGCCCTGCATGATTGAGGAGTTGCCGAGCAGGTCGGAGCTGAGGGTACCGATCGTTTTGGTTCCCTGTGCGTTTTCGTTGATCACGTCCTGGACAAGTTTGTTTGATAATACCGGGGTTGCAAATATGCCGCTCAGTCCTGCGCCGCCGTACACATTTACCACCTTTAATAAATTAGGAAACCGGACGATGTATTTACGTATTGTGGCGTCTATCTGCAGTTTCGCATACGGGGTATTTTTTAATCCCATATATCCCAGGCCAAAATTGTCGAGCGTGAGCTTTGTCGAATCATAAACGAAATTTGCAGGATCATGATAATTTCCCGTAGGATTAATAATTCCTTTGGGATATTTTACCTGCCCGACATAATCCCATAAACCGAAATTGCCCGAAAGTTCGATTCCGTCAATGAATGGAATGACATCGACGTAAATCTTACCGCCAAACGCAAAATCGGATTTGAAATTGCTACGGGTCACATACGCGGGAATGCTGTCGCCGTTCAGGATTTGCCCGTTACCGGGATCGAATTTTAAAAAATCGAATTTAACATGGTCGCCGAGACCGGTGGTGTTTTTCATTGAAAGGGTATAATCCAGTCCGTAGTGCACGCCGATACCCACAAGGGCGAAAGCAGGAGAAACCGCCAAAAAGGAAAACAGGGCGGAACAGAAAACGATTTTCTGAAATCTATTCATGAATAACCTCCCGAAAAATGAAAGAAATTGTTTACTGGTAATGTATAAAGATATAATAGTTTAAGAATGCGTGTCTTAAATATCTCTCCTGTTCCTTAATTATCGTTTAATTGGGTGATTTTTTCAATTATATAAACGCATATGAACCGAGTAACTACCGTAGTTCTTTTTCTCCTGATTCAAACCGTTGCCTTTCCACAGGACAAAGCGGGTATCGAGTCGTTTGCCTGTTCTATACAAAGAAGAATGTCCTGCAAAGAACAGTGCAGCAGCGCCGACGGCCGTATTTTTGTCGATAGGGTGCATAAACGTATTTGCTACGATTACGACACTCCGTTTCATTACCGTTTCATACTTTCGGACACGGATTTTTACGGATTGGACAAAAAGAAAAAAACTGGGTATGTGGCACAAGGAACGGTTTCGATGCCTCTGGCACGGTCCGTCGATGTTTTAGAGCCGTTCTTTACATACGCTTTCGGCTTTAATTTTGGAAAGCAAAAGGTTTTGGCAAGCAAAGACTCGTGTATATTGTATGAAGTACGGTATAAAGACATAAGAGACATTGTTGCCGTACATCGCGATTGGAATATGCCCGTGATTATAGAATCGTTCGGCCCAAACGAAAACCTGTTGATGCAAATGAAAATCACGTACGACAAAGTGATGGATGAAAAATACGTTCCCCGGCGAATCGTCATAAGAAAATTATGCGATACGTTACTCATCATCGACACGGTGATCCTGAGCCGTTGCACCTACAATAAACCGGTTCGAAACGACGTTTTTTCAATCGACCCCGGCTATGCCGTACGCAGGTTAGAACCCCCTCACGATCGCATGGAAAACCCCGTATTACCAATAAGCAATGAACAGCAAGGTGAACAACATGGAAAACCCTAAAAGCCCGATACTCGTTGGGACGGAAGCTCTTGTCAATGTACTCGGCGTTGTGTATGCGCATCGGAAAACCGATGACGGCGGCGATATGTATTTCACGCGATTCGGTTTGCCCAAGGCGGAGTTGCTTGCGTTGGATAATTGGTACGATAAACCGTGGTTTGAGGAAAAACGCGAACACCTGATGGGCACGGGCGCGGTCTATTATGTCCCAACAAAACCGAGGGACGGAGAAATTTTGGAACTGGTAGTGAAAAATTGCCGTGTCGGCGAAGACGTGCCGCTTGATACGCATACGTTGATGGAATTCATCAATGCCGAATTCAACAGCCCCTGGGAGGAATTTTCTTTAGTGATGGAACTGAGGGAAGGGAAATACGGGCCGCCGGATTGCATGGTAAAAACCCAGGAACCCCTCGCGATTTACGTACCGCCCGAACGGATGCAACTTTGGCAAAGCGGACGCTCGCGGTCGAAAATGAATAAAATCATGGCAAGACATCCGGGAATCGATCTCGATATTTTACGGCAATACAAGCTTATATACGGCTGGATAAAGGGAAAAAACGTCGTCGACTTACTTATGGGAATAGGGCTTCAAAACGAAACCCTTGTCGAAGCGCTCATGCCTCTGACGAAAAAATCCATGGACGATCTTGAAAAAAAAGGATTTGTCGTTGCGGATATGAAGCCGCAGCACATCATCATCGGTGAAGAGTTTACCGCAATACTCGACGATATGAAGAACGTTCATGGCGACCACGCGCAGGAAAAGCAGTTGGAACTCATCACAAGCCTAGTTGCCCATAATCAATACTCGGTTGTGGATTATGAATTGCTTTTACGCTCGCCGAAACATGAGGAGGAAGTGAAATCCACGCGCCGTCATTCGTACCTGGATTACCAGCGCGACCGGTTTATACCTACGCCCCTTCCGCCGCACCTGGATTCCCAGGAGATATTCGGCGTTCCGTATATTCACGGACAAGTCGAAAGTACCCAAGGTCAATTATGGGTTGTTGGCAAAAACAGCAGGCTATTCGATTATTTTTTGCCCGAACGTTGGCGAAAAACGCCGAGTTGGAAATTGTCGGAGGAGAACGAGGTGTATTACACCGTAACAAAGGATAATATCCATGTTGTTTGGGAAACGTCGCGTGTTGGCGAAACCCCCGGCTCTTACTTTTCTCAGGAACGTTTCGATCGGGCGGCCAAAGTCGGGTTCAACAGTCCGTTCGAAGAATTTGCCATTGCACAGGAATTAAGCGCTGCGGGTATACCGACCGTGTACGTACGGGCGATTTACATGACAGGGACCCTTAAAAGCGAACAGTCGACCGACCTGTCCCGGTATCAATCGCATTCGTCCGTCAAAAACACGGACGGAACCCCGATTTTGCTTGAAAACCGCAATTACATTTCCATACGGGGTTTTTATAACGGTCAGGATGTCTGGGTTGCGAAACAAAGCGGAGGTTTGCAAAGGCCAATGGACCTTAAAAAGGCGGCAATAAACCAGTTGATCACGGCCGAAGAATGCCGAGAAATTCAAGCCCGCGTACAAAAAAATCTTTTTAACGCAGGTTTCGACGGTTCTTTGCTGGAGCCTAATGACATCCTTTGCGTCATCGATTCTCAGGGCCAACTTTTAAAGAATGCGGAAGGAATGATTGAGGCGAGGATTTGCAATTTTGAATTTATCCGAAAACTGCCCGGCTGATAGGCACAAAATCGAATAATCCCCGCGTGTAACCAGCAGCTATTGCCGATGCAGGGCAACATGTACTGCTTTGCGCGAATTTTTGCTTTGTGCGTTTGCCGCAGAGCTCTTTATAACGTTTTGAATGGTATCAATACTCACCATCGCAGCCACGGCAAGTGACTTTTGCATACCGAAATCTTCCAAGGAACTGTGTTTTTTAATCAGTACGGCAAGCGAATCCGTGATTGCAATTTTAGCAGTAAGGGCTTGTAACTCGTCTTTTTTCAAATTCAAACGCTTGGCTGTTTCTTTTATCTCCAATAAGGAAGCAAATACTACGGACGATATGGAATCCGCTTTTAATTTTATCCTGTTTTTCTCCGTAATGGCTTTAATGCGAGCGCGAGTTGCATATTGGACCGATTGCTTAAGGCACTGTTTGGTTCGGTCAAAGCTGTTTCCGAATAAAATCCATGGCTTCTGTTTGTTCATTATCGAAACTGCGGTTTTTAGTGAGTCGCAAGCCATGACATAATCAACGGCAGCATATTTTTCTGCTCCCACCGCACTTGCCGAATCGATAGCTGCCTGAGCGGCATTTATTTCTTTAAAGGGCGGCTTTGCGCACCCGGAAAATAAAAGTGAAAAAGAGATCATACCGGCAAAAATCGAGGTAGTGGAAATACGCATTGAAAGCTCCTTTAAATGAGAAAAATTACCACCTTGGGGTTGTTAAAAACAAGGTTTTGGAAATCCCGAGTGGACAAAAAATATACGATGCCCCATTAGGTATATTACTTTCCTTGAATTGGTACTAACCTATAATAAAAGGAGTTGCCATGAACCCCATACAAAAAATATCCAACATCGATCCGGCAAAAAAAGCTTTTACGTTGGTTGACGAATTTAAATCTTTCGCGTTTAAGGGTAATGTCATAGATATGGCAGTCGGCGTGATTATCGGCGCCGCATTTGGAAAAATCATTGATTCGTTTGTAAAACATATTATCATGCCGCTTGTCAGCCTGTTGTTACCGGGTGAACAAGGGTATTTGAATTGGAAACTCGTTGTCGGGGCCAAAGAGGTCCCGTATGGGCTTTTCATCGGTGAAGTCGTGAATTTTTTAATCATTGCCGCGGTTTTATTTGTTTTTATTGTCAAGTTTTTGGGTTTTATCACCAAGGCCAAGCAAACAGAGGCCGCTGCGCCGGTCGCGCCGACAAAAGACCAGGAATTATTGACTGAAATCCGCGATTTATTGCGATCGCAAGACAAAAGCGAATCATGAGGGGGCCAATAACGTATCTATAGCGGAAAGCAGATGTTTCACATCGAACGGTTTGAGCAAAACCCTGTCGGCGCCGATGTTTTGCGCGATTTGTAAATATTGATTTCCCGCAAACAACCGGTCGCCGCCGGAAATCGCGATGGTCTTGATGCCGGAGTTTTTCCGTTTGAAATCCAGAATAGTCGACAACCCGTCTTTTTCCGGCATGACAATGTCGGTGATCAAAAGATCGAAGCTTTTTGCTTCGAGATATTCCAAGGCTTGCTTACCGTTTTCGGCAGAAACAACATTGTGCTGACGAAATTCCATTAATTGAACAAGCATATCGCGCATATGCTTGTTATCTTCGACAATCAGAATAGTAGCCATTATTATCTCCCCCAAGCGCAATAGTAAATGCAAACCAAATCTACTTTTTACCATTACCGAAAGGCAAGGAATGCCGCGGAAAAGGTTATAAAGAAAAATCAAGAGAATTGTTCGTGGAATCGGCTCCGATTTTATAAAACACGCTATCGGCAAAACTCTTTTCTATGTCTGTCCCAAAACCGAGCAATACTTGTTTGTACGTATTATCAGTTACTTGACTAAAAAAGTCTGCGATAATTTCGTAGGGACCTGCCGGAACGGACGAAAGATGAAAACGGCCGAGCGAATCGGATAAGGAGAAAAAAGGCGAACCCGCGATAAAAACGCCCGTGAAAGGGGATGTAATTTGGGAACTATCCCTCACGGTGCCAGACAAAAAGTGCAAAGGTGAAAAATATTCGCGATGAAAAAAAGTTGATGACGAACTCGACAAAGATATGCCCAATACCGAAAGACCGATATTCCTGCTTTTATTGATTATGAATAAATTATATGTATCTTTTGATGAAGGTTTAAAAATAAAAATCGCGCTGTCGGATGGTTTCAAGGTATCTGCAAAACCGTTGAAATTGAAAGCCGTATACGTTTTGCCGAACAGATACACCGACACACTGGCTACATCGGTGTCACGGATTTGAAGGCCGTCGGCATTTTCGGAAAACAAAGAAACCCGTATCATGCTATCGGAAATTGACACACCGGCGCCGTTCGTCGTTTGAGTACCGCTGCCCGAGGTCCCTGAAACAGGACAGTTTTTTTCGCATGCGAAAAAAAGCAATAGAAGAATGAAGGGTATACGGAAAAACATTGTCATGCATTCTCCTTGCAAAATCCGGATAGCGGAAACAACTGAAGATTTACCTGGTATACGCGGGTAACATTAGTGTCTGATGCCGTCGCTTGTAAAATATCCTGACGTGCTTGGGTAATGATTTCTTTAACATTGTTTAATCCGTTTTCCGAAAGGGAAATGGTCAATGTGGAAATGTCGCGGTCGCTTTTTGGAAATGCGTCTAAAGCAGTTCTGCCCAAATCGGCCATTTGACATTGAAAGGAATGCGTGGCTGTATTGGTCCATTCGTTCGGGGTAGAAACGAATTTATCGGTAGGCACCCACTTTTTTTTCTTGTTCTTTACGATGAGTCCGAGTTTTCGAAGAATCGTAAGGGATTTTCGTATATCGTTCGGCTTAACATGAGGAATAAGCAATTTTGATAGCTTGTTCGAATCGGCATTCCCCTGAACAATGTTCAAAAGTTCCCTTGTTGCGACATTGTACCAATGCAAAAAGTATTCGTCGCTGGTGGGCGGCAGGGTTTTCAGTTTAGTATACCGAAACAAACGGAGCTGCTCATAATAAATCCGCTTTTCGGCAGGCCTTTTCGCCTGATCGTATTTGACTAAAAGTGAAAAATAACGCGCCTTTCTGGTGCGCAATTTCAACGTTGAAATGATACGGTTTTCCAGGTCGCTGGAAATATTTCTTTGTCCATTCAGAATACGCACGACGCTGCTGGGGTTTATGCCGATCTTTTTTGCAAACAAACGAAGCGAATATTTGGGGTTTTGCTTCTGGGAATAGCTGATAAATTCTTTGAGGAAAACCCGGTAACTCTTATACTCGAAAATCAAAAGCATTGAAATTGTCCAATTATAATAAGTGCGAACAAATACCGCAAAAAAAGGCAAAATCGTACGAGGTTATTTTTATAATTATAGTAAGTATACTTAAATTCAGGGAAAAAATGCAATAGTTATTGTATTTTAAGTTCATATAAAGCAGGCAACGATGTCTTGGTGGGATTATAGGCATTTACGCAAAAAATTAGCTTGTTTTGGCAACATTTTAACCTCATTAAAATAATGACTTTCGTAAATTGCATGATGCACAAAATCGGCTTATAAGCCGCCGGCAAAAGCCGGCGGCTTAATGCAGAGGACGTCGATATTACCTGTTCGACCACGCAACCGCATAATAGGTGTCTGTTGACACATTGTATGGTCTGACCACGATTGTATAGGTTCCAGTCGAAACGTTTGTCAAATTAATGACTTCTTCAGGATTTGTGCCCGAAAGACTGACGCCGACTGTATTGCCGTTATAATAAACCGCCAGGTCCAAATCGGAAAGTGTTTCGGAAGAAAAATCGGTACCGCTTACGCGTGCAGAAAATGATAAAACCACATTGAATTGCGACGTAGAGGTGACATAGACCCGGATAGTGTCGTAATTGGTTGCGCCTTGAAAATAGGTGTTTGAATACCAGCCGTTGTTTCCGGTAATACTTTGTCCTCCCCCAAAATGATTTGCCGCGGAATATTGGGCAAACGTACCGTTTGTACGACCCGCGCCGTCTTTCATGTCGACATAATAAAGATCGTTGTACCACGAATTCCCGTCTATGTTTGTCGCCGATGCCATAACAAGAGCGCGGACAGCTTCGGGCCAAGACCTGAGGTCCGAATTTACGGTCATTAAATCGGCGCATAATCCGGCCGTGAGGGCTGCCGACAAACTGGTCCCGCCGTTCGGACATATATAGGCTGTTCCGTCCGGTTTTTCAAACATACTCATATTGGTATGAGCGCATGCGGTGACATGGGGTAATTCCTGGCCCGAATTCGGATTCCGCCAAACGCTGGTCGAGGATATCTGCCCCGTTTCCATGTCCTGCCCGACAACGATGGGGTTAAACCCTTTATGGTTGACATATTCGGTATTATCGCCGTTATCAATATTACCCGCTGCCTGGCAAATCGTCGGGAACGGATAATTTGTGGAAATATAGTCCGCTACCCTATCAAGGTAGCTCTGGTTGCCGTTATATTGTTCGTCCATCGTCATGTTTTTATATGTGCCGAAAGCCTCGACATGCCATGACCAGCTTATCACGTTTGCATTATTGCTCGTTGCCCAAAAAATGGCATCTTCAGCGTTGTCTATGACCGTCGGGGTGCTGGGGTCGTTGGGAAAATTCGCAACAAATAAATTGCAGTTATACGCGAAACCCTGACCCCGATAAGGATACGTACGCCGGTTACGAATGCAGGACATTGTCATTGCCAAATGATCGATATTCCTATCGCTTGCGGAAAATTGATTTTCGGACATACGAAACGTCACCCCGCTTAATCCGAGCTGGTTTTGATAGGAAGGAAATCCCACCTCGAGATCCGCGACGTTAATGTTGCTTCCGGTGTATCCGTAATAATTTAAATTGTCAACATACATATAATAGGCCGCGACGTTCAAATCTCCTACGATGCGGACGTTACCAAGCACATCGATAAGAGCAATGTCCGTATCGAATTTCAGGTCGTTCAATTGTGAAAGTGTAAAATATCCTTTGACAACGGGAACGATTTTCGACGAGGTGAGCGTTGGGCTAAAAAATTGTTTGTTTTGCTTTTTCGATGCGTCTGCCAGCTTATTCGCAATTGTTGAGCGATATTGGCTTACATTGTTTTCGAACGCTTTTTTATACGATTTCATCGACGCCTGCCAATTGTTCACGGCAAACGCGTCGCTGCCCCAAAATCTGGTTTGCAGCTGCGAATTTCCGATGTTCTTGTCGCTTATCCATAATGCGGCATATACAGAGTCGTCGGGGCGTAAAGATGAGCTGAGCGCAACAAGGTCTTTTGAAAAATCCCCGTTTCTTTTATAGGAAATCGCCTTTTCACGATTATCTAAATCCGTAATATTTATACTGTTTCCGTCGGAATCGCTCGCGACGGTAACAATGCTTCCAGATTTTTTATCGAAACATTTGCGCACATAGGCGGATGTCCCGGATTCTTCAAATCTGATTTTAAATTCGTCGCCGATAATCCTAGCCGAGATGTCGTTGTTCTTGGCTGAGGCTGTTTCCAAGGTATTTTGCGCTTTTGAGGGCATCTGATAATTTGACCTGGTTATGGTTCCGTGAAATGCATAAAGATTGACATAACAACAAACTAATGCAATAGCCACTTTTTTCATAACAACCGGCCTTTCGATAATGGTTAAAACGGAATATGCCGAAAACCCAGCCTTGCAACCCGACCTCCTTGGGGGCAAAGGCAAGAGGGGGAAAACCGCGCGGGCTTATATTGTTAGTAAAGATAAATAATTAGATTAAACCTGCGATTAAATCAGGCAACATAA
This sequence comes from Fibrobacteria bacterium, assembly GCA_037447435.1. Classification (GTDB taxonomy): domain Bacteria; phylum Fibrobacterota; class Chitinivibrionia; order Chitinivibrionales; family FEN-1185; genus FEN-1185. The sequence goes on from JBBIGR010000016.1 coordinate 85,583, forward strand.
TTATAGCCATAAAAAACGGAAAATTCAACAGGTTTTGTCGAAAGGCCGAATGATTTGAGGCCCGTGAGTGTTTTTAAGCCATAGCTGTTTCATTGGATATAAAATAAGAATATCATTAAAATACACTGTTATTAGGCAACATTATGGCGTGTAAACAAATCCGAAACCCCGTGGTTCGACACGAATAGGCCTGGTCAAATATGCGACGTACCGAGTAGGCTAGTAAGGGTATTTAGTTGTCTTTGGATCCAATTCCAGGGGCATGGCAGCCGTCGTTTTTATAATGAGGCAAGTAAATTTCGAAGGACGTTCCTTTTCCCTTTGCGGTTTGAACATTAATGGCGCCGGCCAATTCATTCACTATCCCGTAAACCACGGCAAGACCGAGGCCCGGGCCTTTTCCGGGTGGTTTTGTCGTAAAAAATGGCTCGAATATTTTTGAACGTATCGATTCTTCGATTCCGCATCCATGATCCTTTACCGTGATTTTTGAATATGTTCCGGGGCGGATCTTGGAAAATTCGGTAATTTTATCTATTGTCAAAACAGCTTCCGTCAATGTTACCCATATTGTTCCCCGGTCGTTCATGGCCTGTGCCGCATTTACACATAGGTTGATGAGTATTTTATGTATATGGGACGCATTTGCCAAAACAGGAGTTTTTTCTTCATGCAAGGCGCAGTCTATGGAAATCGAGGAGGGGAACAAGGAGCGAATGAGGTCCAATGATTCGGCAATATGCGGTCCTATGGCTATTGGCGTCTTTTCCCTCGAATCCTCACTGCAAAATGAAAGAATGCCGTTCACGGTTTTGGAAGCACATTGACAGGCTTTAATAATATTTTCAATGTTGGTTTTTGCGGTATCGGAAAGCGTCTCTCCGATTAACGTTAATTGGGCATATCCTAAAATTGCACCGATGATGTTATTAAAATCATGGGCGATCCCGCCGGACAATTCCCCCACTGCCTGCATTTTCTCGGAATATTGCCATTGTTTTTCGAGCTTGTTTTTTTCTTTTTCAGCGACGATCCGTTGTTTCAACTCTCGTTGGCCCTGCAGCGACAATTGTCTGATTTGACCCATGAGAAACCCGATAAATCCAAACAGGAGGATCGGTGAATTTCCAACAATATGGGTTTGCAACGGGGCAGTTCCAATAATATGGATAAAAATTATCACGCAATACGGCGCGAGCAAGGCAGCGGCTATAAAAGCAAAGAACGGATTTAAAAACCAACCGCATGCGAAAATGGGTATGGCGCTGCAACTCAGAACTGCCGGATTATGAAAAACGGCAAACAACCAGTACTGTAGGGGACAATACGTTGCGAGGATCGCAGATAAAATGAGCCAGACTTTTTTTGATTGTAATGCAATAAGGAACGGCAGCGGTTGCATGGCGACCCCGTTGCGAAAAAAACCTGTTATAAAAATAAGCCGTTGGGGAGCAAAACATAATTATACGACAAAGTACTCGTTATGTCAAGGAAAAACAGATGATTGTATTTTAAGAAATGTCCGATTATAGAATGGAAACGTGATCGCTGGCCTTAATGTTCAGCTTTTTTGCCGCATTTCCCTTGTTTATGGAAATTTCTACAAAACCGCAGGACCCGCGGACCGCACAGGGTTTTTTATCAGCAACGTCTTCGTAGCAATTGCAAAGCGGAATCGAAAGCTTTTTATGCTGCAGACTGCAGGCTTTCAGGCTTAAGGATGATGGAATGTTGGTGATGGCGTTTCCGAAATGATCGATATAAATAATTTGGCCGGATATTCTTTTACCTTTTGCCCTTGCTGTCGGCAATTCCAAACGAACGATATCATCTTGTAAAGGACCGAATTCTTCAAGCGCCACTCCTTTGCTGAGATGAGCGGCGACCGGAGCAAAAATATCCCGGCCGTGAAACGTTGAGCTTATGGAATCGAGAAAGTACCGGTGCTGTGTGAGCGAATGGATTTTGGGTTTGTAGTAATTGTCTATAATAGGGGAAAAAATGCCGTTATCGGGACCCACAAAGAAATATTCCCCGGCAAAAATAGCTATGGCATTCCGGGTACCGCCGACGCCGGGATCGACCACGGAAACAAAAATCGTTCCCTTGGGAAAAAAATCGTGACAAGCAATAAGATTGAATGCGGCCGCGGTAATATCACCCGCGGCAACATTGTGGTTGATGTCCACTATGGTTGCCTGCGGGTTTACGGAAAGGATAACGCCCTTCATGCTGGCTACAAACCAGTCTTGGGCCCCAAAATCCGTCAACAAGGCGATGGCGTTCATGCCACAGCGTCTTTGGAAGCTTGTATCAAAAGTTCATTGACGCGCTTTGCATATGCCGAAACGTCCTTGACGCTTTGGCCCGCCGAAATGAGGGCCTGGTCGTACAGTAATTTAACCCATTCGTCAAGAAGCGCCGATTTGGCGTCTTTTGCATACAATGCGTTGAGGTTCTGAAAAATGGGATGCGACGCGTTGATTTCCATTATCGCTTTGGTTTGAGGCACGTCTTGTCCCATGGATTTCATCATGCGTTCCATGACGGGACCCATATCGTGCTCATCGGCCACTAAACAACACGGACTGTCTTTGAGGCGCGTCGTGATGCGGACGTCTTTGACCGTATCGGTAAGGATGTTCTTTATCCGTTCGGTAAGTTTCTTGAATTGCGATTCAAGTTTGTCTTTTTCCTTGTTTTCCTCTTTGCCGAGATCTCCGAGGTCCAAATCGCCTTTTGCAACGCTTTTAAGCTGTTTGCCGTCGTAATTGTAGAGGTCGTTGACAAGCCATTCGTCGATAGGATCGGTAAAGTACAGCACCTCGATGCTTTTATCGCGGAAGACTTCGAGATGCGGGCTTTTTTCAACAATGGCTCGTGATTCGCCTGTTATATAATAAATGTGCTTTTGCCCTTCACGCATGCGGCCGACATATTGCTTAAGCGAAACCATATCGTCGGGCGTATCGGACAAAGACGATTCGAAACGCAAAAGCTCTGTAAGCTTTTCCTTGTTTTCGTAATCGGAATGGACGCCTTCCTTGAGAACCGCGCCGAATTGCTTCCAAAACGAGTTGTAGGCGGTCGGCTCATTCGCTGCCATGTCGGACAGTTTGGAAAGGACCTTGGCAACGAGTGTTTTTTTCATTTTTTCGATTACGGGATTATGCTGCAACATTTCGCGAGATACGTTGAGGGGCAGGTCTTCGGAATCGACGACACCCTTTACAAACCGAAGATATTCCGGAAACAGTTCCTTACAATGGTCCATGATAAAGACGCGCTTGACATACAGCTTGACTCCGTGCACCCGTTCGGGCATGAACAAGTCGAACGGCGCCTTGGAAGGCAAATACAGGACAAAGGAATATTCCAGCACGCCCTCGGCCTTGCTGTGTATGGTTGCGCTGGGTTTGTCGAAACCGCCTACCTGTTTGAAAAATTCCTCATATTGCTCGCTGGTAATATCCATTGGCTGCCGTTTCCATAACGGCTTGGTTTCGTTGATGATTTCGTCGTGGCCTTTATCGTTTGGAAAGTAGATGGGGAAAGCGATGAAATCGGAAAATTTCTTTATAACGGAACGGACGGTATAATTTTCGGCGTATTCGCCTTCGTCTTCTTTAAGGTATACCGTGATTTCGGTGCCGCGGGACTCTTTGTCGGTCTCGGAGATTGAATAATCGCTTTCGCCGGTCGATTCCCACAATACCGCAGGGCCGGTTGCGCCGGCGCGTTTTGTGACCAGCTTGACACGGGACGCTACCATAAAAACGGAATAAAAACCGACGCCGAATTGACCGATAAGATTAGAGTCGACCTTTTGGTCGCCGGTAAGGCTTTCGACAAACGCCTTTGAACCGCTTCTGGCGATGGTGCCGATGTTTTCGATGACTTCTTCGCGAGTCATGCCGATGCCGTTATCGGAAATGGTCACGGTTTTTGCAGTCTTGTCCACCTTGACTTTGACACAAAGTTCGGTGTCTGCGCCGAGCAGCGCGGTATTGGTAAGCGATTCGAACCGAAGTTTGTCACAGGCATCCGAAGCATTGGAAATGAGTTCGCGTAAAAAAACTTCCTTATGAGAATACAGCGAATGGATCATGAGATGCAACAGCTGTTTTACCTCGGTTTGAAAGCCGAGTTTTTGTTCTTTTTGCGTTTCGGCCATTATGGTTCTCCTTTTTGGGTGGCGATATTTTTTACTATTTAATAGCAATGTGGTGTAATGTTACGAAAGCAGCATAAAATAAATTTTGCGCAAAAGAAAATGAAAAAAGCGTGAAATGCGAAGGAATTGGGCAAATAATCTTGGGTCACGCCAGGGCGGATAAACTGCTAAAAAGCTCACCGGCGCCAATCAGCTATGTCGCTCGGATTGCTCTGCTCAGTCGCGGCCCGGTCTGTGATGCCCGAGGCCCCGGCAATAATTTTTCTAAAGTCCTGCAAAACCCTATCCGATATACCTAAAAGCAGAAGTCTATTTTTTTAATAAGAATGTGAAATGGGCTGCTATTAAACCTTTTTTAAGAGAACATTATGCCGGTTACCGCAGTTAATTCTTATATAAATCAGCAGGATATGAATGGTTCATATCCTAAAAAAGACAATGCAGCCGAAATACCCGGGACAAAAAGCAGCACTCAAACCGGTGGGGCAGCTAAAAAACAGCTTACGCCGGACCAGGAAAAAGAAGTTGAAAAGCTTAAAAAACGCGATCAGGATGTGAGAGCGCATGAAATGGCCCATGTCGCCGCAGGCGGTGCCAATATAAAGGGTGGAGTCAGTTATTCATATCAAAAAGGACCTGACGGCACAATGTATGCGATAGGCGGAGAGGTCTCCATCGACGTTTCTCCTGTCAAAAACGACCCGCGGGCAACCATTAACAAAATGGAAGCGGTGAAACGTGCCGCGCTCGCTCCTGCCGATCCTTCGGGCGCAGATAGATCGGTTGCGGCAGCAGCATCGCAGGCAGAAGCTGCTGCCCAGCAGGAATTGGCACAACAGAAAAACGGAAAAACAGGTTCCCCGGAAGGTTCAGCTGACAAATCCAAATCGAAAGGGTCCGCAACATCTTCTTATAATTCAAACGGCACAAAAAATCCTATTGTCAATGAATCGCAGATATCCTCAATAAATATGGTCGTTTAATCCGTTTAAATAAATTGGGATTTGTGCGGTTTCGCCCTATTTAATCTCTTTAAATAAAAATTCCCTACTCATTAAAATTGTATTATATTGTTTAAGGGTTTAAATAAGTTGAATTTAAATAAACATTATTGTACGATTTTTCCAGGCTCATGCTATGGGCAAGCAACTATACAAATGGAACGTTTCAGGTTTACTATACTTGTTTTTATTTTTGCAATAACGGCGTTGTGCGCAAATACGCCCCTTACCGACAGTATTCAGGGCGGTCGCACAGTTGCTTTGCAAGAAAAAGATTCTTTGAAAACCCGGATATTGCCGTACAGTCCGGCCATTGCTTTGACAAGTTCGATTGTCATTCCGGGAGCCGGGCAGGTATATACGCATCAGTATTTGAAAGCCGGACTTTTTCTGGTGGCCGAGGTCGGCGTCGGATTATTCGGCTATCAGCGTTATATTTGGGAGCAGGGGCTGAATCATGAAGCGGACAGTTTTGAAATACTCGCGTCAAAAAATAACGGCAAAATGGTCATCGATTCGGTAAAAAAAGACACCTTGTTTCCGGGAATAAGTTATCAGTTACTTGCGGATAAAGACAGGTATGATGCCAAGGAAACGCGTTTTGTCGTTAATCAATGTATCTCTTGGGGTTTGGGAATTTATTATTATAATGTCATGGATGCGTTGCATGCGACGAAATTGTTTCACGACGATTTGAAACGCGACCCTGCGGTTGCGGGGTGGCTGTCGGCAATTCCGGCTTTGGGACTCGGCCAGTTATACAATGGAGAACTTTCCAAAGCGGGGATGATTTTTATGACGCAATTTAATCTCGGGTATTTGGCCGTCAACTATCATCTGTTAATGCGCGATTGTGAAAATTACGAATTGTCGATGCAGTCCGATCCGCATACGAGAGCGGCGTTTAATGCGAACGGATTGAATAACGATTGGGAAAACAGGCGGAAAAACGCGTTCCGCAACAGGAACATGTACATATGGTATTCGATACTTTTTTACATATACGGCGTTCTGGACGCCGTTGTCGACGCTCACTTGCATGATGCAGGGGTGAAAATGAAATTGGAACCCGATCTTGTTCCTATCAACAAACAAGTCGGAATGACCATGACAATGCCGTTTTAATGCAGATAAATAAAATTTTTGGGTCTTATACGTTCACATTGAAAACTTTCTAAAGGAAACACACTATGCCGGTTACACTCAAAGACATTGCCGAACGCGCGGGTGTTACGTCTGCCACCGTTTCCATGGTCATCAATAACAAGCCGAACATTTCGGAAACCACCCGTCGTAAAGTGCTGAAAATAGCACGTGAACTCAATTATTACCCGAACGTCATAGCCCGCGGTCTTGCGACGCGAAAGTCGAATTCGATCGGCGTGATCGTACCCAATCTCGCCTCGTCGTTTGTCGTCCGTATTTTGCAGGGTATCAAAAGCACCAATCGCGATGTGGATTATACCGTGACCCTTTTCGATACCGTCGGACAAAAGGAAAACGAATCGCAGTTGTTCCAGCGCCTGGCCCGCGAACGCCGTATCGACGGAGCAATTCTCATCGGCGCAACCGTGTCCGAAGAGGAAATGCAGATCTTCCGCGACGAAAGCGTGCCCTGCATCGTGGTCGCGCGCCGTTGCGACATCCTGGATTCTGTGTTTGTCAATAATGCCCAGGGAGCGGAAGACGCTACCGAATATTTGATAGGCAAAGGACATAAGAATATCGCATGCGTCACATGCCGCAAACAGAACCTGCCGACCGAAGAACGTGTCGCAGGGTATAAAAAGGCGCTTGCCAACCATGCTATCCCGTTCAACGAAAAATTCGAATTCGACGTGGACGACGATACGATCGACGCCGGCGAAAAAGTTTTCGACAGCATTCGCGCCGCAGGCGTCACCGCGGTATTTGTACCAGCCGGAGACATGGCTGCCATCGGGATCATCAAAGAAGCGAAAAACAAAGGCATCCTGGTGCCGACATCGCTTGCGGTCGTCGGCTTCGACGACATTCCTGCAGCAGAAGTCGTTGAGCCGACCCTGACGACGGTACGTCAGCCCAAGCTTGAAATGGGCGATTATGCCATCAACATGATTGTTGATAAATTAGAAGGCCGGGAATCGGAACTCAAGCACAAGGAATTGCCGACGAAGTTTATAGTCCGGGAATCGACCTAAAAAAGTTGGAAGTTGACTTTTCCCTTAAGATCAGCTATTATTAAGCCGTAATCAATATGGTCTTTGAAAATTTGGGGGTGCACTGGTTTCGACGGGGAATGAGAGATTCAGACAGCATGCCGAGGATATCGGTTGGCCTCGTAAATCATCCGGTAAAAAATAATCGCAAACGATTATTCTTACTCAATGGCTGCCTAAATAAAGGCGGCCGACTTGTTGGCCGGTTAGCGTTCACTGGATAACAAGTAAAAAGCATGAACGATAGTTTCGCGGGGCGCCTTGACTGCGGAATGAAGTTTATCGGGGCTGGTTTTCTGCGGAGCCTGTTTGTCGGTGCCGCAGACAACGAGATTAATAGACAGACTAAGCATGTAGCGGTCGGCTTGGATCGTTCTTCGGACATGGGTTCAATTCCCATCACCTCCATTATTGTTAATAAAAAAACCTTTCATGCAAACAATTGCGTGGAAGGTTTTTTTTATTATTTACAGATGATATCCGCGCCGTGGGTACCGCGAAAAAACTAAAACAGAACTTAAAAAAACGACAATTTTGTCGTTTTTTTTTAATGCAGAAGTTTAGATTTATTATTTCCATCACCTTAAAAACGGTATTATACAAATACGGTCTATCGCATTCTGAAAAGGACCCCTTATAACCTGATTCTTTATTACCAATTTTTATACAGGGCACTATGTCAAAAGATCCATTTCATTTTTTAGCCGGTTCAATTTGCGTTGTCATTGTTTCCGCAAACGATAACCTTACTGCAAAAGCTTTTGAATGCAAGGCCGATTTTCCTTTATATCATATTGTCAGGGTAAAATCGATACAGGAAGCCGATAAGGAATTGTTGAAAAACCCTTGCCATATTTGTCTGGATGATTTAACTATAAGTCAAAATTCAAATAAGTTTGAATTCCTACAAAAATACGGAAGAAAAATTCCGGTTATCGTCATAGCAAAAAACGGTTCAATAGAAGACGGCTTTGCAGCCGGACGATACGGTGCAAGGGAAGTAATCTCCATTAATACTGCTTTTTATTTACATCGCCTCATGGATGCAATGAATGCTCTGTTTATTAAAACTTTTTTAATACCCGACTTAGGAAAATTAGAAGACAAGCTCGCAAAACATTGTGCGGATGCGCTTTTTGATCAACAACCGGACTCCATATCCTGCTGGGCCGAAATCTCGGATATTGACGCAACATACTTGAGAAGAAAATGGGAACAATGGACAAAGACAAAACCAAGGGAATCGTTATTTTTAGTAAATCTCTATAGAAGGGCATTCGAATATTATAAATTAGCTCCAAACGAAAAAAAATATTATAACGAACGCTCTTCTACTTTGAAAAGAATGCAGAACCATTTCCGGTGTAATAGAAGCAGGATGATGCAAATCCTTTTCAGAGCTAAGAAAGTTGATGGTGGTAGGCAAGAGGCGTTATATTTTGACAATATTAGTTTAGAATTAGCAATTAATGATGATAAAATTCAATAGCAAACCCCGCCGTTTCTGAGATCATGTCCGTTTTCCCGGTTTAATTAAACTAAATTA
>JBBIGR010000017.1:0-92984 GCA_037447435.1 Fibrobacteria bacterium
GTTTGAGATTAATTTAAACTAAAATCGGACATTGACTCAAAAACGCGCCGGTATCAACGTAATGAAAATATCAAATTAATAAATTGTAAGACAATGTATGTGATTAAAAGCGTCGGATGTCCGAGTATATTAATTGCGTTAATTAATATACTCGGATAAAGCGGGCGGATTTGATGGATGGAATTTAGCAGGGAATATTGTAAGAAACGATTGTTTTCCATATTGTAAATTTCAATCGATTCAATCATGCTTGCAATTTTGCGAGAATCTCTTTTGAACTAACGTGATTTGGGCCTTCTTCACCGCCGACCAGCTGATAGAATTCACATTTTAGGCAATTGGGAAGTTTTGACGCAAAAGTGCCTTGAATTTTTCCGCCGCACAAAGTTCCGGCAATAGCCCAGCATGCGCGTCCGCCGTTTAGGCCGCTATTTAAGCCATTTGCGTTTGTCATCGTACTTGCGCTGCATTCGCCCAATTCGGCAACCTTGGAACCGCCTTTTTCTCTTCCGCATTTTTTAAATTCCCAGCAATTCATGGCACACATGGATGCCTCTTTCTTAAAAAGATTTAATTGAAAGCCAAAAAATTTTTTGTATATCAAATAGTATATCAAAAAAAGTATGGAAATTCAATCGTATTGTAATAAATATGTAATAATGGTTGAAAATTTCGGGGAATCAGACGATTAATCGTAGAGACGCCCAATTTGGGCGTCTGGGAAATGCGGCAATTTCGGGTATCATACAATTAATTGTAGAGACGCCCAAATTGGGCGTCTCTACAATACGGGCGTCTCTACGGGATTATAACCAGAACGAACAAATTCCTATTTTCGCGCTAACGTACAAATTGTAAACCGAATATTGAACGGTATTGTACGATGCGGGGGCGAATGTTGCATTGACTTCATGAACGCCAGGCCTAATTCCCATTTCAATGAGCCATCGAAAACCGACAGGTAAATCGAGGGTCGATTCTACGCCGATTCTTCCGCCCATACGTTGCAGCATTATTGCGTTTGTGTTGCCTGTAAACGATGATCCGTCGTTTTTTGTCGCCGAATAAGTGCCGTAAGCGGCGTACAGAACATCGGTATATATTCTGAATGTTCGGTGAAGCGATGCACCATATTTTTGTCTTATAATTTCTAAACCGGCATAAAGTATTCCGATATCCGTGTTAAGCGTGACATCACCGTATTTAGTTTTATTTATCGGTCCATCCGGGTCGGGAATCAATGTATCGAGCCGATTGGTTATATCTGGAACATCAAGGGTTTTATATCCTGCATGAACCTGATAGAAATTCATACGCGAATCTTCCTGATTCCTTTTTTTGAAAAAAATTACTCCACCGCCAAGCTCAGCGCTGCGATAAAAAGTATTAACGCTTTTTCTGGTGACCGTACGTTTAATTTCGGCTGTTTTATATGCATCCGGAAAGATATCGTTTAATGCCGTTTCGTACATGCCGTCTATAGTGAAAATCCTGTATTTATAATGAAGGCCCAAATCGAAATTGACCGATGTAAAACCGGCCGGCCTAAGATTCGGCGCCAATGGGGAAGCAAAAAACATCAATGATTTTTCAGGAATTTCCTGGGATTTAGTTTGGGAAAAAAGGGAAGTGAAGAAAATACATACAAATATAATGGGAAGGATTGCGTTCATTCTTTTGCTCCGGTGTAGAAATTTTGTTGGTATAATAAAAGTGCAATTGTTCGTATTTCTATGTAAATTTAGTATGATAAGGGCATCTCTAAAATTGCACGAAGTTCAATGAAAATACAATTTTAGAGTTCCCCTAAAGATAATAACGGAACTTGAATATGACAAAGAAATGAGAAAAAAAATGCTACATTCAACAAAATCGATAATGGTAACACTGCTTATGTCATTGATTCTAATGTGCGGCAATTCATCCACTACGAGCAATATGGCAAATACGAATGCAAATGCCTTGGACAAAACCGTTGAAGGAACCTGGCGCTATGCCATTCAATTGACTTTAACGGGAAATTATAAGATCGTCATGTCGTACGATAGCAATTATAATTACGCCATCAATGTTAATGTAAATAACACGGACACGATTCACAAAGAAATAGGACATTGGCATATTGTTTCGGATACCGTATCGAAAGTCGATACTGTCTGGATGGACCGAATGAGTTGTTACGATAAAGACACCGTTACCAACACCTTAAAACTTGTGGATTGCGGAAATCCGCGGGGCGGCATCAAAATCGACATTCAAACCGGCACGCCGGCGACTTGGAAAATCCGTCTGAACGATTTCGTCCAATATATGCCCGCCGGATTGATTCCGCCGGGTTTCCCTTTGCCCAACGCGGTATTTACAAAGGATTGATTAAAATTTAAAACCGATCCGCGCCTCGATGAATCGTTTTGGGGAATACGTTCCTGCAACTTCGGCAATGTCGGCATCGAAGAGGTTCATCGCATCGATACCGAGCCAGACAAAATCATCGTACATGATTTTCACGCTCAAATCGGTCCGCAAATACGAGGGCAAAGACGACATGCTCGGCTTTAATTCGGTAGGATGTTCCGGCACGACTAAATTGGAATCCAGCAGAGTTTTTTGCCAATCCAAATAATCCCGCGTATCGGTAAATTGTTCCAATACCGATCCGTATAATCCGATTCCGTTTATTTTTTTATCGAAATACACACCGAAATTGCACGAATGACGGGGAATATATTCCAATCGCGTATGCATGTCCATATCTTCGGATTCCGTATACGTATAATTCGCGAACAAGTTTGCAAATGCAAATATCCGGTATTCGATTGAATTTTCCAGCCCGTACGACCGGGCTTTATCGATGTTTTTATGGCTCAAAGTCGCATTTTGCAATACATCCATATAATTCCCGTTGACGATCTTTTGCACGATCAAATGGTCCATTGCATTGTAAAAGCCGGACACTTTGAGCGACAGTTGTTTTGTAAATTCGAATTCGGGTCCTGCATCCAATGCCCAGATATATTCGGGTTGCAATGCGGGATTTGCTTGCAATGTCGTACTGGTATTGATCGGCATATCGGGCAAGTACAATTCCCCAAGCGACGGACTGCGAAACCCGCGGCCGAAAGAAACCTTGTACCTGATATCGCTTGTTTGTTTGTAAACCAAACCCAAACGGGGACTAAGCACCGCATTGAATATTGAATTGTCATCGATTCTGATTCCCGCGACGCAGACCAATTTTTCCCCGATTTTCATTTCATCCTGTACGTAAAGCCCGGCGTTATTCATCGCCTCGGTATCGCCATAGGCGTTTTTGAGCAAATCGTGTCGAACTTCGTCGAACCGGGGACCAAAATCGATTGAATTGTATAAAAAATCCATACCGCAGGTGAGGGAATTAAAATCTCCGATTTTTATTGATGTTTGGTAATCGATTTGAAAATCGTTTGACTGGGATTTCCAAACGCTTCCAACCGTATCGTGCAGACTGTCGGCACGTATTCCCTGATCGTAAAAAGTGCCATTGACATTGCGATAAAACCCCGAAAGTTTCATGTCGAATCCCGGGGAGATGTTCAGTTTTAAGACCGGCCCCAGTAAAAGTTTTTGTCCCAATACCGAAATATCGGTTTGCGGATGCCCATATTCGGTTTTGCCGAAACCCAGATCGCTTTCGAAATAGCGGGCGTTTATTGTCAGTAAAATCCTGCTCGAAAGCGCATAATTGAATTTACCCAGGAACCTTTTATCGTAATAGCCGTAATTGTCGGCCGGGGTTTTTCGGTCGTAGGTCGAAATATGGTCAATCGAATCCCTGAGATAATAATTATCGATACCGCGAAGGCCCGCATCGACAAGATAGGAAAACCTTCCCAAAGAACCGCTTGCGTTTCCGCCCACGTCATAGAATCCGGAAAATCCGCCGCCGTAAATCTCGGCATGCGTATCTTTTTTCGGGGATTTCGTTATGATATTTATGACGCCGCCAAAGGCGTTGGGGCCGTATAAATTGGAAAACGGGCCGCTGACGATTTCGATTCTTTCGATGGACTCCATGGGAACTTCGTTGACAATTAAAAAAGGCGTGCCCGCGACATTCGTCGGAATTCCGTCGACGAGTATGAGCGTTCTAGTGGCTGCAGTGGCGCTGGGAACGCCGCGAATATTTATTTCCTGCGGAACGCCTTCGCCCATGCCGACCGATCGCTTCATGACTATTCCGGATTCGAATTGCAAAAGGTCGCCGACATTCAATGCAGCCGAGGACGCGATTTGTTGTTTGGAAATTACCGAAATAGGGGAAGGATTATCTTTTATTGTCCGCGCCGTTCTGGTCCCGGTGACCACAAGCCTGTCGATTTTCGCATTTGTGTCTGCAGGCGACGGCGCTATTTGGTTTATTTGCAGCGGTTTCACCGTATCGGTTTGTGAAAAGCAAAGCGACACGACGGATAAAAATAAAAAAAACATTTTGTTTTTATCGGTAAAAATCATAAAATTAAACTACTTAAAATGTTCAATTTGCGCTCACTGAAATTATCTTAATATAGATTCAATCTTCAGGAGATTTATTCAAAACATGATTACATTATTACTTTTGGCCGCGTTCGTATTTTTCGGTATCTTCGTTCTGTTTTTGGTATTATCCAAAACAATCAATAATATCATGAATAATACCATAAAACTGCAATATTTATTACAAAAAGAAATTGATTTTAAGAAAGAAAAGGCGGCCATACAAAAGCTTATGGAAGAACAAAAGGCCGAAGAACAGGCCGCGACCGCGAAGGCCAATTTGGACCTATTAAAGCCGATGAAGCCGTGATAAAAGTGTCGAATTTAACGGTAACGTAGGAAAAACATGAGTAAAAAAGGAAAAATTTTCGTTTTCTCCGCAGCATCCGGGGCCGGCAAAACCACTTTGTTGGATTTTTTAAAAGTAAATGTTCCGGACCTGGTTTATTCGATATCGGCAACCACCCGTACGCCCCGTTCCCATGAAAAAAACGGCGTCCATTATTTTTTCATGAACGAGGGAGAATTCAAACAACGGATAAATAAAAACGAATTTGCGGAATGGGCCATAGTCCATAATCATTATTACGGTACGCCGAAGCATTTTATAGACGATACGATTAATGCGGGCAAGCATATCATTATGGATATCGATGTTTTCGGAAAGAAAAAATTCGATTCGGTGTATCCCGATTCCGTCGGCGTTCTTTTGCTTCCGCCGTCGCTTACAATACTGCGGCAAAGACTTGAAGACCGGAAAACCGATTCGCAGGACGTGATCGATCTTCGAATCGCCAATGCCGAAAAAGAAATGGCTTTTGCAAAAGAACAAGGCAAATACGAATATACCGTGGTCAACGACAATCTTGAAAAAGCAAAAGCGGATGTCGTTGCTTTAGTGAAAAAAGAAATCCAAGCAATACGTTGACAATGCAAGAATCAACTTCATTTTCAAACGGTTTTTCTTTTCCCCGCTCAATCGATAAAATCATTTTAGGCCGCGACCCGTCGTGCAATATCCCTTTAAAGGGAATCGGCGTTTCGCGTTTTCACGCCTGTGTCGACTGCAGTTCGAGCACCGTTTGGATAGAAGACTGCAACAGCACGTTCGGCACGAGGATAGACGATATCCCGGTTAAAAAATCCCCTTTGCACAATAACGCGGTCATCACCACGGGCGTTGCCAAATTCAAAGTATCTATTACCGATAACACCGTGTCGTTTTTTCCGGTACATGAGTTGGTGCAAGACAATAATAAGGAAGTCGCTGTGGAACCCGGAAAGGTTTTCACCATAGGACGGGATCCCTCAAATACGATTTGTTTGCCCCATCCGCTCGTTTCGCGGTTTCATGCAACGGTTAAAAAACTTGCGGATCAAAAGCTGCATATCGAAGACTGCAAAAGCACGAATGCGACATTCGTAAACGGAAAGCCAACGCACGGCGCTATTTTGAACGAAGGCGACATCATTCAAATCGGGTCGTTTCGGTTTTTCGTTTCCAATCAAACGTTGCAGCAGGCCCAGGATTTTAACCGGATAAAAATCGAGGCGTTCAATTTGTGCGTTCGAAGGGGAAGAAGCCGATTAATCAACCAGATTTCCCTTTCGATAGAACCCGGCGAATTCGTCGCCATATTGGGGCCTTCGGGAGCGGGAAAATCGACGCTTGCGCACGCACTTACGGGGCAAACGTCGCTGGAATCGGGAAACGTGTTTTACAACGGACTTCCCATGCGCACATTTTGTTCCGCATTTAATTCGGCCATAGGTTTCGTATCGCAGCAAAATCTATTACGGACCGAATTGACGGTTGAAGAAACGTTTACCGAGCAAAGTATTTTGCGTTTGCCCAAAGACAGTTTGCTTGCCGAACATCGGGAACGAATTCATGAAGTCATGACATTGCTGGATCTGACGAACCTCAAAAAACGCAGGATAAGCCATCTTTCGGGCGGCGAGGCAAAACGGGTGCATTTCGGCATCGAACTGCTTTCTTCACCAACAATAATATTTCTCGACGAACCACTTGCGGGCCTCGACCCGGGACTGACATTCAAATTCATGGAATTGTTCAGGGCGATTTGCGATAAAGGCCATACTATTTTGCTCACGACGCATACGCTCGAACAAATCGATTTGTGCAACAAAATATTTTTCGTGTCGTCGGGACAACTTGTTTTTTCCGGCTCGCCGCAGGAAATACGGAATGTCGTAGGGTCGTCGAACCTTTCGGACGTGTATGAAAAAGCCAGGGCCTTAAAAATCGATACTGCGGCCAACAATGTTTCCGTCCCGGCAAAAGGCCCAAAAAGCAAAGACGCGAATAAACATGCGTTTGCCGCGCATGTCAAGCTGTATAAGCCCAAAACGATTTCATTCTTCAAACAATCGGTATTGCTGACAAACAGGTATGTAAAGGTTTGCGTACGCGATATCCGCACTTTGTTCCTCATGTTATTGCAAGCGCCGCTCATCGCGCTGCTTTTGGCCTTCGTTTTCGAGCCCACGTCAACGTTTTTACCGCTGACGTTTTTCTTTTGCATTTCCATTTCGGTCATTTGGATGGGAGGCATGAATTCGGTGCGGGAAATCAGCAGGGAATGGGCGCTTGTTGAAAGAGAATTTCGGATCGGGCTTTCCGCGTCGGCATATTTACTGGCAAAGTTTTTGGTGTTTTGCGCGGTAAGCGTATTGCAGGCGTTATTGTTTACGCTCTGCCTTCATTTACTTTTTGCAACGAGTTTCGCGTTTTCAATTGCAAACATTTCCCTTTTATGCTCGGCGTGCGCGTGCGGATCGATTTTAGGCTTATGCGTAAGCGGATTTTCAAAAAATGTCAATATGGCGATCAGCTTTTTGCCGATTATTTTTATTCCGCAGATATTTTTTTCAGGCATTTTAATGCCCTTCGACGAAATGCCCTGGCTGGGGCAAATGTTATCCCATCTCACCATAAGCCGTCCTGTTTTTTCAATGTTTAAAAAAATGAGCTTTTTCGATCAAAATCTGTTTCAAATGCAGGATTGGATCGGCTTAGCACTTCTGACCGTAGGATTAATTATTTTACTTTTCAGCGCAGTTTATAATAGAAGATTTTTCAGATAAAAAGGCAATCTCATATGTCCGAACCCGAAAATGAAGCCCCGTATCTTCCCGAATATATCGGTAAATACAAAATTCTGCAAATTGTCGGTATGGGAGGAATGGGTGTTATCTATAAAGCGGTTCAAGAGCCGCTCAACCGGATCGTTGCGTTAAAAGTCCTGCCGCCGCAAATGAATAATGAAGAATTGTCGCAGCGTTTCGAAATAGAAGCAAAAGCGATTTCGATGTTGCAGCATCAGAACATCGTCAGCATTTACGAATACGGTGCGGACAAAGGCTATCGTTTTTTTGCAATGCAATTCATTGACGGCGAAAACCTGTCTACGCGAATTCAGCGTAAAAAAGTCATGCCCATTACCGAAATAATAGACATTGCCAAGCAAATGTGCCGTGGACTTCGGTATGCGCATACGCAAAACGTCATTCATCGGGACATTAAATCGCAGAACGTTTTGATCGACAAGGAAAATGTCGCGCGATTATCGGATTTCGGCATTGCGAAAATATTTTCGTCCGCTCATTTGACCTTGACCGGCGTAACTGTCGGAACCCCGGAATATATGTCTCCTGAACAGGCCGAAGGTGTGGAAGTCGACATCAAAACCGATATTTATTCGCTCGGCGTCGTGATTTACGAAATGCTGACGAAACGGCCGCCGTTTCTTGCAAATAATCCGATTGCCGTGGCGTATAAACACGTTCATGAAATACCGATTCCTCCGTCCGTTAAGCGTCGCGATACTCCGAAACGACTTGAACTCATTGTGCTTAAGGCATTGAAAAAAGACAAGAAAGATCGATACGACTCTATCGAGGAAATGCTCGATCATCTTGATACGGTCGATATCGACGAGCTGGTCGACAAAACCACGGTTTCCTTTGCGGTTCAAAAGAATTTGCATAATGATACGGAAAAAGCCGGTAACGAAATTGCAGACAAGCGGATAACCGACCGAAGAAGCGGTCAACGGCGAGGTTTTGGCCCGACACCGGGGAAATTCTTTTTATTTGACGGGAAATTTTGGCTTGGCGTTGTAAAAGACCAGTGGCTTTCCATTGTCTTTTTTGTCATTCTCCTTGTTCTGTTTTGCATACATTTGTCCCAGAAATAACTAAAATGGAACCCTCGTTTTCTTTTGAAAATACCCGTGAAAAAGGGTATGACGGGGAAGATGCGGCTGCCGAATATTTATTGGCAAACGGATATTCCATTATTTCGCGGAATTATCAGGCAAAAAGGGGAGAAATCGATTGCATCGCAAAAGATCCGAACGGTACGTTGGTTTTTTGCGAAGTTAAATCCGCACGATCCCTGCAATACGGACATCCGGCATTCTGGGTAACAAACGATAAAAAACGGAAAATCATTCGCATGGCCCAGAGATATCTGGTGGAGCATAAATACACAGGGCGACCATGCCGATTCGATGTCATCACTATTGTTATGGGAAAAATCGAACACATTAAAAACGCCTTTTTATCGTAGACACCGATTCTTTGTCGTCTTTGGGCGTTAAAAAAAGCTTGTTGTTTTTCGGATCGCATATTAATTTTTGCAACACAGTTCTTAATAACCCCGCGCTTCGCAGCGGGATAAGTTGTAGCTGTGATTTTATCTACGCTTTCCGCGTAGATAATTTATATATAATTACTTAATATTCAGGTGCCAAGGGAATCCCGTGAAATCCGGGAGCGGACCCGCCACTGTAACCCCTGCGATGTAAAAAATCGCGAGTTTAATTTGCCACTGTACCTTTTTTGGGGTATGGGAAGGCCAAAAAGGGAAGCCAGGAGACCTACCTGAATAATGTTTATTTTATCCAAATGATCCTCGAGGCATGGGATCGATGGAGTTTCGCACATGCGCATTTTCGGTGTTTTTACTGCCATTACAGTAAGCCTTTTCGTCCTTTGTAAATCATCGACGTTTACCGGTGACGCTACGGCCGCAAACCGTTATTCCAGAATCATTTCTTTTGCTCCCAGTATTACCGAAACGCTTTTTGCGCTGGGTTTGGGTGAAAACGTCGTTGGCGTTACCCGGTATTGCAATTATCCGCCGGAGGTTGATAAAATACCTAAATTGGGCGGCTATTTGGACCCTAATTACGAAACGATCCTGTCGCTTAAGCCCGATCTGGTCTTATTATTGAAGGAACATATAAAGGTCATCGATTTTTTAAAGCACAATAATATCCATTACGAAATAATCGACAACGAAAATGTCTCCGCAATTTTGAATTCTTTTCTGCAAATCGGCAAGCTCTGTTTGCGGCAACGCCGGGCGGATAGTCTCGTAGCCTTGTTTAATGCCGAAAAACGCGCGCCGTTGACAATTAATGAAAAACGGCCGAGGATTTTATTTTGCATCGGCCGGGACAATACCGGTTCGGGAAAAATAGTGCAACTGTACGCGGCAGGTCCCAAAAGCTTTTACAGTCAGCTTATAAATTACGCCGGCGGCGAAAATGCTTTTACAGACTCATTGGGAACCTATCCGTTGATAACCGCTGAAGGAATTTTTCGCATATCGCCGGACATCGTCATCGATTTAATGGCCCCGATTTCCCATACGGACATTTCCATCGTTAAAAAAGACTGGGATTGTCTGAATTCCGTACCTGCGGTAAAAAACGGATTGGTTTTTTGCCCGGATAAGGACTTCATGACCATACCCGGGCCGCGGATACGGTTGATTCTCAAAGAAATCAATACTGCGGTTGTCGAATATTATTCGAAAAGTAGGAATACCGTTTCCGGAAATCGTTCCCCGTTGCCGGAAGCGAAAAAGTAATTATGCAACTTATTGAAGTAAAAAACCTCGATTATTCTTTTGGAGAGAAATGCGTTCTTAAGGATATTTCCTGCCAAATTTATAAAGGGGAAACCTGGTCGATCATCGGGAAAAACGGTGCGGGAAAATCCACATTGATCAAATGTCTTGCCGGTTTATTGCCGTTTAATAAAGGAAGCATTCATATTCAGGGACTCGACGGAAAAACACTCCGGCCCAAAGACAGGGCGAAAATAATTGCCTATGTTCCGCAGGCAAATGCGAGAAATTTTGCGCCGTATACGGTATTCGATTTCGTCATGCTGGGCAGGTTTCCGTATCAGGGACTCATGGCATTTCCGAGCGATCACGATGTAAAAATTGTAAATAATGCCATGGATTTGACGGATACGAAAGAGCTTGCGTTTCGTTTGATGCCGACGCTGTCGGGCGGGGAATTGCAGCGGGTGTTTTTGGCCGGAGCGGTTGCCCAGCAAACGCCCGTGTTATTGCTCGATGAACCTTCAACGTTTTTAGATCCGCTTCATCAGGAATTGATTCGAAAGACCTTGCAAAGAATCCACGATGAATTCGGCACCGTATTGCTGACGATTACGCATGATATCAACGCTGCATTGTCGAATTTCACGAATGTTTTGGCAATTGCGGATAAAACAGTGCTTTTTGCCGGAACGACATCTGAATTCCGAAAACAAGGGCCGCATATTCTGGAAAAGGTTTTTTCCTTGAAATTCTCCGAAGAAAAATTTGATAACGGTACAAAGCCATTTTTAATTCCTCAAGAAATTCCATCATGAGAAAATCACCCGTATTGCAATTGGCAGGTCTTTTCATCGGCACAATGGCGATTTTATTCGCAGCTCCCTTTTTCGGCATGGATTTTATTTCGCCGTTCGGTTTGAATTCTCATCCTTTACTAAAAACAATTGTGGTTTCCTTACGCATTCCCCGGGTGCTTGCCGCGTTTATTGCCGGTTCCGGACTTTCGTTATGCGGGATGATGTTTCAGGCGATGTTTAAAAACCCGCTTGCCGACCCGTTTACTTTGGGAATTTCGAGCGGCGCATCCTGCGGCGCGGCAGCGACAATATTGTTGGGGCTTAACGGCGCGTTTTTTTCAATTACATACATTTCGGTCGGCGCATTTGCCGGTGCCGCAATGGCAATGTTTTGCGTGTTTTTATTGTCCTCGTTTCAACGGGCCGCCTCTGCTATCACCACTCTTTTGGCAGGTATTGCCATAAGTTTTCTTTTTTCCAGCATGCTTATGTTCATGCAATATCTGAGTTCTTTACGCGATTCATTCCATATCGTTCGCTGGCTTATGGGAGGAATAGAAGTTTTCGGCTACGATCAAATTATTTCCATGTTGCCGTTTTATATTCTCGGCATAATTCTCATATTTCTCAAACTGCCCGTGCTCGACCAATTGCTTGCGGGTGACGATCTTGCACAGACCCGTGGAGTTGAGATAAAACAAACCAAATCCGTGTTACTGTTTGCCGCAACCGTGATTGTCGGCAGCATTGTTGCGGTTTGCGGCCCCATCGGATTCGTCGGTCTTATGATACCTCATATATGTAAAATGATTTTCAAAACAAAGCATGTCGTTTTAGGGCCTGCCTGCTTTTTAAGCGGCGGAATATTCCTGGTGATTTGCGATACTGTTTCGAGAATAATTATTGCGCCGGCCGAAATGCCGGTAGGGGTGATTACGGCAATGCTGGGCGGCCCATTTTTTCTGTGGTTATTGTTTTTTAAAAAAGCAAAAGGTCTGAGCCTTGACTGAAAACAATGTTTTATCCAAATTCGATTTTCCGTTCAGAGTAGGATGCACTTCTTATGTGTATCCGGGCGACATAGAATTTAATGCCGCGTTGGTTGCAAAATGTTTTGACGATATTGAATTGGTTTTTTTCCAGTCTCAGGATGCATGCAATTTTCCCGACAAGAAAACTATACAAGTTTTATGCGATATTGCAAAAAAACATTCGATTACGTATACGGTACATTTCCCGATAGATAAAAAAGCAGGCTCCTGTGATGAATCGGAACGCTTGGGATTTATAAAGCAAGTAAACGATTTAATGAATCTTACGCAGGAATTGAATCCATTCGCATATATTTTGCATTTGGAAGGCATTCATCGAAATGCCTCATCGTTTGAAAAGTCGACCTGGCAAAACCAGGTTTTAAAAACATGCGAAGCGATCGATTCTTTTGCGTATGATAGGCGGTCTAAAATTTGCGTTGAAAATTTAGATTATCCGTACACCTGGCACAAAGATATCGTTGATCGATTCGGTTTTTCATACTGCATGGATATCGGGCATTTGCTGCTTTATAATGAAAATATTGCAGAGGTCGCAAAATCCATTCTTCATAAAACCAGGGTTTTGCATATTCATGGAGTTTGTCAGGGCAAAGATCATATTTCACTAAAAAACAATGAATTGCAATCTTTGGTAAGCCCGTTGCGGGATTCGGTTCGACTTTTTAACGGCGTGGCAACTATAGAAACATTTTCTGAAACCGATACCTTTGAATCATTGGAAGTATTAAAAAAAATATGGGAAAAATAATCGTATGCACCGGCGGTGTGCGAAGCGGTAAAAGCTCCTATGCAATTGCACGCGCTCGGGAATTTAAGCAAAAAAATGCGTTTATTGCAACCGCGACTCCGCTCGACGATGAAATGAAAACCAGGATACATGCACATAAAGAATCGCGAGGCGATTCCTTTATAACCGTCGAAGAACCCTACGATCTTGCAGGGGCAATTAATCGCATCGATGAAAATGTTTCGATCGTTGTGATCGATTGTTTGACCGTTTGGCTCGGAAATCTGTTTTTTAAATATGATAATGACGAAACGATTATTGTGCGGCAAATCGATTCGTTGGTGCAGTGCTTAACAAATACTAATAAATGCTTTATCATGGTCACCAATGAAATCGGATGGGGGATTGTACCGGAAAATAAAATGGCACGGCAATTCAGGGATATTTCAGGATATATGAACCAGTCCGTAGCGAAAATTGCTTCCGAGGTATTGTTGTTCGTCTGCGGAATACCGTTAAAAATCAAATAAAGGAAATGTATGAACTTTAAAATCGAATCGATTAAAAACGAAAACCTTGAAAAAGAAATCATCAACAAGCTCAATGATTTGACAAAACCGATCGGCAGTTTAGGGCGGCTCGAGGAATTCGTACTTCAATATTGTTTATGCCGATCGAACGCAAATGCCCATATAAAAAAAATGAATATGTTTACTTTTGCGGGCGATCACGGAATTACCCAGGAAGGCGTTGCGCCGTATCCGAAAGAAGTAACGCAGCAAATGGTTTTGAATATGGCAAACGGCGGCGCTGCGATCAGTGTCATGTGCAAAAATTCGGGAATCGAATATTCGGTCGTTGACATGGGTGTCGACGGTGAATTTTCTATTGATAATCAATGTTTCAAATCCTGCAAAGTTGCCCTTGGAACCGCAAATTTCCACAAAGGACCGGCAATGAGCTTGTCTCAGGCAAATCAGGCAATACTTTTTGGGCAACAATTGGCAATGGAATGCGATACCGACCTTTTTGGCATAGGAGAAATGGGGATTGGAAATTCGTCGTCGGCATCGGCATTGTATTCATTATTATTGGATATGGATCCTGAAAAAACAGTTGGACCCGGAACCGGCGCAAGCGGCGATTTGTTGCAACATAAAAAAGATATTATCCGCGAGTCCGTTGAATTGCATAAAAAATCCTGGGACAAAACCGGTTTCGATGCATTGTGCAGGGTTGGCGGTTTCGAGATTGCCGGAATTGTCGGGTTGATTTTCGGTGCTGCGCAAAAACGCATACCCACCGTTATAGACGGATTCATTTCCAGCGCTGCCGCATTGGTTGCCATGGAAATCAATCCAATTGTTCAGAAATATTTATATTTTGCCCATCAATCATCAGAAAAATTCCATAGGGATTTCCTTGAAACATTGAATATACGACCGATTTTAAATCTGGATATGCGTTTGGGAGAAGGAACCGGTGCGGCTTTATGCATGCAAATCATTGCGCAAGCCATGAATTGCTATGATCAGATGGCAACATTCAGTTCGGCCCATGTTTCCGAAGCAAAATAACATAATATGATTCGTCCATTTATTACTGCATGTAAAACATTGACTATTATCCCGATCCCTGGAAAAGATTGCGATGATTTTTCAAAGAGTTTGGCATTTTTCCCGTTTATTGGGGGAATAATCGCTGTTTTTGAAATAGGCGTGTGGCAAATCGGTTTACATAGTATGGCGAAGTTTCCAATGATAACCGCTTTTTTCATGGTTGCATTCGGCATCATTATTAACGGCGCTATTCATTGCGATGGATTGGCTGATTTTTGCGACGGTTTTTTCGGCGGTAAAATCAAGGAGCAAATCTTATTGATAATGAAAGATCCGCGTAACGGATCTTTTGGAACCATTGCTTTAATTTTAAATATCGGATTTCGTTTTATTTTATACATGGCATTGATTTCGGAAAATGCCGTTTCGGTTGTGGCTTGCAGTTTTGTTTTTTCCCGATCCATGCAGGGGTTTATGGTTTCTTTTTCCAAAAGTGCCAGAAACGGAAGCGGAACTGCAGGTGCATTTTTGCAAGGCAAAAGCAGCAAGTCGATAATGATTGTTTCCATATTAATAGCTGCGGTAACATTAGGCTTTTTATTCGGTTATATTAAAGTTTCGATTTTATTGATTGCATCATTAATTTCAACATTGTTATTTATGTTGGTATGCCATAAAAAAATTAATGGGATCACCGGTGATTGCATTGGCGCATTAAACGAAATAACTGAAGACATGATTCTTTTTATCGGAATATTAGTTATATGATTTATTTAGACCATAATGCCACGACGCCGGTGTTACCGGAAGTCGTGGAAGAAATGGAATCCGCAATGAAGGATTTTTGGGGAAATCCTTCTTCAACTCATGCAATGGGAAGAAAAGCCTATGGCAAGCTTGAAAAAGCCAGGGAACAGCTTGCGCAAATTCTTGGAGCAAATGCAAAAGAAATATTTTTTACTTCCGGCGGCACGGAAGCGGATAATTTGGCGATTGCGGGAATTTCGAAAATATTTCCGGAATGCGAAATATGCGTTTCGGCAATAGAACATCCGGCAATTTATGAGGCGGCTCATGCATTGGAATCGAATGGTTATACCATAAATGATATTCCGGTTGATACTAATGGAATAATAAAATTAGACTCGTTACAATCGTTACTGACCGATAAAACCAAACTTGTATCCGTAATGTTGGTGAATAATGAAATCGGAACTATTCAACCGATTGAAAAAATAAGTTTATTATTAAAAAATAAAAAAATTGTTTTTCACACTGATGCGGTGCAGGCCTTTGGAAAAATTTCAGTAGATGTAAAAAAGCTTGGGGTAGATTCGTTATCAATTTCTTCCCATAAAATTTATGGCCCCAAGGGCTGCGGTGCATTTTATTTAAAGCACGGTATTAAAATTTTTCCACAAACATTCGGCGGTAATCAGGAACGGGGAATTCGAACCGGCACGGAAAATCTTCCGGCTATTCTTGGGTTTGTTAAAGCCGCAGAACTTGCGATTGCAAAAATTAATTCCGAACATGATCGATTAAAATCTCTTTCGGAATTACTGTTTAATGAAATCTCTGCAAAAATAGAAAACATAATTTTGAATGGAGATGTTGAAAACAAAATTCCCGGAACTTTGAACATCTGTTTTCCAGCTGCTGAAACAGAATCATTAATAGCCTCGTTGGACCAAGATGGAATTTGCGTTTCCGGCGGATCGGCTTGTTCTTCGGGTTCAATTAGCGCTTCAAGGACGTTATTATCTATTGGTCGAAGAAAAGTTGATGCGGTTTGTGCAATAAGATTTTCGTTGGGAAATAAAACAACAAAAGAAGAGATTGTTAAAACTGTTGAGGTTTTGGCAAAAGCAGTGAGTCGGATTCGGTCGGTAAATCGATAAGGTTATAATGAAAAAAGGCCGGAAATTTACGTTTTTCGGCCTTTTTGATCGATAAAAATGCTTGTTTTATGCAGTAATATTTATTTCATTCGCTCCGCCGGCTCTGTTTGATTGAGGATTTTCTTTTGGTTTAGAATTTTCCTTTTTCACTTCATCAGCTTTTGCTTCATCGGCTGCAATTTGTCGAGTTTTAGCTGTTGTTTGCGGAGGTGGAGGAATATGGTTAACCGATCCGACAGCACTTGTAGTCATGAAAACACCTCCGAAAAAAAGATTTTGGATATTATAAACCCAGTTTATATATCGGCAAAAAATGATTAAACTTTAATAATTATATCGTTTAATTGTTTAAATTACACTGAATTTCAAATAAAATGATTTGAGGAGCGTTGTGAAAAAAGGCTTAATTCAAATTTATACTGGAAACGGCAAAGGAAAAACAACGGCTGCGATCGGCCTGGCAATACGTGCTGTTGGCGCTAATTTCAAAGTATTGTTTTGCCAGTTTTTAAAAAATAAAGAGTATTCTGAGATCGCTTCCTTGAAAAAGTTTGAGTTAATAACTTTGAAGCAATTCGGAAATGCGGATTTTATTATTGGAAAACCATCGGATTCAGATATCCTTGAAGCTCAAAAAGGATTACAATTTTTGCAGGAAATTATTAAATCCAATCGATTCGACATGATTGTTTTAGACGAGATAAACGTTGTAATTAACTTGAAATTAATTGGGTTAGACGATTTTATTGATACTATTATTAACCAAAAGCCTGCTACGACGGAATTGATTCTTACCGGCAGAAATGCACATTCGAAACTCATTGAAATCGCTGATTTAGTCACTGAAATGAAAGAAGTTAAGCATTATTTCAACAAAGGTATAAATGCAAGACTTGGAATTGAAATGTAATTATTTTCTGATTTGGTTTTTTATTATTTGTTTAACATATTGATTTGAAAAACATTAAGCTTAAAATGCAATCGAATTAATCTCTATAAAATGCTTTAAAACATAAAAAAACAATATGTTAGATAAAGAAAAGCTTTGTTGAATTATATCGTTAGCCGTAATTCAAACTGAATTTTGAAAAAAATCCTGGAAATATTAAAGATTTGCACTATAAATCATGGAGTTATTTATTAATTGGTCATTGATGAAAAAAGGCCTAATTTAAGGATAAAAGTTAAAAATAATCCGGAAAAGAAGTTTTAAGCCATAAATCTGAACAGAGAATTTGTGGGTGACTATGGCATTTTTCAAACAAGTATCGCGAAAAAGAAAGTAGAAAATATTTGTTATGAAATTGAAATGACAAACTGTTTATAGAATGCGACAAAGCAAATAAAGCATTAAAAAACCCAAATCAAATTTAACGTAATTCCCTATGAAACAGACAAATATTAAGTCGTATAATATATATTATGTAACCTTTCTTATATTATGGTTTCTCCCCTTTGGTTTTTATTCTTGTTCCTTGGATTCAAGTTTAAATTTGAGGCACAAATTGATTCCCGTCAGGTTCTTTTCATTTACATTATTTTTTGAAGATGCTAAGTTTAAAAAAATCGTACAATATTTGATGGCCTTGAACTGTATTAATAGAGTTGCTGGAGGATTTTATTTTTGTTGACTATGGGTGTGTTAATTTATTATATTAACTCGTTCATAAAAAAATTACTGAATCCGGAGGTCCTTGTGAAAGAAAAAATTCATCCTAAATACGAAGATGTTACCTTTACCTGTTCTTGCGGTAACGTCATTGAAACGCGTTCGACTATTAAAAGTACCCACATCGATATTTGCAGCAAATGTCATCCGTTTTATACGGGCAAGCAAAAGCTGATCGATAGCGCCGGACGTGTTGAACGTTTTCAAAAGCGGTATGCAGTATCAAATAAAGAAGCATAGTTCTTTAATTGTTTTAAAAACGGGTTTGGGAAAGCGTTGCTTTTCTGCCCGTTTTTTTTTGCTTTTATTAAAAAATCGGAATAAGGATTAAATGATAAAACAACCTCATGTTCTTTCCATACTTCTTTTTCCTGTTTGGGCTGCCAAACTTGTTGCAAAAAAAAACAAAGTCGGCGGACAGGCAATAATCGAAGGCGTAATGATGAGGTCGAAACAAAAAATATCCTGGGCAATTCGAAAACCCAACGGAGAAATTGCCGTCGAGCGCTTTCCATTTATTTCATTGGCGAAACGGCATAAATATTTAGCCTATCCGATAATTCGTGGTGCAATCAATCTGTACGAATCCTTAAAACTCGGCTATAAAGCTTTATCACGGTCGGCAGAAATTGCTGCCGACGAACAAATGCAAAAAACAACCCCGAGTTCTTCAAAAGATAAAGCATCGATGATTTTTAGTCTTGTGGTTGCTCTCGGAATTTCGCTCGGGCTTTTTATGTATGTTCCGATGCAAATCTCGCAATTCTTTTTCAAAGACTCACCTATTTTATTCAATGTTTTTGCCGGAGTTATCCGGATATCTTTATTTGTTCTGTATATTTTTCTTATCAGTTTATGGAAAGAAATTCGCAGAATATTTGAATATCACGGCGCTGAACATAAAGCAATTTTCGCATTCGAAGACGATAAAGAATTGACCTTGGAAAATATGCAGTCATATTCAACACTGCACCCGCGATGCGGAACAAGTTTTTTAGTTCTTGTTGCCCTTATTTGTATTTTTCTTTTTTCAATAATCGATACCTGTTTTACAATGCTTATTGGTCCTTATCCGAATATCTTGATTCGATTTGTCGTGCATATCGCCTTAATTCCGCTTGTCGGCGGCACTTCTTATGAAATGCTACGATTGTCGGACAGGTATCAAAATGTTCCTTTTGTAAAATTTTTTATTTTGCCCGGTTTATGGCTTCAGAAAATCACGACAAAAGAACCGAATGACGATCAACTGAAAATTGCCGCGTCAGCTTTAAAGGCATCACTATGATCGGCAAAATAAACGAATATATAAACCGTCAGAAAGAACTTGAACAATCTCTTGCATCTCCCGAAGTATCAACGAATCCCCCGCTATTGGAAAAACTCGGAAGAGAATACAACACCATAAAAAAAATTATGCCCGAGTTGCTCAAATATTTAGACCAGGTAAATCAAATTGCCAATAATAAAGAAATGCTTCGAACCGAAACCGATGATGAAATTCTTACCCTGGCACGAGAAGAATTGGATGTTTTAGAAGCGCAATTACCCGCATTGGATCAGAAAGTCAAAATGCTTTTGGTTCCGAAAGATCCCAATGATATAAAAAACGCCATTGTTGAAATAAGGGCCGGTACCGGCGGTATTGAGGCTGGAATTTTTGGTGCGGATCTTTATAGAATGTATTCCCATTTTTTAGAAAAAAAAGGCTGGAAACAGGAAGTATTAAGTTCCAATTACGGTGATATCGGTGCGATAAAAGAAATCATTTTCATGGTAAACGGCGAAGATGCATACGGTACATTGAAATATGAATCCGGAGTTCATCGAGTGCAACGTGTACCGGAAACCGAGGCGCAAGGAAGAATACATACGTCGGCCGCGTCCGTTGCAGTCTTTCCAGAAGTCGATGAATTGGAA
The DNA here is from genome assembly GCA_037447435.1 of Fibrobacteria bacterium. GTDB lineage: Bacteria > Fibrobacterota > Chitinivibrionia > Chitinivibrionales > FEN-1185 > FEN-1185. The sequence continues at coordinate 20,025 of JBBIGR010000017.1, forward strand.
ATTAACATCGATCCCTCGGAAATTCGAATAGATGTTTTTAGAGCCGGTGGAAAAGGCGGACAGCATGTCAATAAAACCGAATCTGCGGTTCGAATTGTCCATTTGGAAACCGGCCTCACCGTTTCTTGTCAGGATGAAAAATCCCAATTGAAAAACAAGATCCAGGCGATGAAAATTCTGACATCGCGGCTATTCGATTTGCGACAATCTCAAAAACTCGCAAAAGAATCGGCGGAACGGAAAAGTATGGTCGGCTCGGGTGACAGAAGTGAAAAAATCAGAACGTACAATTTTCCCCAAAACCGGTTGACCGATCATCGTATTAATCTTACCCTGTATAACCTTGACGCGGTCATCAACGGTGATTTGCAAGGAATTATCGATGCCCTTACCGCGGCAGACTTGAATGACCGTATAAAACAATCCGGTATGTAAATAAAAACGATTCGTAAAATTATCCGCCTCGTTTTTATGCTTTTTTTAGAAAAACATAAAAAGGGTCTATATGCCGCGATCTTCTATGTCATGCGTTCAGGAAATAGCGCAAAAGCTTTTTCCTGTTTGCGGAAGCAGCGCTCAGAGTGAATCAGAGCAAATTTTACAATTCTTATTGCGCTGTTCAAGAAGCGATTTATACTTAAATAAAAACAATGTACTGCAAAAACTTGATGAATTTGAAATAAAACAGCGCATCGACAGCATCGTAAGCCGAAGACTTCGCGATGAACCGCTTGCCTACATATTTGGGAAAACATTCTTTTTTTCCAAAGAGATCATTGTTTCCCCGAGCGTTTTGATTCCCCGTCCCGACACCGAGATTCTCGTGGATATCATTTTGCAACAAATCAAGGACACCGCGACTTTCCTGGATGCGTGTACCGGCTCAGGCGCAATCGCATCGGTCCTGATCCAACAAAGGCCGCAATGGATAGGATACGCATCGGATATTTCCATACAAGCGCTTTCAATAGCAAAAGTAAATACAGGATCAGCGATTAAATTATTATGTTCCGATTTATTTTCGGCATTTGGACCTACGGCCGAAGGTTTATTCGATTTCATGGTTTGCAATCCGCCGTATATTTCACAAAATGAAATGACGAATCTGGATTCAAGCGTTATAAAATACGAGCCTGCCTTGGCACTTTTGGGCGGAGACGACGGACTTGATTTTTACAGAAAACTGGCTCAAGAGTCCGGGATTTTATTAAAACCCTTTGGAAAAATATTCTGTGAAATAGGTTTTTCACAAGGTGACGCGGTCTATGATTTATTTTTAAAAAACAATTGGCGTAACATAAGAATTTACAATGACCTTGCGCAAAGACATCGTGTCGTTTCTGCAGAAAAATCGATATGAAAAATGAACCGTTGGGAAACTCGTTTTTACCCAGAAATCTGGCCCGGATCTATGGGATTGCGATATCCATTCGGAATTTGCTGTTCGACCTACTCCCCCGGCTTTCTCATTCCGCGAAATTTCCCGTCATAAGCATCGGTAATATTCATGCCGGAGGTACCGGGAAAACACCGGTATCGCTTTTAATAGGAACATATTTGGCAAAACGCAATATCGAAACGGTTTTTTTAAGCAGAGGATATCGTCGAAAAAATAAATCGCCTATTATTTGCAAACCGGGGCAATCTTTACAATGGGAAGATGTCGGCGATGAGCCGGCCATGATTCATACGAATATCCCGAATTCCTGGCTTGGCATCGGCCCCAACAGATTGCAATCGATTGCGGAAATACAACCTCAACTCTCAAAAAAGTCCGTATTCATTCTTGACGATGGATTTCAGCATCGAAAAGTTCGAAGAAATCTGGATTTAATCTGTATACCGCCCAATCCTTTTTCGGATTTGCTGTTGCCTGCCGGAATGTTACGCGAACCGATTAATAATTTAAAACGCGCATCGTGCGTGTTTGTTATCGGAACCCCAAATGAAAAAACGGTTGCGGAAGAAACGAGACGGAATTTACTTCGCATGTTTCCGCATTTAAAAGTTTTCACTCTTTTTCAAATCCCCATTTCATGGATACGCCTGTCGGATAAATTTCAGGTTGATACTCTGCCGACCTTTAAAGCCGGACTCATGTGTGGAATAGCGAGGCCCCAAAGATTTTTAGATCTGGTACGCTCTCTCGGGATAATTCCGGTAAAAAATCTGATTTGCGGCGATCATCATATATTCTCGGAATCGGAAATCAGCGAATTTTGTTCACCTGAAATTGAGGGTATCATAACCACTGAAAAGGACGCTTTTAGAATTGATACTTTAAAGCTTGTTAATTGTCCGGATATTTGGTATCTTAGAATAGGGTTGGTATTTTCCGATTTCGGACATGAAAATGAATTTTATTCGTATTTGAACGGTTTAATAGCCTTATAAAATTATTTAGAGGAGGTTTGTCGCATGATGAAATTCGTCGTTTCCCTCGTCTGTTTTGTCCTTCTGCAGGCCCCATTTTCAACATGCCAGGCTGCGAGTTCACGATATGTGGAAATTAAAGAACCATTTGTTAACATTTATGAATTTTTAGACCCGAAATCAAATGTCATCAAGCAAGCTAAAAAAGGCGATCATTTTGAACTTGTATATGAAGGAAAAGCATGGTATCAGATAAAAATTAAAGACAAAGTAGGTTGGCTTGAAAAAAACGCCGGAATTATCGTGAATAATCCGCAATATCTTCCCATAGGGACTTTTTTAGTTTTTGTCATTCTGTTACTCGGTACTCTGGTGGGCGTTTCGTTGTATATTTATAAGCAAAAATCGGTAGAAGTTTAGGTCGGTATCGACAAACAATGACGATGATTCGCGTTTCACGGTTTATTGCCATACTATTGATTTGTTTCTTTGCATTTAAGAGTCATGCCACTAACGTCGTTGTTGTAAAAGATTTGGCAAAGGTCCTGCTTCTTCCCTATGGCGATGCAAAAATGCTCGGCCTTGTAAAAAAGGGCGAGTCGTTTAAAGTAGTCACCAAGAAGAACGACTGGTATAATATCGAGTATAAAAATTCCATCGGTTGGATATTTCAGGACAATGTCCGGACCGATGCACAGGCAACGGTCTTGGCCCCGCTTCCACCTCAGGCTCCGTCACCTCCTGTTCAACAACAGCCGTTGCCGCAAATCCAAGTTCCCAAGCAGAATCAAAATGTTGAGATGCCGAAAACCGTCGAATCGGTTGATATTACGGCGGAAAAAATCGAATCAAGGTTATTAAAAAAGCCTACTTTCCAGCAAGCCGTTAAACCTAAAAAGAGCCCTTCGTTTTCCGTTGATTTGCCGCTTCCTCGTTCGGAATCTCCTACTGCGGAAAGGGAAAGAAAAAACAAAGAGTTTCCGGGCAAACCGGCCGCCGGTACGATTTCATTGCAAGAAAAGCAAACGGTAAACCGCAATGAAAATATTTACAAAAACAAGCAGTACGCTTCGCAAGTGCAATCCGGTTCTTCCGGGGAAATCAAACAAATCTCCGACGTTTCTGCGCAATCGGTCGCGGAAAATAAAATTTCCGATACGGCTAAATTGACAACCAAGGATACGGCGGCTTCTTTACTTCGGCCCAACGAATCGTCCGATGATATAAAAAAATTCTTTGAAGTCGGCGACAGCATCATAAACGTTTACGCGGAAAACAAATCGACTTCCACGATTCTCGGCTTTGCCAAAAAAGGCGAATGTTTCATTTTATTGAAATCCGAAAACGCCTGGTGTCAAATCCGCTTCGGAAATTCTGAAGCCTGGGTCGAAGAATCATCGGGAAAAGCGCTTGACAACCCGGCTTTTTCGAACAATTTGCCCCAGATACTGACGATAATCGGGGTATCAATCGGTCTGATTGTCGTTATCATATTGATTTTTGTTCTCATTACCTTTTTAAAACGAAGTCAGGCATCCAGAAGGGTTTCCATAAAAAAAGACTTGCTTTTAATAGCCCATACCGAAAAAGAAGTGCAATATTCCTTAACGAATACGACCACGTCCCTTTCAAAATGTTTTTCCGAAATCGGTTTTAAAGTGAACTATGCCGCAGACATGGAACATGCAAAAAATCTGCTTATGCATTATTTGCCCGATGTCATAGTCATTGATTGGCAGCTTGGAAATCATATTTTGCAATCGGTGGAATCGGTACTGGCAAACAGGACCTCGACCACAAATATTCTGGTCGTATTTTATAATGTTCCCGATGCATCCGCAATGCCTAAAAGCGCGGTAGTTCCCAATGTCGCATATCTCGGCATATCTTTCTACGATCGCGATGTTTTCAAATTGGTAACACCTCTTATAATCACGGAATCCGAAACAAAATCGATCCGTAAAAGTGTTGAATCTTCGGCTCTTGGCGGCGACATTGGTCCGGGAAGCCTTATAGAAGTCATGCAATTTATCGAAATTGGGAGAAAAACCGGTTGTCTATTTATTACCCAGCAGGAAAAGCCGTACGGACTTATTTACTTTGAGCAAGGCAGGCTTACCTATGCCGCTTCCCAAGGCAAACAAGGACGCGATGCCGTATTCGAAATTCTAGGTTTAAAAACCGGCAAATTTCATTTTGTAAAAGATAAAATCACTTCCACGAAAAATGTCAGCGTTTCCACCCTGGAAATTCTTATGGAATGGACCAAAGCGGTTGATGAAGCTCATCGGCTTTGATTACGGACGCAGACGCATAGGAATTTCGGTTACCGATGAAACCGGAACATTTGTGAGGAGTCTTCCAATCATCGACCGTTCCTTGCAGCAGGATGCCGTAGCAGCGGTATTGGCCGTTATCATACGGGAAGATCCGGATAAAATAGTCTTTGGTTTACCGCTGTCTCCCGAAGATTCGGAAACGATCATGTCGTCCGAGATAAGGCGCTTTGCGCAATCATTGGCGCTTCGCACCGATATTCCGATAGATTTTATCGATGAAAGTTTGACTTCCAAGCGCGCAAGCGATATAATTCGTATGCGGAAGAAGAAGCATCGACAAGCTAAGGAAAACATAGACAAGGTTGCGGCCTGTCTGATATTGGAAGCGTATCTGCAACAGGAAAAACCATGCGGAAATTTCATGTAGTTCTCACCTGTTTTTTTTCGATTTTCCTTCTTGGTTCTTCATGTCCGACTCCGGAACAATTTCCACCGCCTCCGCTTTCGGCACCTATAATCACCGGTAAAGAAATCGCTCTCGCAAAATTCGATACGTACAGGCCGGCAATTCACATAACTTGGAAAGCTCCTGCTACGGATACTCTTGCAATAAAAGAATACGTCATATTGACCAAATCCGACGACAGTGCGGGTTTTTCCGTTCTGGTAAGAAATATCCCCAACACGGTATTAAACTATTACGATAACATCGACAGAATCAGTATTCCTGCAAACGAAATAAAATCGGTCTATTATAAGATATTCGCAATCGATTCGCTCGGACGAAACGGAGATACTTCCTCATTGGATTCATTTATCGTTTCATGGCCTCCGAAACAAATTTTTCCGCTTTCAAGCGATACCATTGTTCCGGATTCTCTCGTTTTTACGGTATCGGGAGTCATGGGAGGCTATTACCCGTACGTTTTCCTTTGCTCCGACAGTATGGGAGTTTTTTGGAAAAGCCCGAAGCCCGATACTCCCACATATTCGTTTGCAGATAAAACCGACCGCTTTATTGTGCAAGTCCCGAAGACTATTACATTCGTTAAAAATTCGATGTATTACTGGGCGGTAAAAGTAGAAATTCCAACGGGCAATTCTCAAGCTTTAGCTGTGAGCAGGTTTTATGTTCCTTAGGGCCTCTATGAATAAATTATACTCTGGAAAACTCGGAACTATTGCAAAAAACTTACCTCAGAGCGATGTGCGCGGTTAGTAGGAAAATGATAAAAATAGTATTATTAGCAATAATGAGCATCCCTGTTTTGGTTTGCCCAAGTTATGGAATAGCGTACAAAGTTTCTTCCATCTCATCGCAACAAATCAATGTTTCATATCAGCTGGATTCGTTTGAAATCAAAAACGCTTTAAATCGTGACCCGATACTTTTCGGATTTTCGATTCCGGCTACATCAACCTATACCGTTTCGGTAAGTTCGGATAATTCAACACAAGTATCTGCAATTCCGGTGACAATTCTTTCCAAAGGATTTTGCGGAACATCGAATTTACAATGGATTTCGTTCCTTCCCTATTCGGTATCATCAACAAACGATAAAAATGCGGTGAATCATGGAACCATTTCCATTCGGTTTACTTCGTCGGCAATCAACCCTAATCAGAATTTTTCCATCAAAAACGGAATTATGCGTTTTTCCACTCAAACTCCTTTGCAAAAAATCGCGAGTATATCCCGCCAAGAATTGCCCAGCCGAAGCGGACTCCGCATGTTTATCGACGAGGACGGAATTTACGAATTAAAATTCAGCGATTTGAGAAAACTGGGAGTTCCCATCGACAATATTCCGTTACAATATTTTAAAATTTATTGTAAAAACGTCGAAATTCCGTGTCTGTTTTCGCAAGCTTCCCAATTGCCTGTCGGTAACGACAACTCGATTTTATTTTTTGCCCAATCCCTGCGCGGAACCACCACCTATTATTCGCAGTTTTCCAAATCGAACGTTTACTGGTTAACCTGGCAAACCGATAGGCCGGGTCAACGCATCGCGGAAGTATCGGGCGCAAAACGACGGGATATAACAAGTTATCAAGGACTGGGCGTAAAAAGTATTGCGGCAAAGGATTTTTTTGACACGGTTCATTGCGAGCAGGACAATATTTTGCTTTCTCTTGGGAATTCCTTTTCAGTGCAGGATATGGCCGATTCTTCACAGGCAACAATAACCGATCAATGGTATTGGGGTGAAATTGGGAGCACCGCATTGACGGATTTTTCATTCGATTTACCTTCGCCGACCGTATCTATGGACCAGTCGTTTTCGGCGAGGCTGAGAATCCGTTTACAGGGAGTCACGAATGATCCAAACGTTCCATTTGATCATAAAATAGCAATTTATTTGAACAGCGATACGCTCGGAGTTGCCCAATGGGACGGGCAAACACAATATGATTTTACCAGTTCGTATTTTCCCTCGAGCAAACTGTTGCCGGGACAAAACAAAATCACTTTTAATGTTTTACAGACGCAATCGCAAATCGGGACCGATCTATCGTTGCTTAACTGGATCGATGTGGAATACTATCGAACATTCAACACCAATACCGATGAGTTATTTTTTAAAAACAATTCTTCGGATGTCAATACAGCTCTCCAATTTTCCATTACCGGGTTGACAAAACCGTTTGTAGATTTATGGGACCTTACAATGAACAGGTTTTATTCCGGATTCAGTATAGAAACCGATGCGAGCCATTCTAAAAAATTATATTCGGTTGTTTTCCAGGATACCTTGACCAAGGTCCATTCCTTTCTTTGCCAAACTACGGATAAAAGACTTTACCCTCGCGAATTGAAATTAGATACGATAAAGACCGATTGGGATCAGGTAGCAAAAGCCGATTACATTGTCGTGACCGTAGACAGCTTTTTTGCCGCGTTTTCTCCGTTCGTTGACATGTACAAAGCAAAAAACATGAATGTAGCCTTAGTAAATATATCAGATGTGTATAATTCGTTTTCATTCGGGATACGCGACCCGGAAAGTATCCGATTACTGATGCAATATTTATATCAGGTACCCTCAAGCAACAAGCCCCGCTATTTATTGCTGGGAGGAGATTGCACGCAAGGCCTCGATAAAATATACCGGGACAGGAACATCGTCCCCACTCACTTATCCCAAGTTCCGGGTTGGGGGCCGGCAGCGGATGACGGTTATTTTTCAACAATAATCGGCGACGACAATTTCCCTGATTTATATGTAGGGCGGTTTCCTGCAAATACTATTTCCGAAATAAAAAATATTGTTGATAAAACAATAAGTTACCAGACGAAACAGGTGAATGGTCCCTGGCATGACAATTTACTTCTGGTTGGCGGTGCGGAACCAGATTTCACAACATTCAACGATCAAATGGTATCCGAAGTTATTGGCGCTCAAATGAATATTACAAGACTCGATGGAGATCCCACTTCAAAATTCTACCGGGACGCAACAACGGCATCAAAAGATATGGCCGGGTATATTAACGCCGGAACCTATGCGATTAATTTTAACGGCCACGGCGGCGGTTTAGTTTGGTCCGACAGCAAATTTTTCAGTTACTCAGACCTGACCAATTTGTATAACGGCCAATGGGACAAAGCAGGACGATTACCCCTTGTTTTCAGTTTTACCTGCCTTACAGGCTTTTTTGAAAGCCCCATATACCGATCGTTGGGTGAAGAATTCGTCCGCATCCCAAAAAATGGTGCAATCGGTTTTTTCGGGGCTTCAGGCTATACTTCGAAACGCGGAAACCTGATTATGAATCGCATGTTTTTGGAAAACGGTTTGAATGGGAATTTCGAAAGTATTGGAGAACTGTTATGGCTATGCAAAACAACAATGCTCGCTGAATTCGGTTCCGAATATCTCCCCCTGATTAGAGAATACAATTTACTGGGCGATCCGGCATTGCCGTGGAAGCTTGCACCTGTAAATACTATGACTACGACGCTTGCGAAACAGTCGTTAGGCAGCAAGGATTCTCTTTTGATTTCGGGAAACTGCGCCACGATAACAAAGGGGCAAGTTAAGACTTCGATCGGGGCGGATTATATGAAATGGAATGACTACAGCACCCCGGTATTATCAAACCGATACTCATTAAAAGTACCTTTAAAAGATTCAATAAATACCTCGCACGGCTATGTTCATTCCTTTGCATGGAATGACTCCGTTGAATCCCGATCCTTTACCTCTTTTTCAAAAAACAACATTCTCTTCAGCCAAGTATCCGTTTTACCCAAACAACCTTGTTTCGGCGACAGTGTGGTTATTTCGGCGACTATTACAACGCCCGATTCCTCCCAAAAACCGCAAACGATTTTATGTTTGTATGCTATTGCTTCACGATCAATATCGAGCCCGACGTACAACGGTGTATCCATGAATTTGGATTCCTCGGGAAATTGGCTGAGCAACGGCAAAATACCGCTCTTGTTTCATGGTAACCCGGGTGAAGAATTGCTGTTGAAATTCAGAGTTATCGGTACTGGAATTTCGGATACTACCGAATTATATACATTCCCCATAAAAGGACGGCCCGATCTGCTTTTCACCGGAAACGGTCCGCGTATGATTTTCTTACATGATTCACTCTTTATTCAAGGTGAGATCCTGAATGCCGGCACTATGTCCTGTCCCGGCTTTACCATGGCTTATTATAGCGATACACTGCAATCGAAGATACTATTTTCAATACCGTTCAAAGATTCTCTTGCTCCCGGAAAAAGCCGTTTGTTCGGATTTTCGATTCCCGACACGCAAGGTACCGTTGCAATATCGTTACAATTGAATCCGGAAAAAAAGTTTGATGAAATTAATTTGAGCAACAACATCGCTTCGGTTAAAAAGTCGATCGTTTTCGCTGATTTATTTGACAGCAAAGACTCCTTGTTTTCATCAAATAAAGGCTTGGTGATACACCCGAATAAAAAGCTTTCATCGTCTTATAGGGTCTTCTTGTTTACCGATACCATCGGTAGTAAATTTCCTATATCAACGGAATCCTACTGGGTTCCTCTTGAAAAGGACAGTATTAAGCAATTTTCTATCGGCACGCGGCCGTCTTTTAAGCAAAGCGACAGTTTATTGTGGACTTTTTTCAGATCCGGATTCAATACTGACTCGCAAAAAAAAACGGATGTATCGTCATCGGCAAAACTTTGTTTTTGTACGTATGATCCGCAAATAAATTCGTGGAGGTTTTTTCCGAGCGTATCAGATACGCAGAAATCTAAATGTATATCTGCTTGTCAAAATTCGGGTCCCTTTGCTTTAGCGTCGCTCAGCGACATAAAACCTCCTCAAATAAGGGCTTCAGTGTACGGCAGAGAAATTTTATTCCTTGATTATGCTGCGAAAGGCAAACCGTTTAATTTGTTTATTTCCGATCAATCGGGCATTATTCCTTCGTCAATTACGGTTTCTCTTAACAATCAAGCGCTCGATACGTCTCTCGTTTCGAAGGTGGCATCGCAACCGGATTTAAAGGAATTATCAATCACCGCATATCCTAAAAAAGAATATTCAATCGATTCATTGAGCGTAACCGCGCAAGATTTTGCCGGAAATTCAAACACCGCCGTATTTGCATATATGGCCGGTGAAGATTTGACGATTAAGCATTTTTCCTGCCATCCTAATCCGTTTTCGGCTAAACAAGACAATGCCTTGCATACATTGCAAACGATTCGTTTTGCTTTTTTAATTACCGACGTTGCCAAAGACGCGTCGATAGTCATTTACACGATCGCAAACCGTGTTATTTGGAAATGGGAGAAAACAGACGGAATTATTGGATATCAGGAAGTGCCTTGGGACGGCAAAACATCACAAGGGTATAGGATTGCGAACGGTACTTACTATGCGAAGCTTACGGTAAAAAACGATTCGAAAAAAGTTACTTCAATAATAAGAATTGCTAAACTGGAAGGATATTGATGTCTATTTTATACGTTGTCGCCACACCGATCGGCAATCTGGACGATATCGGAATAAGGGCAAAAAGAATTCTATCGGAAGTGGACACCGTCCTTGCCGAAGATACCAGGCAATCCAAAATCCTTCTTACTCATATCGGTGCGACACCTAAAAATTTGATTGCATATCATGATTTTAACAAAGAAAAAATCACTCCCCGCCTCATTGATTCTCTTAAATCCGGCATCGACATGGCCATTATCTGCGATGCCGGAACACCGGGTATTGCCGATGAAGCCTTCTATCTTGTAAGGCAAGCCATTCGTGAAAATATTCGGGTGGTGCCGATCCCGGGTGCTTGTGCCTTTATTACTGCGTTGATAGCAAGCGGCCTTCCGACCGATCGCTTTATTTTTGAAAATTTTCTTCCAGTCAAAAGCGCACGACGTATTCGATTTTTTGAATCGATTAAAAATGAACCTCGAACCGTAATTTTTTACGAATCTCCCTATAGAATCGTCAAAGTATTAGAAGAAATGAAAACCACGCTCGGTGACGTATCGATGGCGATTGGCAGGGAAATTTCCAAAATCCATGAGGAGTTTCTCCGCGGAACGCCGCAAGCGCTTCTCGCTCACTTCTTAAAGACGAAACCTCGCGGAGAATTTGTGTTACTGGTAAACACCAGGATTTCTCCGGAGCAATATGCAATGGGCGAAACCGTGGACTCGAATTCCGAATCCGATGAAAACAATGAAGTTTGAAATCAGATTATGATTTTATGGATAACATGAAAATGCGTTACGCTATGTCAAAATACGGGAAGCTATTCGAGGTACTTCGTATAGGTAAGCCGTAATTTTTCCAAAATCTGCCGTAAGTCGACAGGAATTGGTGCCGCAATCGTTTGCGCCTCGTTTGTAAAAGGATGAATAAAATCCAATTGTTCGCAATGTAATGCCTGCCGGGGAAATTCGAGCATTGCATTGCTCTTTTGCGGGTCGGCTCTCCATTGCAAATATGCCTGCTCGTTCATGCCGTAAAGCTTATCGCCGAATATTGGACAACCGAATGAAAGGCTGTGGATCCGGATTTGATGAGTGCGTCCGGTAACGGGAAAAGCCCTTAACAACGCATAATTTACGTTTTTATCTATAACGCTAAATGATGTAGAAGCCGGCTTGCCGGCAGAGGCATCGATTCGAAACTTATAATGTATCTCCGAAGAAGTATCCTGACCTATAGGTAAATCGACCGTGAAATTATCTTGGGGCGGACAGTTTTTTACTATAGCGCAATATCGTTTTTCGACCTTATGGGCGGCAAAAAGTGCATGAAACCGCTTTAAGCAATCGGTCGATTTGGAAAACAAAACAATACCCGATGTTTCTCGGTCTAACCTATTGATGGAATCCAATGAAGCATAAGCCGGATTATTTGAGCAATGACGTAATAAATAAACCAGATTTTTCGTAATTGACGATCCGGATTTGTGTACCAAAAGGTTGCCCGGTTTGTCTATTGCAACAATCCATTCATCCTCATATATGACTTTATAATTGCAATCTGCTTCCGGCTCGGGGATATTTTCGACGAAATAGGAAATAATGTCCCCGTTTTTAAGTATTGCTTCGGGAATAACTTCCTTGTCATTTAACAAAATTTGGCGATCGGAAATCCGTTCCATCCATTGTAATTTTGAAAGATACGTAAATCGTGTAGAAAGAAAATCGATGAGAAGTGTATTGTGAGATGATTGATACACTCGTGAAGTAAGTTTCATATTTCATTGATATATAAAGGCTTATATCCTTTGACCGGATTGTTAAAATAATTAATGATAATTATCTCGGTCATTTTATTTCTATCGATATTAACAATCAATCGGTCGATATATTCTCTTGCGATATAAAAACCTCTTCCGTGAGTGTCATAGACGCCTAACGGTACGCCGGAGTCGTCTCGTGAAACTTGGCGGTTCAGCCAATAGAGTACATCGGATTTTTTTAATCTGCCCCCCCGGTCCATTACCGAGACGCCGAATTTCTCCTGATCTGCCACAACGGTAACTTCTATGGCTTCGGCATCCGAAAGTTCAAAATTATAATTCCATTTCTCTTTATCTTCGGCAGATTCTTTCCTGATACCGTAAAAAACAGCGTTTGCGAGAAGTTCTATTAAAACCAATTCAACTCTTTTTGCATTGCGGACCAGGTTTATCGATGAAATGATATCATTGGCATTCGTGTCGAGCGAATCGCCTCTTTTAATTAAAAACGATTTTTGAATCGTCGGATGATCAAAATGTTTCTGAATCCCGAAGATATCGTTAGTTAAAAGGTTCGAAAGTATTGTCGAAAGTTCGATAAAATTAAAGGGCGTTGATTTGACGAATATGTTTCCGACATCGTGTTTTAATGCGAGATCCAAATAATCCTCGACATTGTATGCCGTAATGAGAACTCGTTTAGTGAGAGGATATTTTTCGCGGACGATGCGGAGTAATTCAAAACCCTTCATTTTTGGCATATTGATATCGGACAATACCAAGTCTATAGGCCTGTTTTCAAAATGCTGTTCGAGCGCATCAACGCCGTTTTGCGCGGAAATTACGGAGTATCCTTCTTCGTCAAGATAATCGACAATCATTTCCCGCATTTCGGTTTCATCATCGACGACCAAAATACAGATGTCTTTTTTTTCTTTACAGCTCATATTATTTTCAATTTCATGCGACTGGTAACCGGAATACAGAAATACTTTCCGCGTTTCTTTGAATGGCTACAATTTCCATCATTTTGCGGATGGCTGTCTTTTTGTTCCGGCATAGTTTTACAGCAAATATGCACCATACCGTTATTTAACGTACCGATATTTTATAATGAAGCTATTGTTTTTTCAATCATTTTTTTCGGTATTTGCGCACTTTTTATTCGGCCTATAGCGCTCAAATGTTTACTTCTGGTTATTGCCGGATATGTATGCATGACGATGTCGTGGAATGAACAAAAAAAGGTGTATCACGATGCGAGCGTTAAAATAAAAAATTGCCCCACTTCCATTTTGACCGGGACAATTGTATCGCAACAGACAATGTTTTCGAACGGAAAATATGTTTATTTGGTAAAAACGGATTCTTTAAACGGATCTTTTGGAGCGGTATTCAAAAATAAGAATTTACTTTTTTATACTATCAAAAACATCCCCTTTAGATCCAGCATCAAGGCAAACGGCAAATTTTCCATACCCATTCCCAAACAAAACCCAGGCGCATATGATGATTATTTGAATTGTATTTCGAACGATATCTGGGGACGCTTCTTCGCCGATTCCATCGAATATATGACCGGAAAAACGACATTTTCGGACAAAATACGTTTTTTCATTTCCGCAACCCTTACAAAAGCATGTTCTCATTTTAAAAACAATGAATATAAAGGGATTATTATAGCGTCGCTGGTTAATGATAAAAGTGAATTATCCGATGATATGAAACAGCTTTTTTTTAAAGCAGGAATCTATCATTTACTGGCTCTTTCCGGCTTTAATGTGGCAATTTTTGCTGCAATGCTCCTGTTTTTCTTATCGTTTTTTCCTATTAACAGATTGATAAAGACGCTTATTATCATTGGATTTATATGGTCATTTTACGGTTTTATCGGGTCGCTACCATCTCTTTTTCGAGCAGTTGTCATGACCACAATCGTTTTAGCAGCATATTTATTTCAGCGAAAGCCCTACGCTTTGAATTCATTGGGACTTGCCGGAATGATTTGGTTGCTTTTTTCGCCATTATCTTTATATACCGTGAGCTATCAATTGTCCTTCTGCGCGACTTTCGGGCTTATTTCATTGTTTCCGGTTTTACAGGAACATTTTTCCTTGAAACACAATTCTTTTTTGACGTCCAGGGTATTAAACCCGCTTATTTCAGTTTCCCTTGTTTCCATTTCCGCATTTATTGCCACTGTACCGGTACTTTGCTATCATTTCGGAACAATTTCCTTTGCAGGAATTATTGCTAATTTATTTTCAGTTTGGTTAATGTCTATGGCGATGATTTGCGCGATTGCCGGTTTCATTTTTCAAATAATTATGCCCTTTTTGACCGGTGCATGCATGGGATTTTCGGAATTGCTTATTGCATTAATGATTTATCTATGCTCAATCGTAGAAGTTTTCCCTTTTGCAATTATACAATCACCTCATTTTCATCCAACGATATATATAGTTTTTTCAGTATTTATTATTTTTATTTGCGTTATAAAAGTTTCAAAAATAAAGGCAACTATTTTTATCGGATTATTTGCGGTCATTATTATTTCAACGGCAATCTTTTTTGTAGACAAGCATTTTTCTCAGCCGACAATTACAGCGTTTTATGTAAAAAATGACAATCTTTGGGGAATTCGTTGGCCCGATAATAGCCTCAGTATTGCCGGGTATAGTTCGGAACGCCAAAGAAATTCTACTTTCAACATGATTATAACCCCATGGATCAATACGAATTACAATAATTGTCTCTCCTCCGTCCTTTTATCGAATTCTCCCTGCAATTCAATTCATTTTCTAGAGCCAATGTTAAAAGGAGCTCATGTAAAAACGATATACGCATTGCCTCAGGAGAAAAAATGCGGTTATTTTCAATGCTTCCTGAATGAGTATAAAGCGGATTTAATTACCGTAAGTCCAAATGACGTTGTGCCGGTCGGTTCGCATGCTTCATTTTCATTTTTAGGCGGAAACACTGTTTTTGTTAAAACAGGAATTAACAATCTCGTTCAGATTTTTGAGGACTCTGCTCATACTCCAACAGCAAAAACAGGGGCGATTATCTATTCTTTTCAAAAAAACAGCCCGATTCGACCAAGGCAATTTGTAAGTCAACAACATCCGGCTTATGGATTCCTTGAATAAGATGTATATTTGAAAACCCTGCCAGCCGGGCTGAATGCGCATATCTTTAAGGAGAAAAGTATACTATGATACCGATTGATTTTAAACGCGACATATCCTCAATACTTATAACATGCCCCAAAGGTCTTGCCCGGTATTTGGAAAATGAGGTCCTGGATCTCAAAATGAGTATCGTCAGATCATTACCGAGTGCCGTATTGACAACCGGGACAATTTTCGACTGCATGAAATTGAACCTCAGTCTCTTCACGGCACATCACGTTTTATACAAAGTGCATGAATGCATTGCCCGCAATCCGGACGAAATGTATTCCGCAATTAAATCGTTGGCATGGGAAAAGATTATCCCGCTGGATGAAATCCTCTGCATCACCTCAACCGTAAAAACGCCATCAATCAAAGATTCTCGTTTTGCAAATCTGAGATGCAAAGATGCAATCGTCGACAGGTTGGCGGAAAAAACCGGCAAACGATGCAACAGCGGACCCTCCCGTGAAGGTTTTGTCGTCCATTTGTATTGGCAAGATGAACGATGCATGGTTTATTTGGACACCTCCGGCGAAACTTTGTCCCGCAGAGGGTATAGAAAAAATCCGGGTGAAGCCCCAATGCAGGAAACCCTGGCAGCCGGTGTAGTGCGGGCCACCGATTGGCAAGGAAATAAAGACCATTTTGTCAACCCGATGTGCGGCAGCGGTACATTGGCAATCGAGGCGGCGCTTTTTTCATTGCGAAAAAAAGCGGGAATGCTTCGTTCGAATTTCGGATTCATGCATTATTTGCCTTTTGCAAAAGAAGAATTTACCGCATTAAAAGAGGAATATAAGTCTAAGGAAATTTCAAAACTTGAACATAAAATCATCGCTACCGATATAAGTGCTGCGGCACTTTCCGCTGCACGGGAAAACAGCCGTTGCGCGGGTGTCGAACAATTTATTGATTTTAAGCAATGCGATATCTCCGACACATCCGTACCCCAGGGAAAAGGGATCGTGGTTGTTAATCCCGAATATGGTATTCGAATGGGAACCGTCGAAGAATTGCAAGCCGTGTATAAAAGAATCGGCGACTTTTTCAAACAAAAATGTTCAGGGTACAATGGTTTTGTTTTTACTGGCAATTTTGATCTAATTAAAAAAATCGGCTTAAAATCAAAACGAAGAATACAATTTCTAAGTGCAAAACTTGAATGTAAATTGTATGAATATGAACTTTATTCAGGTAGTCGATGATTTTTCTGGCAGATTAATGCCGTTTTTATTAGATTTTACCCATGATATTGAAAATAAATAAATTGTTTATTTTTAAAATGCCGGAATAAGTATCCCTTTTCAAAAAAGAGGTCTTATGGAGCAAATTCCAACAAAAATTTCCACGGAAACATGGCAAAACTGGTCGATAGTTGCAATTGAAGGCAAATTTGTCATTAAAAATATTACTGAAATCAGAAAAGTCCTTGAGCCTTTAAAAGACAAGGAAAAGCCGCATATTGCTTTGGACTTCAGTAAAACATCCCATCTTGACTCGAGCGCAATGACTTTGATGCTTAATTTCCAAAGCCGGCTGAAAGATCAGGACGGCGTTATGGTTGTTTTTAATGCAAACGACGATATTACCGGAATAATTACCATTGTCGGATTCGATTCATTCGTTCCTATTTTCAGAACAAGAGAAGATTTCGAACGCAACGCGGCGGCAAATAAAATTTGAAAAAACCGAATCATGTACATAAAAAATTAAAGTTTTTTTTAAGTGCACCGAGTCTTACGTTTCTATTTTTATTTGTTTTCTGCCAGAATAAAATTGCAATGCCGCCTCAATGCGGTGCATTATATGGGAATTGGTTTGTAAATCCGACAAAATCAGCATTTGATTCTTTATGTGCCATTAACGATTTCGCCAATAAAAAAGATTCTATAGCATTATACGGCAAAAAGATTTTTTTCGGTAAAGCAGGACAGTGCACGACAATCCTCTGCGATTCCTTTGGTTCGATATATTCCCTTGGATTTAAAACCCCCAAAGCTTTCACCAAAGACTCACTATATCCTCTTGTCATATATTTGCATGGTGGAACAGGGACCATAAAGAATACAAAGGGTGAATTCGCCTGGGACATGCTTTCCGGTTTGCAGGACTCGATGCCTGTTTTTTTAGCAAGTCCTTCCGCAAACAGAAATGCACCCTGGTGGAGCAACGAAGGCATTTCAAGGATTCTGCAGACTATCCGGTTTATGAATCTTCACTACCCCATCGACACTAAAAGAATCTTTCTGGCTGGTGTTTCTGACGGTGCCACAGGCTGTTATGCAGCCTCCAACACTATCATATCACCTTTCGCAGGTTTCGTAGCTATATCGGGCTTCGGTGGCATGCTGTTTCAAATGGGCATGAATGTGTATCCGCAAAATATCATGCAGCGACCAATTTTAAACATAAATGCTGGTCAAGACCAGATTTATCCGATCGAGGAAGTAACTAAATTTTGCGATTGGCTTACGAGAAATGGAGTTTTTGTCGAACAAAAGGTATATGCGGATGAAAAACACGGCTTTGATTACAGGGCAAAGGAAATCGGCCATCTGGTTCACTTATTTAGGACGTGGAAAAATCCTTCCGGGCAAAAATCGATTAACTGGATTTTCTCAAAAAAGTTTCCTAATCTGCCCCAAAACATAATTCAATTCGATTATTCGTCGGATTCTTCGGAGCCGAATATTAACGGTTATTGGAGAGACGATACATTGTTTATAAACGGCACTGGTCTGAAATCGGTAACAGTTGCTTTTGAGGATGTACATGCAAAAGAAATTTTTGTTTCAATTAATAAAGCATCTATACGTAAAATTCACGCTTTACAAGTTAATGCGGAACTATTATTAAATATCGCTCTTAATAATTTAAACCCTTCCCCTCGCCAATCGACAGCATACAAGATAATTTTTTAAACTCTGCTTCCGGCGCATATCATTCCCCTTTCCTATTTTCGGGCGAAGGGGAAATTATGTACGTTAATTTATTTATGCTTTAAACCTATTATTTGCCGAATTGTCTGTTTCTGACCTGTTATGGTGTTTTCGATATAAATTCGGGCGACATATGTTCCTGCACCCGCGGTAACGCCTTTTGAGGTTTTACCATCCCAATTCCAAAATAATTTTACACCGCTTTTGACATCCACAGACATTGTTTTTTGTTCCAATACCGTGTTACCGACCGCATCAAAAATAATTACTTTGCCGGAAATGCTTCCGGTTTCCAACTGTTGCTGGACTGCCTTAATGAGGGATACTTCTATCCTCGTACCGGTAATGATGGGGTTTTTCTGATCTTGTTGATTACTGGGAATATTTGTTTCACCGGGAATGAACGGGTTTGATGCGACATGGTAATCCTTTACGATAGATACATCGCCGCACAATGCCAATGCGAACGATCGAGTTGCATCTTTTATCGAGAACTTATCGTTAATGGTATTTGCCAAATAAACATAAAAAATCTTATCTCCTTGCCTGACAATATTGATTGGAATAACCGGTGATGGTACGCCATTCGATAAAAGTGTAAACAAGGTTTTAGGGTCGGTTTGGGTTGGAACATTTTCCGTAAAAGTCACCTTAATGCTATCGTTAGTCGAAGGAGAAAAACAGGCGCTTTTTATGACAGGCCCGGCATTATCGACGATATTGGCAACGGTGAACGGTCTGCCGCTTACCGTCATTGCCGTATCCGACAAAACAAAAGCCGAAGAACCGATATTCACATTGGTTTCGTATGGGCCGTCACTGTTTTCATTAATAATGATGTGTATTGTTTTATTTTTAATATCGGGAATTATCTGGCTGTTCCTAAGCGATATTTTTGCTCCGTCTGCGGTGACGAGGGTTAAAGACAGAATCCATTTTGTCATGTCGGGCATGGTCGTTCGTATTTGAGCGGTATCTGTCCACGACAAGTCTATTTTATCTATATGCCCTTCCTTATTCGTATCGAGAACGGTAGCTATTACCGGTATGGCTGCATCGGGCACGGTCGAACAATTGATTACAATTCCTGAAGGATTGGATGCCGTACTGCTTTTTTGTACCGAGAAATTGATCGTTTCGACAGTGTCGCGATAGGTGTTTGTCGTTGGGTTCGTATACCGATAAGTTACCTGCATGGAAAATTGCGTCGCGGCATTTCCCAAGAAAAAACTGTCCGGAAAAACGAAGTTTCCGTTGGCGAAATTATTTGAGGTAACATTGTTAAGTACCATTTTTAATGGAAGGGCATCGACATGGATTTGATTAATAACATTTTGCATTATGGTCGTCATTAACGACTGGTAAGAAGCTTGAAGAGAAAAATAATTGCTCAAGGGATTTGATGAAGAATACCCGTTGTTTTGAATGTTTTGCGTCATAGTTCTGATGGTTTGTGGCGCAGTATTGTTTGCCGTTAAAAATATGGTAAATGTTGTTGGAACTCCTTTTGTAGAATCCCGGTAATATTCCTGCGGTATTCCATTTGCCAACGATTCGCCCTGTGTTGCAACACCGTCTGAAAGGAAAACGATAAATTGTTTGTTCTTCGCATTTACTGCATTTGCAAAAGCTTCCCGGGCAGCAAAAAAAGCGGCGTTAATATTTGTGAACGCAGCGTTGCTGGTATCGGGCCTGTAAACCAAATCGATGGTATCCTGTCTGCCCGTAAATGTTTTTGTTTGCAATATGTCTTTTAAAATCGTCAGGCCGGTCCTGCTATCGTAGCTTTGATTCAACGTTAAAAAGGGAATATACGCTTGCGAAGGATGCCCATAATAATCCCTGGACAATGTTTTAAAATATTTTTTATAGTAAACCGGTTGCGTTGTATTCGTATCAAACACTAGATACTGTCTGAAAACGACGAGCCCGACTTCGGCATGCGGCCATTTTACCGCAATGGAATCTAAAAGATCGCGAGTAACGTTAAACCGTGCACCGGACGGATCGCTGGCAGGCGTACTATTATTTGTCGCAAAAAACATACTCCCTGAATTGTCGATTATAAACAATATGGACGGAGTGTCGTTTACCGCAATGCTTTTGGAATCCTTACATGCAAGAATGCTCGGCGCAATTCCCACTACTTTATCCGGCACTAGTATGGTTTTATTGTTAAACGAATCCGGACATGCGGAAAAACTCATGACGCAACGTTCCGAAGCAAAAGTCATTCCCCAGAGCGTGAAAATTAATAGGATTACGCGGCTTGATTGATTAACCATGGGTATCTCCTTTTGCATGAACAATCGAAAATGGCAAAACCGTTGTTTTGAGTAAGGACTACGGATATAGATATTATCCACTTAATATAATAAAAAAGCCATAATTAGGATGGTTTATAATGTTGGAAATAACCATATTTATTAAACGAAATTAATTAAAGGTTTATCCAAGGATTTTATTATGAAAAAATCGGCAATAATTATTCTATCCGACGGGTTTGAAGAAATTGAGGCAATTACGCCTATCGATTTACTTCGACGCGCTAATATCGAAATCGATATTTTGGGACTTAATGGTTTGGAAATAACCGGGTCCCATGCTATTAAAATTCATGCGGAAAAGCTCCTGGAAAATTCAAGTGATTTACCGGATGCTATTATTTTACCCGGTGGACCGGGCCATAAAAATCTTTTTAATTCCACGCTTGTTATTTCTATGGTTAAAGAAATGTTTCGGGCAAAAAAGCTCTGTGCGGCGATTTGCGCCGCACCATCCGTTTTCGGCAAAGCGGGAATTCTCGCAGGGAAAGCTGCTACTTGTTTCCCTGGGTTTGAAAAGACTTTATCGGGTGCCAGTTTCATTGATATGCCCGTTGTCGTTGACGACAATATTATTACCAGTAGAGGTGCGGGAACGGCAGTACCTTTTTCTCTCGAAATAATAAAGTATCTGATTGATTCGGAAACCGCAGAAAAAATCGCTTCCACAATTATTTATCGTACTTAAATGGACGCCCGGGCATATGCATTTTTCGTTGAGGAATTACAAAATCGGGGAAACGCCGATTTTTCCGGATTACCGATTGAATTTGCCAAAGGTATTCCAAAGTCAGACGATTCTTATTATTTTGCATTGATCGCTTATTTGGATTCGCAAATAGCAAGTCCGTCTTCGCCTATATCTTTTAAAAAATTACACACATCGGATTTTTACAATACTTTTATTTTTAAGGCCCTTCTATCGATTGCCGAGGCTTTGAGTTCTAAAAAAACAAATGAACACGATTTCCGTACCAATGGAATACAGTTGATAAAATTCCTTTCGCAAACCGTCGAAGACAAAGAATCATATCTGGTGAAAGACGACTCCCGCGTTACATCAATGTTTTGCTTTTTTATCGAAGCTTTCATGTATTTAGGCTGGTGTCCCAATTCATTCGAACAAATAGCCAAAAGAGCCGCTCATTCATACTTTATGATTGCAAAGAGATTTATGCACCATACCGATACGCATGACGTCGCGTCGGTGCTTGGTTATATGTGCGGAGCTTGGCTTTTAGCCCAAAAAACCGAAGGCATTCGGGACCTATACAATAAACCTTCGTCAGTAACAATTAACAATTACGAATTCAATTACGGCACCTTGCAAAAAAGCATACTGATACGACGGACCCCGAATTCATTTTACATACTTGATAAAAAGCAATCGTTACCGGCGCACCCCTATCGTGCAATTATGAACGATAATAAACTCGGATTATTTCTTTCGAAGCCGTTTTCTTGCATCGAACGTACAGAATCACAGGATATATCGCGGAATAAAATTACCGGTATAAAAAATCTTTATACCTTTCAACTATGCGGGTTTAAGCAGAATTTTATTTGGACAAATGTCGTTCTTTTTTATGAAAATACGGTTTATAGAATTGATTCCATTCCGGTACCGGATTCCACAACAATAAGTGAACCATTTTCTTTGTTTGGAAAATTTGAAGGACAAGGCAAACCGAAACAGTATGGTAAAAATTGTTTTATTTGTTTGGGAGATGAAAATTGGGTCATTAAATTCATTGAATCTCCTGGAATGTGGGATGTTGAATTTAATGATAATGACGGTCTAATTCATTTTAAACATTCGGATTTTAATTTTATTCCGGGAAAAACGATTCGGTTTATAACTGCCTGGGCATATGGAAAGGGAATAACTGCGATACGCGAAACGAAACTGCTTGGCATTTACGACTAGTTTGATTCCGACAAAAGCCATCGCGTTGTTTACCAATTCTTCTTTACACTTTTGAGCTTTTGAATCTCGGCCTTGCCCGCATATTTATCGTTCCGTCCCGTTGTCGTATTGGCCTCTTGATTATTAATATTTTGTCCTTCAATTTTAGGTTTCATTTTAAGTTTTTGATAATTAGAGAAAAAGACCTGGTTTAGGGTAAATGCAACGGCGATTCCAAATATTGCAATAAAACAATAGAGAATCGTATCCTTTTTTGATAAGGAAAACGATATGTTGAACGTACGTTTTGGTCTTTTCCGGACTTTCGAATAAGCATCACTATTGCTGTTTTTAGACGAACCGGAACTGTATTTAACAAAGTCTTTGGGCTTTTTTCGCAGCCATGTCACTTTACATTTCCGGCAGGCATACCTATTGTTCCCCGCTAATAGTCTGATCCAAAATTTGGAGCCCTGGTCGAATATTCGAACGTTTGTATCGAGACCGCATACGGGGCAATATGATATCCAAAAAGAAAGTTTTACCATTATATCTTCACCCATGCTTTAACATATGAACCTATATATTTAATTATATAAACGAATCGGACAATACGCAAGACTATATTGTTAATGCGCATAACGCCAATGCGACATTCCGATATTTCATTTACTACCCTTTTGGTGGAATGTATTTTGGTTACTTATTTTTTTTAATTCGGATCCTTCGCATTGAAAATGACGTATCGAGATTTAAACAAACGTTTTCTCCATTAAACGAAATCGAAAAATCATGAATAAAACAATCCTTTATGATTCACATATCGCATTAAATGCTAAAATGGCTCCTTTCGGCGGATTTGAAATGCCCATTCAATATGAAGGGATTTTTGCCGAACATTTCGCGACCCGTGAAAAAGTCACGATTTTTGATACCTGTCATATGGGCGAATTCACCATGGACGGACCAAATGCTTTAAAGGATCTTGAAAAAGTTCTGTCTTGCCCTGTAAGTTCTATGAAAATCGGCCAATGCAGATATGGTTTTTTCTGTAATGAGAACGGTGGTGTTATCGATGATCAAATCACCTATCGGTTTGGAGAGAATGAATTTTTTATTGTTGTTAACGCATCTACTCAAGATAATGATTTTGATTGGGTTGAATCACATATATCATCCGATACTTTATTAAAAAACATTTCGAAAGAAACTGGAAAAATTGATATTCAAGGACCGCTATCGGTTAAGCTTATGAACAAGCTTCTTAAAAATCCTATTACCGGACTAAAATATTATCATTGGATGCATAACATTTATAACGATGTTCCGGTGATCGTGAGCAGAACCGGATATACCGGTGAAATAGGCTTTGAAATTTATATCGATTCGAATTGGACAAAAAACTTTTGGGATGATTGCCTTAATTGCGGCGCCCAACCGGCGGGTTTAGGAGCAAGAGATACCTTGCGGCTTGAAATGGGTTTTCCTCTTTACGGTCATGAGCTAGATATGTATCGCAATGCCGCGGAATCCGGTTTTTCAAAATCAATCGCTGTATCGAAATCATTCATCGGCTCGACTGCCGTTTTGAATAGTGAAAAGCAAAAAGACGTTTTATGCGGAATTCTTTTAGACGGACGGCGTGCTGCCAGAAGTCATGATAAAATTTTAAACAAATCCGCATCAGAAATAGGCATCGTAACAAGCGGTAGTTATTCACCATCATGTGAAACCGCAATTGCACTTGGCTATGTGAACAAGCAATTCGGGACGATCGGAGAGAAAGTTCTGATTGATAATGGTAAATCACAATTACCCGGAACAATAGTCGAATTGCCGTTTTATAAAAAATCAACTGCGAGAAAAAACATTTCCGAATTCATATAAAGGAGACAATTATGGGAACCTCTAGTTCAAAAACTCCGAATGACCGTAAATTTACAAAAACGCATGAATGGGTAAAAATCGAAGGAAACATCGCTATCGTCGGCATTTCCGACCATGCGCAGCATGCGCTTGGCGATATCACGTTTGTTGAGCTTCCCTCTATTGGAAAACAAGTTAAAAAAGCTCAAAGTTGCGCAACCATAGAATCGGTCAAGGCTGCAAGCGACATTTATGCGCCAATTTCCGGAGAAATCATTGAGTCTAATAACGCTCTTGAAACGCATCCGGAAAAAATCAATGCAGATCCGTTTGAACAGGCATGGTTGTTTAAAATAAAAAACATCAATCCGTCGGAGTCCGCAGACCTTCTTGATGCCGACGCCTACGATGAATTTGCGAAGTCGGAATAGAGAACCATTATGAGCTATATAGCAAACACGGATTCCCAACAAAAAGAAATGCTCGCCAAATGCGGAATATCGTCCATAGACGATCTCTTTTCTGACATTCCCAAGGATTTAAAACCCAAATCCTTTGCTTTGCCGCAGGGAAAATCGGAACTAGAGATTCGCTCACTTTTAACCAATTTGGCGTCGCAAAATTATTCGCATTTAATAAACTTTCTCGGCGGCGGATTTTACGACCATTTCATTCCCGCAGCGGTCGATGCTATTGCCTCGCGGAGTGAATTTTATACCGCATATACGCCATATCAGCCGGAATTATCGCAGGGCACTTTACAGGCTATTTACGAATACCAATCAGACATTTGCCGGTTGACCGGCATGGAAGTGTCAAATGCCTCATTATATGACGGCGGAACCGCTTTATTTGAAGCCTGTCAAATGGCAATCAGGACTACCGAGCGCCCCAAAATCATTGTCGACGGCGGCGTGAACCCCATTTATCGGAAGATGCTTTATTGCTATACCGAAAATTTATCAATAGATTTTGAAGAAATTCCGGTATTGCACGGTAAAAGCGACAGAGAAAAAATCATTTCTTCTCTAAGCGATAAAACGGCTGCGGTCATCATTCAAAACCCCAATTTCTTCGGCGTGATCGATAATCACACCGATATTATTGCAAAATGTCATTCGTTGGGTATTCTGGTGATTCAATCCGTATATCCCATTGCAATGGCATTATTAAAATCACCCGGTGAGATCGGCGTTGATATCGTAACCGGCGAAGGCCAGTCATTAGGATTACCGCTTTCTTTCGGCGGTCCATATCTCGGTTTTATGGCTACAACAAAGAACCTGGTAAGAAAAATGCCCGGCCGAATTGTCGGACGCACTGTCGACACGAAAAATCGGCAAGGTTTTGTTCTGACATTACAAGCGAGAGAGCAACATATACGCAGGGAAAAAGCAACCTCGAATATTTGTTCCAACGAAGCGTTATGCGCTCTCAGAGCCCATGCGTATTTGAGTGTTTTGGGCAGACAGGGATTGCGGGAAGTCGCTTCGCTGTGTCTGAACAAAGCCCACTATGCAAAGGAAAGAATAAGCCGTATTCCGAATGTCAAGGTTATGGATTCGAGTCCGACTTTTAATGAATTTACCGTCCAATTGCCGATTGATGCGGCGGAAGTTGTGGGCAAAATGATAGAACGCGGTTTTGCCCCGGGTTTTCCTCTCGGAAGATATTATCCGGGAATGGATAATTATTTACTCGTTGCCGTAACAGAAAAACGAACCAAATATGAAATAGGATCGTTTTGCGAAGCACTTGAATCTGCAATAACGTAAATATTTGATAGTAAATATTTTATAAAAAGCACTGAACCTACTATTTAATTTTCGCGACTATACGAATAACTATATAGGAAAATTATGGAAATCATTTTTAAAAAATCAATTCCAGGAAGACGCGGCGTGACATTGCCAAAAAACGATGTGCCGCTACAGGCATCGATTCCATCGGAATATTCCCGCGGGAAAGAAGCTGATTTATGTGAATTGTCCGAGTTGGATGTGGTCAGACATTTTACAGAGCTTTCACGTCGTAATTTCGGCGTTGACACTAATTTTTATCCGCTTGGTTCCTGCACTATGAAATATAACCCGAAAATTTGCGAGGAAATTGCCAAGCTCGACGGATTTTCCTCATTGCATCCGCTCCTTCCGCAATTGCGTAGAGGCGGAATGCTTACGCAAGGCGCATTGGCGGTAATATACGAATTGGAACAATTGCTTTGTGAAATATCCGGAATGGACGCATTTACCTTGCAGCCTATGGCAGGCGCACACGGTGAATTGACGGGTATGATGCTTATTGCCGCATATCACAGGAACAAAGGCAATAATAAAACCGAAGTGCTTATCCCCGACGAAGCCCATGGGACGAATCCGTCAAGTGCTTGCCTTGCGGGTTATACGGTAAAACCGGTTCCTACAAATCCGGAAACGGGAACGATCGACGTTGCTACGCTTGAATCCATGATCGGTCCGCAAACTGCGGCAATCATGATGACAAATCCGAATACTCTCGGTATTTTTAATGCCCAAATAGGCAAAATCGCCGATTGCGCC
Organism: Fibrobacteria bacterium; assembly: GCA_037447435.1. Taxonomy (GTDB): domain Bacteria; phylum Fibrobacterota; class Chitinivibrionia; order Chitinivibrionales; family FEN-1185; genus FEN-1185. Next base: position 47,147 of record JBBIGR010000017.1, read on the forward strand.
CATAAACATGATGCCCTCTTGTATTATGATGGCGCGAATTTAAATGCAATACTTGGTAAATTCAGACCTGGCGATGCTAATTTCGACGTTATGCATATTAATTTGCACAAAACTTTTGCCACACCGCATGGCGGCGGCGGACCGGGTGCGGGCCCTGTCGGCGTAAAAAAACATCTGGTTGAATTTCTCCCGATTTCGCGAGTTTCAAAAAGACCGGACAACACCTATTCGCTTGATTATGATTTTCCAAAATCGATTGGTTATATTGCTCCCTTTTACGGCAATTTCAGTGTTTGTCTTAAGGCCTATGCGTACATTTTAATGTTGGGCGCAAAAGGACTGACTAAAGTGAGCGAAAATGCGGTATTAAATGCTAATTATGTCATGCATTCTTTAAAAGATCATTTTCATGTTCCTTATTTAAAAACATGTATGCATGAATGCGTTATCACGGCAAAAAAACAAATGGAAAATCATGTTAATGCTTTGGACATTGCTAAAAAGCTTATTGATATGGGATTTCATCCTCCAACCGTTTATTTTCCGCTTATCGTTAAAGAGGCAATGATGATCGAGCCTACCGAAACGGAAAGCAAAGAAACCCTTGATTCATTTATAGTTGCAATGAAAACGCTTGCAGATGAGGCAAAGGTCTCGCCGGATAATTTTCATGAAGCCCCGGCAAATGCACCGGTCAGCAGATTGGATGAATTAAAAGCAGCGCGCGATATGGATTTTGCATTTATATTATAAATTAATACGAAGGAGGTGAAGGCTTTTTTTGAGGTATTATTGTTGCTTTCACTTCTTAAATGAATTATAATTATTAATGAAAGTTGTTTTTGAATCAGGTAAAAAAGGAGATTGTTATGCGGTTAAAATTACTATCATTGGTTTTTATCTCATTGGTGGCGACGCTCGCTTTTGGGGAAAAGAATCCGCAGAAATTCGTTACTCCCACAAAAGAGGACGTTGGTATTTACAAAAACGAAATTCGCGAACTGTATGAAAAGCCTCAATCGACCGTCGGAACGAACGACCGTCTCCTCATATTGGAAAACGGGAAACAGGCTTTTAAAGTTCAAAAAGGCGACGGTACCGTCGGTTGGGTTGAAAAACGCCTTGTAGCGACAACAGGCAAAAGCAAAACCTTCGTGTTCGATGACGCCGAAGTTATCGGGTATCTTGACAATCCGACACCTGTTTACATTATCGATGCCGACAATCCGAATGCCGACCCTATTAAGCTCGACCGTTCGTTTGCCGACGCTCTTCGTGAAAATGTCGACCGGGAAACAATAGAGCGCCAGACCAAGTAATTGCTTTAAGTAACAGACCCAAAATAAAAAAGGAACAGCGAACTGTTCCTTTTTTATTTTGGTCCCGATCTTTTGTTCTTTATTTGTAATTCAACTGTTCTTTTTTCTTCATAAGCAATCGCCAGATTTTATCCACAAGTTCTTTACCTGAAAACGGTTTTACGATAAAATCGCCGGCCCCCGAAGCAAAGCATTTTTGGATTTCGCTGCTTTGCGATCCTGCCGAGAAAAAAGCAATCGGAATGCTTTTTGTTTCCTCCTGAGAGCGTAGAATGCGGCATACTCTATACCCGTCGATTCCCGACAAATACGAATCGACCAGGATTACAGAAGGCATATGCTCGAACGCCATGGCCAATCCCGCTTCTCCGCTTTCAGCGACAAGAACCTCGAAAATATTTTCAAGTACCATTCGGGAAATTTCTATTGCTTCCCTATCGCTGTCTATGAATAAAATAGAGGGCTTTTTATCGACATTGTCTGCGGATTGATGCTGTTCCCGTATCTTTTCTTCCTGGATTTCAGAAATACGGATGGTTTTCGTCTCATCATCGTCCCATTCGATTTTAGCCTCAATGGGCATTACGACATGAAATTGACTACCCGGAAATTTATTTTTATCGGACGGTCCTTCACTTTCGACCCAAATCCTGCCGCCGTGACGCTCTACTATTCCTTTAACTATAGAAAGACCGAGTCCCGTGCCGCCGCCCATGAACTTTGAAAAATCGGTACTGTGCCTGGTTGCATTTCCCACTTCGTAAAAGGGATCGAAGATTTTCTTTTGTTCGCTTTTATCTATGCCGATACCCTGGTCTTTGACAATGATGTGAAATTCCGACTTATTGTATAATTCGATGCGGACCTCAATAAGCGAATCGTCGGGTGAGAATTTCAAGGAATTTGAACAGAGGTTGGTGAACAACTGCTGCATACGCATCGTATCGCCGCGAAATTTCGGTAAATTATCGGCCAATATACACTCTACTCGAATGTTGCGTTTTGCGGAAAATTGCGATAATTCGTCGATACATTCTCTGGCAACTGTACCCAAATCCATGAGTTCCGGCTTAAGGCGAAGTCTTTTTTGTTCTATGCGGGTCACATCGAGGATGTTATTGACTACACGATGCAGGCGGTCTGCCGCTCGGTTGATGCTCTCGATCATTCTGTAGATACCGCCGTCCAATTTTTCTTTCATTGTGTCGATAATTATGTCTGAATACCCTTTAATGGAAGTGAGCGGCGTTTTCAGTTCATGGGAAGCGATGCTGAGAAAATTCGACTTTAACTCGCTCACCCGACGCAGTTCTGCGTTTGAACGAATGAGCTCGGAATTGATTTTGGCTAGTTCAAGGTTTTTCTTTTCAATTTGATCGGCGGATTTGACCTCTTCAGTGATGTCTTTGAATTCAAGAGCAAAAACCGTTTCATTTTTAACGGTATCTTCTATTAAAAAGGCATGCAACGAACAAAGTATCTCATTACCGCCTTTACATATGATTACCGTTTTAACGTCGCAGTTTTTATCACGAAGCAAAGTATCTCGGATTTCAGGCCAGCCTATTCCCTGACCCGACTCGGAAATGATGGATTCGACATGGGTGCCGGACAAGGAATCGCGTCCGTACTTAAGGTCTTTTTCCGTAAACCCGTTGGCATATAAAATCGTACCGTCTGTTTTCGTGATTAAAATATCTTCAGGTGTATGTTCAACGATGCGTGCCATCAAATACAAATCGTCTTGAATTTCCTTAGAAAATTTATTTTTTCCCAACAACATTGTATTTCCGTATTGAAAAAGGTATTCTAACCAAGAATTACAAAAAAACTTATTCTAAGACTAAAATCAAGAATTTCCGACTCAGAACTTTACTTCAGGCGCTTTTTGCGCCGCTTTGTCTGCTTCAAAAAACGGTTTTCTGGTCAAGTTCATTTGCTTTGCAACAATTTGTTCAACAAGCCCGCGAATTGCCGTATTATACATTTGTACAACTTCGTTGTATCGTCTTCTTTCGGTCGAGATCCTGTTTTCCGTGCCTTCGAGTTGAGCCATAAGATCCCTGAAATTTTCATTCGCTTTAAGATTGGGATATTGTTCGGTGACCACCAGCAATCGTCCGAGCGCAGATGTCAGATCTTTATTTGCGTTTATTTTGTCGGGTATCGTTTGGGCGGAGCCGACACGAGCGCGAGCCTCGGTGACTTCGGTCAAGACTTTCTCCTCATGAGTCGCATACCCTTTAACGGTATTGACAAGATTCGGAATAAGGTCGAGCCTTCTTTGCAATTGATTTTCAACTTGGGCCCAAGCGGAATTTACTGTTTCGTCGAGCCTGACGAATTTATTATATGTCGAAGAAAACCATGACCAAACCAGTAAACCTATGACAATAACGACAGCCAGACCGATCAATAGTTTTGTTGTTGTTTTCATTATGCTTCCTTTTTATTTGTTTCAGAATCGACCGTTTTAATAAGTGCATCTATAGTTAAGGCAAATTGACCGATGATCTCGTTTAGCGATCGTTTGGTGCCGATTTTCGTATGCGGTACGCATAATTCAGTAAAAACGGAAATCCCAAGGTTATATAATTCTTCGACCGCTATGATGATATCGCATTTAAGCTTTGGAATAGCCCGATCGTTAAGTACCAATAATGCTTTAAATACGGGTAATAATGTTTTAAGCGACGATACCAGCAAGTTTCCCAGTATTTTTTTATTATCATTGGTCCGTATATATTCACGGCGGAAATGCAGGGCTATGCCCTTTAATTCACGTTCGCATTGCAGCCGGACATGTTCTTTTTGTATATCAAGCCTGCTGAAAACATCATCGCCGAATAATACTTTGTAATTGGAACGCATATCAATAAATTCGATCGGATACGTATCAAGAGATGAATTTATATATTCCCTTGTCATAAAAAACGGCGTAACGACATTCTTCTTTGCCCAGTATGCTGCAATCGATAAACCTTTTGACAATTCTGCAATTTGATCTTTTTGTAAAACGATTATCGTATTGATGTCGGAAATGCCGGGCTTGTATTCATGGGATACCGCACTGCCGTACATGATGACACTTGACAAATTGTCGCCGAATGCGTTTTTGTAATCGGTAACATATGTATCGACTATGTCGTTGGGATTTCGAATTATTCCCACAAATTCTCCTTAAAACCTTCCAGAGGCACCGCCGCCGCCGCTCATTCCGCCGCCAAAACCGGAAAACCCGCCGCCGCCGAATCCGCCGCCGAATCCCTTACCGCTTGACCGGCCGGATGAAATAGAGGAAAGAAGCATAAAAAACAAAAGCGAGCGCCCACCCCTGGTTGAAAGTAAAAATAATAAGATAACACCGGCAAAAAGCAAACCAAATGCATTGATTTTTTTAGGCCTGCCTTGTACTTGCACACGATAATCCGAATAGGTATTGCTGGATATTTCGGCCAATGAAGTATTATGCGCTTTTGCGGCCAAGCTTGCCAACGCAAGCATGATCGCTTCCGATCCTTTGTCCCAATTTTGTTGCGTAAGTAAAGGCCCATTTTCCCGAATGATGCGACTGGCAAGGATGTCGGGCACGTATCCTTCGGAACCGTATCCCGTTTCTATCCGTATTTGTCTGTCTTGCGTTGCAATCAAAACCAAAAGTCCTTCGTCGACACCTTTTTTCCCTATTCCCCATTTTTCAAAAAGTCGAGTTGCAAAATCATTGATATCGTTTCCATCAAGCGTTGGTATTGTCACCAATACTAAAGAAACCCCTGTTTTATTTGAAAGCATCGTTGAAACCGATCCAAGCGTTTGTTTCGTACCCGAAGATAATACGTTGGAAAAATCGTTAATCGCACCCTGCGGAGACGCATTGAATATGTCGAAAGCAAATGTTTGAAAAGCAAGAAACAGGAAAATGGTAGCGGATTGCAAAAGACGATTAAATTTGTTTTGGTGCATGACAGCCATTAATCTCGGATATTCACGATTGTTTTAATATGCTTATTTCCTTTTGAAGCTTTTCGACTTCCTCGAAATTTTCATCGTTGACTTGCCGGATTTTTTTCGCGTACAATTCCAGTAATTTAAAATGCTTTGACGTAAGCTCCTGTTCATCGGCAATTATCGAAACAATTGCATCCACATCTTCTTTAAAACGATAGCCATGCAAAAAATCCCGAAATAATTTTTCTGCTGCGGAAAAAACCTTTTTTTCCTTCCGGCAATACAGCATGTTCGGGATAAAATCTTTCATGATTTTTTCTTCGATGTGCATTTCCGGAGAATAAAACGGCTTTTTAGGAGGTTCGTTTCTCTCGATTTGCGAAATAAGAGATTCGATTTCGATGCGGACTTTTTCGATTTCCTGTTCACGAAACCGTGCCTGATATAAAATCGGGAGCGAGTTGACGCTTAAAATCGCATTGCCGACGTTTTTAAAATAGCCTGCGAAAAACACGTCTCCGTTTTGCGACATTATGTCATCGACCGATGCAAACGAAACGATTTTTGCCGGGGTTGGGATGAAATCCTCAAGTTCGTCGATGTTTTCCATTTTTTCTTTGAGTTTGTCGGGATCCAATGCGGATTCGAGACCACCCAATTTGTCAAGAAATTCCTCCAGCCCCTCTTCAAGTGAGATACCCATCTCGGATTTTAAAAAATCCTTAAGGTTGTTCTGTTCCTTATAATTGCCTTGGGCTACCAAAAGGCCGTTGTGAACCATTGACGCAATAGGATGTTTCATGGCCATTAAATCGGCAGTATCGACATCGATGATCGCGTAAACGGTCAATCGTCCGTCAAGTTTGAGCGCATCGCCTTTTTTCTGTTCTATCCCGAGTGCCATTACCGTGAGCTTTCTTTTTTTTCGGAGAGGTAGATTATGATTTTTTAAAATACATGCTGCTCTGTTACAGATTTTAAAAATTAAGCCCGAAACAAAGAATGTTCCGGGCTTATAATACCGCAAGGTATGCGGAAACAAAAGAGTTGGTTTACGCCAAAAGTTTGCTTACCACTGGAGCGGAAATACGGTCGTAATCGGGCATTGTTCCGATTAGAGGACGAGCATAGTTTTTAAACGCATCGGTGACCGTTGAATTTGCGACATCGATGAATTCATCCGGCATATGCTTTGTATCTTTGGCAACGGTTTCGAGCGGCGTAAGGAAATACTCGACCGAATAATCGCCGGTTCTGCGTATCGCCACGCTGCCGCCGACATCCGCCCAAACCGAGAATTGGACGGCTTTTTCGCCGACTTCGCGAGCTTCCTGTGCGTCAATTTCAGATACGCAGCCGAGGAAACTACGCTGCAGATATCCGAATGTGTCGCAGCGAACGCGTTTGATTTTGAGTTTGTCTTTGACAAGACCGGAAAGTGCGTCGCCGAGAGCGCCGGTTCCGGAGAGCTGCACGTTGCCGTGAGCGTCTTTTTCCGCATTCTTCGACAAAGAAGCAATAATCGGAGTGCCGTCTTTGTCGGTAATACCTTCGGATGCCGCAATGATGCAACGCCCGTATTTTTTATAGTTTTTGTCAACATCGGCAAGGAATTTATCGGAATCAAACGGTTTTTCCGGAAGGTAAATGCAATGCGGACCGTCATCCGGAAATTTTTTGGCAAAAATCGAAGAAGCTGTAAGCCAACCTGCATTGCGTCCCATGATAACGGCAATATAAACGCCGGGAAGGCTGCGATTGTCGAGGTTAAGGCCCGCAAAAGCAAGGCTTACAAAGCGTCCTGCGGAACCAAAGCCGGGACAATGGTCTGTTGTGCGAAGGTCGTTATCGATTGTTTTTGGAATATGAACAACGCGAAGTTCATATCCTGCCTGTTTCGCATTGTCGTTGACGATTCTGCAAGTGTCGGCCGAATCATTGCCGCCGATGTAATAAAAATAGCGGACATCGTGTGCCTTAAGAACCTTGAATATTTTTGCGCAATATTCTGCATCGGGCTTGTCTCGTGTGGAAAACATTGCCGAAGACGGCGATACTGCAACTTTTTCGAGGTTATGCGTTGTCGCTTGCGTGAGATCTAAAAAATCTTCTTTCACAATACCGCTCACCCCGTGCATCGCACCGTAAATGTTTTCGATGCAGGTATATTTTCTCGCCTGAAGAACGGCACCGACAAGGCTTTGATTGATAACCGCAGTCGGTCCTCCGCCCTGCGCAATAACTGCTTTTCCAACAAGTTTAGCCACAGTAAAAGCTCCTTTTGAATGATGAAACGGAATTTATCGGCAAATAACTATAAATCGAGTCTGTAAAAATAGCAGATTTTTATGTAAATTTCAAGGAAAGGATAATAAAAAAACGCTACCCTTATATTGCTTATTGCTCTATTTTGGGTTTTTAGTTACGAGCAATTAAAAAAATGAAAAAGGCAAGCCACCCTTTTCCGATGACTCGCCCACAGTGCGAACGGAGAGGCTATCGCCCTGTTATTGGAATTTTAGCCGTATGGGTATCATTTCCACTGGTGATTTTGAATAAATACAACCCGGTTTTAAAAAGTTTTTTATCAAGAATGAGAATCGGGCTGTTCGAAAAGTCATTTTTAAAAATTAATCTCCCCAATATATCATACAGCTGAACGGTTACGGATTTTTTGGGGAAATTTCGAAGAACTATTTGACTTTTGAAAACTTCAATCTGGGGAGATGTTGACGGCATCTGCAATGACCGATTGCTTTTTACCGGAATCGAGACAAATGTTGCCGGGATTTTTCCTTCGTTGACAAGAGCGTTTTTAATCGACATTCCGGATTCAATGATTCCCGGTTTTTGTTGCACCGTGACGACAAATAAATCGAGGTCGGTGCTGTCGATTTGATCATTAGTTGTTAAAGCAGCACTATAGCACTGTTGCGAATTATCGTATTGCGCACGCAAATTGGCATTACGGATCTTCGGAGAAATGTCCTTAATCGTCGCAATGACCGACGGATTGCATTGTAAAACGAATTGTCCGGCAATGAAGCCTTGTATATTTTTTGCATGTAATGTGTATTGGTAAATATCCGTACCAATATTAAATGGACTGGAAAGCGTTAATTGAGCCACGGAATCGGTAATTGCTTTTGTCGAGAGTTTTTTCTGTATTGTTTTATTTTGTATCGGAAAATTTGTAAACATTCCGACACTATATTGAAATATTAATGCGGCGTCATAGCTTGAAATCGTTCCATCCCCTGTAACATCCGCGACTGTTTTGGTAAAATTCGAACAACATTGCGTATCGGGCAAAACAACCTTACCGACAATAAATTCAAGAATCCGCGCAGCGTCGAGGGATGTCACCTCCCCGTTTCCCGTAACGTCGCCGAACAAAACCGTTGGTTTCAACACATTGATTTTTCCCGATACCGACGTTGGCGTGATAAATTTATTTTCGTCAATGCTGATATCCTGTAAATCGATTGTCGAAGATTTCCCTTGAATCGCATTTTTATTTATTACGAAGGTTCCGCGAATTAATTCACCTTCACCATAGGCGATAGATGTCGCCAAACCTCCCATTGCAACCGGTACAGGGTCAATTTTATCGGCATTGGCAATTACGCTCCAGTTTTTTGCAATACCGCTGTCTTTTGAAACGCTCACCAACTTGACTATCGATGTGTCGAAATGAAGGGCAAATTGACATGAACTGATTTTATAGTCTTCGAAATTTGTTAAATATATCGGCATTTCAATCGTGTCGCCGGGATTACCATACGCTTGTTTCATACCAAGATTGATTTTAAATTGCGGAGTCGAACTTACGGTAACGCTATTATAAGATTTTGCAATTTCGGTTGTTGATAATGCATAATTATAAATTTTCATTTCGTCGATTTTGCCGTTAAACCAATTTCTCAGACTATTATCGGTTCCAACCTGAACCCCTATATAGGCATTTTGATGCGGTGGAATATAGCCGCCCGCATATGCTTGTTTGCCAGCTAACCGATTATTAAGATATACGCACATAGTATTACCGTCATACGTAAAAACAACATGGTACCACGTTCGCGGTTTAATTATGGAATCGGAATAACATCCGATCCAGGATCCGGGGTTAATAGCCTGCGATAAAGTTGCTTGAATCACGCCTTGATCCGTAATTTCAAGACTATATCCTTCGGCCAAGCCCGATGCCCATGTTTGGTAACTGATAATGGTTTTATAATTTAAAAAAGAACCAGGGTTAACCAAATCGATGTACGAATAAATCCATGCCTCAATGGAAAATTGCGGTGCACTGAAATTATTTAAAGAATTTAGCACAACCGGTTTATAGGAAGTTCCTATACAATTTAATGCCTTCCCTTTTACGCCATCTGTGAGCCCCAAATTGGTAGAAACAATCGTATATCCATGTCCCGTGCCGTCATTAAAATTTGTTCCCGTACTGGAATCAAAGGACCAACTTGCTAATAAATCCTGCCCGCAAAGCGAATTTTGAACCAGCAAAAAGACAGACAATATAGCAAGTTTTATTATAGGCATGTAACCTCCATTTTTTTCTTATGAAAAATAGCGCAACATTCATACCAGGTAAAATTTGAATTTGATTCCTTTATAATTATCAAATTCCGCCAAATGTTTTTTTAGGATAATATCAATGTCGGGATTGAGCGTGTCAAAATTGAGACGATCAATTAATTTCCAGCGATGCCAAATATCGAAACATCGTGCTCCGGCTCATACCCAAAAGCTGCGCAGTTTTTTCTTTATTCCCTTGGCAATGGAGAAGTGCTTTTGATATAAAATCTCTTTGAAACGCATTAGTGGCTTTATTGAGATCGAATTCAACATTTATGTCCTGGTTGCGATAATGGTCGGATATATCGGCTAATACATTCGTCGATGTGACGACCGCTTTATGGACGGCATTTGATAATTCCCGAACATTGCCAGGCCATTCATAGTGCCTAATGAACCGCAATGTATCTTCCGAAAAATCGATTACCCCTTTTGCCGGATATTCGCGCTTATATTTTTCCAGAAAAAAATATGCCAGCATCACGGAGTCATCCTGACGTTCTCGAAGAGAAGGAATATGGATCGTGAATTGATTTAATCGATAAAAAAGATCCTGTCGGAACGCTCCTTTTTTAACCATATCGGTTAGTTTTTTATTTGTTGCGCAAATGACGCGAACATCCACATCCTTTTCATGGGAAGATCCTACCGGTCTGATTACGCCGGATTCCAACGTTCGTAACAATTTGGCTTGCGTTTCCAAAGGCATTTCACCAATTTCGTCGAGGAAAATTGTTCCTCCATCTGCGGTCTCAAAAAGCCCCAGATGGTCATTTGTTGCACCTGTAAATGCTCCCTTTTTATGTCCGAACAATTCCGACTCCAAAAGATTCCCTTGCAGAGAACTGCAATTGACGACAACGTAATTGCCGGCAGAGCGACGGCAATTGTCATGAATTCCCTTCGCAATGACGTCTTTACCGGTTCCGGTTTCACCTTCAAGCAAAACTGAAATGTCGGATTCGGAAGCAAAATTCATCAACTTGAAAATTTCCTTCATTGCAGGAGATTGGCCGATAATCCCATTGGTTTTTGAGAAACTTAAAAGTTTTTGTATACTGGCATCTTGGCTTTCTATTAGATCGACATGACCGACAAGCAGCCCCGCTATTAATGAAAAAAGCTGCAAATGTTGCAGGTCTTTTTCGGAATATGAAAAAGAAGTGTTTGTTGATCCGAGATAGGCAATTCCGATTTCTTTCTTTGCAGCTCGTATTGGGCAGCAAATAACCGATGATAGTTTTAGGTCTGATACGCTTTTTGAAAGTGAAAACGCCGGATCGGACAATGCGTTAGGAATGCAAATGCCTTTTCCTGTTTTTATCACCGATTGAACTATCGTGTCACTGAATTGTTCATTGGGATCGTCGCTAGAGGATGAAACAAAAACCTTGGGATTTCCATCGGAATCCAATGTAAAAATAAACGCATGCGTGCCGCCAATAGTGGCAATAAAAATTTCCATAGTCTTTTTCAGCAGCGTTTTTACATCACGCTCACAATACAATGAATCGGAAAAAAAAGAAAGATTCTGAAGCATTTTGCCGGATTCGTCGGGCTGCTCGACGGAAAACGAACCGGATTTTACTTGTGCTAATTTAAAATTGCTCGAACCGATCGACACGCAATCTCCGGGAAGAATTTGGGCCTTTTTAAATTTTAAACCGTTCAACTTAACCATAGATGAATTCAGGAGATTTTCTACGGTACAATCCGCTTTATTAACGTTTAGGCGAACCGCGATATCCGGCACATTCTGTTCATCGACGATGATATCGTTACCAGGTTCCGCTCCAAGCAAGAACGCCTGCGACCGTATGATAATTTCTTCTTCCCTGTTTTCGCAATACCGTATAAGTTTATACATGATTAAAATACCAGCGTCCCTTTATGAATTGTAAAATTATTCCATGCGCACGATCTTGTTTCCTGCCTGTTATCAACAATCATGCGTAAGTGGAAAAAGAGATTGTTATTAACCGGAAAATTCAACTTGTTAAGAGTGTCTTGATCGGTATTTCCCATTGAAGAATATATAAAATGCATTGTCGAATCGGTTTTTGAAAGCCATAAAACGCCTGAAAAATAGTCACGAACCGTGCTCGAAACTTGCCCATTTATACTTTTGCATTTTATTTCAGTGCTCGCATTTATTGCGGACAAATATATGCCCGCGACGTCTCCTGCCCATTTGCCGGTATCGTCGGTCGTTGAAACGAAAAACCCGCATTCATATCCATTTTTAAAAAATTCGAGAAGGGAGAATTCTATGCTGCAGGTAAAATCCCCTTTCACGGTAAAATTGCTTCGAATACCTGTTTTACAGGCAGCGGCCGTCGAAACATCCGCCTGAAAAATAAATTGCAAGGTCGCATCTGCGGTGCTGATAAAACTTCTTTTTATTACGGATCCTGTGTCAAGAATGCTATAAAATTTCCAGCCGTTTATTGGGAACAAATCGAACGTTTCGATATATTTTTTCTTAAAATCATATTCGATCGGGCATTTTCCGCCTTGCTGATCCACGACGTCGAACCGGCCCGAGAAATCGCCAAATTGACAACCGGGATAAAACAACAGAACCGTTTTGGTCCCCAACGTTTTTTCAACAAGCCTACTCGTTCCTATCCATGCGTTTGAAACCGAAACGATGCTGTCGTTAAGGTCTGATATGGAAATTGAATCTATTAAGCTATCGGGGTAATAAATCGATTTGTTTAATACGGAATTGGCTGCGACAATTGCAGGAGTATTGTTGTTGAGAGGTATGTTTGTATTATGATAACAGCTTAAAAACCCGGCACCCAGAAGAATAGGCGCGCATATAAAATAAACTGTAAATTTAAAATTCATATACAAAAGTAATTTCCGGAAAACCGGTTATTTGAAGGCTGATTTTCTTTTGGTTTAAAAAGGTTTTTTCATATTTATAAAACAACAAAGATCCTCCGATTATCGATAATGCCGATGCTGCGATGTAAATAGTCGTATAGGTATCTTCGTCATTTACTTGTGTTTTCAAACTGTTGTATTCTTGCAAATTTCCATTGGAAGCGGCGTTGGTAAATTCCGTAAAACTTTCCTTTGACTTTTTGTATTCAAAAAAGCCTTCTATTCCGGTAACAATCCCCGTTAGAACGCAGACACCCGAAGCTGCTAAAAAATACGTTTGTGAAATTGTCTGTTTTTCTTTTTTCAAATTTAATTTCGAAGTCATTATGGCAATGTCTTTTTGTTTTAATAATGAATCCTGCCTCATTTTTTCAATCAGATTCTTTTTATACTCCTCTTTTGCAGAGTAAAAAACATCCTGAATTGTTTTGGAAATATATTGAGAATCTATCGTGACCGATGAATCCAAAACCAATGCATTGGAAAAAATTATTCTTGCTTCCGAAATTCTGCCTTTTGCCGAATACGCAACGCCAAGGATCTTGAAATAAAAGGAATTTTCTTTATCCGCAACCGTCAAAGCATGGTTTTTTACCAAAGGCTCTAAAATTTGAATAATGCTGTCATATTCTCCCCATTTAAAATGATTATCGATTTTAGAGAAAGAAAATTGCTCTGCAGCATAGGTGTTCATTCCGAAAAGGAGTATTATAAATAGTAATTTGTCAAAACGTTTCATACATTTTAATCGATAACCCGGGGAATTTAACAATCAAGGGTTGGGAGATAATTGTATCCGTTTCTCGATTGTATCATTTGTATTGCAATCTATAGAAAATTCGACTTTTTGAAAACCATCCTTTTGAATCGAAACGGTATGGTTGCCTACGGAAACAATCGCAAAAGAAATTGTCGGATATTCTCCGACAAAAATTCCGTCGACAGAAATTTTTGTCCATGGCGGATTTGTTTTAATATATACAATCGCATTACCGTTTTTTTTCATTTTTGTAGAATCCACACTTGTAAGTATTGCGTTGTCGTTGTTTTTATCAACAAAGACCGGCGCAGCGGCATTTGATCGAACGATCTCGCTTTTTACATGGAATTTGTCGCCAGGATTGATTCTTTCGTTTTGCACCGGTATCGTTTTTTGCGGGACATTCACGGATTCAATTCTTGTCGAATCACCGTGCTTTAGGATACCGTTGTTGACCAATGCAGTATTATGATTGTCAAAGCGCTTCGTATGCGACCTGAAAAACAACAAGCTCGCTATCGCACAAAAAAGGAAGCACGTTCCTAAAAAAAACAACCGTTTGTTCTTATTGCCCTTGCCGGCTTTATACAATATTTTTTTTTCAAACTCGCTGACAGTCCCAAAACACGATGCGATTGACAATTCTTTTATTGCAATAGCCTTATTTTTTCTTTTAAAACTTTCCTTGGCTTTTCCGTGGAAATGATTAAACAATTCTTCATCTTCCAGAATTTTATATTGAGTACTGTTTTCAATCAATCCGGTTATCCGGTTCCTGGAAACGGTCATTTTTTCGGAAATCCGGAAACTTTCCATGATAGAACAACACTCTGCTGCAGAAGGACGATCTTGAGGATCTTTTTTTAAACACCTATCAATAATATTCGACAAATCCGGTAATATCTTTTGGTTCTTCATAAAAACGGGGGCCGGTTGACACGATTCTATGGCATGGAACACATGGTTGATGGTTTCTCCGGCAAATGCAGGTTCCCCGGTCGCGCACATATAGGCAACAAGACCGGCGGAAAAAACATCGGTTTTTTCCGTTACTCTTTTTCCGGCAACCTGTTCGGGCGACATGAAATTCGGCGAACCCATAAATGAACCCGTCATGGTCATCGAGTCGTTACCCATAAGATGCGCTATCCCAAAATCCATTATCTTTAAATAACCATTATTATCAATCATCAAATTGGAAGGTTTAATGTCTCTATGACATATTCCCTTGCCATGTGCTTCTTTCAAGCCCGAAAACAATTGATGGCAAATTGAGAGAATAACAAGATTAGGGATTGGAGCAAATTTTCTGATAAATTCAAGCAAAGTGTTGCCGCTTAAATATTCCATAACCAGAAAACATTTTTCATCGGTAATTCCAAAATCAAATATTTTTACTATGTTTTCATGGGATAATGCCGCAATTGCCGACGCTTCATTTTCAAATCTTTTTCTTGCTTTTTCACTTTCAGCAAGATGCGGATGCAACACTTTCATCGCAATTTCGCGACCGAGGATTTTGTCATGCGCCAGATACACGACAGCCATCCCGCCGCTGCCGATTTTCCGTTTGGTAACATAACGCAGTTTGTCGTCCATTCGTAATCCTTATTTCACTGCGCAAATACAAATTCTTCTTTTTGCCAAATTTCCGATGCCGGGGATAAAAATGAGCAGTTTCTCCAATATGTTAAAAACGGGAATGTGGGTTGGTTCGAAATAGGCTTCCTTAATTGTAAAACCGCACTTTTGCAAGAGAGCAAGATACTCTTTCATCGAACGAAGCCCGATATGCGATTTATCTTCTTTAAGAATGATATTGTGTTTTTTCAATTTTTCGAACAAATGGGAATAATTCGGCGTATAGATGATAAACTTGCCGCCCCTTTTTAAAATCCTGAACACTTCCGAGACCGTAGGCAGGAGAAATTGGTCATCAAGATGTTCGGTGAAATCAACAGCTGCAACCCCATCGAACGACGCTTCCTTTAATCCGATGTTTCTGCTGTCGCAACAAATCCCTTTAAACTGTTTCTGAGGAAATTCTTGTTTGAAATTTTCTTTTGCTATTGCCAACGAATGTTTTGAATAATCGATGCCGGTAATATTTACGCCGGCTTTTGATAATGCTGTCATAATGGTCCCGACACCCGATCCCAAATCGACCACAGCGTCTGCTTGGCGCGGTTGTAACAGAGAAAATACCCTTTTAAGCTTTATCCTCGTAAACCTGTTGCCGTGTTTTAATCGGGCGACATGCTTTTGATAATAGTCGGTATCGTAATATTCCTTTGTAATTTCAGGATTGTTCGACATAGAATTGTAGCCTTGATAAAATCCATTTAATAGATTAAGAGCGTTTTTCCGGCTTTTGAAAAACCATGTATACCGCTCTTGAAAATAAATACTCCAATTTAAAAATCCCCTTGTATTCAAATACGAAATTTTCTTTGTAGAACCGTAACAAGAAAAACAACGCTTTATTTAACAAATTAAAAATCAGTCCCGGAAAAACCGGTAGAGATCCGTAAATAAACCGCTTACGAATGATATTCAACCCCGAATCTTTCGCAAGTTGGGAAAGTCTATTGGCGGTTATCGGATACCCATGAGAATAATCTGCGTCATAAAAAAGTTTTTTCATATCGTTAAAATCCGGCGCTATTACAAGAAAAATTCCGCCCGGCAGTAACACTCTCTGAACTTCAGAGAAAAAACCGCATGCATGCATGTGGTCGGGCATATGTTCCAAAACATGCGTGGCCACGACCGCCATTTGGGAATTATCGGATTCCAAGAGCGGCGGGACATACGATTCGCGAACTACGATATCATGTTTTCGCAATTCAGCAGCCAAAGCCGGACTGGCCTCATAGGCGGTATATGCGCGAACGGATTTGAGTTTATCGGCAACCCGGCCTTCGCCAGGGCCTATCTCAATAACGGGATCATTATCTTCTGTATAGCGCAATGCCTCTTTTGCAACAAAATCGGCAAAATAAGTGTTTAGCCACTGTCCCAACCGGCTTACTTTGCGAACTTTATAATAATTTGAATACGCCATTTTTCCCCTTAGAAATTGATTATAAATATATATTTAGCTCGCTGGTGAAAGAGTCGCCGCATATTTTAAATGAATTGAAAACATTGCTTTAAAAGGAGTATTTTGAAATCAGGCGATTCGTGCAAAACATCTACTATTTTTTTGTTAAAGGCCGATCATTATTAAAAAAACATTTTTAAAAATCCTCAGATTAATCATTTCAATCGTTCCTGTCATTTGGATTTTCTCAACCATTAACTGGTCTCAAATGGGTCGTGCGGTTGCCACGATTCGATGGTGGACCATCCCTTTGTTGGTGATTTGCATTCTCGGCAGCATGCTTTTGCAAGGCATTCGCTGGTGGATGCTCATACATCCTTTTGATCACGCATTATCTTTATCAAAAGCATTAAAAGCACATTTTATCGGACTGTACTACTCTATAGTTTTACCGACATCGGCTGCTCAGGATGTGGTTAGAGCGGCACTTTTATCAAAGGACACGATTTCCTCTTTAAGTTGGGCTTCCACTTGGGTATCGAGGGTTTTAGGACTATTAACCCTCGCGTTCATGTCGATATACGGCTTATTCAATATCGACAGAAGCGGATTGCCGGATAGTTTCTTCAAGTCAATAATCATAACGTTTTGCATCCTCATTCTAATTTCTTTATTGTCGTTTTCGAAAAAATTCACTTCCCCATTCAGAAATTTCACTCAGCGGATTTTGCCGAAAAGATTTTTCACGCTTCTCGATCAAATTCGTCAAGGTGTCTATAATTATCGGGGTAAAGGCGGGACCGTTTTTGTTGTATTTGTCGTTACATTACTTATGCAGCTGTTCATCACCGTTGGCGGATGCCTGGTTATTTTTGGGATTTCGGGGAAATTTCTGCTGTTTGAATGCCTTGTTTATTTGCCGATGATCGAAATCCTTTGCATTTCCTTGCCGCTGACCCCGAACGGCATCGGCATTCGAGAAGGTTTATTGGCACTTATGTTCGGCCATGTCGGCCTTAACAAAGAGCAACTCGGCATCTACATCGTACTGGGGTTTTTCTCAATATCTTTAAAACTTGTCGGCGGGATACCGCTTTTATTCGGTTCGGAAAAGGATAATTCCACAATTAAAAGCGCTCTTTCACATTCGATAAAAACATAATTTTTAGCCATGGAACTTTTTCATGAAAATAAATGTCTATTGTTATGACGACATACGCAATCCACAATGCGGAGGCGGAGGAGCATTCAGAGAATACGAAATTCACAACCTCCTTTCACAAAAACATACGGTGAATTTTTATTCGGGCAATTTCAACAATGCAATCGACATTTCAAAACCTAATTTCACTCACAAACATTTGGGATTCAAGACGAATTATGCCGTAAGCAGATTGTCTTTTTCCTTGTTTGCATCAATTCATTCGCTGTTTTCCAAAGCCGATATATACTCTATACCCTATTCAATTTATTCTCCGGTCTTCACCTTTTTATTTAAAAACAAGAAAACGATAATTTTGTTTTTCCATATTACCGGGACCGAAGTCTTTAAAAAATACGGCCTTATGGGAATAATTCCTTATCTGGCCGAAAAGCTTGTACTTGCTTTTGCCAAAAACTTCATCACTTTGACGGATTCAATGGCCGAAGCGATTCGAAAAAAACGCCCGACCGTTTCTGCCACGGCGGGTTACGTTTCTTTTGATACCGAAATGCTTTCGCAAAATAACGCAGATGATAATTTCATTCTTTGTTTCGGTCGAATCGATATTCATATGAAGGGAATCGATATTCTGATTCCTGCTTTTGAATTATGTTGTCCGGCTTTCCCAAAACACACTTTAGTCATTGCGGGAAGAGGCAAAGAAAAAGATGTGCTATGGCTTAGGAAACGGATACAGGATTCCCCGTATAAAAACCGTATTCGATTGATTCTGAACGCGACTGACGATGAAAAGAAACAGCTTTTCCAAAACGCCTCCTTTGTTTGCATGCCCTCACGATTTGAAGGATGGAATATTGCTGCAATTGAGGCAGCTGCCAGCTCGAAAGCTACCTTAGGCACAAGGATTCACGGTCTTACGGATGCGATTCAGGAAAATAAAACCGGTCTTTTAGTAGAACCGGAAAACATTAATCAACTCGCCGAGTCGATGACGAAATTGCTTTCCAATTCCGAATTGCGTAATGAACTGGGCAAAAACGGTTATGTGTGGGCAAAGCAGTTCACTCTTGAAAGAATTGCAAAAATCCAGGAAGATTTCTATTATAGCGTCTTAAATAAACAATGAGCGGTTTTGTTTACAAAGAACTTCCGGTTATGAAATTAAAAGAGCAGGTTTTTTTGGGGAACCTGCTCTTTTAATTTCATACTTTTTATTTCATCAATTTTTCTTTTTTTTCAATTTCAATAAGCCGACAATCAACCAATAAATACCTAATCCAATCATAAGAGGAAAAGAAAATATCGCTGCCTTTTTCAAATACAATGAATGCGGTATCATTTCAACGACATGTCCGCCCTTAGCGATGTTTACCGCCATCCATGTTCCATCGGCCCGGTATACTTTCGCCGGCACGTTATCGATTTTAATGACCCAGCCGGGATAATACATTTCCGATATCCTTAAAAAGCCGTCACTGGGAACCGTCACCGTGACCTTTCGATAATTGGGAGTATATCTTTTCCATGTATAGGTCATCGGCCTTATCAATGTATCGACAGACGATATATCGGGTTTTTTTAAAGGCTCATTCAAAAGAGCAACCGTGTTATGATAATCGTATTTGCCTTCGCGAAGCCCCGCAATGATTTGATTGCTGTCGAGCACTATGTAATTCTTGGCAAACGATATTCTTCCCAAAGCCCCGTCATTGGGAATTTTAATCAATTCGGACCCTTGCCGGAACAGATAATATCGGACATTGGATAAATTTAAGAACGCATTTCCCTGCCTTAAATTTTCAGGTTTCAAATACGGTCTGCCGTCAGATTGAAATCCCAATAAATTTGTAAAGAAGTTTCTATCCTGTTGATCGCCCCTGAATTCACGATACCAGCGTAATTCGTTATCATGGAAACCATCAATGCCTTCCAAACCGTGTATTCCTTCGGCATTTTGTCCGGAAAAAGTGCCCGGCAATGAAAAACAGCGGAATGGCTCGATGTTCATTTCCGTTTGAATATCGGAAATTCCCTGCTCCGTGTAAAAATATTGTCGCGGATCCACTGTCTTTATAAATTGAGAATCGATTCGAAGAACATCGATGAGCCCTATTGCAGCTACGGCGCAAATAAAAGCGATTTTTCCAATTTTCCCGGAAATCACTCCGATAAGCAATCCGAGTGATGATGCGGCAAAAACCCACCATACCCATAAATACGGCACAAAATTCTTTGAAAAATTGGCATCAAATATCCTGAACTTCTGTTCCTCGATCATGGTCGTTGACAAAGGCTGCATTATCGCAATCACAAATGCCTTTATTGAAAAAAGCAATGTCATTGCCGTAATGGCGGCTATACCAATAGTAAGTCCTCTGATCCATTTCTTTTTCCGTTCTGCGGAAAAGGCCGCAAAGATGTCATTGAAAACATCTTTAAGAAAAAGGCTCGCAAGAAGTATCGTAGAAAAGGAAAACCAAAACATCAGCATACTGCATGCACGGAATTTTTTTACTCCGGGAATAAGATAATACGCGATATGAAACACCGGCGTATGAGCACCAAGGGCATAGAAAAGTGCGAACAAAGAAAGCCCGCCCCAGAAAAAACGCCAAGGTTTTCTTTTAAGAATAATCGCCAGAACCGAAAACAATAATGCGATGGCTCCTGCATATTCGGTATTTAATTTGAACGGATTGTCCCCCCAATAGTAATCGAGGAAATTGCCGAATTCGGGTACCCAAAGTGAAAATGCCTCGGGCCAATGAAGCGACCAGGATGCCGCATATTCAAAACCCTTATCTACGCCTCGAACGGAAAATGCGTCTCTGACAAATAGAAATGACGGCAACAATTGAATCAATGCCAGACCGATTCCCAAAATAATTGCAATGCCAAAAAAAGTTGAGAGCTTAAAAATGGGAAATACTTTCTTGTTTTTGATCCACACTAAGATGCAGTGTACAACCCAATAGAGAAACAAACCCCACAACATGAAATAAGCCATTTGAATTTGCGAAGAAAACAACGTTATCGCAATTCCTAAACCCAATAAGGACGCGTTGAAAAAATTAGGCAAGTCCATAAGGGACTTCAAACGCCAAAAAACAAACGGAAGCCAGGCAATGACAAACATTTTACCGTCATGCCCCGGATATACGTGAGAGAAAAATTCGGGATTAAGCATATAAAGCGCTGCCCCGATGAACGCCACAAGCGGAGACGTTTTAAACCCTTTGCGAAGTAGTAGAAAAAAGAACAATCCCGCAAGAAACACATGCAAAACCAATCTCATCCCCAAAGCTCTGGACATCGGCATCATCGCATTAATGAGTAATGTCGGAACATACATTGCGTCGCCGAACATGGCATCTATCGAGGGCATTCCGCCAAGACGGGAATTAAACCACAGGGGAAACTGATGATATTGTTCAATGGAATTTTTCAAAAACACTCTGGAGTCTATACCGTTGACCGTATCCGAACCGAAAAGCATTTGATCCGAAAAAATAAACGGAGTAAACACGATAACGACGAGTACCGCTAATGCGGAAACCAGGACAATACTTTTTGAGAAAAATCGTTTCAATTGATTTTCTTGCGTCGGCTTTTCGATTTTTACTTCCTTGGATTTTTCCACAGTATCTCCCTCGTAAAGTTAACCGTATATTACAAAATAGTGATTACCTGGTCTAATGATTCGAAATCAAAATTGTCCGGCGAATATTGGCTTTTGATAATATAACATTTCAAACCGGGCAATTCTATCCTATCGGATTGTTTGTCGCCCACCATGATCGAAGATGACAAATCGATATTCAATTCCCGGGCAGCTTCAAAATACATTCCCGGTTTGGGTTTTCTTAAATCGGAATCCTTTTTATATCGCTCCACTACCCCGTCTTTGTGAAAAGGACAATAATAAAATTTGGTTA
Organism: Fibrobacteria bacterium; assembly: GCA_037447435.1. GTDB lineage: Bacteria > Fibrobacterota > Chitinivibrionia > Chitinivibrionales > FEN-1185 > FEN-1185. The sequence continues at coordinate 68,802 of JBBIGR010000017.1, forward strand.
TTTCTATTCCTTTTTCCCTGAATTTCGCCGTCATCCACACATGCAGTTCTTGTACGTCCTTTTCGGTATAATATCCTTTTGCAATTCCCGCCTGGTTCGTCGTGACGACCAGAATATACCCTTTTTCCAAGGCCGCTTTGCATACGTTAAACACGGCCGGTATAAAAACGATGTCCTGAGGGCGATAGGGATATTTTCTGTCTTCATTGATGATTCCGTCCCGGTCTAAAAACAAAGCTTTTATCTTTGAAGGCATTGTATTAAAAATTCCTTAAGAAATAGAGAGTTATTGATTAAAAAGTTTTGAGTGAAATTATATTTCTATACGACGGAAATAAAAGATATAGGAAAATACCATGAAACTCGGTCATGCCGCAATCATCATGAGCATATTTTGCATACTTGAAGGAACAAGTTGTCGAAAACAACCGTCGTTGCCTCATTTCAATGCTTTGCCCGTGCAAATGTCTTCGACTATCCAATTGCCGCAATACAATTCGGGCGGCTCCCGGATTATTGCCGATTCCCTTCATTGCGATTCTTTATTCCCGATCCTTTTAAAATGCCGGAACCAGGTCTATTTGCACCCTCAAAATGCGGGGGATATTTCGAATTTATTACGAATATCCTTTGATTCTGCGAGCGGCTGTTTTTTCGCAATCGGCAAAGGTGTGCAGAATAACGCAATGCCCGAAGCCTCATGGAAACATGGGAGGAAAATGGCCTCGACGTACGATGCCAAACGGTGGGCCTTGTATTTAAAACTGTGGTCTCAAGGTCAAATTGTCCCGTTTGGGAAAAAAATCTCCGGGGATATATCCTATAGCAAGGTGATTCTGGAAAAAATGGAAAATGACACCTTATTTACCTTAGTGTCAATTCCATTCGGCAGTATTATCATCAAAGAATGATTGATGCGGTCACACAAATACTATAAGCTCATTTGGATGTAAAACCAAATCGTCTCTTTTCGCTTCCTTTTTAAAAGAATCCCTGCATATTCTGACCATTGATTTATATGCAGCATACTCTGCAGGATAACTATCTGCGGAAAGAATACTATCGGTTTCAGCATCCTTATTTACACAGAGTAAAATCGAATCGGATAGCGAATCCGATTTTTTCAGCAAAAACAGTATCTTTTCCTCATAAGGAGTCAGAACTTTCCAGGTTCCCTCTTCACATAAAACGGGATTTGTCTTTTTAAATTCATTCATGGTCTTTATCCATGCCGACAGGTCCCAAACAGGTTTGTCAACGTCTTTGGGCGTGCCGTTGACAACGTCGATTCTCGTTTTTGCGCCGTATTCGTATCCCGTAGGCATGAGCAGGCCGGCGGAAAATAATGCCGCAAAAGCGTATCTCATTTTTTGATTTTCCAAGGTTCCCGGCTTTTCGCTTGCCAATCGCGTAGTATCGTGGGATTCCGGGAAACTGATCGACGGAGCAATCGATTTATTCGCTTCATGCTGTTCTACGCACCACGGTTTGTCGAATTCCCAGTATTTGGAAGAATTGAAGAAATAGTCGAACCCGGATCCCGAAAGTTCGGCAATCTGTTCCATGGTGCAGCCGAGGGTCTCGGCAAGAAAAACGGTTCTGGGATACCGTTTCTTTGCCTTTGCAATGAGGAATTGCCATAATTCGACGGGGACCTGGTACGCGGCATCGCATCGAAAACCCAACACTCCCATTTCCTGAAAAAACTTGATCAGCTTGTCCCAATATTCCCATAACGTTTTTTTGTCTTTGCTGTCGTGATTGTCAATTTCCGCCAAATCTCCCCAAACGGTTACATTGTCGGCATTGGCCGGATCTATGGCATGCGGACTTACCAATCGACCTTGTTCGTCGTATTTGTACCAAAAAGGATTCGTTTTTACCAATGTCGAATCGAATGCCGTATGATTTATCACTAAATCCATCATGAAATTTATGGAAGCGTCGTTGCAGGTCGCAATCATTTTTTTTAACGGACGAAAATCGGACGTGTCCTGACCTTTTTTAAGAAAAAGCGGGTTTAATTGGTAATAGTTTTTAATTGCATACAGGCTGCCCGAAAATCCGGTTTCATGAAACGGATTGACAAAAATCCAATTAAATCCCATTTTGGCGACATGCGGAACGATTCCCGGCCAATCGTCTATCGATTTGAAATAGCGAGGAAACATATTGAAAATTATGGGGACTTCCTGGCGTTGTTTCACAATGATCCTCCTAAAACAATATTATCAATAAGACGCGTTTTCGATTCTTTCGTTCTTACCGCTATGGCGACAATTGCTTTTGATTCGATAATTTCAAGCCCCTTGGCCTGAAGGGTATCCACTATTTCAACATATTCCATAGCAAACAGAGGTTCTTTTTCAAAAGCATCGGTAATCGATTTAGTCAAGACCGATACCCGTTTTTCACCTTCTTCGAAAAGAGCGGCGGCTTTTTGAAGCGCCTTGCGGATGCCGGGCGCTGCCGTTCTTTCCGGAATTGTCAAGTAGACGTTCCGCGAACTCATAGCAAGACCGTCCGATTCGCGAATCGTTGGGGCAAAAACCAGTTCGACGGGCAGGTTCAAGTCATCGGCCATTCGTTTAATGACGATACATTGCATGATATCTTTTAACCCGAATACGGCATAATCAGGCGCAACGATATTGAAAAATTTGAGAACAACGGTCGAAACGCCTTTAAAATGCCCCGGCCTGAAGGCACCGCATAAACGATCCGACAATGTATCGACCGTAACATAAGTAAAATATTCCCGAGGATACATTTCCTGTTTCGACGGCGCGAAAACGATATCGCAACCCTGTTTCATCGCCAATGCGCAGTCGGCTTCAAACGGTCTGGGGTATTTGTTGAAATCCTCCTGCGGTCCGAATTGCGTCGGATTGACAAAAACGCTCACGACCACAATATCTGCATGCTGTTTCGCCAAATCGATAAGCGACAGATGTCCTGCATGAAGAGCACCCATGGTGGGCACCAGGGCGACCGTTTTACCTGCAGCGTGCGCCGCAGAGGATTCCGCGGTCATTTCTTTGATCGTCGTCAGTATTTTCATAGGAAACTATTAATCCTTGGATGCTTTGCGCTCGTTGAGGAGGTTTTTCGTTTTCGAATCCAATGGGCTATAGAAATTACTCCCCGGCAATGCCTTGCAAATCTCGTTAATCAGCTCTTCCCTGTCATCGTGATTTTCAACAAAATCAACATCGTTGGTATTGATGATCAAAAGGGGCGTATCGATATAATGAAAGAAAAAATGATTGTACGCCTGGTTGAGCTGGTCTATATAGTCGCGTTCGACGCCGAATTCGAACGGTCGGCCGCGTTTTTCTATTCTTTTAATCAGCGTATCGGTCGATGCCTGCAAATACACGACGTAATCGGGCATGGGGATCCGCTCTTCGAGGATGGAAACCATATGATTATACAGAGACATTTCGTTTTCATCCAAATTTATCGACGCGAATATTTTATCTTTTGCAAATATGTAATCGAATATGCTGACTTCGTGAAACAAATCGAGCTGCGTGAACGCCTCGGTAAGCTGCCGGTACCGGCTCAATAAAAACCATAATTGCGTTTGAAAGGCATAGGCCTTCCTGTTTTTGTAAAATTTCGGCAGGAAAGGGTTTTCCTCCCCTTCTTCACAGACCAGACGAGCATCCACCCGTTGGCTCAGTATCCGGCACAAAGACGTTTTCCCGACGCCGAGTACGCCTTCTATGCTCATTGTTTTGATATGACGGGGAAGATTTAATTTTGGTGCGTTCATCGAACTTGACCTTTAAAGGATTGTGACGTCACAAAAAAATAATTTCCTGCTGCAGTATATCATCCTTCATTTTTTTTAAAATATCTAAAATTCTATCGCGCGTTCCGGGAAATTTCCAATTCGGCGCAAGCTCATTGAGTCCATGCAGACAAAACCGTCTTTCTTTTATTGCCGGATGCGGAATGATGAGATTCTTGCTTTTAACAATCGAATGCCCGAATAAAAGAATATCGATGTCCGACGTTCGGGCGCACGGGTATGTTTTCCGTTTCCGCCCCAATTCATTTTCGATTCTATTGCACTCCGTCAAAAGCCGGGCCGGAGAACCTTTATAGCGAGCCCGAATAATCACGTTTAAAAACCATTGTTTTTGATTTTTCATTCCCAGAGGTTTTGTTTCCATCAATGTCGATGACAACACGGGGCCCACAAGAACCGCGGATAATTTTTTTATCATTTCATTAATGAAAAATATCCGGTTTCCGCTATTGGTGCCGAGGCTCAAAAAAACGGTAGTCATGAATATTCTATCATGTCAACAAACATGGTCCGACGAATTGAAAATCAGAATGGATTGGATCGGAAATTCATCACTTCGACGGTACCGTATTTTGAAAGCGTTCCGAACGCTTCGGCTTTTTTCCCCACTGCGATAACGGCAAAACCCGATGATGACAAATATGATGAAATCGCCTGATTAACGGAATTTAAGGTGATCGAGGAAATCATTTCGTTGAAATGCTCTATGTAAGAAATGGTCCTGCCGAATTGCCGTAGCCATAAAAGCTTATCGGCAATGTTGACGATTCCTTCAAGTTGAAACGCCATATTGCCGATTGCAAACTGTTTTGCCTTTGCCAGTTCGTCTTCGGTGACGCCTTCGACAGACGCTTTTTTATAAACGGTCATGATCGCTTCCAACATGCTTTCGACTTGCGAATTTTGTGTTGAGGTAGCAATTGAAAATACCCCGAAATTCCTGTTACATGAAATTTGCGAAGAAATTCCGTAAGTTTTACCTTCTTTCGATCGGATATGCGCCATGAGGCGTGAAGAAAAATTACCGCCGCCGATTATATAATTGGCCAAAGCCAATTCGTTCCTGCTCGATCCTAATTCTCCCGCTATTGTATGCCCAAGAATGAAAGACACTTGGGACAAGTCGGGCTTATCCAATAACCGGATTTTATTTTCCGTTATCGGATTAAGCGGCTCGCCGATGACCACTTGTTTTGAGCGTACCGAATTCCAAGATGAAAAGACAGGCTTGAATGTTTCGAGAAACGGAATCGAATTAAAATCGCCGGTTATTACCAACACGCAACCGTTAGGACAGAATAACGATTTATAATGGTCCAAAACATGCTGCAGCGTAATGCGTTTAATCGACTTTGTCGTATGAACCCTGCCTGCCGGATGCGAAGGTCCGCAAATAAGCGAGGTAAAATGCCAGTTGGCAATCGACATCGGATCGGCAGTTTCGGCTTGCAAACCGGTAATCATTTCGCGTTTCAAACGGACGAGCTCTTTTTGCCGGAACTCGGAATCGACAATCATTTCCCAGAAAAGCGGAATAACGTCGCTCGCATATCGGGAAAGCATTTTGCATCCGATAACGCAATGTTCGTCTCCGGACTCCGAAAACAATGCGGCACCGATATGCTCAAAGCGTTCGGAAAATTCTTCGGGAGTGTATTTTTTAGGGCCTTTTAAAAGCGTTGCAATGGTAATTTCGGTTAAGCCCTCCAAACCCGCAGGATCGCAAAATTCTCCAAAGGGAAGTTGCAGGCCGAGCGTCAAACCCTGCTGTTCATGGTTTTCGACCAGCATTATGGAAAGACCATTGCTCAAAGTTTCTTCGATTATCGGTGGAAATTTATATTCTTTTTGAACGAACATTGTTTTTTCCTATAAGCTGTTTCGTTAAAACAAGCCTTTATTTTTGAGGAAATAATTTCCTGAATATTCCCACGGCATAAAGAAGCGGATTTACTTTTTTAGGTTTTAAATACAGCGTATGGCGGACCGATTCGCTCCAATACCGTTTCGCCGCTTCTTTCAATGTTTCGATATCCAGATTTTCAAGCGCTTTCAACCGCTGCACCCACAAATGATAATCGCCTTCTATCGTTTCGGCATATCCCAATTTTTGACAGATATGTTCGGCCGAATACAATTCGAACATCCGGTTTGTCAAAACGACATTTTTGACCTTTTCGATTTCCTTTTGCGAAATGCCGTTGTTTGCCAATTCGTTCACATGGTCCACGATGGCCTGTTCGACCTTTTTTTGCGGAACATTCGGGGTAAAAACCGCAAAAAACAACGTCATGCCGCCCAAACGAAGACATTGATTCATTCCACCCGCCATAACGGCAAGCGATTTGTTCCTGACAATGTCCCTATGAAGCCTGCTCGATTCGCCTTGCGACATTATCATTTGCAATATTTCAAGAGGCATTGCGTCTTTGTCGGACGCCGACGGTGCCGGATATCCGACTATGCACATCGGCACATCGAAATCGACAAGCCGTTTCATCCATGTCGAAGGCGGCGGCACAAAAGGCTTTTCCGATACAACGGATCCGGATTTGCTTTTCGCACTGTCTTGCGGCGAAGCAATGCTTCCGAATGCATTTTGCGCCTTATCGAAAACGGATTGATATTCATCGAAATCGCCGACGATAACCAAAACCGCGTTTGCCGGGCCATACCATGTCCGGTAATAGTTCATGCAGTCTTGTACCGATATTTTTTTTATGTCTTCTATTTTGCCAAGTGCGCTGTACGTATAGGGATGATCGACAAAAAACTCTTTCCGAAATTCCAAAAACGATTTTGAAATCGGGTTGTTCATATACGTTTGGAATTCTTCCAAAATCACGTTTCGTTCGGTATTTAAAACCTCTTCATTGATAACGAGGTTCGTCATCCGGTCGGCTTCAAGCGTCAGTACCATATCCAAATAATCGCGAGGAACGCTATTGAGATACGCGGTGACATCTTCGGCTGTAAATGCGTTATAGTGACCGCCGATATCGTTAATTTTCCGTGCATGCTCTTCCGGACCGAAATTTTTTGACCCTCTGAACATCATATGTTCGAAAAAATGGGAAATTCCCCTGATACCGTCGTGTTCATGAGCGCTTCCGGTTTTATACCAAACCTGTGCTGAAACTATGGGGGCACCGACTTTTTTCAGACAAATAATTTTAAGACCGTTATCAAGGGTTTTCTCCCTGATTTCGGAGGCTAAAGAGGAAGCAAATTGCTCCGGACCTGTCATAGCGCTTCACCGATCTGAATTAAAATGGGAATGCTACTAACGGAAGGAAACAAAAGAAAATCGGAGTGAGAGGATTTGAACCTCCGACCACTTGGTCCCGAACCAAGTGCCCTACCAGGCTGGGCCACACTCCGAATAACTCTTCTGAAATCATACCTTTACCTGGTTAAGATTCAGGCATGATCATTTTATGCAACGAGTATAAAAATATCTTGTTTCTCGTATAAATGGCAACAAGAAAGATTTAGAATACTATAAAATTAACGATTTTAACCGGGAATAAAATGCATTTTCTTTTCTTTAAAAAACTTTATCCAATTAATTACCATATCAATCAGCGTGCAAACAGCTAAAAGCCCCATAATAAGCACCAGGATCGCGTCGAGCGTGTAGGTAAAACCGATTGATGTATTGGTTGCAGCCAACGCTTTATGCCTAAAAATATCAACAAGTTGAAAAGAAGCGGTCAATGTCGTTACAAACATAAACAACATGGGAATAAATGTGACGAGCGAATACTTTGGTTTGGTTGTTTTTAAAATAACCGTGGTTCCTATTCCCAGCGCGATTGCAGAGAGCAATTGATTTGTAACACCGAACATGGGCCAAATCGTCGAAACGCTTCCGGTAAAAATAAGATAGCCCCACGACAAAACGACAATCGCGCTTGTCGTCACGATGCCGGGCATCCAACGGATATTTCCCATCCGCGGATATATTTTCCCTCCCATTTCCTGCAATAAAAACCGTGCGACGCGAGTTCCCGCGTCAACAGTCGTCAGAATAAACAATGCTTCAAACATTAACGCGAAATTATACCAGTACGGCATCAGCTGCTTCATTCCCGGTAAATTGGAAAATATATACGCCATCCCGACTGCAAGCGATACGGCTCCGCCGGGCCTGCCTGAAACAGTGACGCCGACCAGCGAGGAAAAGTTTTGAATGAACTGGGGAGCAAACCCCAAGGCCGATAACGCTTCCTTTGAAAGCGTTGTATTAATTGCAAAGTAATCGCCCGGAATAAGGATAGTTGCCGCAATAAGCGCCATCATCGACACGAAACCTTCGGTCAACATCGCGCCGTATCCGATGACGCGAATATCCTTTTCCGCCATTATCATTTTCGGCGTCGTGCCCGATGAAATTAGCGCGTGAAACCCGGATATCGCGCCGCAGGCAATGGTAATGAACATGAACGGAAAAATCGGGCCCGGTATGATCGGCCCGCCGCCGAAAACGAATTTGGTACAGGGCGGCATTATGATGTTCGGATGCATGACGAAAATTCCGACAGCCAGCAGCAGTATGGTCCCTACTTTCATATACGTCGACAAATAATCACGGGGACATAAAAGCATCCAGACAGGCAACACCGATGCAAAAAAGCCGTAAACGACCAATGCGATGATGATTACGTTTCGAGGCTGACTGAATATTTTTTCAAGCTGAGAACCCGGTATGAAATGTCCGGCAATAACCGCGGCAATCAACAAAACCACCCCGATGGCGCTGACCTCCCCTATTTTATTGGGACGAAACGTCCGTAAATAAAATCCCATGAGAAGCGCGATCGGAATCGTTATGACAATGGTAAATGTTCCCCACGGACTGTTCGTAAGCGCATTGACGACATTGAGCCCCAATCCGGCCAGCGCCACTATGATAATGAAAAGTATCGCGATCGAAGAAGCCGCGCCGCATACGGGTCCCACTTCTTCTTTAGCAATTTGCGCAAGCGATTTTCCGTTTCGTCGCACCGATGCCGCGAGAATGACCATATCATGAACCGCGCCCGCAAAAACCGATCCGATCAAAATCCATAAAAAGCCGGGCAAATAGCCGAATTGCGCGGCCAGTACGGGCCCGATAAGCGGTCCTGCTCCGGCAATTGCCGCAAAATGATGGCCGAACAATACCCATTTGTTCGTAGGATCAAAATCGATCCCGTCTTTTAGCCGAACGGCCGGGGTTTCCATCTTATTATCGAGCGCAAGAACTTTGGCAGCGAGAAAAGACGAATAAAACCGGTAAAAAATCGAATAAAAACAAGCCGTGGCCGTGACGATCCATAAAGCGTTTACTTTTTCAAACGGATTGTACAATCCGGTCACTATCGATAGCGATACCGCTGCAATGAGGGATATCGAAAGCCAAATAACTATGGAGATTGATTTTTTTATGACAAACATTACTTGTAATTGGTAGCGGATTATTCCGTTTTGGTTGATGCGGCCTTTTTAATCACGGCAAGAAATTCGTCGATATTGAACGGTTTGGCGATGACGCCGCAAAATCCATACTCAGAATAATTTGCCATGATGGGATCGTTGGAATATCCGGAAGCAACAACCACTTTGGCATTTTTATCGATTTCCAGAATCTTTGCGACCGCTTCCTTGCCGCCCATTCCGCCGGGAATGGTCAGGTCCATAACGACGACCTTAAAGCAATCGCCATTTTCTTTCGCCTGCGCATACGCATCGATCGTATCTTTCCCCGATGCGGTGCAATACACATCGTAGCCCGAAGATTTCAACAATTGTTTTAACACGCTTCGAATCGCGACATCGTCGTCCATAATCAATATTTTTTCGCCGGTACCCGACGGACGGGTATCGGCTTTTTTTGATTCGCCGTTTGTTTCTTTTTTCGAAGATATCGGAATATATAACGATACGGTAGTTCCTTTTCCCACTTCGGAATCCACCGAAATGCCGCCGTTATGCGCTTTAAGAATCGAATATGCAATTGTCAACCCCGAACCGTTTCCGTGCGGTTTTGTGGTATAATACGGATCGAATATCTTTTCGATATTTTCCTTGGGAATTCCGACGCCCTCGTCCTTGATATCTATTCTGACGTACGGGCCGGGCTTAAGCATCGCATTGGTCTCGCTCGACGGGTCGCCCGATACGTTGACTGCGACATTTTTCGCGGTAACGAAAATCGTACCGCCCTGCGGCATGGCCTGATCGGAATTAATGATCAAATTGTTGATGACCTGGTCGATTTGGCCCCTGTCGGCTTCGACCGTTTCGAGATTTTCCGCTATATCCAGTTTGTAATTGACATTTGAGCCCGACAGGCAAAACCCGACCGAATCTTCTATAATATGCCTGATAGCCAGAACTTCCTTGACCGGCGCTCCGCCTTTTGAGAAAGTCAATAATTGTTTTACCAGTTTACTGGCACGAAACGCTGCCTTTTCGGCCTCCGAAAGCAATTGAAAAGTTTCCTGATCGTTTTTGGTCCGCAGCTTTGCCATGAACAGGTTGGTGATTATTCCCGTGAGAATGTTATTGAAATCATGCGCGATTCCCCCCGCAAGCACGCCGAGGGATTCCAGCTTTTTTCCTTTGTATAATTCCAATTCGAGTTTTTGCCGCTCGGTCATGTCCCTGAATACCAGAACCATTCCGATGACTTCGCCGTTTGCCTGATTTATAGGAGCCACCGACAACAAATCCACCACGCGATTTTGCCCGCTGGGGACCGCAAGCCGACATTGTATCGCCATATGCTTGATGCCGTATTTCTCGATCATGGACCGGACTATGCCCTGTTTCGTATCCGCGCCTTTTTCACGCGCCTCGCGCGAAAATTCGAGGACATCGTCGATATGTTTTCCGACTGCTTCCTCAAGCTTGTATTTTGTAAACGATAGCGCTATGGGATTTATGGATAGAATTTTTCCGGCCGTATCGGTCGATACGACTCCGTCGCCGATGCTCGCCATGGTTACGGACAACATTTCTTTTTCAGCCGCAAGCGCATCCTGAGCGTTTCGAAGTTCCGAAATATCTTTTATATATTCGATAACGCCTTTTATTTCTCCCGAATTGACGTCTTTCCAGGGATATGAATACAATGCCGACCATCCTATTTGTTGCCCTAACGCGTCGCGTTTGGGCACCACTTCGAATGCGGCTTTCCCCGTTTTGATCGTCTGCAAACTGGGGCATTGTAAACACGGGGAATCTTTATGATGGTATACCCAATAACATTTTTTCCCCGCAATCGGCAGTTTTTCCTTATACCATTGCTCCATTGCCTGATTGGTGCCGATGATGGATAAGCTTGTGTCGAGAATGCTTATGGGATCTTGAATGCTGTTAAAAACATCCATGTAAAAATGTTCGCGTTCAGCAAACATTTCTTCCGATCTTTTGCGCTCGTCGATATCTCTGACAAGCCGCTCGTTCGCGTAAGACAGCTCTTTTGTCCGTTCTAAAACTTGTTTTTCGAGAAGTTGAGCGGTTTTTTTCAATTCGGACCGGGCTTTGATGATTTCGGCGGTCATCATCTCCAGACCGTATAAGGCATTATAAAACTCATCGCCGTGGTCTATTTTATCAAGATCCACCCTGTCGGCAAAATCTCCCGAGGAAATACCGGCAAACGCCTTGGTCATTTTCTCAAGATTTTCTTTGACATAGTTTCTGTATTGTTGCGGATCATTGACGTTCATGCGAACCGATCTTCTTTCATACTATCAGTGGGTCTTCGGCATTTGCCCGCTATAAAATAATGCCATTGTTTACAAATATTTTCTACTCATATTTGCAATGACGGATTTTAAGGCCGGGACTTTTTCCCTTCTTCGCTTAAAACCTCGTTCATCGCGCCGGTCCGATACCCTCTTGTATCAATTGCCACATACGCGTATCCGCCTTGCTTTAACGCATCTTCGATAACGAGCCGCTCGGCCCAGGCCCTATCCATTTCCGATTCGATAAATTCCAGCCGCGCGATATCGCCATGGCTTCTCACCCGAAACTGGCTAAAGCCCATGAGCTTCAATACCTGTTCGGCTTTGCCGACCCGGTCGAGCTTGTCTTTTGTAATTTTTTCTCCGTAAGGAAATCGCGAAGCCAAACAGGCAAACGACGGTTTTTGCGCCGTGGGTAAATGCGCATCTTTGGAAAACGCCCTAATGTCGTCTTTAGTCAATTTTGCCTCCACCATGGGTGACCGTATCGCCAATTCTTCTATCGCCTTACGGCCAGGGCGATAATCCTTCAAATCGTCGACATTGCTTCCGTCGAAAACCGTTTCAAAGCCCTTTTCCTTCGCAATGGATACGATCTTGGAAAAAAGCTCTTTCTTGCAATAATAACATCGATGCGGAGGATTGTCGCTGAATCCGGGAATGTCTATTTCTTCGGAAACAATTAATAGCTGTTGCAAACCCAAAGCCTTTGCCGATTCTTTTGAACCCGCTATTTCCGATTCCGGATAAGTCGATGATTGCGCCGTGACAAGCAGGACCTTGTTTTCGCCCAAAACCTCTTTGCAAACCGATGCAAGATACGTACTGTCGACGCCGCCGGAAAAGGCGACAACCGCGGATTTATATTCCCCTATTATTTTTTTAAGATGTTCCAGTTTGTTCATTTTCTTCCATTCCCCCCAAGCGTATTAAAGTTTCAAAATGAAAATTCGAACGTTATCGGCACGGGCGTTGCCAAGCTTTTTGATTTTGGAAAAGCCCAGGTGCTTATTTCATTTTCCAATTCCCTATTCAATTTCAAATTGCTCGGTTTTGAATGCGTGACTTTGACATTCTCGACCGCGCCGTTTGCATTCACGGTAAACGCAAGCGACATGGTGCCCGGAGTGTTTACCGATATCCATTTTGCAAGGGGCTTGGCAAACATTCCCTCGTAATATTTTTTCATGATAAAAGCGACCGTATCAGGAGTCAATTTTTCCACGGTTTGCGCGCGCAGGCCGTTAACAATTGCGGATTTGGCGAAGTTTTCCATTGAAAAAGAAGGCGAACAGGGATTCAGGTTGATTTTTTGAATCAACTTGGTTGCGCCAGCGGGAAAAAAGGACAATAACGCATTGCCGGCGGTATCGTAAAGCTTGTACGATCGTTTAGCAAAAGAGAATTGGGACCCGTTTGCCAAAGCGTCCCATACGGTATCGACCTTGCTCTCCCCAAAGCAGGTGTCTTTTCCCGCAATCATGACCTGCCCGATGATATGGACTTCAAACGTCAGACTGTCGGGATTTTTTTTTGAATATGAAAACGGATTCATGTAACCGGTCATGATATGCGTAAACTGCAAGGAATCATGGTTCGGCAATCCTATCACCTCTTTCAAAACGCGCCAGAAAATACCGTTCTGCTTTAATTCTATCCGGTCCGAAACGTTCAGGCACGGCATGTCGTCGTCTACCGCGTTCGAACAATACCAAAATCCGGATAATTTCTTTTTGATCGGGTCTTTTTGTTCTTCATTGAGGATTGCAATATTGGAATTTCTCGTCACAAGCCTTATTTGTTTTCCGGAAGAAAATTTTTGCGGCGTTTTATACAAAAACGTGGCTATGAATGCGACAATGATGAGCGCAATGGACAAATACATCGCTTTTTGATACATTTTTTGGGCCGATTGTGCCATGATATTCCCCTGCGATAAATAGTGGTCCGATGACTGTTGCGAAATGGGCAACAGATCACAATATATATTATAAATATTCAAAAAACGTATAACACCTATTGGTACAATTAATAAAGGCTTAAGTCATGGAAGATGCGGTTAAAAAAATATTGCTGGCAATCGGCGAAGACCCGGAAAGAGAAGGCTTAAAAGACACGCCGAAACGGGTAAAAAAATCCTTCGAACATCTCATGCAGGGCTATAAAGAAAACCCTTCCGCAATACTTAAAAAAGCGATTTTCACCGAAGAATGCAATCATATGATAATCGTAAGGGACATCGAAGTTTACAGCATGTGCGAACATCATATGCTCCCCTTTTTCGGCAAATGTCATATCGGTTATATTGCCCAAAACAAGGTGTACGGAGTCAGCAAATTGGCACGCCTTGTCGATTGTTTTGCACGGCGATTGCAAGTCCAGGAACGCCTGACGCAACAAATCGCGGATTGCTTAATAGAACCCATAAAAGCCGAAGGCGTCGGCGTAATCATCGAAGCGCAGCATTTGTGCATGATGATGCGCGGCGTCACAAAACAAAATTCGAAAATGGTCACTTCCGCAATGCTCGGCAGTTTCAGAAGCGAAATCGCCACCCGCAACGAATTCCTTCATCTTATCGGCATGGAACGGGTGTAATGGTAAAAAAGGCCAAGCTCGATTCTTGGCCTGTCAATTCATTCCGATTCTATTTCCCATAAGACAATTTCGATTTCTTTCATGTAAGCACTTCCGCTTCCCCTTCCGTTTCGAGATTACGTTATAACCCGTGGGTCTCGATGCGCGGTCAATTTATGAGAAAAAGGCAATAAGGTGATAATTTTTAACGTATTATTACAATACGATTTGAATTGCGACTAAAAACTTTTGTTTGGGATATTGCGGTTTATACCGAATGAAGGGAGATTGGAAAAATGAAACCGAAAATCATTATAGTTTGGAGAAAAATCGGAATAGCAATAGGCACTGCCGCGCTTCTTTTTTTAGCATGCAGTTCATCGGTGCAATTGTCCAATGTTTGGCAAGATCCTTCGTATAAACAGGCACCAATGAAAAGCGTCATGGTTATCTCAATCAATGAAAATCAAGTCAAACGGAGATTATGGGAAGACGCGTTCGGCTATGAATTATCAAGACATAATGTGGCGGCAACGTCTTCCTATCAGCTGTTTCCCAGCGTGTCGCCCGATACGAATCAGATTGCCGATGCGGTTCGCCGTAACGGATACAACGGTCTGATTTTCATCACACCGCTCCCGACGCAAACACAGGCGACCCAAGTTGCGCCGTATGTTACCTCGGAACCCATTACCCGGTATAATCCGTGGCGTGAAACATTTTCTACCCGATATGTTCCGGTCATGCATCCGGGTTATGTTGAGACCTCAAAAATCATCAGTCATGAAATCGATGTTTGGTCGACAAACGAACAAGAACATATGGTTTGGTCCGGAACGTGTACGATTGCCGATCCTTTTTCAGGAGAGCAGGTCCGAAATGAAACTATCGGGCATATTGTCCGGGAACTCGGTCGTGCGTCGATAATATCGGCTAAGTAATTCAAAAACAGAGCAGAGCGATTGAGCGAAGTTGCCTCCAATCAATCTTTTCGCTGCATTAAGGCATTTTTCCAACTTCTCTATAAGCAAAATTCAAGCAAAATAAATCAAAAAAATTTTAAGCCGATATTGTATATGAGGAAAGGCCACGGGCAAGGATGCCAAAATAACCGAATGATGTCTATAACGCATATGCCATCATTCTAACAAGGAGGTTCTTTATGCGTATCAATCATAACATATCCGCAATGGTCACGCAGTCGGCTCTTTACACTGTCGGTAAAGAGATGTCCAGCTCGCTGGAAAAGTTGTCGACCGGTTTGCGCATCAACAGGGCAAGCGATGATGCTGCCGGACTCGGTGTGTCGGAAAATCTTCGTACACAGATTAACGGTACCGCGCAGGCGAATAGAAACGCCCAGGACGGAATTGCCGCGCTGACAATCGCCGAAGGCGCCGCCAACGAAGTATCGTCGATATTGCAGCGCATGCGCGAACTTGCCGTTCAAACGTCCAACGACACCTTTACCTCGGTGGAACGGGCGTACAGTGAATCGGAATTCCAGGCGCTCAACAGTGAAATAGACCGGATTTCCAATGTCACCAATTACAATAAACAGCAATTGCTTTCTACGACCGGCGGCCGATTCGGTGCCGTGAATGCGGGCGCAACGCAATCGACGTTATGGATCGATGCGAATTCGCGAAGCGGCATAGACAGCATCACGATCAGCATAGCGACCTTAAGCGCGACGGATCTCGGCATCGGCGGTGCGGTAGGATCCGCGACATTGCAGCATCTTACCAGTCAATCTGCATCGGTAAACGCGATAAGCAGCCTCGACGGCGCTATCGACAGCGTCAACAGAATGCGTTCGGACATGGGAGCCTATATCAACAGGCTCGAACATGCCATCAATAACCTGAACGTATCCAATACGAACCAGCAGTCTGCGGAATCGCTCATTCGCGACGTGGATTTTGCATCGGAAACCGCGAAATTCACTAGGAACCAGATCCTGACGCAATCCGGTACCGCGATGCTTTCCCAGGCCAATTCCGTTCCGCAAAGCGTCCTCTCTTTGCTCAAATAAAATCGCCGGAAAACGGCCGTAAACGAAAAGGAGGCCGAAGCGGCCTCCTTTTTTTAATCGTATTACTTATTTGCGCCATTGCTTTATGGTAGATGAAATTTCGGATTTCGCCAGAACAACTATTTTTGAGATTTCTTCGGAAGGAATATGCAATAATTGAAATAGATCGTCGGGTTCGGGGTTGTTTTCGAAATCGCTGCCCAATTTTTCTTTATTGGAAATTTGATTCGCTTTGGACACTATGGTAGTTATCAACGCATATGCCGCCATTTGGGGCGGAATTTCGGAAATGGAATGATGGTATTGGATGGAGATAATTAATTCGGGCGGGATTTTCCATTTCTTTGCCAGAAAACCGCCCGCATAGGCATGGTCCGCACCGAACATGTTTATTTCAGCGTGCGAAAGCGGTATATTTTTTTTAGCCGATTCTTCAAAGGCCTTTGCAAAATCATCGTGCAGAAATTGTTCGAGTACCAATCGTCCCATATCATGCAACAAACCTCCCACAAAACATTCCTGCGGGTCCGGATACCGGACAAATTCGGCTATCGATTTTGCAATAAGCGCCGTGCCGAATGCGTGTTCCCAAAACGCATCGTGATCAAAGGTTTGCGATTTTGTGTTTCCGAATATTTTAACCATTGTCAGCCCAAGCATCAGATGGTTTACCGCATTGAGACCCAATATCGTTATTGCCTGGGTAATGGAGGAAACCGGTTTGGATAGTCCGTAAAATGCCGAATTGACAAGCTTTATCGTTTTTGATGCAAGAGCGGGATCTTCCGCGATCACCGTTGCTATTTGCTGCATGGAACTTTTGGGATTGCGTATTATTTTCTGTACTTGTTGCAAAGCCAAAGGCAATGCCGGAAGCGATTCGAGCGCCGCCAATTTAGTTTCGAGATCCGGACTTTGCATTACTGTTTCCGTTCTATTCAACAATGCGTCTCTATTGCGGAAGCAATACGGTTACCGCCGTACCCGCAGTTTTCCCGGGAAATTTCCCCGATTGAATCATTTCCATCGTGTAGCTTTCAATGTTGATTTTTGCATTATGATTATCGACCAGGATTTTATGGGCGATAGTGCCGCCTTTGCCGCCGTAAATTTTTGTTTTTGTAAAAAGAGGCAAAAACACCAGGTCGATGTTGTTCTCGGGTATGCCCTTCCCCGTATCGGCGATTGTCAGTATCACGGTTTCATCGGAATAATGGGCGTTTATGTTCAACGTGCCGACTGCTGGCATGGCTTCGATGCTGTTTTTTAGTATCTGAAAAAATGCATGCCGCAATTGCATCGGATGGCATTTCACGTAAATGTCGGCCGGGACCGTATCGTGGACTATAATGCTGCCGAGGTTAATTTCCCCCATGATATCGTTCATGCTTTTCTCTATAATATCCCGGAGCAATACCGATTTTTTCGGGGCCTTGTTTTTTTCGAACAGGGAATTTAAAAATTCCGTATATTCTTTAAGCCGGTTACTCAACTTTTCCTGTGAGGTCCGCACTTTCCTTAACACTTGAAGTTGCGTCTCTTGCAAAGAGGATTTCGGATCTTCGCTCATCATTTCCAATTGATAGGTACAGGCCGAAAATCCGGCATTGATATTATTCAATTCATGATTGGCCGCCAGCGCGACGGCAATACCGCTTGCCAAAGACGATTCGTGCTTTTCCATAGTAACCAATTGTTTCTGCGCAGCATATAATTCAAGTTGAATTTCCTTTTGTTCGTGTGAAAATTTCTCCATGGATTCGGACAATTGTTTCATGAGTTCCCTCTCTCGAAGGTCCTCTCTCAAATCAACGGTAAACACGCTTTGCTGCCAGGGTTTCTGGATATATCGATGTATAGGAATGCCGCCGGTTTCGGCCGCGGAAAGGGCAACGCCGTCATCTTCGGCCGTTATAATGTAAACGAGAGGATTTTTCACGATCGTGATCAATTTCCGAATAAAATCCGTTCCGAGCATTCCGGGCATTATCTGATCGACCAGAAAAGCATCGTACGATTTTTTCGAAACCTTTTCCAAGGCTTCGTTTCCGCTGAGTGCCACATCCCCGTTATAAATCTCCAGGACTTTCAACGAATCGCGAATGGCAAAGGCGACGACTTCCTCATCGTCAACTATCAGAACATCATATTTTTTCACTGGCACTCCTTTTTTTAGGAAGTTCGAGAACGAATGTCGTTCCCTGCCCGGCATCGGATTTATCCATAAAAAGCCTTCCCCCGTGTCTGGCTGCAAGAGAACTGCTTATCGTCAAACCCAATCCCGTCCCCTTTCCGATATCTTTTGTCGTATAAAAAGGTTCGAAAATATGGGGCAATTCGGCGGACGATATGCCCGTTCCGGTATCGTTGACGCTGACGGCGATATTTTCTCCGCAATCAACGGCTTTGATCGTGATTTTGCCTTTGTCGGGAATCGCATCGATAGCATTATTGACCACATTCAGAATAATTTGCCCGACTTCGCTTCCGCAGACTTCGATAGCCGGAATATCGCCGTATATTTTTTCGATTTCAATTCTGTTCTTATATTCCTTGCTCAAAAGCGTCAATTGCATCTCGATTTCTTCTTTTATGTCTATGAAATGCCATTTTTGCGGTCTATGCGCGCCTTTAACTGCGCTCACGATGCTCGTTATACGCGAAATCGCGCGGATGTCCCTTGTTATGATCTCCTGTAAATCGTTTCGGCCGTCTTGCTCGGGCAATCTTGTCGTGATATGCCGCATCGTATGCAAATCGCTCGTTATGGCTGCGGCGGGATTATTGATTTCATGGGCAATGCCTGCGGCAATTCTTCCCATCACCGCATTTTGTTCGGAACGAAACAGGCTTTCCTCAAGTTCCTTTTTCTTTTCTTCGTCCTGCTTTTGCTTTGTAATATTTCTCGCGACAACGGTATATCCGAACGGAGCGCCCGAAGCGTTTTTCATCATGGATATTTTTGCGAGAAACCATGCTTTTTGCGGACTTTCGGCAATGGAATACGTAAATTCGGTCTGCTTCCCGTATTTTTGTATTCGCTCGATTCCCGTATCGAGGCCGTCGACGATTTGCTTCGGTAATACTTCGTCGTATTTTTTTCCAATGAATTCTTCCGGCAAATCAACGAAATCGCTTCCTTCAAACGGCTTGAATATTCGTATAAGTTCGCCATCTGTCGTCAGGGAAAAAACCACGTCGCTTATGGAAGATAGCAGCATGCTCAGCTCGCTGTTTTTATTTATTAATTCATTTTCTATGACCACGAGCTTTTCCTGCGTTTGTCGCCGTATCGATTCGAATACATAGGTCATTGCCGTAATCACCGCATAGGTGAACAAAAAACGGATGATAAACACGGTCGAATATTCGTTTGCTGAATCGGAGAAATAAAAAAACATCATCATTGCCGTTGCAATAAGCATGGTCACGCCCGACCAAATCAAACCTTCCTTTTCTCCGGACAAAAAGATCGCGAGCAAGGGCACCGTGTAGTACCAAAAGATGATGCCGGAATGCGCCGATTTTTCCATGGCCCCAACAAGTGAAACCACGACCAACAACAGGAGTTGGATTATTCGAGTTGCACCCTTTAACCTCTTTGTTTTTTGAAACCAAAACAAATTGATCAGGACTAAAATACCGATAATCAAATCTACTGTCCCAATCCCATTTTCCCAAAATAAAAATGCCCGTATTGCGAAAAAAATCAATGTGGCCGCACCAAGCAGAGACAATATCTGCAGAAGCAGTATCTTTTGCTTTTCCCAAACGGTTTCAACGATTATACCGGAAGGCATACGCTCTTTTGCTTTTTGGTTGCTATTCGACAAATCTTTGTAACCTGTAAACAGCCGGCACGTTATTTCCAACTTGCCGTTGTATAATTGTAACCCATAAACGCTTTCTTTTCAATTGTTTTCGGATGGATATGAAACAGGCCGGGCCGTGGAATAGGTCCGTTTATTGCGAGAGTATATTCGGCACTAAATTGACATCGATCCAATAATGAAGGACGGCTTTGATATTTTCGACGAACAGCGTAATATCGTACGTTTTATGAACGTATCCGTTTGCACCCGCGCCATAGGCGGCCATTATATCGGAATCCAGATTTGACGAGGTCAACATTAAGACCGGGGTAAATTCATTTTCTTTATGTGCCCGAATTCTTCGCAGAATGTCGGTACCGTCCATGCCGGGCAATTTAAAATCCAAAAGGATGACCGCGGGCGGCGGATTATTTTGCAACCACAGCAATGCGGATGCGCCGTCTTTTACCGCATCGATAACGCAATCGGGGCGGGATATCTTTATCGCGCGTTTCACGATAATAAGTTCATCGGTGCTGTCGTCCACCATCAATATTGCGTTACGATTATTCGCCATCGCCCGATCTTTCATTTTTAGGTTTCAAATTACATGTAAAATAAAATGTCGCGCCTTTTCCAATCGCACTTTCGGCCCAAACGGTTCCCCCGTGTTTCTCGATCACCCGCTTTACAATTGCCAACCCTATACCCGTACCGGGGAATTCGCTCTCCGTGTGGAATCTTCTGAAAGGCTCAAAAAGCTTGTCCGCAAATGCCATATCGAAACCGACCCCGTTATCGCGAACAAAATAAACTTTTTGTCCCGCTTTTTCCAAGGCGCCGAATTCGATTTTCGCATCCGGTGTTTTACTCGAATATTTCCATGCATTGCCGATGAGATTCGATATCGCGATTTTCATAAGCCCGAAGTCGCCGCATATCTTTACCTCCGGTTCGATGATCGCCTCGATTTCGATCGCCGGATCATCTTGACATAATGTATTAAAAACGGTTTCCGAAACGGCGCTGAGATCGATTTCCTGCGTCTGAATTTCCTGCCGAGATATTGTGGACAAATTCAGCATATCGTCGATAATCTCGTTCATTTTATCGCTGCCCGATACGATCCGCCCGATGTATTCTTTTGCTTGTTCGTCAAGTTTATCCGCATAGTCTTCCAAAAGGAATTTGCTGAAGCCTTTCATTGCCCGCAACGGAGCGCGCAAGTCGTGTGAGATGGAATAGGAATAGGATTCAAGTTCTTTGTTGGTTGCGGCAAGCTTATCCGCATATTTTTTCAATTCTTCCATGGCCCGTTTATGTTCCGTTATATCGCGTGCGACAATGACCTGGCCCATGTCTTTCCCGTTTGCGTCCTTTAAAACCGTTGAATTGACATCCGCATAAAAGCCGGTGCCGTCTTTCCGGACATACCGGACTTCCCCTTCCCAATAGCCGGTGTCCCAAAGTTTCGATCGTTCCCGGTCACGCGAGGAGCGTTCGAGTTCGGGTTTTAACAATTCTCCGGAATTTTTACCCAAAGCCTCTTCTTTTGTCCAACCGAATATCCTTTCCGCCGCCTTGTTCCAATACGTAATCGTGTAGTTTTTGTCGCTGCTGAAAATAGCTTCATGCACTTCCGATAATAAGAGGGCCTTAAAAGCCGACGTTTCCGTGTAGTCGTTCACGCGCTGCTTTTCTTCTGGATTCATTTCCGGTTCCTATGTATCTAAAATCACAATTATATGCAAAAGTTGCAGACGAATAAAATGCATTTCGGTTCAATTTTTTGTTACTAAAAAATGAGCTATTTTTGAATTACCCCATACTTCCCTTATTCGCGAAAATCGGAATATTTTTTTTAATATTGCAAAACCCGTTTTTATTTCACTCTTGTATTAATTGACAATTTGCGTATCAAAATGAAAATGAGAGGGAGATATCCGTTTTTATTGGACTTTCGATTGTCGAAATGCATTTTTTATCAAACGATTTTTACTTCTTCGATTCAAAAATATTCTTTTGTGTCCCGATTATTTGATTTTTTGAAAAAAAATGGTCTTTTTACGACACTTTTGTCGATTTTTTCCGTGAAAATGTAAAAACGACGACGCTTTTTCTCATCCTCGATAAAAAAATGGGCATTTGACGACCGTTTTAACGATTTTTGGTCCGAAAACGGCCAAATCATGACGTGTTTTCTCATCCCCAGTAAAAAAATGCCTTAACAAATCATTATTTCTCATTTCCTATACGTTAAAACTGCAATAATAGGAGTAATTTTTCCCATTGCCGATAATTTTATCAAATTGAAAAGAGTTTTCAAACCTATAACAATTTTTCACGGAATATGGTACGGCAATTGCATAGTAATATAACGTTTTTTAAAACATTTAACCATTGGGAGGAGGTATGAATAAGTTCATCAAGGAGTTCTCGACTTCGTTACTTGTCCCAAGCGAATTCGTGGCTTGCGCAGGACGGTTCAATCAAATTTTGTCCAATGTGCAAAACGATGCGTTTGTTACAAGTCAGTCCGGCAAAATGATGGATTCGGCGTCCAGGGTCGAAGAGGCGATACAGGCAAAAAAGGTCAGATTATTTACAGACGATCTTGCGGCAAAAGAGGAAGCGCGCAATGAGGCTTTCCTCGATTTATATAATTATCTGGAAGGGACCTCGCAAATCGGTGCCCGGCCGGAAAATAAAGCCGATGCGGATTTTCTCCTGACCATAATCAAAAAAGCCGGTAACAGATTGGACAAACTTGCCTCGACAAAGAAAACCGGTTCCATAACCACGTTGCTGGATAATTTCAAGGAACCTACGGCCCTGGAAACTATCGGCCGGCTTGGAATCGCCGACCTTGTCGATGCATTGACAAAAGCTCAGACGGAATTTGAAGGGATTTATCGGACTAAAATAAAGGCCGAAGCAAAAATAGTCCAAACAAACGATGCGCATGCCGAATGCAAGGAGGTCGGATATCATATCTGCAGTTTGCTTCAATATGTAGATGCACAGTCTCAAATCGATCCAAGTTTTAACGGTGTCATATCCGAACTCAATGAAGTGATTTCGGATGTAATGTCGAAAGCGCATAGCCGTAAAACGCGTTCTAAAGATAATGGAGAAACATCATCCGTGGAATCCGTAAAACCATCGGAAAAAAATGCATGATGGTTAGGAAAAAAGAGCGATGAAAAACGATAAGGAGTCCCTGCATGGGGCTCCTTAAATTATTTGTTGTAGAATTTTTTATACCATCCCTAAATCGCAATTATTATTTAATTAACACCCTCTTTGTCTCATTCAATATGAACCAAGAAATATTGAGTATTAAAAATTATTAATTTAATTTGACTTATATACGCCATTGGCGTATATTGAGGACGGTATGGAAATAATTGAAACTTCTGTTTTCACAAAATCTATTACCGAGCTTTTGCCTGATGATGAATATAAAATGTTGCAGCATTATCTTATTTCCAGGCCAGATGCCGGAGCAATAGTTGTAAGTGGCGGAGGACTTCGAAAACTTCGTTGGAGTGTCCCGGGACATGGAAAAAGTGGAGGTGTTCGAATTATTTATTATTGGAACCATGCAGATTCAATTTATATGTTGCTATGTTATCAGAAAAATGAACAGGAAAATTTGACGCCAAAACAATTATCGGTTTTGCGTACTTATATCAAGGATTATTTATTATGAAAAAAGAAAACTTTAACGAATTATTAGCCAGTATCAAAGAAGCTGGGAAAATTAAAAAAGGCAAAATGAAACCGTCTCGAGTTTTCTCTTATTCGAGTCCGGATATTAAAGCTATTCGCGAAAAGCTGCATGTATCGCAAAACGAATTTGCCCATATGATCGGCGTAAGTGAAAATACAATCCAAAATTGGGAACAAGGAAGACGGAAGCCTGAAGGACCGGCAATTGCATTGTTAAGAGTAACGGCAAGTAATCCAAAAGCTGTTCTTGAAGCATTACATTCATAGCCGAAACCTATTAATTAAATTACCCAAAGCTCTCAATCTTCTCTTTGCACTCCTTTTTTGTCAGCTTCTCCATTTTTTCAGCTCAAAACTCCGACAAATAAGCATTTATCATTGCGATAAAGCTTGTTCTTACGACAAACCGTTTAAAACCTTTTAAACCGCTTTACTCATAACGTATAAAACTTGCCTTTTTCAACCGGAACA